>JANNSN010000045.1:0-25316 GCA_031402615.1 Chitinophagaceae bacterium
TTCTATCATGCCGGAACATTTTCTCAAATTTATATACAGATTGTTTTCGCGGTTAAAGGAAGGGAAAACCTGGTTGGAAATAGCCGGAAATCTGAATTACCTGAATATATAGCCGGAACAATTACAGGCAAAGGGCAAAAACCAATTATTGTAAATGGCATGCCTGACCATATCCATGCCTTTGCAGGTTTTAAACCTGCCATGGCAATATCAGATTTGGTAAGGGATATTTAAAACAATGCATCTGATTTTGTAAAAGGAAAGTTTGCCCGTCGGGAAAGTTTCGGTGCATTTTCTTATTTACATTCTCCTATTGGTAAAGTGAATGATTAAATACTTAACCAGGAGAAGCACCATAAAAAGAAAACCTTTAAAAAGGAATACCTTGATTTTTTAAAAAAGTTTGAAGTTGCGTTTGATGAAAAGTATTTGTTTGAATGGTACGATTAATAAGGCATTTTAATGATGTCACCCCTTTGGGGTTTTGGGGTCTGTTAACCTATTTCTACTATAATCATACCACCCCGTTGGGGTTATCCGGAAAATGAGGCTGAAGCTTATTCTTTCATCTCTGGCACCTCAAAATATTAATTAGCCCTGCCGTTTAGATTCATACAAAAATTTAATTACAAGTATATAATACCGATTATACCAGTATGTAGTCCAAAGCCATTTGCTATCGGTATAATCGGTATTAGAAACTTTAGAAAAGTTTAGGGTATTAAAAAATTAAAATAAATCGGAGTGAGTTCCTGTTCTGATCAATATCATCGTGTTGCTATTTATATTTATCTGCCAAATTAATAACCAATCAGGTTGTATATGGCATTCCCAACAATCTTTATAATCACCGGTAAGTTTATGGGGCTTGTTCTTTGCAGATAATGGCATTCCGTTCGCAAGCAGGTTTATTATATTTTGTATCACCGATTCCTTATACCCTCTTTTACCGCTTAAACCTTCCAGTATATTCAATATTATACATTATTTTTTGAGGACAGCATATAACTGTTTCACAGAAGCAGCTTTCCGGGTTTTACCTTTTCTCGCATCCACTATAGCCTTTTGAGTTAAAGCATTTGGCTCATCAAGTATTTTGGCAAAAGGCAGGGTTTCGATTAGCGCTACCAATTTTTTTGCCTGAACGGTTTTTGTATCAATAGTAATATAAGTCATTTATACTGCGATTTAAAAAAACAAAACTAACTAAAATTTTACAATTCCGCTTTCTGGCCGGGTCTCGAAGAACGGTCCGTATAGGTCTTTTACCCATGGCAATGTTTATACTTCTTTCCACTTCCGCAAGGACAAGGGTCATTTCTGCCCGGTGCTTTTTCAACACGTATAGGTTCCTGTTTACTATGCTCTGAAGGATCAATATAATCATTCTCACCACTTAACTGTTCGGGGCCACCGGCACCTGCAAACTGCTCCTTGCGCTGGCGCATCTTACTCATGTCGGTCTTGCGTTCACGTCCTTCACGTATCTGCCCGGCATTGGTTTGTTCAAACGGGATCTGGGCATGGCAAAGAAAACTTACGATATCCCTGTTCACCTGGTCGTCCATTTGTTTAAAGGCTCCAAAAGCCTCGATCTTATAAATAACCAACGGATCTTTTTGTTCGTAACTGGCCGATTGAACACTCTGACGCAAATCATCCATGGCCCGCAGGTGCTCTTTCCAGGCATCGTCAATTAAAGCCAGTGTGATATTACGTTCCAGGGCATCGTTCAGTTCCCTGCCTTCGGTTGCCAAATATTTATCCAGGTTAGCCAATGCCTGAATTTGTTTTTTACCATCGGTAAAAGGCACCGCTACATTTTCTATATGATTGCCTTGTTCCTGACGAATGTTTTTAATAACGGGCAATGTCTGCTTTACCAGGGCATCTGTTTTCAGGCGATATTGTTCAATAGCTTCCGTATACAAACGATCACTTAAATGATTAACATCTCCTTTATCCAGTTCTTCGGGCGTGATAGCCGTATCAATTCCAAAGTTGACGATAGCGGCCAGTTTAAAACCCTCGTGGTCATTTAATTCCTTAAATGAATTGATCAGCCCGTTGGCAACAGAATAGAACGAATTATCCAGGTCAAGTGCGAGTCTTTCGCCAAACAAAGCATGATTACGTTTTTTATATACCACGTTACGTTGTTTGTTCATCACATCATCATACTCCAACAAACGCTTCCGGATACCAAAATTATTCTCCTCCACCTTTTTTTGTGCCCTTTCGATAGATTTGGTGATCATGCTGTGCTGGATCACTTCACCTTCTTTATACCCCATCCTGTCCATGAGTCCGGCAATACGCTCGCTACCAAACATACGCATCAGGTCATCCTCCAGCGAAACAAAAAAGCTGGAACTTCCGGGATCACCCTGGCGACCGGCACGTCCGCGTAACTGCCTGTCTACCCGGCGGCTTTCATGGCGTTCAGTTCCCACGATTGCCAAACCACCGGCTTCTTTAACACCGGGCCCTAGTTTTATATCGGTACCCCTGCCGGCCATGTTGGTGGCAATGGTTACAGCTCCCGCCAAACCAGCTTCTGCTACCACCTGTGCTTCTTTACCATGCTGTTTTGCGTTCAACACATTATGTGGAATATTCTTTTGCTTCAACATTCTGGCCAGTAATTCACTCACTTCCACATTGGTTGTACCAACCAGGCAGGGCCTGCCTATGCTTCGTAATTTTTCAACCTCATCAATTACAGCTTTGTATTTTTCTCTTTTGGTTTTGTACACAAAATCCTGTTCGTCTTTTCGGATAACCTGTACATTGGTAGGAATATTAACTACATCCAGTTTATAAATACTCCAAAACTCACCCGCCTCTGTTTCGGCGGTACCCGTCATACCGGCAAGCTTGTGGTACATCCGAAAATAATTCTGCAAGGTTACCGTGGCATATGTTTGTGTAGAAGCCTCAATCTTTACATTTTCCTTGGCTTCAATAGCCTGGTGCAAACCATCCGAATATCTACGGCCTTCCATGATACGGCCCGTTTGTTCATCTACAATTTTTACCGCTTGTTCAATAACCACATATTCCACATCTTTCTCAAACAAGGTATAGGCCTTCAACAATTGTTGCATGGTATGAATACGATCTGCTTTCAACGCATAATCATTCAAAAGCGATTCTTTCTGCCGCAGTTTTTCATCAGATGATTCCGCACTCTTTTCAATATCAGCAAGCCGGGTTGCAATATCGGGTAACACAAAAAATTCCGGGTCTTCTCCACTTTTGGTTATTAACTGGATACCCAGGTCTGTAAGGTCTACCTGGTTGTTTTTTTCATCAATATTAAAATACAGTTCTGCATCCACCTTGGGCATTTCCTTTTGTTGATCGGCCAAATAATAATTCTCAGATTTTTGCATTTTAACGCGGATACCCGGTTCACTTAAAAATTTAATTAATGCACTGTTCTTGGGTAAACCACGATGGGCCCGGAACAAAGCCAGACCGCCATCCTTGGGGTCATCATTGCCTTCAGCAATTTTTTTCCTGGCTTCAATCAGGAATTGGTTAGTTGCCTTTCGTTGGGCATCAATCAATTTTTCGATCCTGGGTTTCAGGTCAAAAAATTGCTGTGTGTTGTCACTATGTCCTACCGGGCCACTGATGATCAGCGGTGTACGGGCATCATCGATCAATACGCTATCCACTTCATCTACCATCGCAAAATGGTGTTTGCGCTGTACCATTTCTGATGGTGTGTGCACCATATTATCACGCAGGTAATCAAATCCAAATTCATTATTGGTACCATAAATAATATCGGAGTTGTATGCGTTTCGGCGCGCATCACTGTTGGGTTCATGTTTATCAATACAGTCAACACGCAGTCCTAAAAATTCAAAAATGGGACCGTTCCATTCACTATCTCTTTTTGCCAGGTAATCATTCACCGTAACGATATGCACGCCCTGTCCGGATAATGCATTTAAATAAGCAGGCAGGGTACTAACCAGCGTTTTACCCTCACCGGTTGCCATTTCAGCGATCTTACCCGAATGTAAAACCATACCGCCGATCAACTGCACATCATAATGCACCATGTTCCAGGTCACTTTTGTGCCACCGGCGGTCCAGCTGTTTTTATAAATGGCTTTATCGCCTTCAATAACAACACTATCTTTTTTTGTTGCCAGCAGTCTGTCTAATGCTGTTGCTGTACATGCCAACGTATCATTTTCTTTAAAACGACGGCTGGTTTCTTTTACCACGGCAAATGCTTCAGGTAAAATTTCCAGCAACACCACTTCCAGTTCCTTGTCGCTGTCTTTTCCTAACTCATCGATCTCTTTATAATAAATATCACGGCCGTTAATATCAGTGATGGGCAGTTCCTCGGCAGCTTTCTTTTTTTCTGCAATGGAAGTATTAATGGTATTAAGATGGTCAGCAATACGCTGTTTAAACTCAGCAGTCTTGTTACGCAGTTCATCATTGCTCAACGATTGATATTGGTCAAAAAACCGGTTTATTTTTTCAACCACAGGTTTGATCTTTTTTACATCTTTTTCGCTCTTGTTTCCGCCAAAAAGTTTTGAAATAGCTCCTATCATAAAATTCAGTATTGTTGGGTATTGTGTAAATTCCCGTTTGCCAGGATTATTTCAATGTCAAATATGGTGCAGAAAATATTTTCGAGCCAAATTGGCATAACCTGGTTCCCTTAATTACAAAGGGGCGATAAAGGTAGTAAATGTTTAGGGTTTCTATTTGAGTCCTTGCAACTCAAAATTAAATAATTCAACTAACCAACTTTACTATGTCATTGATAGAAACAGCAAACCACCCTATATATGAAGCATAAAGGGCAGTTTTTGGCAAGCGTTTTATTTTTAATGGAAGCCCGCCTGCCTGCAACGGCAGCTTTTATTTACAGTAAGAAGCCCACCGGAAAACAGGATAACTAACCCTGCAAAGAATTATTAGGCCAGAAAAATAGATCATCATATTTGCATGCAAACTTTAAGGAAATACAGTTTCTACAAACCAAATCCCAGTCCGGCGAAAAACAGGCAATAACTTTACCGACTGATAATTGTTATAAATTCCTTAAACAGTCACCACTCATCAAAATAAATGCCTACATGTCTATCGCAAAGACTACATTTACACGAATATTTTCGTATACCAACTTGTATTTATGAGACAAATACAAATTACAGCTATTGTGATTTTTTTAGGTTTAGCAGCAAATGCCCAGGTTACAGGTACACTTTTCGATTCTGCAACAATTAAGCCTATCGAAAACGCGGTAATAGGATTAGTTGTAAAATCTAACCCGGGCGATACCAGTTATACTTTTACGGATACCAAGGGCCGGTTCAGATTCGAGAACGTTCCAAACTCAAATTTTTCCATCATCATACGTCACCTGGGTTACTGGCCGGTTGCCAAATTTGTACCTGTATCCAGGGCCGAAAAAACAATTGATGTGGGCAGTTTTGTAATGGCACAGGATGCCAAACTGTTAGCGGAAGTAACGGTGGAAGCCCCTGCAATCGTGGTTAAGGAAGATACCATAGAGTATAACGCCGCTTCATTTAAAGTAAAAGAAGGCGCCGTGGTGGAAGACCTGATCAAAAAAATGCCGGGCATACAGGTTGATAAAGATGGCAATGTTACTGCACAGGGAAAAGCAGTAAGCAGGGTAAAGGTAAATGGTAAAGATTTTTTTGGGGGCGATGTAAAAACAGCGACTAAAGAATTGCCCGCCAATATCGTGGATAAGATACAGATCATAGACGATTACGGTGACCAGGCTACCGTATCGGGTATTAAAGATGGTGATCCGGATAAAGTGATGAATATCCAGATCAAAAAAGATAAGAATACAGGTTTTTTTGGACGCGCCACTGCAGGATATGGAACATCCGACAGGTACCAGGCTTCCTTTAACGGCAACTATTTTAAAAACGACAGGCAGATCTCTGTATTGGCCAACAGTAACAATACCAACACTTCTCTATTTAATTTTAGCGGGGGTGGTAACCGGGGTGCAACCAGTATGATGCGTTCTGGTATGTCTGTCATGAGCAATGCCGGGGGTATGGGTGGCATGAGAAATATTGATGCCAGTGCATTTAGTGGTGGTAGCAGCAATGGAATTTCTACCACCAATTCGTATGGTTTTAACTACCGGGATCAGTGGAGCAAAAGAATAAGTGTGTATGGCAGTTATTCCTACAATCATAAAAATACCATGCAGCTGCAAAATTCATCTTCACAAAATTTTTATGAAAACAGCAGTTTTATCAATAACCAGGATGTAAATAATCTTACCATAGGGAACTCGCACCGTTTTACTTTTAATATGGAATACCAGGTTGATTCTTTCAATTATGTAAAGATCAGTCCCAGCTTTAATTTCAGCGGCAGTGACGCTGACAACAATACAATTTTTGACTATCTAAAACCAGATGGAACAAAAACCAGCGAAGGAATAAATAATAATTTAACCAATTCAACGGCACCCAATTTTGCTGTGAACGTTTTATATAATCACAAGTTTAGAAAGCGTGGCCGTAACTTTTCAACAAGTATTAATTTGGGTACCGATCAGAACAATTCGGAGCAGGACGTAAATAACCTCAACTATCAATATACATCGCCGGGTGCAGGCCCACGCAACAGTTTCCAGTTTATTGTCCAGGAAAACAACAATTATAATTATGGAGTTCGGTTAACTTATGCTGAACCTATCACCAAATACCAAAGTATTGATTTCACTTATTCTCATAATGTAAGTTATGCCCGTAACGACCGCAAAACATTTAATGTTGATTCGGCCTCGCAGGTAAAGACACTGAATAATTCATTAAGCAATGATTATGAAAACAACTTTTACAATAACCGTGTAGGCCTGTCATTACGCACCACGAAAAAGAAGTATAATTATACCATTGGTGTAAGCTTACAGCCGGTAAACCTGCAGGGTAATTCAATCACCAGGGATAGCGCCTATGAAACAATTAAAAGGGCCAGCATATTTCCAATTGCACGCCTTGTTTATAATTTCAGCAGGACCAAGACCCTTAATTTCAGTTACAATGGAAATGCCACCCAACCCAGCTTTAGCCAGTTGCAACCGGTAACGGATGTCAGTAATCCTCAAAATATAACAGTTGGTAATCCAGGCCTGAAACCCTCCATGAATCACAACATGAATTTAAGTTTTAATAATTTCAATTTCATCACCGGTAAAGTGTTGTTTTCCAACATCAGCTTCAGCACCATAAAAAATCAAATCATAAACAATGCAGTGGCTTTGGATTCATCAGGGCGTCAGTTAAGTATTCCCGAAAATGTAAATGGTTATTACAACCTCCTGGGTTTTTACGTTTATTCGAGGCCCTATAAAAACAGGAAATATGTAATTTCAATAAGAGGTACGGCCAACTACAACCACAATATTAACCTGATCGACAGCATCCGGAATATTGGCCAAAACTGGGTTATCAGCCTGGGCCTCAACTTCGAATACAATTACAAAGAGATCCTGGAATTGGGCACAGGTATCAGTTACAGTTTAAATGATGTACGATACATCAATAAAACAGGAAAACCATTAACTACATTGCAAAACAGCAGCAGCAGTGCCTGGACATTAAGCAGCAACATGAATTTAAATATTACAAAAACCATGGTCCTGAAATATGATGTTGATTATACGATCAACAATGGTTTGGCAACCAGTGTCACCAAAAACCAGGTGATCATGAATACTTCATTAGAACAGCAATTGTTTAAAAAGAAGAATGGTATACTCAAAATAGAAGCATTTGATTTGTTTAAACAAAATAGTAATATAAACCGTTCGGTTACAGCCAATTCCATTGTCGACAGCCGTACAAATCGCCTTACCAGGTACTTTATAGCCACATTTACCTACCGGCTACAAAAATTTGCCGGTCAGAAAGTACAGGGTGCAGGTAATGTTGATTTCAGGAAAATGGGCGGGCCGCCACGTTTTTAGATACCGGATTACCAGGGCTCAAATAGCTTTTTTGCCTATTGCCAATTGCTAATTTTCTTATACCTTTGCCCCCCTAAAAGCTATTACAACAGCATTATATTAATTTAACCAGGATATTACTATGAGTGGTGCATTAAAAGAGGTCCGTAACCGGATAAAGAGTGTTCAGAGTACGCAGCAGATCACTAAAGCCATGAAAATGGTAAGTGCGGCAAAACTACGCCGTGCCCAGGATGCCATCACCCAAATGCGCCCTTACGCCCAGAAACTGCAGGAAATGTTAGGCAATATTGTCAGCAATAGCGAAGGAGATGTAAGTATTGCCCTGGCGGCACAACGCCCGGTTGAAAATGTGATGATCATTATTGTTACCAGCGACCGTGGTTTATGTGGCGGTTATAACAGTAACCTCATTAAACTGGCCAAGCTGGTAATTGACGAAAAATACCCGCAGCAGTTTGCTAAAGGGAAAGTACAGGTATTGCCCATCGGGAAAAAAGGATATGAGAATTTTACCAAGACCGGGTTTAAAGTAATCAATCAATACTGGGATATTTTCAGCGGCTTAAGTTTTGAAAAAGTACAGGCTGCTGCAAAACATGCCATGGACGCTTTTGCCAATAAAGAAATTGATGCAGTAGAATTAATTTACAGCGAATTTAAAAATGCCGCAACGCAACGTTTTGTAGCAGAACAATTTTTACCCGTTAAAAAAGTAGATAAGATTGCAGGTCAGAAAAACGCTGACTTTATTTTTGAACCGGGCAAAGATGTTTTAATCGCCGAATTGATGCCAAAAATATTAAACACGCAGTTGTTTAAGGCTACGCTGGATGCCAACGCCAGTGAACATGGTGCCCGTATGACAGCGATGGATAAGGCGAGTGACAATGCCAACGAATTATTAAAATCATTAAAGATCAGCTATAACCGTGCCAGGCAGGCTGCCATTACAACCGAATTAACGGAGATTGTTAGTGGTGCGGCGGCGCTGCAGGGGTAAACCCCTAAACCGCTATACGCAGGATTCTGTGAAAAGTGCGAAAAGGAGACGACCATATTTTTTAAACATAAAACATATACCCCTTTCGGGGACAGGGGCATGGAACTTTCAGATATCATTCCGCATATTGAGGCTTTAATCTTTGCCAGCGATAAACCGTTGAACAATGAAGAAATTCTTGAACTCGTGAACAGCGCTTTGGCTTTTATTGAAGACCGGGCCACCCGGGAACAGGTGGATGCTGCAGTGGAAGGCATCAACGAAAAATACAGTGCAGAATTTTATGCTTTTGAACTGAAAGAGATCGGTGGTGGCTGGCAGTTCCTCACCAAAAAAGAATATCATAAAACTGTAGCCCAGCTTAACGGCGATAAATTTTTAAAACGCCTGTCTACGGCTGCGCTGGAAACCCTCGCCATTATTGCTTATAAGCAACCCATCACCAAAAGTGAGATAGAATCTATCCGTGGTGTAAACTGCGATTATGCCGTACAGAAATTATTGGAAAAAGACCTGGTCATTATCTCCGGCAGAAATGAAGATGCAGTAGGTAAGCCCCTTATTTATGCTACCTCAAAATCCTTCATGGATTATTTTGGCATCAACAGCGCCGAAGACCTTCCAAAAATATCAGAAGTATTGATGGAAGAACTGATCCTGGCAACCAATGTTAAAGAGGCTGAGGAAAAAATGGAAGCTGAGCATGCTGTTGAAACAGGCGGGTTCACCGAAACTGCAGAAGAAACCGCTGAAGTTGAAATAATCGCGGAAGTAACCGAAGTTGATTTAATTGTTACGGAAGAAAATGAACGTGAAGAAGACGATGCGATTATTTTGGCTGTAACATCAGATGGCGAAATTGTAGAAGAATGGAATGGCGAAAACAACGTCGACGAAGAAAAAGAAGCGTAATACGCATGGAAACATATGGTAGCCGGGCATGAATTGATTCATGCCCTTTGTTTTTGGTGCAAATAAGGATTTTTATTTTTTTAGACTAACTTTAAACCATGATGAAACAAATATTTACTATTGGGCCGGATAAACTATTCAGATTTTTTATCCTGGGTTTTATATTTATTTCCTGTGCTTCAACAAAAAAAAATAAAATGATGAATAGCGAAAGCCAAAATCGGGTAATGGAGGCCCGGGTGGCCGGAGAATTTGATAAACAAGGTCACCGGGGTTGCCGTGGACTGATGCCCGAAAATACCATCCCGGCCATGGTCAATGCCATAGGCATGGGAGTTACCACTTTGGAGATGGATGTTAGCATCAGCAAAGACAAAAAAGTATTCCTTTCGCATGAACCATTTTTTAATCATGAAATAACAACGAAACCCGGTGGAGGCTTTATTGCAGAAAAAGATGAGCGGACTTTTAATATGTATAAGATGGATTATGCCGACATCATTACGTATGATGTGGGTATGAAACCACACCCCCGTTTTCCTGATCAGCAGAAGATGAAAGCTGTAAAACCGCTTTTGGCTGATGTTTTTAAAGCAGTGAAAGAATACATGATGATGGCCAGGCGACCCTATCCTTTCTTTAATATAGAAACCAAATGCACCCCGGTTGGCGATAATATCTTTCATCCAAAACCGGGAGAATTTGTTGATCTGCTGGTGAACGTGATCAAAGAAAACCAAATGGAGGATTTTGTAATTGTCCAGTCATTTGATTTCCGGACATTGCAATACCTGCACGAACATTATCCTGCAATAAAAACAGCCATGCTGGTTGAAGCGGATGATAAAAACAGTTTTCGTAAGCAAATTAGTGATCTGGGTTTTACACCTACCATCTATAGCCCGGAATTCAGCCTGGTTATACCGGGTTTAATAAAAGAATGTCATGATCTAAATATGAAGATCATTCCATGGACGGTAAATGATAAAAAGAAAATAAACGAACTAAAGCAATTGGGAGTTGATGGAATAATAACAGATTATCCCAATTTATTTAATGAGTAGTTTCCAGGTTTAGCCAATCTTCGGCATTTTTAAACAATAGTTTTTCAGAAAGTTCTTTTGAAAACTGCATGTCTTCGATTAACTTTCCGGGGTGATGCTCTCCCAATGGAAAAGGATAATCACTACCCATACAGATCTTATTTTCTCCCATCAATTCAATAATAAAGTTCATGGCCTGCCTGTCGTGTACTAAACTATCGATCCAGAATTTACCGATATATTCCCTGGGGTTAATGTCATTATCAACAGCAACCAAATCGGGCCGCACATGAAAACCATGTTCAATTCTCCCGATCGTTATCGGAAAGGAACCACCCGCATGTGCAAAAGCCACCCGTAGTTTTGGAAATTTTTTAAACACCCCGCCAAAGATCATCGAGCAAATAGCACGGGAAGTTTCTGCCGGCATACCCACCAGCCAGGGCAGCCAGTATTTCTGCATCTGGTCCTGCCCCATCATTTCCCAGGGGTGTACAAACAAGGCACAGCCCAGCTTTTCAGCAGCTTCATAAAAAGGAAAGAATGTTGAATCATGTAAATTAATGCCGTTGATATTGCTGCCTATTTCCAGGCCCGGCATTTTCAATTCAGTCATGCAGCGTTCCATCTCGCTAATGGCGAGATCAATATCCTGCAAGGGTACCGTACCAATACCTATAAAACGCACAGGATTTTTTGCAACCGTTTCCGCAATATGGTCATTAAAAAAACGGGAAGTTTCATCGCCATCTTTCGCCTTTGCCCAATAATTAAACAATACCGGAATGGTGGAGAGTACCTGGATCGTTACATCCGTGTCATCCATCTCCTTTATTCTCAAAGCGGCATCAAAACAATTGTCTTCCACTTCTCTAAAAAGCTTATCGCCTTTCATCATACAGGCTTTGCAATTTCTATGTTCCAGGTGTATGAATTCACCGTAGCCGAATTTTTGCACCCAGTTGGGCATCTTGTCGGGCATGATGTGGGTGTGGATGTCTATTTTCATACAGCCTCTCCCTCAATCCCTCTCTCCCGATAGCAATCGGGAAGAGGGAGGTCGGGCATTTGATTTTTTTTGAACATTTGTATTTTACTTTTCTACAATACCATAAAATTGTGCATTAACCCTTTTTTACCGGAGACGCCATCACCGCACCACATTTTTGGCAGGTACGTTTTTGTTCATCGCTGTAAAATCCTTCCATCACCGGTGGCAGTTGACTAACAATATCGTTGATCACTTTATATTCTTCATATAATTTATCGCCACAGTTTTCGCAATACCACAAAAATCCATCTTTTTCTGTTTCCCTTACTTTCTCAATAACCAGTCCTACCGTACCCGGTCCCCGTTGGGGCGAATGCGGTGTTCTGGGCGGAAGTAAAAAGATATCCCCTTCATGGATGGCAATATCTTTAGATACACCTTCATCCATAATTTTTAATACAATATCTCCTTCCACCTGGTAATACAATTCTTCCGTTTCATTAAAATGATAATCTTTTCGTGCATTGGGCCCACCCACGATCATAACAATAAAGTTTTCTGCGTCTTTGTAAATGCATTGATTACCCACCGGTGGTTTTAACAGGCTTCTGTTTTCATCAATCCATTTTTTTAAATTAAAAGGTGCTGCTATCGACATATTCTGAATTTTAGAATCGTTAAATTACAGCAATTTTCCGGGAATCAGAATTACCCGGTTGAAATATAAATTGAATTACCTTTAAGCATGCAACTTATTATTCCCTATCACCTGGAAAATTTTATCGGTGGAAATTTTATTGGTCCGCTCAGTGGGAATTTTATGGACAATATAAATCCTGCTACAGGTACCGTTTACGGACAAATACCCGACAGCAACGCGAAAGATATTGATGTTGCAGTCAAAGCAGCAAACAAAGCTTTCCCCGCATGGAGCGTTTTGCCGGTGGAACAAAGATTTACCATCCTCAACAAAATCGCGGAACTCATTGACGAGAACCAGGACATACTGGCATTGGCCGAATCAGCAGATAATGGAAAACCACTTTGGCTAACTAAACAGGTTGATATACCCAGGGCTTCATCCAATTTTCGCTTTTTTGCCACGGGTATAATGCATTATGCAAGCGAAAGCCATCAAATGGAAGATAAAGCGGTAAATTATACGCTGCGTCAACCAATAGGTATAGTAGGATGCATTTCTCCCTGGAATCTTCCCTTGTATTTATTCACCTGGAAAATTGCTCCGGCTCTAGCTGCTGGAAATTGCGTGATCGCAAAACCTTCTGAAATAACACCGGTAACGGCATTCCTGTTGGGAAAGATATGTAAAGAAGCGGGATTACCAGACGGGGTATTAAATATCGTGCATGGCGTTGGTCAACATTGTGGTGAGGAAATAGTAAAACATCCGCAAATTAAAGCCATTTCTTTCACCGGCAGTACCAGGGCCGGAGAACGCATTGCGTCCATTGCCGCTCCCATGTTCAAAAAATTATCTTTGGAACTGGGAGGCAAAAATCCTACCATCATTTTTAATGATTGTAATTGGGAAAAAATGTTGACGGAAACCATTCGCTCTTCATTTGGCAACCAGGGACAGATCTGTTTGTGTGGCAGCAGGATATTGATCGAGAGATCGGCTTATGAAGAATTTAAAAAACATTTTATCCCGATCATCAAAAAAATGAAGATCGGCGACCCGATGGATGCAACGTCAAAACAAGGCGCTATCGTAAGTAAGGTACATTTTGACAAGATCATGAACTGTATCGCCCTTGCAAAAGATGAAGGCGGAAATATTTTATGTGGTGGCAGGGCTGTTAAATTAGAAGGCAGATGCGCAGACGGCTATTTTATTGAACCAACCATCATTGAAGGACTTGATCAAAATTGCAGAACCAACCAGGAAGAGATCTTTGGACCGGTTATTACCATTCAGCCTTTTGAAACGGAGGAAGAAGCGCTGCAATTGGCCAACAACAGTACGTATGGCCTCGCCGCCACCGTCTGGACACAGGACATTGGTAAGGCAAACCGTATCGCCGCAAAAGTAGCATGTGGTATTGTTTGGGTGAATTGCTGGCTGGTAAGGGATCTGCGTACACCCTTTGGAGGTATGAAGAACAGTGGTGTGGGAAGAGAAGGTGGCTGGGAAGCGTTGCGGTTTTTTACGGAAGCGAAAAATGTTTGTATACAATTTTAAATATCCTCGCAAAGAAAAGGAAAAACAGCGTTAACGCGGAGACATGTGCAGCGAAATCTCCTTTTCTCCTTTTCGCTGCGCTAAAATAAAAACATGAACAAAATAATAAATACGGATTCAGCTGCGAAACCCTTAGGTAACTATCCGCATGCCAGGCGTGTAGGTAATTTATTATTCCTCTCCGGTATTGGCAGCAGGAATGCAACAGATAATTCTATACCGGGATTAGAGCAAGATGCAGAAGGCAATATTATTAATTATAATATGGAAGCCGAATGCCTGCAGGTTTTTGCCAACGTAAAAGCAGTACTCGAAGCCAGTGGCAGCCGTTGGGATAAGATTATTGACGTAACCGTTTTTTTGACAAATATGAAAAAAGATTTCCCGGTTTACAATAGAATTTACAATGAACATTTTGCAATGGTGCAGGCATGCCGTACAACGGTTGAAGTAAAAAGTTTACCTACACCCATTGCCATTGAACTAAAAGTAATTGCAACGATTGATTAAATATACGGAGGATGATTTTTGAGAATAGCCAGGCTTTTGCCAAACAAATGGATGAACAGGATCCGTTGAAACATTTCAGGGATAAATTTTACATCCCCATTGTCAATGGTCAGGAATCCATTTATTTCACCGGCAACTCCCTGGGCCTGCAACCCAAAACCACGCAGGATTATGTGCTGAATGAACTGGAAGACTGGGCCAGCTTTGGCGTGGAAGGGCATTTTCATGCAAGGCAACCCTGGTTCAGTTATCACGAAATGTTTCCAAACTTATTGACCAGGATCGTTGGTGCCTTGCCGGAAGAGATCGTGGTGATGAATCAACTTACCGTGAATCTGCATCTGTTGATGGCGAGTTTTTATCAGCCAACAAAAGAAAGGTTTAAGATCATTTGTGAAGCAAAAGCATTTCCATCGGATCAATATGCATTAGAGACACAAGCCAGGTTTCACGCACTGGATCCGGATAACACGATTATTGAAGTTGCACCACGGGCAGGTGAACATGCAATCAGAACCGAAGATATTGTATCAACCATTAAGCAACATGCAGCACAAACATCCCTGTTAATTTTTGGTGGAGTAAACTATTACAACGGCCAGGTGTTTGATATGAAAACGATCACCAAAGCTGCCCATGAAGCGGGTGCTTTTTGCGGATTCGACCTGGCACATGCGATTGGCAATATTGAATTGCACCTGCACGACTGGGATGTGGATTTTGCCTGCTGGTGCAGTTATAAATATTTGAACAGCGGACCGGGCGGCGTTGCCGGAGCATTTATTAATCAAAAACATGCTGTCAATACAGCACTGCCCCGGTTAGCCGGTTGGTGGGGCCACGAAAAAGAAACCCGTTTCCAAATGGAAAAAGGATTTAAACCGATTGCGACTGCCGAAGGCTGGCAATTGAGTAATGCGCCGGTTTTGAGTATGGCAGCACACAAAGCTTCACTTGACCTGTTTGAAGAAGCCGGCATGGAAAATTTGATCGCCAAAGGACAACAGTTAAGCGATTATTTATTTTTCCTTATTGAAGAATTGAATGCAGGAGCACTGGAAAAAAAGATAGAAATCATTACACCCAAAGCACATAAAGGCTGCCAGGTTTCTATGCTGATGCTGGAGCAGGGCAAGGAAGTCTTTAACACTTTAAAACAAAACGGTGTTTTTGCCGATTGGCGTGAACCGAATGTGATCAGGGTTGCTCCGGTACCATTGTATAATAGTTTTGAAGATGTGTGGAAATTTGGAGAAATTATAAAACTTATTTTAAAAAAGCATTGATGAAAAAAAAAGATACCGTAATAATTGGAGCCGGTTTGGTGGGTTCATTGCTCTCGATCTATTTTTCAAAGCGTGGATACCAGGTAAGAATTTTTGAACGCCGGGGAGATATGCGTAAGAAAGACCTGGTGGCAGGACGTTCCATCAACCTGGCATTAAGTGACAGGGGCATTAAAGCATTGGAAGAAATTGGATTAATGGATGAGATCAGAAAAATTTGTATCCCTATGCATGGCCGCTATATGCATAATGCCGATGGCAGCAACGCTTACCAGGCGTATGGCAAAGAAGGACAATACATCAACTCCGTTTCCCGGGGCGAACTCAATTGCCGGTTAATGGACCTGGCTGAACAACATGGAGCTGAAATTGTCTTCAACCAAAAATGCGAAAGTATAGACTGGAATAAAAACGATATCTTATTTGAAGATGCTGTCACCGGGCAACGAACAACCATCAACGGGCAACTGATCTTTGGAAGCGATGGTGCCTATTCTGCCGCCAGGATTACACACCAAATGCAACACAGCCGTTTTCAATACAGTCAGTATTATATAGATTTTGGTTACAAAGAATTAACCATCCCCGCCGGAGAAAATGGCAGTTTTTTGTTGGAGAAAAATGCTTTGCATATCTGGCCCCGTGGCAATTATATGATGATTGCATTGCCTAATATAGACGGCAGTTTTACCTGCACCTTGTTTTTCCCTTTTGACGGTGATGTTTCATTTGCGGCTTTGGATACCAAAGAAAAGGTAAGGACATTCTTCGGGAAAACCTTTGCTGATGCCGTACCCCTGATGCCATCATTGGAAGAAGACTTTTTCAACAATCCCACTGCTCCCCTGGTTACCATAAAATGTTTTCCGTGGATACGGGAGGATAAATTTGCATTGATAGGCGATGCAGCCCATGCCATGGTTCCCTTCTTTGGGCAGGGCATGAATTGTGGTTTTGAAGATTGTTCGGTGTTAAACAGCCTGATCGACAAACACGATCATCATTGGCCAATGATCTTAAACGAATACCAGGAATTGAGAAAACCGGATGGCGATGCCATCTGTGACCTGGCACTAAATAATTTTGCTGAGATGCGGGACAAGGTTGCCGATCCCAAATTTTTGCTGCAGAAAAAAATTGAAGCAGCCTTCAGTAAAAAATATCCTGATCAATGGATCCCATTATACAGCCAGGTAACCTTTAGTCCGCAAATAAGGTATAGTGATGCATTGGTTAACGGGCAAAAGCAGGAAGCGATCATGCAGCAGATCATGGCTATCCCCGGTATTGAAAATAAATGGGAAGATGAAGAAATTGAAAAAAAAATATTGGAATTGGTTTTAGGCTAAAGCCCGGTTGTTTTGTTTTTTTAAATCTGACAGGAAAGCAAGGCGCAATGGATGAGTTGCGCCAGGCTTTAGCCCAAATAATATATATGTACAAGCTCCCCTACTTTACCGAAGAAGATCATGAAAAAGTGATCGCGTTTATGAAAGCAAATTCATTTGCGCTTGTAACCGGCTCGGGTGCCGAATACCCGGTAGCTACGCAGTTGCCCCTTAACATAGAGACCAGGGATGGGGGGAAAATGTTTCTTACCGGGCACTTGATGAAAAATACAGATCATCATAAAGCATTTGAAAAAAATGACAGCGTATTGGTAGTGTTTACCGGTCCGCACTGTTATGTAAGTGCCAGCTGGTACAGCAACCCTGCTGCAGCCAGCACCTGGAATTACATTACCGTTCACGCAAAGGGCAAAATAAAATTTACTGATGAAGCAGGCACTTACAAAGCCATTCAACACATTACCGAAAAATACGAAGGCAAGGAAACAGCAGCTGCCTTTGATAAACTACCTGGCGAATACATTCAACGACTGATTGGCGCCATTGTTGGAATTGAAATTGAAGTAACCAGCCTGGATAATGTTTTTAAACTCAGCCAGAATCATGATGAAGCAGACAGGAAAAATATAGCCGCCCAACTGAGCAAACAGAATGATGAGCATTCGAAAAAGATTGCCGGGGAAATTTTATCCAGGTTAACCGATTAACTTTGCGGCATGACAAGAAAAGAACTCGTTCAACAGATACAACTAAAAAAATCCTATCTCTGCGTTGGTCTCGATACGGATATCCACAAAATTCCTGATCATCTTAAATCACATCCCGATGGGGTTTTTGAATTCAATAAACAGATCATTGATGTCACCAATGATCTATGTGTGGCCTATAAAATAAACACCGCTTTTTACGAAGCCATGGGGTTAAAGGGTTGGGAAGCCATGGAAAAAACGGTAAACTATATTCCGAAAGAGCAGTTCACCATTGCCGATGCCAAACGTGGTGATATTGGTAATACCTCTTCGCAATATGCCAAAGCATTTTTTGAAACCCTGCATTTTGATGCCATCACTGTGGCTCCATACATGGGAGAGGACAGTGTGAAACCATTCCTTGAATTTGATAATAAATGGGCCATTGTTTTGGGATTGACCAGTAATACCGGTAGTCAGGATTTTGAACAGTTGCATGTTGTTGGCCAGGCAATCAACGACAGCGCAGCAGAACCGTTATACGAAACCGTTATCAAAAAAGTTAGTGGCTGGGGAACGGATGAAAACCTGATGTTTGTTGTGGGTGCAACCAGGGCCAGTGACCTTTCCGCAATACGAAAAATAATTCCGGATCATTTTTTATTGGTTCCCGGGGTGGGTTTCCAGGGTGGCAGTTTGAGCGAAGTAAGCAAATACGGCATGAATAAGGATTGTGGACTACTGGTCAACGCATCAAGGGCCATCATTTATGCCGGTGAAAAAGAAGATTTTGCAACAGAAGCCAGGGCCATCGCTCAACAATATCAAAACGAAATGGTAACTTATCTTACCTCTTAAGATAATTTTTTTGCAACGTATAAAGAAAGCTGCCGGCATCCCAACAGTTCAAACGCCCCTGTTTATTTTTCCGGATCTTAATACATCCGTGATGATCAACTGGATTTCATCGGGTCTTGCAGTGCCGATCAATAAAAGTCTGCCGTCATGAAATTGTAATTGTAAGCCCTGGTTTGACGAGGCTGAAGTATTCAAAGCCTTGCCTGTTTTATCTGTTCCGGTTCTGAGGCCCCATCCTCCATACTCATAAAACGAATGGTATACCCGCATATACGCATCTCTCAATTCATGCCACGCTATAAATGTTTCTTTAAATTGAAAAGGATAGAAGCGGTAATAAATTCCGTTATCGGTTATTCTTGTTTTTAACCTGATCGTCATAAAAAAAATCAAAACAAGTAAAAGAAATAATTCAATCAATATTAAAACATAGTCAGGCGCAGGTTTGGTTCCAAATTTTTTTCCTATGATGACCTGCTGTACAATAGCGTAAAGCAAAACAATATTCAACGAGGCAACCCCTATCCAGGCCCACCAAATTTTAAAACGCTGCACTTCCTGATAATTGATTGCTGTCATTTCAAATTCCCTTTAATATGGCTTCACTGAGCTTAACTGCCCATTTTTTATATTCTAACCCGGAAGGATGTAAACCATCTGCCGCCAAATATTCCGCTTGATGTCCGTCCGCTCTTTGCGATGTTGTAATATCCATAAAAACGGTTTGAAATTCTTTGGCTGAAGTCTCGCATATATCATTGTAGGCATCAATTTCTTCAGCTACCTGTTTTCGATCTCTTCCTGCTGCAAATGGCGTTACGCCCCAATCGGGAATACTCAATACAAAAACGCGATACGGCCTGTTACCCGCAAGCAGTATGGCTTCCTGTAACAGCTGTTCAAACTCCAACTTAAATTCGCTGCTGCTGCGTCCACGGTATTGATTATTTACACCGATCAGCAAAGAAATGATATCATAGGATTCCAGGGTAATCGTATTTTTAATGGCGTTGCTTAACTCGTCGGTTGTCCAACCCGTTTTAGCGATGATCTCTGCCCCAAAAAAAGCAAAGCCCGCCTCCCTTAAGAGTTGAATGGCCTGGTTTGGAAAATTTTCGGCAAAAGCTACCTGCTCACCAATACAGTAACTGTCGCCCAACGCTAAATAACTATAGTTCGTCATTTTTATATAGTTGAATACAAATGTATAGACAATATTTCATCCATAAAATGTTAAATTATTCTTACAATATGTAATGTTTTTACGTCATTATGTAAGAATTACTTTACTTTATAAAAACAATTTATTATGAAACAGCAATTATTATTACCCTCCAAATACAAAACCATTGGATGGTTTATTTTAATACCGGCTACTATCGCAGGTATCCTACTCAGTTTTACTGACTTTGAGGCGGGTTGGTTAACGACTCCTGTATTTGCCATTTTCCATGACGAGGTTTTTGGCAAAAAACAATTCTTTAGTTTTATCCATACGGATATCACCAATACCCTTATTGGGGTACTTTTTATCCTGGGCGGTATGCTGGTGAGTTTTTCAAAGGAAAAAAATGAAGATGAATTTATCAGCAGGCTACGTTTGTCATCTTTACTTTGGGCTGTTTTTGTAAGCCATATTTTGCTATTGCTGGCCTTTGCATTTGTATATGGAACTGCATTTTTAAATGTGATGATATACAATATGTTTACCGTATTGATCATCTTCATTACCCGGTTTAATTATATTTTGTACAAAAACTCCAAAACCCTCTCCGATGAAAAATAATATTAAAGTTGAAAGGGCCATACATGGATTAACACAGGAAGACCTGGCCAAAAAAGTATCGGTAAGCCGGCAAACCATCAATGCCATGGAAGCGAAAAAATATGTGCCGTCAACCGTGTTGGCTTTAAAAATAGCCAGGCTTTTCAATAAACCTTTGGAAGAAGTTTTTATGCTTGAAGAAACAGACTAATACCGATTATACCAGTTTGTAGTCCAAAGCCATTTGCTATCGGTATGATACCAGCTAAGATTTCAACGTAGTGCTTTGGACTTAGTAAATCAAGATGGTATAATACCCGCAATAATTAATGATCAGGTTGTAGCCGCCAGTTTATTGATCCACTTTTTACAGATCACTAAGGGTACGATACCAAATAACCCGAAACAACAATCTATTAGAATATGAAAAACGGGTATTTGCCTGATGGGGCCGGCAATAAATGCCAATGGTACAACCGCAATACAGTTGATGATCTGCCAGTTGATGATCCAGATATTTCTAACCGGATCCCTGTAAACGCCTATAAATGAAAGAGCTATTACGATATGGGCAAAAGCCAGCCAGTCGTATCCATAAGCCAGGAACGGATATTTTTCGTTCGTATCCGTCAACGCCGAATAACAGCGCTGCAGCCAGTTTCCCAGCCTTTCCGGAAACATCTCCTTGTATTGCATCAGCCAACGCAATTCAGTTTCGGCAGGCATGGCCGTAATGCCGCTGATGATCAAGGCGATCATAAAAAACAGGATCAGTAACCGTATTTTGGTCAATAATTTCATACTATCCGGTTTTGATCAAATAAGATTAAAAATACAAAAGGCCCGCGATTAAATCACAGACCTTTTATGTTCATGGCTATTCTATGCTAAGATGTCTTCGATTTTGATTTGTCTTTCTCTTTCATATCATCGGGCCCGGGTTCACCAATGATGACGTTTCCGAAACTCATTTTGACTTTGATTGGCGCCGCACCATTGCCTGATTTTCCACTGTATTTAAAGTCAAATTTCGGCCCCCTGTTATTTTTACCTTCCTCGTCGCCATCAAAATTTATTGACGTGCGGTTTTTTAAACTCCCGAAACTGGTGGATATATTGTAAGCAGCCGAAAGGCCTGCAGCCGGTTTTAAATTAACAGTTGAATACGATGCTTTAACATCCAGGCCGGTAAGACTGTTGTCCAGGTTCATAACAATATAGCTGCAGAACTCCAGCTTCAAATCGATTTTGCCCGAAAGTTTCGCAAATTCAGCTTTGGAATACTTTATCGTTATGGAACCATCGGTTATATTCTTAAAATTTGCTTTTCCAAATTCAACATCTATACTTTTAACATGAGGTAAATTACCAGTTGTTAAAGATCCAAATTTACTGGTGAGGTCCACCTCTCCCCGGTAATCGGGTATGGTGGTAGCTCCAAATTCATTTTTTATTGTCAGAGGACTATTGGCCGGCATAGAAATGTTGTAATTGATGTGCATATTGCTTTTCTCCCCTTTAGAATTATAGCCCTCCTTTACATCCTTTATTGCAGTCTTGAATGTTATCTCCCCGCCTCTTTGCCCATCATTTACCGATATTCTGTCAATCATCTTTTGGGCAAGTGCTTCTGTATTGGCCGATACTTCAATGTCAACATCTACTTTTATTTCATTCCTGTCCCAGGTATTTACTTTTACCGAACCAAACGAATTCTGAATATTCAGTTTATCGGCAGATGACACACTGTATGATTTGTTAACTGCTTTTGTTTTTACAAATGCATACTTTTTCCTGCTGTCTTTGTCATTATCATTCTGTGCAAATAGATTTACCTGCAACAGTATAATTAATGGTAATATTATTTTAAATGGCTTGATCATTTTTTTCATGGTTAACCTTTTTTTGTTCTTTAATTTGGTGAATAATATTCAATTGCTGATTCAACACATTCAGCTGCAGCTGCAGGTTTTGAATCATGACTTCCAGCAGCATTTCCTGGTTGGGAGTGGCGCTGAGCTGGTTTTTTAGGGTATTGTATGAACTGTCCAATTGGTTGATGGTTGATGTAAACTTTTGATAGAGTTCGGGTTGCTCTTTGGCAATTGTTTTCAATTCTTCCTGCCGGGTATCAATCATTTTTACAAACAGGTTCATCTGCGAAGCGTACTCAGGAGGCAGTTTATTAAATCCCATATCGTTTCCGGCAACAACTGCAGTCGCGGTTGATGCTTTATCTAACTGTAAAAAAATAACGGAGCCAATAATCAACATGGCTGCCGCTGCAATACTCCATTTATAAAGCGGCCTTATTATGAATTCCTTTTTTTTACTGCCGGTAACAGACGCTTCTATATTTTCCCATACTTTTTCAGCCGGTATATGTTCGTCAAAGGCTTTTCGGTTATCCCGGATAAATTTTTTCAGATTATTACTCATGGCCATTCTTTTAATAGTTGCAATAATTTTTGTTTTGCCCGCATATACTGTGTTCTGGTTGTTGATTCAGCTACATGCAATATCCCGGCTATTTCCCCGTGATCATAACCTTCCAGCAAATACAAATTCAAAACGGTTCGATAACCGTCGGGTAGTTTCATAATCGCTTTTTTTACCGATTCAACCTGTAAGCTGATCTCCGCTTCATCCACCTGCTGTTCGTCAGCACTGTCAAACCCGGCAATACTTTCCATATCTACCCGGTTGGTGTTTCTTTTCTTCAGCTGGTTGATGGACCGGTTAATACATATTTGTTTTAACCAACCCCCAAAACTGGTTCTGTATTCAAAGCGTTCCAGGTTCTTAAAAGCTTCAATAAAACTTTCCTGTAATACATCTTCCGCCTCGGTCATATTGTTCAACATCCGCAGGCAGGTATTAAACATGGCTTTTGAATACCGGGCATATATCTCCTTATACCCCCGTGTATCACCCCGCAGGCAGCGTTCTACCAGTTCATCCTGTTGTGGCAATAAGGTTATTTCCAAAACTTGCGTGTTTTATAATTAAGAGACAAAGCTTTTTTTGCCATGTTGCATCTGCAAAAACAAAAAATTATCTTCTGCCATAGTGTATTTATATTTGCGGTGAATAAAATAGCAACAAAACAGGTTAACGTCAAGGTTAACGGTGGGGCTAATTAACAGATCAACGCATGAACAAATTAACAGATTAACGTATTAACATACAACTACTATGGCAGTAAAAACAGATAATTTTCAATCTCCTGATTATTTTAATGTAGATGAATTGCTTACTGATGAACACAAACTCATCCGGGAGACTGTTCGCAATTATGTAAAAAAAGAAATTTCCCCTATTATAGAAGATTATGCCCAGCGTGCGGAGTTTCCGCAGCAGATCGTAAAACAACTGGGCGACCTGGGTTGTTTTGGACCTACGGTACCGGAGCAATATGGTGGTGGCGGACTGGATTATATCAGCTATGGATTAATGATGCAGGAGCTGGAACGTGGTGATAGTGGTGTACGGTCAACAGCCAGTGTGCAGGGCAGTCTCGTAATGTTTCCCATATACCAGTATGGCAGCGAAGAGCAACGCAATAAATATTTACCCAAACTGGCAAGCGGCGAGTGGTTGGGATGTTTTGGTTTAACCGAGCCCAATCATGGCAGTGACCCCAGCAATATGTTAAGTAATATAAAAGATGCAGGCGACCACGTAATTTTAAACGGTGCAAAGATGTGGATCAGTAATGCGCCTTTTTCGCAGGTTGCCGTTGTTTGGGCTAAAGATGAGACGGGGGATATCCGGGGAATAATCGTGGAGAGAGGTATGGAAGGTTTTAGTACGCCTACAACGCACGGCAAATGGAGCTTACGTGCGAGTGCTACCGGCGAACTTGTTTTTGACAATGTAAAAGTTCCCAAAGAAAATATCTTTCCAAATATTAAAGGATTAAAAGGCCCGTTGGGTTGTTTAACCAAAGCCCGTTACGGTATCGCCTGGGGTGCTATTGGTGCTGCCATGGATTGTTATGACACCGCGTTAAACTATAGCAAAGAAAGAATTCAGTTTGGAAAACCCATCGGAGGTTTTCAGCTGCAACAAAAAAAACTGGCCGAAATGATTACAGAGATCACCAAGGCCCAATTATTAAACTGGCGGCTGGGTGTTTTAATGAATGAAGGAAATGTTACACCCCAGCAGGTAAGTATGGCCAAAAGAAATGCATGTGAAGTAGCTACCAATATCTGCAGGGATGCCCGCCAAATGCTGGGCGGGATGGGCATTACGGGCGAATACCCTGTTATGCGCCACATGATGAACCTGGAGAGCGTGATCACTTATGAGGGTACCCATGATATTCATTTACTGATTACGGGGATGGATGTTACGGGGATCAATGCGTTTAAATAAGCCCCCTCTATCTCCCCCAAAAGGGGAGGAAATCTGGGAGATATAAGCGAAGATTGTGTCTTTTGTTTTTTGAGCCAAGCATTTGTAATTCGATTTAACTTCATTGGCGTCGCACTCTTGTACATCATAAAATAATTGAACAAACAATAATTCTTGTAATTACTTATAATTAGTGTAATCAAAAAAATCCTCATGAGCAATCAATTAAACATCGGTCTTTTCGGTTTCGGAGTAGTTGGAAAAGGTTTATTCGATGTGCTGCATCACACTCCAGCCTTGCAATCATCAATAAAAAAAATCTGTATAAAAAACAGCAGTAAAC
>JANNSN010000046.1:0-26087 GCA_031402615.1 Chitinophagaceae bacterium
GATTATATAAACAGGACAGATATGCTCCATATTGCAAAACAGGCATTTTCTGCTGCGGAAGCAAGGGAATATTTATCCATGCATACCATTGATATTTTATTCCTTGATATAGAAATGCCCGAAGAAACAGGAGTTGCTTTGCTGAGGTCGTTACCTCAAAAACCGGTTACGATCTTTACCACAGCCTATATCAATTATTCGCTGGAAGGATTTGAACTGGGGGTAATGGATTATCTGGTAAAACCTATGCGCTACGAAAGGTTTGAAACAGCTGTTAAAAGAGCCGCTGATTTTATTGAACTCTATAAACTAAAATCGAATATTGAAAGTGGAAATACTAAAAATGACAGCCTGCTCATCAAAACAGGTAAGCTTAGAAAAACAATTGCCAAAAACCAGGTAACACATGTGCAGGCCCTGAAGGACTATGTAATTATTTATTGTGGCGAGGAAAAATATGTAGTAAGAAGCACCATGAAAGAAATGGAAGAATTACTGGGCATGGCTGATTTTATGAGGGTTCACAAATCATTTATTACAGCAAAGCAAAAGGTAACCTTTTTTGCCGGCGGAAAAATAGAATTTAATGGCTTTGAAATACCCGTTGGCAGGAAGTACAGAAAGGATGTAGATGATTTTCTGAAATAATTTATTTTTGCTTCCGGCTATTTTTTAATACTGATTCATACATTGCTATCCAGTCGTCTACTGTAATTTTAGACATTAATTCTCCAATTAATGTATAGGGAATATGCTCCGGTTTTTTAAACCGCATACAACTTTTACCCATATCCGGTTTTCCCAAACCGGTTTTTGCATATTCATCAGTAAACCATTTAAGCAGTTTCGGATCTGCATAAATACCCATGTGATAAAAGTTAATGCTGTTTTTTTGCGAAGCCATGCCGGCAAAGGGTAACGGGTCTTTCGGGTTGCAATGATAGCCTGCCGGGTAAATGGAATGTGGCACACAATAGCCCATCATACCATAGCCCATTGTTTCTTTAAATCCTCCAGGCAAATTTTTTAAAATTTCTTTACGCAGTTTGTTCATGGCGCCCTGCCTGTCGGCAGGAACTTCTGCTAAGTACTGGTCAACAGTTGTTGCTTTCGATTGCATAATAATTATTTTAAAATATTTTAAATGGTTTTTGTGTTGCTTCCTGTATGCGTGCCTTAATTTGTTTTATAGTAACGGGAACCAAAAGTTTTGGAGGATCTATGTTTTCATCAATTTCATCAAAGTAATTAACTGCCTTCATAGCAATCATGGGATTGCTGTAAGTGTATTTTTGGGTAAAGAAACCGATCAGTTGCTGCATACTGAAATGTTGCAGTAAATAATAAATATCAATAAAATCCTTTAGTCTTTTACCGCTTTTAATAATGGCATGAAATTTCATTGCAGCAATATCTTCTTTACTTAAAAAAGTAATGGCTTCTTCAGTTATTGGAGGCAGAATAAGGGGATAAGCATGCTTTATAAAATCAGTTTTAATATTATCAACCAAGGAAATGATGGTATTCTTTCTGCGATAAATTTCCTTTACTTCAAATTTTGAATTGAGAAGGTTTAAAATATCATCATCGCTAAAATCATGTTGACTAAATAAATCAATATCTATGGAATTACGGTGGCCAAGTTGCAATGCCAATGAAGTTCCTCCTACTAAAAAAAATTCTTTTAATTCCGGCAGGCTTTGCAATTCCTGAATCAGCCTGAATGTTTTTGGTGAAATTATAAAAGGGTTTTTATGCAGCATGTAAAAATCCTGAGGTTAAGAAAAATATTGAAAAATCTTTATCTCTTTTATCTAACTGTGCACTCCATGCTATTGTTTCCAAAATCTGTTCCCGGGTGTAAAAATTCACCATATTTCTCCACTCCTCCAGGTTGCCCAATTGTAGCACCCTTTCAATTACAATCTTATACGATTTTTCGTAATTAAAAGTTTCCAGATCGTACTCCCAGAGCAGGGCGCTGTTGATAATATGAGGCCTTATTTTTTGCATTTTTTCTTCCTCAAATTTACAAAAAATATGCTGTTTGTCAATTAAATAACAGGAATTAAAATGCGGCGTTATTTTTTAAAAATTAAAAGTCGAGTATCCTGAAAAACTCAGTCCATGGCCCCATTTCCTCTTTATATTGTTTTGCCATTACCCTGGATATTTGTGCAATATGTGTAAGGTCGTGCACCACCCAGGTGGCTAATAAATGCCGCAAAGTTACTTCACCCAAAACCGGGTGCATTCCATTTTTATCCAGATCAGCTTCGGTTAAATTTAATGATCTGAACCAAACCATGTTTTCTTTACGTATTGCTGTAAATTCATCCAGCAACTGTTGTAAGGTTTTGCCCTTGCTGTCTTCATATTGTGCAAACCGGTCGTACTTTTCAAAAGTTTGGGTATTACCAAATTCCAAAATCATTTTTGTTCTTACCACCCAATCGGTATTTTCGCCGTGCACTAAATGGCCAATCACATCGTAAGGCGAAAATGTTTCGGGGCCTTCGTTGGGCAATATCCAGTCATCGCTTAATCCTGCAAGCAACGATTGCATAACAGCCGGTGTTCTTTCCAGAATTTCGTATGATCTTTCTAAACCGTATAGCATTGGTTACTGGCGTTTGTAATAAAAATTTTGTTTTTTGCCTGCCTCGGTCCCGTCATCAACAAAAGCATGTAGCGAATCGGTTGTTACAAATCTGTAAACAATTCGTTTGGGAAAATCATGTTCAGGGTTTTCAAAAACAAACTTATTGTCTTCGGCCTGGGTCATTTTAAAAGCAATGGGCTTTTTGTTATTCTGATCTTCAACAGTTGAAGTATAAAAAATACCTGACCTGGTATTTGTGAGGGTAACTCTTTCAGTTACGAGGGTATCTTTACCTTTTATCATATATCCCCGGTTTTGCAAATAATTTTTATCAATCCTTTTCCATTCTTCACAAATGGCTCCCCGTTTGGTATTCATCTTCCAGGTACCTTCCAGTGAGTACAGTTTTTTAAATACTTTTTTATTGTCTAAAATAATATAGGCAGATAAGCTTAATATAACAACAATTGCAATAAAGGTTTTAGTCATTTCCTTTTCTTTTTAGATGCATTGGCGATCTTATTATATTCAAGCGCCAGTTTTATCCAGTAGGCCATGAATATTGTATTTAAGAATTAACAACCCTTTTTAATTCTTCATTTTTATTTCTTAAATCAATACCTCCTTCTAAAATACTTTTCATATTTACAAGGTAAAAACTCCAGCCGGTCATGCACCCGATGTGATAATATGTTTTCCCTTTTTCGTCAGTTGGGATATTTTCCTGCAAAATTTCACAAATAATTTCACCCAGTTCTTCATAAACACTAACTGTACAAATCATCCCTTCAGCGCCTTCCTGCCCAAATGTAAAAGAAAGGGTATTGGTGCCATTGGCATTTAATATGGTTCCATTTTCTTTAGTTTCATCGCTCCAGCCATGCCAGTACCAGGTAAACGGGTTACCTTTTTGTACAGCCACCTCATCAAATAAGGGTTCGCCGTTTGCTTCTGTAAAATCACATTTGCGTAAAAACCATTTTTCCATTCCGGCTTTGGTTGCCCACATAGCATATACATCTTCAACAGTGGCATTGATGTTTATTCGTTTTGTAAACGAGCTCCAGTTGTATTCCATAAAATTATTTTTATTGAGGAACTGAGTGTAAACCAACTCTGTTGCCCTCTGTATCCATAAACACACCCATAAAACCATACTCAGGGCTTATTTCAGTTTTAGGCATCATAATACTACCGCCGGCTGCCGCCACTTTGTCCAATACAAGTTGTACATCCGGGTTTGCATTTAAATAGATCAATGGCCCGTCGGTTGCAGATGCTTTGTGAAAGCCACCACTGTCAACCAATGCGCCCCCAACCTGTGTCATCATATCATCCAGCGGAAACATCCTCATTTGAATATTAGGCAAGTCCATCGGCATCATGGTTATACCAAAAATGGTTTCATAAAATTTTTGAGCACGATTTATATCGGTGGTTGGTATTTCAAACCAGCTGATTGCGTTTTGCATGTTTGTAGTTTTTGCCCCTATCCCCTAAAGGGGAATTGAGTGTGTTATTAATATTATTGCCTTACTGTTTTTAAAACCCCATTAGGGGTTTGGGGCATTTATATCTTTCCCTTCTTTCAGTTTTACCAAAAATCCTTCTATTTGTTTTTTGGATGCTTCGTTTGGCGCCTGTACTAAAGCTTTTTCGGCATGCATAATTGCCTTTTTAAAATCGCCTTTGGCCGAGTAGCCGCTCATGAATCCATTATTTACTCCCCAAACATCGCCATACCTTTTTTGAGAAGCCATAAATATTTCCATGGCTTTATCAACTCTTTTTTGGGTAATCAAAATTCTTCCATAACCGGTGTATTGATTGGCAGTAGCAATTAACAAAGCTTCGTTCATGGTAGAATCTGCCAGTGGAATACGGTTTAATTTTTCATAAGCTACACCAAGATTACGCAAAGTTATATAACTTTTTTGTCCCTGAAAACCATTGATGGCCCTGATGCTCCATGCAAGTGCCTCTTCTAAATTAATATTTTTATTTAAACAGTATTGTGCCGCCTGCAGCATATTGGTACTATTAAAACCTTTCTGGCTGGTTATTTGTTCCCTTAATCTTGCCAATACAATATTATCTACATCCACTTCTACCTTAAACGGAACGGATAATCTTTCCCACTGCATCGCTATCACACAATGTTTTTCTTTGTGTTCAATAAATTCGTACTTCAACCATTCCACGCTTTTATCCAATGTAACTGGTTTTACATTAACCAGCAGTGCATCATATTTTTCTTCGTAATAAAAACTACCCCAGGCTTCTGTTTGGTTAGAAAAAATAAGCATGGCATTATCTGCAGACATAGCCATATGCAGCCCGTAGCTGCCTGCTTTTAAAGCCTGGCCATCTATTTTAACATCATGCTCAAAAGTAATAATGGTGTTTTCATTTGCACCCGCCCGCCACGGGGCCGTGTTTTTGTTTGTAATAAAACTGTTGGTTGTAAAGCCATAAGGAACAATATTTCCGTCGCCATAAATTTTACCTTCCCGTTTATTTACATCGGGACGGCTGTATTTAATAGTAATAGAAGTTATACCCACTTCCTCGGAAATAGTAGCTCGTGGATTGCCGCCACTTGGCGGCACATCCATCTGGGCAAAGCCTTTGCCGGCAATAAAAATTATTGCAATAAACAGTTTTAGTTTTTTCATTTTTTTATTTTTAACCATCCGACGGACGTTTTAAGTTACATAGTTCAATTATTTTCTTTTCATCAATTTCAAGAGCCTTAAATTTTTCTTTCGGTTTTATTAAATCAGTGGCAATGCCTTTCATGGTAAAATTTTTAAACCGGTGTTCCAGTTTCAATATTAAACCGCCTTTTGCTTTTTCTCCGTACACATCCCAGTTATAGGCTTTGTGTTTTTGGTACGTGGCTGGTGCCGTTTTTTCTGTTTTACATACATAATATTTTACAAAAGATGCTTTTTTCTGCAATTCTAAAATATCGCAATTGTGCCCAAGAATCATTTCTTTTGCAACGTACATTTTCCAACTTACTACCGAATCTGTATCCATTCCATAATCTTCACATTCATAATTTTCACTGCTGCCTGCTTGCGATAAACATTTGTTCAGGCTGCCAGAATAATAATAAGTAAAAGTATCTTTTCCCTGAAACTGACTTTGGTAATTATTCAAGTCATATCTGAAAATACCTTTTACCGGTCTTTCTTTTACCAGAGAATCTATATTTAATATGTTACTTTCATAAGTGTAAGCGTATACAATTTCTCCGGTAAAATATTCCTCTTTTTTATTATTACAACCGGCTATATTTAACAGCAGTATAAATAACATACCGTATTTTATTGTTGCCTGCATTACCAGTTAATTCTTTTTTCTTCTGTATTCCAGATCATATTCAGTACTCCAGGTTGTGCCATTGTCTTTACTGATTTCGCCCTGTTGCCTCAGTTTATCTTTACTCAAATTGGTAAACGTCATTTTACGAATTGCCATGCTGTCTTTACTGATCTTAAATGGTGTGGATGAATAAATGATTTGGTTGTTCTCGTATTTACCCTGCATGTACTCATTGGTTCCGCCCACATTATCTACCCAGGTTTGCTGCCATTGTTTAGTAGCTGCATTGTAGGTATTAAAACTTTTACCTGCATAACGCAAGCCCTGTTGAAGTGATGCACTGGTCCATTCTTCGAAAATGATGCAGCTATCCAGAATTAAACTAATCTTACTGTCGCCTGCTTTTTTTCCACCCGGACCAAAGGCCTCCCATTCGCCAATCCAAAAATCAAACTGGCGGTAAACGGTATTACTACAGGGTAATTTTTGTGCCTGGGTTGAAGCAGTAAAACAGATTGCGATGATGTAAAGTGCTAATTTTCTCATAATAGTTTTTATGCAAGACAATACATAAGTTTCAAAAGCTTCATCTTTTATCCGCATTTATTCCCGTCTGTCATTTACTTTAGATTACCCTGTCTGCTTGTTACCCTTTCATTCTTTTCGTTATCAAAATAAGAAATATAAAACAATAAATAACAGTTTATTGATGAGCGGCGATGCAGATACAGCTTATTTTCCATAAATATTAATTTTGCCTTCATTGACGATTTTTTAACAATTGAATTGTGTAATCCTGTTTTGTGGTTCATCCTGTTCACAAATTCAACAGTTATGTTTTCAGTTCCATTATTTAAAGATGCCCGGTACTTTCAAATAATTTTTCAAAGCATTTTTTTATGCTATGGAATTTTTGTTTTGCACTGGAAAAATGAAAGCTGGCTATATGCTACCTATTTCATAACAAGCCTTGCAGTGCAGTTTCTGTGTGAGTATTTTTTAGGAGAGAAACATTTGCCTTATCTGCAACGGCTAAAAAACGGAATTCCATCTGTGCTTATTTCTTCATTCGGGCTATGCCTCTTACTAAAAACTAATCTCTGGTGGGTGGCGGTTTTTGCTGCTACGGTTTCTATACTTTCAAAATATATTTTAAGGATAAATGGAAAGCATATTTTTAACCCTTCGGCATTGGGAATTGTACTTGCCATTTTATTAACCGGCAATGCCTGGATAAGTCCCGGCCAGTGGGGAAGCAGTGCGGTTATCCTGTTTGGCGTTTTAAGTTTGGGTTTTTTGATTACCACCAGGATCCAAAAGCTGGATGTCAGTCTTTCCTTTTTGGGCGTGTTTGCGGGATTGATCTTCATAAGACAGATCAGCTATCTCGGTTGGCCCATGGATCATTTTATACAATCGGTTAGCACCGGCAGCCTGTTGATCTTTTCCTTTTTTATGATAACCGACCCCAAAACAATTCCGAATCATACCGTTGTCCGCGTTGTATGGAGTGCAGCCATTGCCGCAGTCGCGTTTTATCTATCTGCATTTGGTTTCATCAATGGTGCTCCCATTTTTGTACTGGTGCTGGCCCAGCCATTGGTTCCCATTCTCGATAAATATTTTATAGCAAATAAATTTGAGTGGGTGAAACCAAAATTAAATTCAATTAAAGAGGAAGATTTTCTGCAAATCGTCTATTATAAATCAACCAGGTAATTCTTAACACTAAAAATTAAATTATGAAAAAGAAACTATTCATTATCGGGGTACTTATAGCTGTATCACCCATGATTTTCTCTTTTTGCGGCTTTTATGTAAGCAAGGCAGATGGAACATTAAAAAACAAAACCAGCCAGGTTATTCTTGTAAGAGACGGCAACAGGTCGGTTATTACCATGTACAACGACTTTAAAGGCGATACCAAAGATTTTGCCATGGTGGTGCCGGTGCCTGTTGTTTTGCGGAAAGATGACATTAAAGTGGTTGACCAGTCTATTTTTCAAAAACTGAATGATTACAGTGCGCCGAGACTGGTAGAGTATTGGGACCAAAATCCCTGCCAAAATTATGAACTGGAAGATAAATTATCAGGCAAGGCAGCAGGTGTTCAATTAAACGAAGCGCCTGTTATTTCCGCATTCGGCCTTAAAAAATCATCCGTAAAAATTGAAGCCCGGTACCTTGTTGGCGAATATGATATTCTGATCCTGAGCGCCAAAGAAAGTAGTGGTTTAAAAAACTGGTTAAATGAGAATGGATATAAGATCCCCGCTAATGCAGAGGAAGTGTTGGATCCTTACATTAAAAGCAATCTCAAATTTTTTGTGGTAAAGGTTAATGAAAAAGAAAAGCAGAAACTGAATAATAATTTCCTACGTCCTATTCAAATCAGTTTTAAGTCGCCGAAATTCATGCTACCCATTCGTTTGGGGATGGCCAATGCCGATGGTGATCAGGACCTGATCATTTATGCTTTCACAAGGAAAGGAAGAATTGAAAGTACCAATTACCGCAATGTAGATATAGCGAGCAATAAAAATATTCCATTGTTTGTGCAGAAAAAATTTGGTACTTTTTATGGTAACCTGTTTACCAACCAATGGCAAAAAGAAGATAAAAGCGTTTCCTTCCTGGAATATGCCTGGAATGTTACGCCCGTTAACCAAATGAAATGTGACCCCTGCGTTGGAAACCCACCAACGGAGCAAGACCTGCTGCAGAGCGGTGTTTGGTGGCTCGGCAAAAAAGACTGGAACGATTACAACGACCTGGACGATGAAGAATTTGACAATGACAACAGGAACGTACATTTTACCAGGCTGCATTTCCGGTATAACAGAAGATCATTTGCCCAGGACCTGATGTTCCAGGTTACATCCAATACAGAAAACTACCAAGCGAGGTATATTATTACACACCCGGCCACCGGTAGTTTTAATTGTGCAACAGGTCAAAAATATCTAAAGGACTTAAGGGAAAGAAGAAAAAAGGAATTGAGAGAACTGACGATACTCACCGGCACCAATCTCAACAACTGGCAGGAAGAGGCTACTGCAAAAAATGAGCAGGAAACTAATGTTTCGGTACAATACGCAACCTTGTTACCCCAGGTAAAAGATGAGATGGAAAATAAAAAAACCATACCTGCAGGTATGATCTTATTTGGCGCTGCCATATTGGGCGGTGCCGGGCTGTTGAGGTGGAAAGGACTGATTTGATTGCTGGATACCTGCAGATGGTTACACGTTGGTGCCGATACCGATCGGCAGGTTGATGCTCCGCAAAATTGCGGAGCATTTTTTTAATTGAATCTACGATTATAAAGCTGCTGTGAAGTATTAATAAAAAAGCCCTGCAATAAATTACAGGACCTTTTGTTCGCATTCACCTTTATGAAAGCTATTTTCCACCACCTCTTTGTCCGCCGCCTCTGGGTGGGTTTATCGAAGGATCAATTTCTTTTGTCCATTTAGTAAACTGCTCTTCTGTAAATATCTCTTTTAATCTTTTGTCTCTGGCTTCTGCCATTTCCTTCCTTTTTACGCCAAAAGCTTCCCGGTCAAAACTACCGCTGCTGCGCATTTCTTCCATAACAGTCTGTTGCTCTTTATAAAAAGCCGTAATGATCGCATCCGCTTTGCTTTTTACATCGCTGCCTAGATTTAAAGGCGTCATTTTCTCAATAGCCGCAGCAGTTCTTTCTTCAACAGTCATACGCTGACCGCCACCGCCCTGGGCACTTACTGCTGTAAAACTGAATATGGCAGCAATGGCCATCAATACAAATTGTTTTTTCATTTTTTTTTTTAAGGTTTGTGACTTGTTTTAATATACGAAGGCTGAATCCATATCCTTCGATGACTATTTTTATTCTTTTATTTTGTACCTGGCAGAATCGCCCGGTTTCTTTCTTCCCTCACCATTTTTCCTGTTAAGCATTTTTACAAAAAGCGAATCAAATTTTGGCAATTGCCCGGGTGTACAAAGTAATCTTACATTTTTCAAATGTGCAAACATGTTCAACTCCATTATTCTTTGTGTAGCCGCTGAGCGTTCAGCAATACTGCGCATGGCTGAATCACTGAAATTAGCTGCCGCCAGTTCTTTAAACTGTTTGTCTTTACTGCTTCCTGCACTATCAAACATTTTAATTGCACGTTCCTTATGCCTTACACTGAGTGTATCATATTGCTGTAATTGAAGCGTATCAAATCCAATCTCCGTTTTTAGAAAATTGGCGATCATCGTTTTTCTGTCCGGGCGCTGTTTTTCACGCCTGTTTCCATCTTTCTTCAACAGGAAAAATGAAACCATGGCAATATTGGCAACCAGTAAAATACCGATAATGCTAAGAAAGACCTTGTTTTTATTTTGTGGGTTTATCATTATGGTTGGGTATTTTCAAAATCATAGATCGTGGCTACGGTAACAGAAAATTCATCGGCCGGGCTTTGTACAACCTGCTCTGTTGCAGTTTCTGCAGCGGAAGGGTTGTTCAATAAAAACACCATTGCGTTAATTAAAATAATCATACACAGGCCTGTAAAAGCTACAGCAGGTCTCGCTATAAACCGGCCGGCTTTTTCCCAGGCCGACTCCGTCTCTTTATTCATCCTGGCATTAATACGGGTAAGCAAAAAAGGCTTTGCCGCTGCCCGTTGAATACGATCAACACTGTCAAGCGCCTCTTCAACCAGTTTATTTACATGTTCTTTCCTGTTCATAACGTATCATTTAGTGTCCCTGCATATTGTTATAATACTTACTCAATTCTTTTTTCAAATTTGCTTTTGCCCTTCCCATCAACGATTCCACCGCATATAAACTGGTATTCATGATCTCAGCAACCTCCTGGTAAGTTTGTCCCTCCAGTTTATGTAACGTAAAAGCAATTCGCTGGTTGTCCGGTATCTGCCTTAACGCTTTAAATAATTCATTGGCTTTTTCCTTTTTTTCCAATTGCACACCCGGATGATCAAATTCAACCGCATGTGTATGTTTGCCTTCTACATGGCCAAACAGACTTTGTACAAAACCAAAACGTTTTTTACGTTTCTTTTTCTTTATAAGATCCAATGCTTTACCGAGGGTAATGCGATAAAGCCAGGTAGAAAATTTTGAATCACCTTTAAAAGAACTAACCGATTGATATACCTGTATGAAAACTTCCTGTGTAATATCATCTGCGTCCTCTTCATTTTGTACAATACTTAATGCCGTATTATAAACCATATCCTGCCATTCATCAACCAGCTTTGTAAAAGCCGATTCATCTCCCTGCTGCAGTTGCACAATTAATTCAGGTTGGTTCAAAACGTTTCATTTAGTTATCGTCCTAAATATAATTAAAACGGACGATTTCCACCTTGTCCTCTCATTCTGTCTCTGTCAAAACCAGAATTATTATTGATTGTTTTTGCTGTACCAAAATTCTTAAGACTGTAAGTAAAGGTTAACATAAAATACTGCTGCAACACTTTATTTTGCACATCCTGTATGTACGATTCTGTAACTGTTCGGGTAATGCTTTGATTTTGTTTCAACAGATCAAATACCGTAAGTTTTAATTCTCCGGCTTGTTTCTTTAGGAATTTTTTACCAATCCCGGCATTCCACAACCAGTAATTCTGATTAAACCCATCGGTCAAACCACTGTAGACCTGGTTGTTTATATCATTTTGAATAAACCAGCCCTTTTTCGATAGCAAATTCAATTGCAGGCCGGCAGATTGTGATACATATTTATTGTTTAATTGTGGTTGAATTGAATTTTTTGCATCGCTGAAATTCACTGAATAATTAACATTAAAATCAATAAACTCACTGATATTACTGGCAATTACCGCCCCTGTATTATAGGTATAGGCTTTAGAATTATTACGAACATTATTAATTAAACCAGGTGTGTTGGTATAAGATATACCGGCATTAATACTCAGGTTCGATTTTATAAACTTTAAAGGCATGCCGTATGTAAAAAATGAGCGGAGACTCCAATACCCGTCAATATTTACCGGCTTTGATAGTTGAGATCCTTTATACAATATAACAGAACTGTTTAAAACACTATCCTGAGAAGCTGTATAGGTTGCGTTGGTTATATAATTACTGTTTTGTTGTAAGAACACGTTAGCAAAAAAACTTTTAGATTTACCTGTATTGGTATAAGTATATCTGGTACTAAGTGTATTTCCAAACTGTTGCTTAAGCGTTGGATTGCCGGTAGTAATAAACTGTTGATTGTTATTATTGTAAACGTCCTGTAATTGCGTTACAGATGGTGTATTGGTACTGGAACGATAAAATAAACGGATACTGTTTTTTGCATTAATTTTTTTAGTCCACATTAAATTAGGCAATACATTATTGAATGTTTTGCTTAAACTGGCTACGGTTGGATATATCCGGTCGCTGGCCAATAAGGTGTATTGATAAGTTAATCCAACAGAAAACATATTATCTCTGTCGCCCAAACGGTAACTGCCACCCAAACTTTGTTTCATGGTAACATTGTCAAACTTATTGGAAAGTGAATCATCAAATACTGAATATTTTCCTCCCGTATAATCATATTGATAAACTTCCTGGTCTGAATTGCTTTTTAAATAAGAAGGGGAATAATTAAACTGTAACTGACCTTTTTTACCAACGGGTTCTGTATAAGAAATATTAGCAGAAAACTGATATCCATTAGTTAAAAGATTAGTAAACTGCTGAAGTGAATCCCTTATATCTCCGGTAGGTTTGTAATAGTAATTTACACTTTGAACATAGGTGTCACCTTCTTTATTATTAAAAGCTGTATTAAAGTTTACCGAAATAGTTCTTCCTCTTTTAGCAAAAGAATGACGGAACAAAATATTGTTATTGAAATTATAGCCCGATGCTTTATTATCGGTATTATTAATTGATTTGCTGATTAAATCTGTTGGTGAATAAGAATTATCCCCCAATATCCCTTTTATAGATTTATTATTTTGAAAACTAAAGCTTGGGGAAATCATTAAAGAATTACTGGAATCAATTTTATAATTAAGCCGGAAGTTGATCCGGTGGTTATCGTTTACAGTATTTGACAGCACATTTTCATTATAAAACTGGTTGCTGCCCGAAGTTTGAATACTTTCGGTATTCGATTCCTGGTTATTATTGGTATTACTATTGTTAAAAAAATAACTGCCTGAAACATCTACTTTTTTACTCCACACATCAGAATAATTTAAACCGAAAGAATTTGTTTTGCTTATTCCGTTTTGCTGGCCAACAGTAAAGTTGCTGTTATTTCCACCACCACTAAATCCCCCGGAACCACCACCGCGGTTGCCACCACCACGATTGCCTCCACCTCCGCTGCTGCTGGTAACACCCAGTAAATCCTGCGATGCAAAATTTTGTTGGTTAACATTATTAGTTAATCCAACAAAAGTTAAACGAAGGTTTTTCTTAAACATACTCATATTACCTCCGGCAGTATAGCGCCCTTCAGTTCCTGCTCCTGCATATACCCGTCCAAATTGGCCACTACGCATGTTTGCCTTAGTTACAATATTTATAGATTTAGTACTGTTGCCATCATCAAAGCCGGTAAAAGCAGCCTGGTCACTTAATCTGTCAAAAACCTGTATTTTATCAATTACCGATGCCGGTAAATTTCTTAAGGCTGCTGTAGCATCATCACCAAAAAAATCACGTCCATCAACCGTTACTTTTTTTATTTGTTCGCCGGCTGCAGTTACATTGCCATCTTTATCTATTGTAACACCTGGTAATTTTTTGATCATGTCTTCTGCATTTGCATCAGGATTAACTTTTAATTCGCTGGCATTAAACTCCAGCGTATCGCCTCTTTGAGTTACCAGGGGTTTTTTGGCTTTAACCACAACAGCTTCCATTTCCTTAGTCATTTTAATAAGGTTAAACTGCAATGGCACTTTATTGCTGGCCTGCAAGTTGATGTTTTGTAAGATTATATCATAGCCGATTGTACTTGTGATAAGCCTGTATTTTCCGGCTGTTAAACCGTTAATTACAAAATTTCCCTGTGCATCTGACAATACGGTTTTTGGATTCAACGAATCCTTCTCGTAAGCAAGTGTAACTGTTGCGCCTTCAATGGGTGCTTTACTGTCCTTATCGGTTAATATTCCTTTAAGTATAATATTTTGGCTTTTTGCAATTACTGCCGTCAAACTAAAAACAAACACCAATAAAACAGAACTTAATCTCATAATTTTTCTTTTGTATGCCCTATTAGACGACGGTTTGTAATAAAACTGGCGCAGCAAGCAGCTATTTTAAGTAAAAACAGTCTTTTCAGGTAAGTATGGCAAATACCCGGTATGAACGGTATTAAGGGTTTTAACCATTGCAGTTTATTAAACGAATAGATAAATTGCCTTTTTAGAATTAACTTGCAGCCCTAAAAATAAACAACGAATATGGAATATAGCAAATTGGTATCAGTGACCGGCTTACCGGGATTGTTTGAATTATTGTCATCGAAAGCCGATGGAGGAGTTGTAAAATCGCTGGAAGACAAAAGCACAAAATTTGTAAGCACCCGGGTGCACCAGTTTTCGCATTTGGAGAGTATCGAGGTTTTTACAACCACGGATAATGTGAACCTGGTTGATATTTTTACGGCCATGGTTGCCAGTACAGAAAAAATACCGGCCGACAGCGATACGGCAGCAGTGAAAAAGTATTTTGAAAAAGTTTATCCAGCCATGGATTTCAGCAAGGTTTATGCCAGTGATATGAAAAAGATGGTAAAATGGTTTGGAATTTTAACGGCCAATCAGGTAGAAATCAAATTATCTGATTTGCCGGATACCGATGCAGTTGTTCCGGATAACAAACCAAGGGCCGAAGGCAAAGCTGCGGCAGTAAAAGCAGCACCGCCCAAGAAAATAAATACACCGAGGAAGATGGCATAATCTGTCATTTCGACGTTAGGAGAAATCTATTTTATATAAAATATGAAAGTTTCCAAAACAAAATACTCGGTTTATATATTAACCAATTTCACAAAAACAGTATTATACATTGGAATGACCAATGATTTGGAACAACGTCTTATCGAACACTTTTTAGAACAGGACAACCCTCTCTCAAACGCATTTACATCGCTTTATAATCTTATCTATCTGGTTTATTATGAAGACTATGATTATGTAAATGATGCAATTGCCAGAGAAAAAGAAATCAAAAAATGGCGAAGGGAGAAAAAAGATAAGCTGATCGATTCAATGAACCCGGAGAGAGAATTTTTAAATAAAGAATTATTGGGAGAGTGGCCACCGAAGGATATGACTCATAGAAAAGATTAATTAAGCTATTTTTTTTTGCTGTCATGTCGACGATAGGAGACATCTATTTGTATGATTAACACAGATTTCTCCTATAGTCGAAATGACAGGAATCGAAATGACAGGAATCGAAATGACAAAACCATTGTTCTTTTATGTTGAGGTACGAGACATCTATTTATTTAATACAGATTTCTTTCCCGACAAATATCGGGTTAGACATAACAAACTCTTTTTTACTGTCATGTCGACGATAGGAGACATCTATTTGTATGATTAACACAGATTTCTCCTATCGTCGAAATGACAGAAGAGTAATAATTTAGCTAGAATATGAACTACACTGCCAACATAAAAAAACTCCCCCGCCATTTTGTTCCCAACGACTTCCGGGTTACCGGCTGGCCAAGCCTGGAACCTTTTTTTAAAGAACTGTCAGACAGGAAGATCGATAGTAAGGAAGACCTGGAACAATGGCTAAAGGACCAGAGTGAACTGGAGGCCTTGGTGAATGAAGATGCCTGCTGGCGTCAAATCAAAATGACCTGCGATACCGAAAACAAGTTGCTGGAAGAGGCATTTACTTTTTTCTGCATGGAAATTCAGCCAAAAATTCAACCTTATGCCGATGCATTGAACAGGAAAATGGTCAATCATCCGCGTACGAAGGAACTGGATGAAGCCACCTATTTTACCTACCTGCGCAGCATGCGTAAAAGCATTGAATTATACCGGGAAGAAAATATTCCTATCCAGGCCGAGGTTTCCGTGATGCAGCAGCAATACGGTGCTTTAACGGGTATGATGACGGTTACGGTTAATGATAAAGAATACACGTTGCAACAGGCGGCTAAATTTTTAGAAAACCACGACAGGTCATTGAGAGAAGAAGTGTACCGAAAAATAAACGACCGGAGGCTGGTTGATGCAGAAGCATTAAACAGTTTATTTGATCAATTGATTGAAAAAAGAAACCGGGAAGCCATCAATGCCGGTTTCCCCAATTACTGCGACTACCGCTTTAAAGAACTAGGTCGTTTTGATTATACCAGGGAAGACTGTTTTAAATTTCATGAAGCCGTAAAGCAACATGTATTGCCCCTGGTGAATATCATCTACCGGAATAAAAAAGAAAAACTGGGATTGGATATCTTACGCCCCTGGGATACTGATGCTGAACCCGAAGGCATAAAACCACTTCATCCTTTTACAACCAGTGAAGAACTTATCGAAAAATCTATTGCCTGTTTTACAAAGCTTCGCCCTTTCTTTGGCGATTGCATAAGAAAAATGCAGGAGCTTGATCAACTCGATCTGGAAAGCCGCAAAGGCAAGGCTCCCGGTGGATATAACTGTCCGCTGCCAGAAACCGGTGCCCCGTTTATTTTTATGAATGCCGCCGGGCAGATGCATGATGTAACCACCATGTTGCATGAGGGCGGGCATGCTATTCATTCTTTTTTGGCACATCCTTTAGAGCTCAGCGGCTTTAAGGAATACCCCATGGAAATTGCCGAAGTGGCCAGCATGGCCATGGAATTAATGAGCATGGATGAATGGGAAACCTTTTTTCCCAATCAGGATGACCTGAAAAGAGCCAGAGAACATCAACTGGAAAGAGTGATCACCATCTTTCCCTGGATCGCGATCATTGATAAATTTCAACATTGGATCTACGAAAATCCAAAACATACACATGAAGAACGTACTGCAACCTGGAATGAGATCTTAACGGAGTTCCAGGATGATGTGGTTGATTACAGCGGACTGGAAGCCTACCGCAGCAATGGCTGGCAACGCCAGTTGCATTTATTTGAGGTTCCGTTTTATTATATTGAATATGGTATTGCGCAATTGGGTGCCATCGGTATGTGGATGCAGTTTAAAAACAATCGGCAATTGGCAATGGACAATTACTGCAGCGCTTTAAGTTTAGGAGGTACCAAAACGTTACCTGAACTTTTTAAAACAGCAGGATTGACGTTTGATTTCAGCCCGGACAAAATAAAAGTGTTGATGGAGTTTGTGAAAAATGAAATGAACGACTGATTTGCCCAACTCCGGATCTGCAATCAACCTCTACATGCATCACATATACCACTGATCACCAGGTCTGTTTGCTTTTGAGTAAACCCTTTGGGCAATTTTACATCGGGAATACTGACATGATCCAGGCAAATGGTTTTATCACAACTATCGCAAATAAAATGTACATGGTTATCGTGGTGATGACCGGCTTCACAGTTGTCTTTACACAAAGCGTATAAGATGGAATTGTCAGTTGTTGGTATGTTATGAATGATGCCTTTCTCCACAAAAGTCTGTAAGGTTCTGTAAACCGTTACCCTGTCGAAACTGGCGTCGGTACTTTTTTCAATATCGGCATGTGCCAGGGCACCGGGAGTTACCAAAAACAATTCCAGTATTTTTTTACGTCCTTCTGTTATGCTAAGCTGGTTCTTTTTTAATATGTTGAGTAATGCTTCCATGGTAGCTGTAAATTTAAAGATTCTTTTTGAGACGTGGTGTTGAGTCGGGAGTCCTAAGTCGGGAGCCAGAAGACCTGAGTCGGTTGTCCAGAGTCTGGAGTCGGGAGTGTTTGAAAGTTATTTGAGAATGGGCAATGATGAAAGATGAAACAACCTGAATTTCTTCCGACTGACGACTCAAGACTACGGGCTCCGGGCTTCGAACTAAGAACCCTGAACTAAGAACTCCCGACTGCCTCACTCCGGATTATTACTAAATCCGTTCATAAACCGTTTGGGCGTAATTTTTTCTTTCAGTAATCCCTTGATGTCTTTAAAAAGTTTCTGTATTTCTACTTCGTTCAGCCCGTCATAAATGCCACGTAAACTGCGTTGATTATCTACCAAAGCAAAAAACTGGGTATGAATAAACTGGTCGGCCATGGTTTGGTTTGAATCAGGTTTATTATTGTCAATCATATAACCCTGGCGGGCCATTTTGTACAATAACGCTTTGTCGCCGGTAACGAAATTCCAATTGGGGTTGTTCATTGTTTGTTGTATGCTGGCCGCGGAATCGTAATCAATCTTATAAGATCCGTCATCGTTCTTCACCAGTTTTCCCTTGATCATCCTGGCTTCATAAGCTTTAAGCACCGGTATCGAATCAGTTTCGGGCATACAGGTATGCGACAGGATCATAAAATTCGGTTCTTCCTTATACATATCAAACACCCGGCGCATATTGGCATTCATTAGCGGACAAATACCTTTGCAGGTAGTAAAGAAATACTCCGTAACGTATACTTTATCTTCCACGCTATTTTCATCAATCGGCTTTCCATCCTGGTTGGTAAAAGAAAAATTTGCTACATCTGCATTAATAACCGGCAATAAAGACCTGGACAAGTCTTCATCTTTATAAACGAAATACAAAAAACCCACAATAAGCAACGAAAAAAAACTTCCGTAAAACAAGATCCGTTTCCCCATACCATTTTATTTTTTGCAAATTTACAACCCCTGATTGATTTATGATTTACGATGTACGATGTTATATTCTAAGTTATGTGTGGTTTGAAAACCAGGGTGAGATAATATAGATTTGCAACGTTATTGCATTTCTCATACTTTTGCACAGTATATGAATATCAAATTAAACTGGGATGCTCTGGGAATTGCCACATCTTTGGCCTGCGCCATTCATTGTGCCCTGTTACCCATTCTTGTAACAACACTTCCTGTTTTTGGCATCAACATCATTCACAATTTATTTTTTGAATGGGGCATGATTGGGTTAGCATTTTTTGTAGGCTCCTATTCACTGTTTCACGGCCATATCAGGCATCATCGTTCCATTACCCCTGTTTTAATTTTCAGTACCGGGTTTATATTCCTGATCCTTAAACAGTTTTTTGTTCATTACGAAATTCATTTTTTGGTAATCGCTGTTACCTTCATTATCAGTGCTCATTTTTACAATTACAGGATGTGTCACAGAAGTAAATGTGCATCTCCGCATCATAAGCATTAATTGGTTGATCCGTTAATTCGTGGGGGTTTATCTATATTTATAGTTCAAACTTATCGATATGGAAAAATTCACCGCTGTTTTCATAATTACGTTGGCATTTTTTGTAACGGCGTCTGCGCAATCCAAAGACGAACAGGCCGTTCGCCATTTACTGGAAGCCCAGAGGCTGGCCTGGAACGCGGGGAACCTGGAAAACTTCATGAGCACTTATTTGCTGGATGATTCCCTGATGTTCATCGGCAAAAGCGGCGTTACTTATGGCTGGCAAAACACGTTGGAAAATTATAAAAAGGGTTACCCCGATACGGCAGCCATGGGTAAACTCCGTTTTGATATACTCGAAGTTAAAAGATTATCAGTATTGTATTTTTTTGTGGTGGGTAAATGGCATTTAACACGCAGCATAGGTGATGTAGGCGGACATTTTACGCTATTGTTAAAAAAAGTAAATAACAAATGGGTCATCATTGCCGATCACAGCAGTTGATCATAGCTTCCATTTACGTTTCAGGTGAATGATCAGCACAATAAAACTGGTAACCAACAAAACATAATACAGGTAGTTGGTCCAATCCGGCCGGTCTTCGAAAAAAGCATAACCCTTATAAATTCCAAAGAACACATGCAGCAACATCCATAATAAAACAATGGCTACCGTATTCAGGATCCTCACTAAAAATTCCCTGGTTTCATCTTCCATTCCCATAAACGATAAATTGTGATCATAAAATTATACTTTATACGTTGTTATTACAGCAATAATTTTCTGAATGCTACACTGTCTCCTTTAAAAACATTAAAGTCCACAAAAGCATCAATGCCGTTTACATGGCCTTTTTCATTGTGCTGCCAAAAGGTCCAGTTACGCTCAATCCTGGGTTTATCTTTTACATAATAATGGGCAACCCACAGTGGATAATCTTCGAACATCCCGTTTAAAAAATTTTCAAAAAAATAAATATTGGTATAGATGATCGGTTTTACCTGATAGTGTTTTTCAATCATTACCAACCAGTCTTTAGCTCTCTGCCGGATATCGGCAACCGATGCGCCGTTTACCGATTCAATATCCAACACCGGTGGCAGATCGCCTTTTGCTAATTTTACGGTTTCAATAAAATTTTCAGCCTGTGCTTTTCCGCTTTTGCTGCTGATAAAAAAGTGATAAGCCCCCCGGGGTACCATTGCCTTTTTTGCATTAAACCAGTTTTTGCGAAAACGATTATCAACCCTGCCCAGGCCCTCAGTGGCTTTAATAAACGCAAACCCGATCTTAATCTTTTTGTCTTGCATCGTACGCACTGCTGTCCAATCAATGTTATCCTGGTGGCGGCTTACATCAATGCCGTGAATAGCATATTGTACGGGAAGATCAATACCAAATGCCGGGTATCGTACAAATTTGGGACGGTTGAAATAATTGTCCATAAAATAAATAGCCGAAGTAACGATCATCAAAAGCAGGACCGGTATTACAATAGATTTAAATATGCTTTTTTTTCTTTTTGCCAATGAATGGATTGATTTTTATATTGCGGGTAGACACAAATTTGCATTAAAAACAATACATTTTTTTATAAATTTTTGTGAAAAGACAATAATATAAAAAGCGCACCGTTTTAAATTCGCCCGTAATTAATTCTGTACCCCACCTGAAAATGACATTAAGCTTGAGCAGACAACATTTTTTGTATCAAACAGTATCCAAATCTCTTTGGATACTTTTTTTTTCTTTGGCTATTACCGGTTTGGCCAAGGCAGAAACCGATGCAGACACATCCGGGAAAAAACTATTGGCTGCCGTTTCTAAAAATGAGGATGCAGGATATGTAACGCTGGAAGCCAATGTTGCTTACCCCGAAATATTAACAGGTAACGAGGAAGAAACACGTTCTTATATCGAAAAATTTTCGGTGAACAGAAGGGCCTATCTTATACGGACTTTCAAACGCAGCAAAACCTATTTCCCCAAAGTTACCGCCGTGCTGAAAAAATATAATTTGCCCCAGGAATTAAAAGTCTTACTCGCCCTGGAGAGCGCCTTTAATGGCAATGCGGTTTCAAAAGCCGGTGCCGTTGGTTACTGGCAGATCATGGATGAGGTAGCCAAAGAATACGGATTAAAATATGTTCCAAATCAATCAGCTGCAAAAGAGAAGTCACCAAAAAACAAAGTTGCCGCCAAAGCCGTAAAAAAAGCCGCTACCGTAAAAGACGACAGAAAGAATTTTCATAAATCAACCCTTGCGGCTGCCCGCTATTTAAAGGACCGCAGCAGAAATCTGGACAATGACCTCCTGTTAATGGTTGCCAGCTACAATTGTGGTATTGGCAATGTATGGGAAGCTATGAAAAAGACCGGCAAAAAAGATCCTGATTTTTGGGATGTGAAAGACTGGCTGCCGGCAGAAACACAGGCTTATGTGATGAATTTTATTACCCTTAATGTTATTTTTCATAACTACGATAAGTTCACTAAAGATATACTGATATTTACACCGGTTAAAGTTAAAATGGATACTGCTGAGCGAACCATGACTGGGCAATTACATGATGCAGGTATCCAGGATCTATTTTAGTTTTTCCATCTTTCGAAATACAATAAAAAGCGGGGCTGTTTGTACTTGTACTTCCAATCGGCTTACCTTTGCGCATGCCCCAGTTCAATTGGAACGATAGTAAAAATTTAGTAAGCAAACTCACTTTCCGGCGATTTATAAATGGCAGCAAAGTACTGTGCAGTTTTTATATCAGCCGTTTATTAAAAAGGCCGGTGCAATGGGGTTACCCGGTGTCTGTTTCTTTTGAACCTACTACCAGTTGCAATCTGCGCTGCCCGGAGTGCCCCAGTGGGTTACGCCAGTTTACCCGGCCAACCGGTATGTTGCAAAACGATTTTTTTAAAAAAACCATCGACGATATTCATAAAGAATTATTATACCTTATCTTTTATTTCCAGGGCGAGCCTTACCTGAATCCCGGATTTTTAGAAATGGTAAAATATGCCAGCGATAAAAAAATATATACAGCCACATCAACCAATGCGCATTACTTAACCGATGCTGTTGCCAGGGGAACGGTGGAAAGCGGTTTGGACCGGCTGATCATTTCCATTGATGGTACCACGCAGGATGTTTACCAGCAATACCGGGTGGGTGGTCATTTGAATAAAGTGCTGGAAGGCGCCAAAAATATCATGAAATGGAAAAAGGAATTGAAAAGCAAAACACCTTTTGTTTTTTTCCAGTTTTTGGTGGTTAAGCCAAACGAGCACCAGGTGGAAGATATTAAACGGCTGGCAAAAGAAGTTGGCGTTGATGAGGTACGTTTTAAAAGCGCACAGGTGTATGAATATGAAACCGACCCCAATAAACTAATACCAACCATTGATAAATACAGCCGCTATAAAAAAAATGAAGATGGCAGCTACACGGCAAAAAACAAACTGGCAAACCGATGCTGGAAACTGCAGCACGCCAATGTAATAACCTGGGACGGTTTGGTGGTACCCTGCTGTTTTGATAAAGATGCCACGCACCGGTTAGGCAATTTAAAAAATCAAACCTTTAAAGAAATATGGCACAACGATAATTACAAACAATTCAGGAAAGAGCTTTTTAAAAGCAGGAAAAACATTGATATTTGTGCCAATTGCAGCGAAGGGGTTTCGGTGTGGAAAGACTAAGCAGTTTTCAAATTTCTTAAATACGGGTTTATGAATCAAGTTAGTTTTAATGAACGCCTGCGGCAGATCCTTATCCTGTCCCTGATCCTGACGATCGGCATCTTATTGATAAGTAAAATGACCATTTTTATACCCGGCCTGCTGGGCGGTATCACTTTATACATCTTAAGCAGAACATTATATTTTCAGCTCATCTTCAAAAGAAAATGGAAGAAGGGGTGGACGGCTCTTTTATTTATCCTGGGCTACCTGCTTATTATTGCATTACCTGTTTATTTCAGTATAACACTGGCTTCTCCTAAAATACGTACCCTTGCCGAAAACCAGCATGAAATAATTGTAAGTATTCAATCCGTATCTCAAAAAGTTGAGCAGAAAACTGGCATTTCTATTTTATCGGCCGAAAGTGCAAAAACGATAGCACAAAAAATTTCTACATTCATTCCCGGTATTTTAAACAGTACCATGGTATTGCTTACCAATCTCATCATGATGTTTTTTCTTCTATATTATTTACTGGTACATGGAAGCACTACCGAAAGATACCTGGGCAAGGTTATTCCATTAAAGCATGAAAATGTGAATTTGCTGGCCGGTGAAACAAAAATGATGATAAAGGCAAATGCGCTGGGCATACCAATTATATGCATTATACAGGGTGCATTTGCAACCCTGGGTTATTGGATATTTGGGATTGAGGATTGGGGGCTTTGGGGCTTTGTGACCGGGGTATTTGCTTTTTTTCCGTTGGTGGGTACTATGATAGTTTGGGTACCGCTGGTTGGTTTTTTGTTTGTACTGGGGCATAACTTGCCTGCCCTGGGCCTCACTATTTACAGCATTGTGGTAACGGGTAATGTAGATTACCTGGCCCGTTTAAAACTGATGAAATATATGGGTGATGTGCATCCCATCATTACGGTATTGGGCGTTATTGCAGGCCTTAACCTGTTTGGATTTATTGGCCTCATTTTCGGGCCGTTGCTTGTCAGCTATTTTCTCATTATGGTAAGAATTTATATTAACGAATTTGATAAAAATCCTGAGGTTACCAAAGAAGTATCAGAACCGTAAAAACCGTAACCTAATATTCAAAAATGAGTTTAGAAAAAGATATCAGCCAGGCTTCGTTCAGAAACGATCATCAAAAAGGCATCATCAATCTTATTTATACCTATAACTGGATGAATGAGAAAATAAAAAAAATTTTTTATAAAGAAGATATAACTGGTCAGCAATATAATATCCTTAGAATTTTAAGAGGAGCAGGTAAACCCATTTCCACTTTACAGATACGTGAAAGGATGCTGGATAAAATGAGTGATACCAGCCGGATCGTTGACCGGTTGGTTTTGAAAGGATTGGCCAAAAAAACCATTTGCAAAGATGATAAGCGTTTGGTTGATGTGAGCATCGCTTCCCGGGGAATCCAATTACTTGAAAAAATAGACCGGTACGATAAAGAGATAGACGCTATACTGGGTAGTCTTTCTGAAAAAGAAGCAAAAACCTTAAATACATTATTAGATAAGATCCGTCAATCCCATTAATCAAAAAATATTTATGAAATATCCATTTTTCTCTGTTGTATTTATTGCCTGTTGCCTATTTCCCATTGTTTCGTTTTCCCAGGCCAGGACCGAATTTCGTGGCGTTTGGGTTGCCACTGTTGAAAATATAGACTGGCCATCCAGGGGAAATTATGATTCTGATTTGCAAAAAGCAGAGTTCGTTAAATTACTGGATATGCACCAGCGTAATGGCATGAACGCCATGATCGTGCAGGTACGCCCGGTAACGGATGCATTTTATCCGTCGCCTTTTGAACCCTGGAGCGAGTATCTTACCGGCACACAGGGAAAACCCCCTGTACCTTATTATGACCCGCTGGAATTTATGATCACAGAGACGCATAAACGTGGTATGGAGTTTCATGCCTGGATGAACCCCTACCGCGCGGTTTTTAATATAGGCAGTTCTTCCATTGCTTCAACCCACATCACCAGGATTCACCCCAAATGGTTTTTAAACTACGGCACCAAAAGATATTTTGACCCGGGTAATAAAGAAGCACAGCAGTATTTAACCAACGTAGTAAAGGATGTGGTAAGCCGTTACCCGGTTGATGCCATACATTTTGATGATTATTTCTACCCATATCGTATATCCGGAAAAAATTTCCCGGATTCAGCCTCCTATAAAAAATATAATAATGGACTGAATTTGGAAGACTGGCGCCGGAGTAATGTTGACTCTATTATTGTTCAATTATATCGGGTAATCCGCAAAGAAAATCCAAACTGCAGATTTGGAATTTCGCCGTTTGGAGTTTGGCGCAACCAGGATAAAGACCTGAGGGGAAGCGCTACCAAAGCAGGGCAAACAAACTATGACGATCTGTATGCAGATATTCTTTTGTGGCTCGAAAAAGGCTGGATAGACTATGTCGTACCTCAGCTATACTGGGAGTTTGGTCACCCTGCAGCTCCTTTTGACACACTGCTTGAATGGTGGAGCAATCATACTTATGGGAAGGCGTGTTATATTGGGCTCGGTTATTATAAAGCCGGATCTAATAAAATCTGGAAGGATGTAACGTTAATTCCCAGGCAACTGAGCGCTATGAGAAACACGCCTAATATTCACGGTGCTGTTTATTTCAGCAGCAAGTCTTTTTACAAGAACCCCCTTGGATGGAACGATTCCCTCCGAAATAATTTTTACCGCTATCCGGCTTTGGTGCCGCCTATTTCAGGGATCAAGGGAGATATCCCACCGGAACCGGTGATTATAAATCAAGCGGTATCGGAAAGTCTAAAGCTACATTTTTCTGTGATTCCCCCGCCGGGTACCACTCAACCAATCAGGCAGATTGCATTATATGCACGCTATACTAAAAAGGGGGACTTTTCAATGGCAACACTCATTGAAACCAGGCCGTTTGCCGATACTGTTAATTTTTCTGTTGAACAGCCCGCTTCGGCGGAACATATACAGTATTATATTACGTATGTAAATCCGGAAAACCAGGAAAGCGTTCCTGATAAAAAACAACCAATTTCCTTACGACTGGTAAAAAAGAAGAACGGAGTTTGGTCCCTGGACTGATGATTATCGTTTAGCCGTAGATGTTATTTACCCCTGATCAGGAATACAC
>JANNSN010000047.1:0-28884 GCA_031402615.1 Chitinophagaceae bacterium
GGCATAATAACTGTCGCCCCTAAGGGCAATGTCATTAAGTTAAGCTTTTGTAAAGACCTCACCCCAACCCCTCTCCAAGGGAGAGGGAACTGCAATGTGGCAGCTTTTTGAGTTAAAGACCCTTAACTTAATGACATTGCCCTACGGGGCTTTTAAAACAGTTTCTAAAGTTAAAACATAATTCAATTTACTTTTTATTTCATGATGAATTGTATGCAACATCCCATGCCGGATTGGTTTGTTACCAAAATATCGCCTCTCTGAGGCTTAAAAAACAAAATAAATTATTAGCCAAAGCACCATTGGGAAATGTTGTTTTGTTTTACGGATTTTGATATTTTGAAAGCCACGGCGTGGCGGCATTTTGGTAGAACCTTTATTGGCAACATCATAAAATGTCGCCACGATGTGGCTTGGGGATAGTCTTTATGATTTTAGCTCTACCAAAATATCGCCTCTCTGAGGCTTAACAAACAATATAAATTCTGATTTAATTGGCTGCTTCCAAACTCTTATTTGTTTCTTCAATAAAAGACAGTATCTTTTCTTTCCCTAACTTCTTTACTGCACTGCTTACAAAATGTTGCGGTAGAAATTGCCATGTTTTTTTCATGGCTTCTAAAAAACCTTTCACATTCTTATTTACGGTACGCTGGTTTTCCTTGTCTGATTTGGTAAACACCAGGCAAAAAGGCACCTGCCAGGTTCTTAGCTGGTCCAAAAATTCCAAATCAATTTTCTGGGGGCTGTGCCGGGCATCTAATAAAACAAAAACCATGGTCAGGTTTTCTCTTTTACGCAAATAGTTTTCAATCATTTGCTCCCATCGGTTACGGCTCCTGATACTAACTTTGGCAAAACCATAGCCCGGTAAATCCACCAGGTACCATTGATCCCATTTCAAATTACCCGGACTGGCTTGCTGCTGTGATGCTTTGGGTGTTGGAGCAGATGAGATCAGGAAATGATTCAGCAGTTGAGTTTTTCCCGGTGAACCGGAGGTCTTAGCCAGTTTTTCATTATTACATAGCATATTGATGAGCGATGATTTTCCCACATTACTTCTGCCTATAAATGCATACTCCGGCATGTCGGGTGTTGGGCATTTTTCATAGTCAGGACTGCTGATAATATATTTGGCTGATTTGATTAACATGCTGCAAAGATACTGGGCAATGGGGAATAGGCAATTGACAACTGGCTATAAGCAATATTTTTACTGCGACCCTGAACTAAGAACCAAACACTCCCGACTCCGAACTCCCGACTCTGAACTCCCGACTCCCGGCTCCCGGCTCTGAACTCCCGACTCTGAGAACTCCCAACTCCGAACTCTATCTCCCTAAAAACATCTTATCTTTGCCGCCCATGACAGATTACGCCCACGATAAAGTAGTACCCTTTAAGGATTCGGCACTAAGAAAAAAAGAGCAGGTAGCCGGCATGTTTGATAACATTGCCTTCCGGTATGATTTTTTAAACCGGTTTTTAAGTGCCGGTATAGATATCAAATGGCGGAAAAAAGCAATTAAGCAGCTGCAGAACATGCAGCCTAAAATGATATTGGATGTTGCAACCGGTACAGCAGATGTAGCTATTATGGCATCTGTTATCTTAAAACCGCATAAAATTACTGGCATCGATATCAGCGACGGCATGTTGGACCTTGGTAGGAAAAAAATACAAAAGCTTGGTTTACAGAATACTATAGAATTGTTAAATGGAGATTGTGAAACAATAAATTTTAGCAGCGATTCGTTCGATGCGGTGACCGTTGCTTTTGGTGTACGTAATTTCGAGAACCTGGAAAAAGGGCTATCTGAAATTAAAAGAGTATTAAAACCGGGTGGTAAATTGGTGGTGCTGGAATTCAGTAAACCCAAAGCTTTGGTCGTAAAACCCATGTACAATCTGTATATGAAATTTATTTGTCCTGTTGTGGGCAAAATATTCTCTAAAAACCGCAGCGCATACCAATATCTCGACGAATCAATTAACAAGTTTCCGGAAGGAAAACATTTTACAGCTATCCTGGATAATCTTGGATACAGAAACACTTATTCAAAACCATTGAGCTTAGGCATATGCAGCATCTATTGTGGAGAAAAATAATGATTACAGGTTTGGCGATTTTGATTATTCCACAGATTGGCTTTTCACAATTTGAGTATAATCTGCCGGATCACGACGAAAAGAAAATACGCTTTGGGATCAACCTGGGTTCTAACCGTTCGCATTTTAGTTTTACCCATCATCCTTCTTTTTTAACAGAACCACCTTTTGATAGTATTACCGTTGTGGAAAGTATAAACAGTACCGGTATTAACCTGGCCTGGTTGGTAAACATGCGTTTGAACGAGCATTTTGACCTGCGTACTTACCCGGTTAACCTCACTTTTACCGAAAAGAATTTTCAATACAATTTACCTTATCCCGACGGGGCCGGCGGGGAAACAGCGGTAACAGAAAAGAAGGTGCAATCCATTTCTTTAAGTATCCCTGTGCAAATTAAGTTCAGCAGCGACCGCATTAATAACTTTAAAGTATACATGCTTGGCGGTGCCTATGCAAATTTTGACCTGGCATCAAATGCCGGGGCCAAAAATGCGGAAGACAAGATTAAACTAAAGCGCTTTGACTATGGTGTAGAAACAGGACTGGGGTTTCATTTTTATTTCCCCATGTTTGTATTAACACCCGAAGTAAAAATGGGTTGGGGTATTGGGGATCTGCACGCCAGGGACGAGAACCTGAAATTCTCAAGCGTGATTGATAAAATTAATTCACGAACCATTTCTTTTTCTTTAACGGTTGAATAATAAATCAATCGTTAAAAATCGAATCTCCGGTTAAACATATTGATGCGAACACCACCGGTTATCAGGGTGGTGGTACTTGCCGCAGGACTATTCAGGGTTTTAAAATGGCGGTACTGACCCGATAATTCAAAAAATATATTTTCTTTTATTTCGTAAGACACCTGCACATAAGCATTCAAAACTTTTGCTTTGTTGCCGCTGCCGATATTAAATCCATTGTTCATGGTACGCGTGGTATAATCCCTGAAAATATTGGCTCCAAAATTTATTCCGGCACTATCCAAACCCTGAAAATAATAAATGCCGTGTGCGTAAACACTCCATTTGGGTGCGGGCTGGTATCGGATGATACCCATAAACTCCTGGAAGTTGGCGCCCAAAGGATGTGCCAGCGGCTGATTGTAGTGGGTGTAATTGGATATGGTATCCTTATGCGTATACGTGAACGGCCGCACCCGGTTTGTCTCCAGTTGTATGTCCAGGTTGGGAACTCCAAAGGCATCAATATATTTTACACCCAGTTGTATACCCCATTTGTTTACCCAGCTGGTAGGGTTGTTTCTTATTTCAGACAAAATAAATTCGTCTAATAAAAACTGCCCGTATACCTGGGCACGGTGTGCAATATTTGCTTTAAAATCTATGCCGGCCACTGCGTTATCCGGGCTGCCAACGGTACCTTCAATATGCCTGTAAAAAATGATCGGGTTCAGGTATTGAAAATCGAAACGGTTTTTGCGGCCAAAGATCACGCCTTCAAATAAACCGATGTTCAGCCATTTGGTAACATTCATACTCAGGTGATGCATCGCTGCATATTTGCGGTCTAATAAGGTATCGCCAACTTTCTTGAATTGCGGCATCAGCTCCATAAATATATTCTGGTAATTTATTTTCCAGATACGGGTATTCAGTTTTAAGAACAGGTGGCTGTTTCCCCAGTCGCTCAGGAGTAAGCTGCGGTATCCATTGCCGATAAAATTTTTATCATAACCAAACTGAACATCAACTGCACCGCCTGCTTTAACGGTAATGTATCCGCGGGCATCAAAATAATCCGTGGCGGTGGTTTTAAAAGATTTATAAAAGCCATTGCCCGGTACCGCCCTGAAAAAGTTTACGTTTTGCTGAAAAAACTGCGGCCCCCTTTCCTGGTTATCGGTTATATAAGTGGAGAAACCGATCTTGCGCCCGATGGTACCCCTCGCCGTAATACCCTTGCTGTTCAGGAATATTGATTTATTATAGCCCGTTTCAACACCCTGTACATATTGAAAAACGGGGTTTACAGCCAGGAAAAAGTCTTTGGTCTTTACTTCTAAAAAATTGGGTTTTGTTTTATAAAAAGTTTTCAGCACCGGCTGCTTACTCAGAAATGCTGCTTTTGATCCGGTTACCCATTCGCTGTTGTTCATTAAAAAACTGTTCAGGTTATATTCATCAATGGATGTGAGGCCCTGGCTGTTCCAATCTCCGTATTTATCCTGCCCGGTCAGTGAATCGGTATAACCCAGCCGGGCACTGTCAATAAATTCCACTTCTTCCACAATATATTTCCTGTTGAACGGCCGGGCTGCTGAAAAATTCAGGTGGGTATTTTTTTGTTGCTTAATTTCCATCCGGTCTACAAAATGAATATCTTTTGATCCCTGGTTAAGGTAGGTAGATTGTGCGGTGGCAAATGCAGGGCAAATAAAAAACAGGACTTTGGTTATGCTTTTAATAAATTGCATCAGAAAAATTTAGGTTGATAGGTTACTTAATTCAAGTTATGCAAAAATACCTTTTTAAAAACATACAGGTAGTAAATGAAGGGAAAATTCAGTCGCTGGATGTATTAACAAACGGCGAACGTATTGAAAAAATTGCGGGCGGGATCGAAACGAAGTTTAAAGTAGCCGAGATCAATGGTGAGGGTAAGCATCTATTCCCGGGGCTGATCGATGACCAGGTACACTTCCGGGAACCGGGCCTGACCCACAAAGCAACTATTTATACAGAAAGTAAGGCGGCAGTGGCAGGTGGGGTTACCAGTTATATGGAAATGCCCAATACGGTGCCCAATGCGCTTACACCCGAACTGTTGGAGGATAAATATACCATTGCCGCCAACAGCTCGCTGGCAAATTATTCATTTTTTATGGGTACCAGCAATACCAATGCCGGGGAGGTGTTGAAGATGAATAAAAGAAAGCAGGATGTTTGTGGTGTAAAAATATTTATGGGGGCCAGCACGGGCAATATGCTGGTAGATAGTCATTCGGCGCTGGATAAGGTTTTCAAAGAATCTGAGATGTTGATTGCCACCCATTGTGAGGATGAGCGGATCATTAAAGCCAATTATGAAAGGATCAAAAATGCGAAGGGTGTATTATCGCCTGCCGATCACCCTTTGATCAGGGACGAAGAAGCCTGTTTTGAATCTTCGCTGATTGCAATAAAGTTTGCACAAAAATACAATAGTCGTTTACACATCCTGCACATCAGCACCGAAAAGGAGTTACAGTTGTTCAGTAATATGATGCCGTTGAAGGAAAAAAGAATTACGGCTGAGGTTTGTGTGCATCACCTGCATTTTACCTCCGATGATTATGAACAGCTGGGGTATACAATAAAGTGTAACCCTGCCATTAAAGCGCCGCACAACAAAGAAGCACTTTGGAAAGCTTTGCTCGATGACAGGCTTGATATTATTGCCACCGACCACGCACCACATACATTGGCCGAAAAAGGATACGGCCCCGGCCCCCTCCTAACCTTCACCGATAGGGGAGGGACTAACCTAAGCGGGTCGGGTGCGTACGAACAGGCACATGCCGGACTGCCCCTTGTTCAGCATCCTTTGTTGCTGATGCTGCATGCTCACCGCGAAGGCCGAATCAGCTTTGAAAAAATTGCCGAAAAAATGAGTCATGCTGTTGCTGATTGTTTCCAGATTGCTGACCGGGGTTATATACGGGAGGGATATTTTGCCGATTTGGTTGTAGTTGACAATCAAATACCCTCTACAGTTACCAAAGAGAATATTTTATACAAATGTGGCTGGAGCCCCCTGGAGAATTTCAGCTTTCCTGCATCTATACTAAGTACGTTTGTAAACGGCAACCGGGTTTATGATGAGGGCAGCTTTGATGAATCGACAAAAGGCCGGCGACTAAAGTTTAATAGATAAAAAGGGGAACGCAGATTATTTATGATCGAATAAGAAGATCCGTGTAGATACAAACCATCAAAATAGTCCGTTTTAAAATAATCTGAGTAAAAAAAATCCGCGTTCAAAAATGGATATAGACAAAACAACACTGGCCGATCTTTTAATGTTTAACAACGGGGAAGATGTGTCGATGTTTGCAAAAATGGATATGTGTACAACTACCCACGGCAGCGAGCAGTTACGCATCAATTTCAGCACGGCTTTACAAACCCGGGATGAAATTAACGCTGTACAGGAAACACTCAGGCTGATACTTAAAAAGGAGCCGCAATGGCCCGGGCAAATAACCAATGGTACGGTAATGGTGGTGGAGAAATTTTATGATACACCCATCAGCCTGATTCCGGCGCATCCGTCTGCCATGGAAGCCTACAGTTATAAATTGCTGCATGGCCCCGATTTTGCGCTGGTAATCTACTCGGCAAAGCATTGTTTCGATTTTATAAAAGGATTTCAAAATTTGGTGCGGTTATTTTCAGGGGAATCTTTGCCGGCACCGTTGGAAATGGTTATTTCGGCTATTGGGAAAACGATTGACAAAAAGCAATTCAGTATCGTTGAAAAACATCAAAAGGCGGAGGAATTAACCAATGCCCAAAAACTGGAATTGGCTCATTTTATCCGTCATGGCTATAAGCACAATATGCTGGGCCTGGTGGTACTGTATGCACAGATAGATGCCTGGTATGGCATGGCCAGGGCGGTACAAAAATTTAACCTGGTATTTCCCGAATTTGTGGAAAGTAATGAACCGGTTATAGCGGCAACGGGCTTATATCATTTGCTGGTACCCGGTCCCGTGGCTTATGATGTGGTGTTGGATCAAAAGACCAATTTCCTGTTTTTAACCGGGGCCAATATGGCCGGCAAAAGTACCTTCATTAAGTCTGTGGGCGCTTCCGTATTCCTGGCACATATTGGTATGGGGGTGCCGGCGTGGCAAATGAAACTTACTTTGTTTGATGGCATGCTCAGCAATATTAACGTGGTGGATAATATCGCCAAAGGCGAAAGTTATTTTTATAACGAAGTGCAGCGCATAAAAGCCACCATCACCAAAATAAGCGACGGCAAAAAATGGCTGATACTGATCGATGAACTTTTTAAAGGTACCAATGTGCAGGACGCCATGAAATGCAGCAGTACCGTTATTGAAGGACTGTTAAAGATGAAAAATTCGCTTTTCATCCTCTCCACCCATTTATACGAGATAGGCGAGGACCTGAAAAAATACCCCAATATTGATTTTAAATATTTCGAAACCTCGGTTATCAACGACCAACTGCACTTTAGCTATCATTTAAAAGATGGCATCAGTAATGATCGATTGGGTTATTTGATTTTGAAGCGGGAGGGGGTGGTGGAGATGCTGGAGAAGATGTAGGCAGGGGTTGGTAAAAATTTTGTTTGGTACGAACCGGCAGAAAATAGCACAACCTGTTTCTGTTATCCGGAATTTTTGAGGGTAAGTTATATGTTTTTAAAGAATAAGGGGCCAGTTATTTTTACAAATGATTACAAACAGATAAAAGCGAATCTTGCTGTAAAAATGAAAGACGGGTTATCCATAAAGCGTTCCGGCTTTAGCGGCAATAGGTTTGTTAGCGGTTCACTTATTGCGATGCCAGGAAAAAATGGTGAATTATATTTTTGTAGTATGAAATTGAAATACTTTATATTAATTTTATTTTTTGAGTTGGCGGTGTCCTATAAATTTATACAGAGAGATAGACGGGGAAGAATTTTATAAACCGCTTTTCAGTCTCTGCCCGGGCCAGGTGCACAGATGCAGGACCCGCGCGGGAATAAAATACCCTGGTTGTCAGCAATCATGGATACCGGTAACCTTGGTCATCAAATGTATATTTATATTTTTATTCCTTTAGAAATGCCATAGATATTTAACCACTTCAACCTAAAAGGTCAAACCATGAAATATGCATATGTAGTTTCATTTTTGTCAGTATTTATTTTGAGTGTCCTTAACCTCCATGCCCAGGTAAAAACTGTATCCGGAGATACGGACTGGCAGTTGCAGCAGGCTGTATTGAGAAACACACAAGAGGCTGAGTTTATCATCCGCATTGGCGACGTTGATAATTTGGGCTTTGGATGGCCGGGGGGTTTTGACCCGTTCTGCGCCAGAATGACCGAATCGCACGCTTTTCCCTGGGATATAAACCCCATGGATTTACCAGGGTTTGATCGCATACTGCTATCCTCAAAATATAACCCGGTGAAAAACCAGGATTGCGGCGGTGATGGCTATGCAGGAAGTTTTAATATAATAACGAGTAAACCAGTAATGTGGAAGATCCCAACGGAAGTTTTAAAAGGTGTAGCTGTAGAAAATATTTACCTGCAGATCTTTATGGATGATTTTCAGTCACCAAGCTTCTGTTCAAAATTTCAATTGCTTATTAATGGCAAACGATTTGTTGAAGGCGAAAAGTTACTGAATGCGATAGATCAAACCGGGCCGGTAGGCAAATTGATCTCCATCCCATTAACAGAAGATTTTTTCCCGCTATTTTCAAATACCAATAATATCAGTTTATTAATTGATGAATCAACCGGCGCAGCTGATGGTTTTGCGGTTGACTTTATTCGTTTGCTGGTAAATCGCAAACTGGAAAACACTTGTAAGGGAAATATCAGGGGGAGGGTGCTGGAAAAAGATTCGGAAAAACCGATTGCCGGAGCAAAAATATTTACTTCGGAAAACAGATCTGTTGAAACAAACGCCGGTGGTGAATTTGAAATAAAAGATATTCCTACCGGGTTTGAAGTACTTGGGGCATCTGCAGTAGGATATATCGACGGATCGGGAACAGCTGATGTTGGCCAGGGGGACGAAAACCCGGAAGTGATGATCTATTTAGCAAAAGGCAAATCCGTTACATTCAATGATCGGGACATAAAGGTAGGAGAATCAATTACGCTGAATAATATCCTGTTTGACCAGGGAAAAGCAGAGATCAAAAATGCGTCCAAACCCGACCTGGAAAAACTGGTTGATTTTTTACAGGCAAACCCCAATGCCGAAATTGAATTATCCGGCCATACATCGTCTGAAGGAGAAAGAGAATACAACCGTTCCCTGTCGTATAAACGCGTAAAGGCCTGCAAAGATTATATGGTAGCAAAGGGAATTGCTGAAGACCGGATCATTGCAATTGGTTATGGCCCCGACCATCCTGTAGCTCCAAATGATACCGAAACAAACAGGGTAAAAAACAGGAGAGTTGAAATGCGGCTGAAAAAACTGTAATACCTTCTTGATTTACTTAGTAGTCCAAAGCACTACGTGGTAATCTGATATGGTATTATACCGATAGCAAACGGCTTTGGACTACATACAGGTGTAATCGGTATAAGCCGCTTCTTCGCAATTCCGTATAATTTTTAAAATAGTTTTATCCCTATATAAGAATCATTATCTTTACGTAACGATTCTCAAAATTAGAAGCAGCATGAGCCATTTTTTCATAGAAAAATTGCAGGAAAAAGGACTGAGAGTAACCCCTCAGCGTGTTGCGATCTTTGAGGCAATTGTGACATTGAAAAATCACCCAACGGCTGAGCATGTGATTGAATACATTAAAGCCAATCATCCAAATATTGCTGTAGGAACCGTTTATAAAGTTTTAGATTCTTTGGTTGAAAACGAATTATTAATAAAAGTAAAAACAGAAAAGGATATCATGCGTTATGATGCAGTTTTATCCAGTCATCATCATTTATATTGTGCAGAAACTGATCGCATTGAAGACTATGAAGACGAAAAACTAAATAAACTCATCAATGCGCATTTTAAAAAGAATAAAATAAAAAATTTCAAGGTCCGGGACATCCAACTTCAGATAACCGGTAAATTCAACAATAACATTAATTAAAAATAAATATCAACATGAGCAATTCAAATGAAAGCAAATGTCCTTTTCCTCATGGACAAATGAAACAGACCGCGGGCACCGGAACTTCAAACAAAGATTGGTGGCCCAACCGTTTAAATGTAAGCATCTTACGCCAGCATGCTGGTCTGTCGAATCCTTTAGATAAAGGCTTTAACTATGCAGACGCATTTAAAAAATTAGATCTGAAAGCGATCAAAAAAGATATTTTTGACCTGATGACCACTTCGCAGGATTGGTGGCCTGCCGATTATGGACATTATGGTCCATTTTTTATTCGTATGGCTTGGCATAGTGCGGGCACGTATCGGATTGCTGATGGTAGAGGTGGTGCAAGCACAGGTAACCAGCGTTTTGCACCAATAAACAGCTGGCCTGATAATGGCAATTTAGATAAAGCCCATTTTTTGCTTTGGCCGGTTAAACAAAAATATGGCAACGCAATTTCATGGGCAGATTTGATGATGTTAGCCGGCAACTGTGCATTGGAATCTATGGGTTTCAAAACTTTTGGATTTGCCGGTGGCCGCGAAGATATTTGGGAGCCCGAACTGGATATTAACTGGGGAATTGAAAAAGAATGGTTGGGCGACGAACGGTACACCGGGGATCGCGAATTGCAAGGTCCTTTGGCAGCTGTACAAATGGGATTGATCTATGTAAATCCTGAAGGACCAAACGGCAAACCAGATCCTTTGGCGTCTGCAATTGATATTCGCGAAACTTTTGCCCGTATGGCGATGAATGATGAAGAAACTGTGGCATTGGTAGCTGGTGGTCATACTTTTGGTAAAGCACACGGAGCCGGTGATGCCGCTTTGGTAGGTGCTGCGCCTGAAGGAGCAGGTATAGAAGAAATGGGCATGGGTTGGAAAAATAGTTTTGGAGCAGGTAAGGGTGCAGATGCCATTACCAGTGGAATTGAGGGTGCCTGGAAACCAAATCCTACCACCTGGGATAATGGTTATTTTGAAACATTGTTCAAATATGATTGGAAATTAACGAAGAGCCCTGCCGGTGCTCACCAATGGACACCCACGGATGAAAGTGCTGCCAATCTTGTTGTGGATGCGTACGACCCAAAAAAATATCATGCACCCATGATGACCACAGCCGATATGGCATTGAAAATGGACCCGGTATACGAACCCATCTCCAGGCATTTTATGGAAAACCCTGACCAATTCGCTGATGCTTTTGCGAGGGCCTGGTATAAATTAACCCATCGTGATATGGGACCCGTTGATCGTTTGTTGGGTGCAGAAGTTCCAAAAGAAGTATTGATTTGGCAGGACCCGATTCCGGCTTCGAAAAGTGAATTAAACGAAACTGAAATCACTACTTTAAAAAATAAAATTTTGTCAGCCAACCTTTCGGTTGCAGCATTGGTTTCTGTGGCCTGGGCTTCGGCTTCTACCTTTCGCGGGTCTGATAAACGCGGTGGTGCAAATGGCGCCCGTATTCGTCTTGAGCCACAGGTTAATTGGGAAGCCAATAATCCTGCTCAACTAAAAAAAGTATTGGCTGCCCTGGAAAATATTCAACATGAATTTAGTTCAACCGGTAAACAGGTTTCTATGGCCGATCTGATCGTGTTAGGCGGATGTGCCGCTGTGGAAAAAGCTGCAAAGACTGCTGGTTTTGATATCGCAGTTCCTTTTATACCGGGCAGAGGTGATACAACGCCGGAGCTAACCGATGTAGCTTCATTTGCTGTATTGGAACCCAAAGCAGATGGGTTTAGAAATTATAAAAATGCAAATGCTGTACCTGTTACCGAAGAAATGTTGGTGGACAAAGCGCAGTTACTGACTTTAACTGCACCGGAAATGACCGTCCTGGTTGGAGGTATGCGGGTATTGCATGCAAATTTTGATGGTTCGATGCGTGGCGTGTTTACAAAAAATGCTGAAACACTCACCAACGATTTCTTTGTTAATTTACTGGACCTGGGCACAGTTTGGAAAGCAACTGACGAAACAGGCGAAGTATTTGAAGGACGCCATCGTACAACCGGTGAGGTAAAATGGACAGCCACCCGTGCCGATCTTATCTTTGGTTCAAATTCTGAATTACGGGCCATAGCAGAAATATATGCCAGTAATGATTCTAAAGAAAAATTTGTAAAAGATTTTGTAGCGGCATGGGATAAGGTCATGAATTTGGATAGGGCTTAATTTCTTATTCGTTACTGTTCACCCTGGCCGCAGTTGGCCTTACTTCATTTAGCCAGACGATACCCGCCTGAGAAACGGAGCAAAAAAATATTTGCTTTTTTCCCGGGCGGGTTCTGCCAAATATCTTGTGCCCTGGCGTGCAGGACCCGCTTTTCTTCGGTGCAAAAAATTAATTCCCATTGCTAATTAACAATGCGCCTGCCGGATTACAGACAGGTCTGGTGCTTGCGCTCATTACGCTGCCGGGGACCCGCCCGGGGAACTGAAATCACTGGCTCAAATGGAAGAATTGGATATTTCTGACCTGTACGAAAGCATGAAGCAAACGTATAGGAAGGATATCACCACAACATATAATTATACCATCTAAGATTTCAACGCAGTGCTTTGGACTACCTGGTAAATCAAGATGGTATTAATGCCAGGTTCATGCTATCCATTAATCTTTATCAATTTTCGAAACCATATCTGTCAAAATTCATTTATTGGCTGGTGATATGGTATTGTGGCTCGTGTTTACAAACCTTGGCGAGGAAGGCATTAGCCAAGCTGTTCGATTTTGGCTAAAGCCTGAAATCAAATTTCATCGTATGCACCGCCCTTTAGCGCGGTGCAATGGAAAAAGATATAATGTAATGCCGATAGCGATCGGCATTGCCCATGGCTTCTTTCCCCGTGATTGGTGACTTCACCGAACAGAACGAAAATTTGGCTCATTACGCTGCCGGGGACCCGCCCGGGAAACCGGGTTTAAAACAAAACGGGTCCTCAAATGAAAACCCGTTTTAGTATTTTTAGAGAATTTAGTGTTGCGACGCACTGCGGAAAATCTCCATAAACACGGCTCCAAAAATCAGGAAGTAAATAATAATAATTAACAGGAAAAGTCCTCCCAGGATCAGCCCGATCAGAGAGCAAACCCGTCCGGCATTGGAAGTACTGAAACTGGATGCCGAATATAATTCGGGTGACGCTTTGTAAGCTTTACGGTCTTTGTTGGCCAGCACCAGGCCAATGATTCCGCATATTACACCAACTACACCATAGCAGAATGCACCTACAATGGAAATGATACCCAGTACCAGCGACGCTGTTGCATTGGGTAAGTTTGCAGGCGGGTTGCCTGATGGGTTGAAATTTTGTTGATCGGTCATAGCAGGTTTGGTTTGGTTGTTAAAGAGACTATCTGTATTACTTTGTACTATAAATAGCAAAAGCAATAGCAGCAATGTAAAATAGTAAAAATAATGATTGAATGATAATACCGATGATGGCACAAATTCGGCCGGCTTTAATATTATTGTAAGAGCCAACGTCGTACCATTCCGGATTTGCTTTATACATATCCACCTCTTTATTTGAAATAACCAGGGCTACGATGCCGCAAACTAAACAAACAACAATGGATAATATGCCTAAAACAAGCGTGGCTGTTGCATTGGGTAATGGTTGACGGTTATCGTTGTTGCTTAAAAGATCCCTGTTTTGATCGTTCATGCTGATTGAGCAGTTTCGGTTACTAATCTGTAAATATAACTTACCATGATAATACCCGCACAAAAAATATAGGCATATTTTAAAATGGCAGCTCCGTTCTTAATTTGAAAAGATAAATGTATTACTAAAAAAGCAAAGAGTAAAATAATGGGAACCAATGCCGGGTACAACAAAAAACTGTTCACAAAATCACCGCTGAGGAATAAAATAAAACTTCTTTGCATACCGCAGCCCGGGCAATCGAAATGGGTGATCGCTTTAAACATGCAGGGTAGTTGGTGTGCTTGCAGCCAGGTGGTGATATTTATGATGATGGATAGCATTTAATTTAGTCGTGAGACGTGAGTGGTGAGACGCGAGTCGCGAGTCGTGAGTCGTGAGTTTGTAGTGACGAACAGTTTGCTATTAGCCGACGGTTAGTAACTCCAAACTGAAAACTCCAGCTTCCGAACTCCCGACTCCCGGCTCCGAACTCCGAACTCCTGGCTTCAGGCTCCCGACTCAAGACTCCCGGCTCCGAACTCCCGGCTCCGAACTCCCTACTCCTAATAGGCTCTCGCAAACAAAACCCTTTGCACGCTTGGGTTACCGGTCAAAATACATTTTCCGTCTTCCAGTTTACTGTTGATCGGGATACAACGGATGGTGGCCTTTGTTTTATCCTTGATCATTTCTTCCGTTTCGGCAGTTCCATCCCAATGGGCGGAAACGAAACCGGTTTTTTCATCCAATATTTTTACAAATTCATCCCAGCTATTGGCTTCCGAAGTTTTTTCTGTACGGAAAGCCAGTGCTTTATTGTACATATTTTGTTGGATATCGTCCAGCAGTTTTACAATGGAAGCAGCAAGTCCTTCCATGGCCATGCTGTTTTTTTCCCTGGTATCCCTGCGGGCCGCTTCCACCACCTGGTTTTCTATATCGCGTAATCCCATGGCGAGCCTCACCGGCACGCCCTGCAGCTCGTATTGCGCAAATTTCCAGCCCGGGCGGCTGTGATCGCTGTTATCATATTTAACCCGGATACCCATTGCTTTTAAGGATGCCATGATTTCCGCCGTTTTCGCATCAATGGTTGGTTTGCTTTCTTCTCCCTTATAAATGGGTACAATCACTACCTGTACAGGGGCGATCTTTGGAGGCAGTATCAATCCCTGGTCATCGCTATGTGCCATGATGAGGGCGCCGATCAATCTTGTTGAAACGCCCCAGGATGTTGCCCAAACATATTCCTGTTTATTTTCTTTAGTCAAAAACTGTACGTCAAATGCTTTGGCAAAATTTTGACCTAAAAAGTGCGAGGTACCTGCCTGTAAGGCCTTACCATCCTGCATCAGGGCCTCAATACAATACGTATCCACTGCGCCGGCAAAACGTTCGCTGGCTGTTTTAACCCCTTTGATTACCGGTAACGCCATAAATTCTTCTACAAAATCGGCGTATACACCCAGCATGCGTTCTGTTTCTTCTATCGCTTCTTCTTTGCTGGCATGGGCGGTATGGCCTTCCTGCCAAAGAAATTCGGCAGTACGTAAAAACAAACGGGTACGCATTTCCCAGCGCACCACATTGGCCCACTGGTTTATCAGTAATGGCAAATCCCGGTACGACTGGATCCAGTCTTTATAGGTATTCCATATAATCGTTTCAGACGTTGGGCGAACAATCAGCTCTTCTTCCAGTTTGGCTTCGGGGTCAACCACAATACCGTTTCCGTTTGGATCGTTCATGAGGCGGTAATGGGTTACCACCGCACATTCTTTGGCAAAGCCTTCCACATGGGCGGCTTCTTTACTCAAAAAACTTTTGGGAATAAATAAAGGAAAATAGGCGTTAACATGCCCGGTTTCCTTAAACATTTTATCCAGCTGGTCGCGCATGTTTTCCCAAAGAGCAAATCCATAGGGTTTAATAACCATACAACCCCGTACGGCCGAATAGTCGGCCAGCCCACCTTTAATCACCAGGTCGTTGTACCATTGCGAATAATCTTCTGCTCTTGATGTTAGTTCTTTACTCATGTAACTTTTTATTTTTTTGGCTGGCGACTAGCCCCGAATGTGCCGGGGTATATTGTCAGACCAGGCGATCCCAATCCAGGTCTTATAAACGCATAAGACCTTAACTTCTTTTTAGCACTGCATTAACAAGGTTCGGATTAACTTTATTGTCTGTTATTAAGTGCCGTGCGATTAACTAATGTTCTTCGAAACTGCACAAAAGTAGTAACTTCAATTTTAAATGCTTAAACAATTCGTTATGCAACCTAAAACTTTACTTATCGCCTTGTCTGTAATCGCTTTCAGCAGTTGCAGCACCGCCTATAAAACAGGCCAAACACCAGATGATGTGTATTATTCTCCCGCCAGGGAAATTAATAAAGATAACGACAGGGACAGGGACACAGATGACCGGGTTAGAAGCAATTCATTAGGTGATTATGAAATAACCATGGGTATTCGTGACCGCCGCTGGAGAGATTTCAGGGATGAATACAGTTATAATTACAGTCCGTATAATTATGCCACCTGTAATACCTACAACTATGGCTATTATTACAACCCGTATTATTATCCATGGGCCATTTATACCGGAAAGATTTCGTATTCGGCCCCGGTAAATACTACGCCACGCATGGTTAACCTGAATGCCTACAATGGTTATAACAGCAAAGTGGCTACCGGAAAAACAACCGGAACCATCAGTTGGTCAAATCCGTCTACGCAATATAATAACAGTAACAGGAGCAGTAACCGCAGTACGATAAGAGAAATACTATTACCGAGGAGTAGTAATTCGGGTACTTCGTCTAATAATTCAAGAACGTATACGCCTTCATCAAGTAGCAGTGGTAGTTCGTCATCGGGTAGCAGCGGTGGATCATCATCGGGTTCTGTGAGCAGGCCGGGAAGAGGTGGGTAGATGAGAGGAATGTACGATGTACACCATGTACGATGTACGATGTTGGTGCTGTCGTACTTCGTACATCTTACATCTCACATCAGTTCTTACATCTCAAATCAGCTGTGTATAAAATTCATTTTTAAATAAAAAAGATTTCATGAAAATATATTTACTCCTTTCTTTTTTATTCATCAGTTCCATTATTTACGCCCAGGTTCCGGAGGATGCGATACGGTATTCTTTTTACCCGCAGTCGGGTACGGCGCGTAATATGGCTATTGGCGGTGTAATGGGATCGTTGGGTGGAGACATCACGGCTACTTTTGTAAACCCCGCCGGTCTTGGTTTTTACAAGACCAATGAATTTGTTTTTACACCCGCTTTCTTTTTAAATAATAACAAAGCGAATTTTAGGGATACCCAATCGAAAAATTCCAAAAGCAATATTGGATTCGGTACTTCGGGCTGGATATTTGGTTATGGTAACCGCAATAATCCGCAGAGCAGCAGTGCGATCAGTATTGCCATTAACCAAACTGCCAATTTTAATAATGAAGTGCGATATAGAGGTTTGAATAATTACAGTTCTTTCAGCGAACAGTTTGCCGAGGAGTTTGCCAAAAGCGGGTTAACCATTGCGCAGGTTTTAGACAACAATTCGCCATTCCCTTATTCATCGGCGCCGGCTTTATATACGTATTTGATTGATACGGTAAATATTGGCGGATCTGTTCAGCTCAAAGGCGCACCGGAATATATATTGGATGCCGGCCACGCCCTGCAACAGGAGATGATCAAAACCACGAAGGGCGGCGTGTATGAACTTGCCCTGGGCTTTGCACATAACAGTAAGGATAAGTGGTTTGTTGGCGGTACCCTGGGCATTCCATTGGTCAGCTATAAAAGCAATACGGTTTTTAAAGAATCGGATACATCGGCCAATACATCCAATTATTTTAACCAGTTTGAATACGTTGATGATTTTACTACCGAAGGAATTGGTATTAATCTGAAAGTGGGCGTGATATACCGCCCGCAGGATTATATACGGTTGGGGCTGGCCATTCATACCCCCAGTTATATGTTCCTGAAAGATACGCGTACCACCAGTTTACATACCGAGCTTGAAAACCCGGTGGCTAATTTTGATGTCAGTTCTCAAACATTTACCAATAACCAGCCCGGTATTTCGCAGTACATTCAAAGCACGCCGTTCAAGGCCATCCTCAGTGGTTCTTATGTGTTCAGGGAAGTTAAGGATGTGAGCAGGCAAAAAGGTTTTATCAGCGCCGATATAGAATATGTAAATCACCGTGGCAGCCGTTTCAGCAGCGACAATGAAAAAGTTACTGAGGAAGAGAAAGTGTATTACAAGGCTTTGAACAGCGTGGTTAAGGCCGATTACAAAGGCAATTTTAATTTTAAACTGGGTGGCGAATTGAAATTTAATACTATTATGGCCCGCCTGGGTGTGGCTTATTATGGTAATCCATATAAGGATGCGGAATACAAAGCCAATCATCTTTTATTGAGTGGTGGATTGGGTTACCGGAATAGAGGATTTTTTGTTGATCTCACTTATGTGCATGATATGAATAAAGATATTAGTTTTCCGTACCGACTGGAAGACAGGGTAAATACATATGCCACGCTGAAACAGCAACGGGGGAATGTGGTGGCAACTGTTGGATTAAAATTTTAGCCAGGACTCATTGCTTAGAAATGCCCCGGAAGTTTTTTTGGGGTATTTTTTTACCCCTTGTTTTTTATTGAAACCGGGTAATACCCATTATATCAGTTGTTAGTCTAATGCCATTTGTTATTGGCATAATACCATATAATACCTGTTATACCAGTAGTTAGTCCAAAGCCATTTGCTATCGGTATAAATCCTTCAAAGATTACCACGTAGTGCTTTGGACTCCTTATTAAATCAAGATGGTATAATTTTATTTTTAAGTTTTCTTTTATTTTTGAAGTATTTTTTTTATATTTATATATGATTATTACCCTATGCTGCTAACTGTGACTGGGGGACGGCAACGCCGTTTTTGTACCGCTAACTATGGAAAGAATAATACTTAAACCGTTATCGCACCGGGGACAAACCTGGATTGGTATTTTTTTTACCAGCAATGCCGCCATAAATAAAGCCATGCAAAAAAATACGGCTGCCCGGTGGAGTAAGACCCATAGCTGCTGGTATGTTCCTTTAAGCAGGAAGGATTACAATCTTATTAAAGAGGCTGCCGGCGAGGCGGCGGTTCTGGATCACAGCGCCCTGAAACAATACCTGGAAGCGCAACAGGCAGGTGGTGAAAATAAGCATCTACCCGTTATCGTTAAACCCGATCAATATCGTGAAACAAAAAATAAGCCGGGTCATGCCGCCGTGGTGTTTAAAGGAAGCAGGATATGTTTTGTAAATGCAAATGTGATCCCTCGTATGCATCAGCATCTGAAACTCAAAGCGTATAGTGCCAGCACCATACGCACCTACCTGGGCGAGATGAAACATTTACTGGGTATGTTACAGGATATACCTGCGGATGAACTGGAGGTGGATCACATCAAGCGTTACCTGGTATATTGCCATGACAAGCTGGGATTAACCGAAAACACGTTGCACAGCCGAATGAATGCGTTGAAATATTACTATGAACAGGTTTTGGGCCGGGAGAAATTTTTTTGGGAGATACCGCGGCCCAAGAAGGCGATCAAGTTACCAAAGGTGATCAGTGAAGAAAAGATCATTGATGGTTTGCTGGCAGTAGAGAATATCAAACACCGCACTTTGTTATTGTTGGCATACAGTGCCGGTTTGCGGGTGAGTGAGGTCATCAGTTTACAGGTTACCGACATTAACAGTGACAGGATGCAGATACTCATAAACCGGGCCAAGGGGAAAAAAGACAGGGTGGTTAATTTAAGTAAAGCTGTTTTACCCATTTTACGTGATTATTACAGGCAGTATAAACCCAAGACCTGGTTGTTTGAGGGGCAGGACAACCAGGAGCATTACAGCAGCCGCAGTGCTCAGCAAATATTTAAGAAAGCGTATAAAAATCTTGGTTTACCGCCACAGTGCAGTTTTCACAGTTTGCGGCACAGTTTTGCCACGCATTTATTGGAAGGCGGAACTGATATCACTTATATACAAAAGTTATTAGGTCACAATGATATCAGGACCACTTTACGGTATACCCAGATAAGTAAAAAAGATACCGGTAAAATTGAGAGTCCTTTGGACCGGGCGTTGCGAAAAAGGGGTAAATGGTGACCTGCGTTTTTTGTATTGTTAATATGTTATGCAATAACAAATACGAATATTAGTATTTCGTATAGCTTATTGTTTTTTATGTATAATTTTATGCATCAAATTAATAGATGTGAGCGTAATATTTGTTGCGTCTATTTATACGTTGGTGGCAATGTTCCGTCCTAAGCGGCACGGGCGGAATACCATCTTTGATCTTTATATCTTAACATCAACAGGCTCGGCTTTGCAAAATGTAAAAGAGCTACACGGCATTTTTATTTTAGTTAAGCGTGTAGCACATTTACATTTTGCGCCCACGCACCAGCAGACTTCAACCCCAGCACAAAGTCTCCAATGATATTTTAACACCCCAAACATTCAAGCATCAGGAAAAACAATGAAGAAGAAAAAGAAAGCCGCCTGACGGCGGCCTCTTTTTCCTTCTTCATTTCTATAAAAGCAATTCCCCAACAATTATTTAGTTAAATTAGCAAAATATATAAGTTATAACTATGCCCTTAAGCTGGAACGAGATCAAAAGCAGAGCCACCGCCTTTAGCAACGAATGGAAAGACGAAGTAAGCGAAGATGCAGAAGCAAAATCTTTTTGGGATGGCTTCTTCAACATCTTTGGAATATCAAGGCGTAGGGTTGCCACTTTTGAGCAGCAGGTAAAAAAGATTGACGACAAAACAGGTTTCATAGATTTACTCTGGAAAGGCACCATATTAATTGAGCATAAAAGCCGGGGCAAAGATTTAGACAAAGCATACCAACAGGCAAAAGACTATTTCCCTGGCCTTACAGACAAAGAACTCCCCCGTTACATTCTCGTCAGCGATTTTGAACGTTTCCGTTTGTTCGACCTCGAAGAAAACAAACAGCACGAGTTTACACTCAACGAACTTGTAAACAATGTAAGCCTCTTTGGTTTCATTGCCGGTTATCAAAAACGCAGCTACAAAGAGCAAGACCCTGTTAATATAGAAGCTGCCGAACTCATGGGTAAGCTGCACGATAAACTAAAAGCCATTGGTTACACAGGCCATCATTTAGAATTATATCTTGTTCGCCTGCTGTTCTGTTTGTTTGCCGATGATACAAACATTTTTGAAAAAGGGATATTATACGATTATCTTGATCTTAAGACCAATGAAGATGGCAGCGACCTTGCAAGGGCTATCGCCGAACTCTTTCAGATATTAAATACAGCACCAGATAAACGGTTTAAAAATCTCGATGAAAGCCTTGCTGCCTTTCCTTATGTAAACGGAAAACTCTTTGAAGAAAATTTACCGCTGGCAAGTTTCGACAGCGAAATGCGTAAGATATTACTTGATAGCTGCCTGCTCGATTGGGGTAAAATTTCTCCCGCCATCTTTGGCTCACTCTTTCAAAGTGTGATGGACGAAAAAGCAAGGCGTAATTTAGGCGCACATTACACCAGCGAAAAAAATATCCTCAAACTCATTAAACCCTTGTTTTTAGACGTCCTTTGGGCCGAGTTTGAAAAAGCAAAAACCAATAACAACAATTTAAAAAAGCTGCACGACAAAATCAGCAAGCTCCGCTTTCTCGATCCGGCTTGCGGCTGTGGTAACTTTCTCATCATTGCTTATAGAGAACTACGTTTACTTGAAATAGAAATAATAAAAATCCTGTTAAAAGAAAATATAAAAAGCCAGCAGGCAATTACAGACATAAGTATTTATGTACAAATTGATGTTGACAAATTTTACGGCATAGAGTACGAAGAGTTTCCGGCACAAATAGCGCAGGTTGCCATGTGGTTAATAGATCACCAGATGAACCAATTGGTAAGCCAAACCTTTGGCGAATATTATGTGCGTTTGCCTTTACGCAAAAGCGCAACCATTAAAAACGGTAATGCCTTGCGAATAGACTGGCAAAGTCTGATTGACCCAATGCCATGGGAAAAGGAAGAAATAAAGTTTGACTACATATTTGGCAATCCTCCTTTCATAGGATCAAAATTGATGACTGAAGTTCAGAGGAACGAAATCAAACTCGTATTTAACAATGTTGATGGCGCTGGCGTTCTTGATTATGTTACTGGTTGGTATAATCTTGCAGCAAAATATATTCAAGGCAAAGAAACTAGGGTTGCATTTGTTTCAACTAATTCGATAGCACAGGGAGAACAAGTCAGTATCCTGTGGAACGAATTATTAAATACTTACAAAGTTAAAATTCATTTTGCTCATCAAACTTTTAAATGGAGCAACGAAGCGAAAGGTATTGCAGCAGTTTATTGCGTAATTATAGGTTTTGCAAATTCAGATACAAATTTTAAGAGGTTATTTTTTTATGAGAACATTAAAGGAGAACCACAGGAAATTAGCGCATCAAATATTAATCCCTATCTTATTGAAGGCAGAGATTTTGTAATAGGCAAAAAACAAGAGCCTATTTGTAAGGTCCCAAAAATGAGTTTTGGCAATATGCCCTTAGATGGAGGTTATCTCTTATTATCCAATAGTGAAAAAGAAGAGTTTATTTTAAAAGAACCTAAATCTGAAAAATTTATTCGTCCATTAATCAGTGCAAGAGAATTTTTGAATAAAGAGTTAAGATGGTGCATATGGTTAGTCGACGCTAATCCCAACGAAATAAGAGAGATGCCGCTTGTAATAGAACGCATTAAAAAAGTGAAAGAATTCAGGGACGCTAGTATTGCGCCATCTACAAGAAAATTTTCTTCAACGCCTTCATTATTTAGAGATAGAAATAATCCTGAAACTACTATTGTAGTACCAAGGGTTTCGTCCGAAAATCGTCAATATATCCCGATGGGCTTTTTTAAAAAAGAAGCTATTGTAAGTGATACTTGTATGTCAATCCCTAATGGAGAAATCTATCATTTTGCAATTTTAACCTCATTAATGCACATGTCATGGGTAAAATGCACGTGCGGAAGATTAAAAAGCGATTTTCGTTATTCTAAAGATATTGTTTACAACAATTTCCCATGGCCGGAAAATCCGACTGACAAACAAAAAGAAACAATAGAAAAAGCAGCGCAGGAAGTATTAAATGCAAGACTTGAATTTCCCGACAGTAGTTTAGCAGATTTATACGATCCCAATACAATGCCCGCTACATTGGTAAAGGCACATCAACAATTAGACAAAGTAGTTGATCTTTGTTACCGCCCACAACCCTTTATCAACGAAACAAAACGCATTGAGTTTTTATTCGAGTTGTACGATAAATACACCGCAGGATTGTTTGTAAAGGAGAAGAAAAAAGTAACTAAAATACCAACCGTTACAAAATAACTTAGTGTTAAAGAAAGTTAGCTATGATTAAAAAAATCATTATTGAAAATTTTCGATCAATCAAACATTTAGAATTGGAGCCTCTAAATCTATGCGCTATTGTTGGTGCCAATAGTAGTGGTAAATCAAATATTTTAAAAGCTATTGATTTAGTTTTAGGAGAAGGTTGGACGACTAAAGCCAAGGTTGCAAAAGAATTATTTTACGATACCGCTAAGCCAATAAAAATCCTTATTGAATTAAAAGAATCAATTCAATGGAATTATTATGGCAATGTAAAGGCTATAAAATTTGTCTCCCTGAAAATGATGTTAAATCCACTTAATTGTGAAATGAGATTATGGGAGCATTTCCCAAGCGATAATGAGAAACCTGGTTATCTAAATGAAGATTTTAAAAAGCAATGTCATTTTATTTACATTCCCTCTTTAAGGGACTTAAAAGATGAGATGAGGGTCAGTAATTGGACATTATTAGGTAAAATGATGAGACTTGTTCAAGAAAATTATATTGATTATTATAGCGGAGAAGAAAATTTACAAAAAGAGTTTACAGAAATAATTCAACCAGCAAAAGACTTTTTAGAATTCGATTTTGCGGAAGGAACGAAAATCGTTTCATTTAAGAAATTTTACGATGTTTTTGTGGGTTATTGCCAGCAGAATAGCGCAGGTATTGCCAACAATTTTAAACCCCAATTAGACATTTATAATCTAAATTGGTTTTACAAAACATTACAGATTTCAGTTTCTGAAGATTTTCACGAAAAAATATTCGATGCAGAAGAAGTTGGTTCTGGAATGCAAAACCTTATTCTGCTTTCCATATTTCAATCTTATGCTGAATTAAGCCAAGGGAAAGCAATATTTGCAATTGAGGAACCAGAACTATTCCTATACCCACAGGCACAAAGAGAATTATATGATAACTTCCAAAAATTATCAAATGATACTCAAATATTTTACACTACTCACAACCCAAATTTCCTTAACCCGCAAAGAGCCTACGAAATTGAACTAATTACTAAAAGCAAGGAACAAGGAACAGGTTTAAGAAAAAAGAACAAGGCCTTTGTTAATGAGGAATATTTTAAAACAAAAGAGTTTAAAATTTATGCGCACTTCAACACCTATCGAAATGAAATTTTCTTCGCTAAATATGTAATTATAGTTGAAGGTGATTCCGACAAAATCCTTTGGACAACTTTGATAGAAGAAAAATGGAAAATTCCTTTAAATAAAAATGGGATTTCAATTATAGAATGTGGCGGTAAAGGTGGCGTAATGTATTTTATAGGAGTTATGCGTTTAATGGGTATTTCTAACTATTTCGCTATATGGGATAAGGATAGTGGTTCTGACCCAGATAGTCATGGACAATTAAAATCTAGCTTGGAAACTAATACTGGTTTAGAAATTGTGCCAACTTTGGAAAAATTTCTTAAAACAAATTTCCCAGAGCAACGCTTTAGAGACGATTATAAGATTGAAGATGCATATAAGTGGGCAAGCGAAGTAGATGAAGAAAAAATCCCACAAGAATTATTAACTGTAAAAAAACAAATCGAAAATATTTTGCTTCCCAAGTCAGAAGCAGACGAATCTTTTGAACCTAAAGAAGAAACAGGAAATACAGAACTATAGATTGAATCATACTTGGGATAAATTAAATACTGTAAATTAGATTTTAATAAAAATAGCTGGTACAGATTTGCATAAAACAATAAATAAGCGATGAAGATTTTTATCTCCCATTCCTCACAAAATCAAAATTATGGTAATGAACTAGTCAATCTGCTTACTGCGGTTGGACTTAAAGATGATGAAATTATTTTTACAAGTAATGATGCTTATGGAATTCCAATTGGGCAAAGTATTTTTGATTGGCTAAAAAGCAGGATATCTGAAAAACCGCACGTTTTATATCTTTTGTCTCCTGAATACTATAAAAGCGTTGCTTGTTTAAATGAGATGGGAGCCGCTTGGGTGGTAGAAAGTAAGCATACTATGATTTTTACTCCGGAATTTAACCTTACAAGTCCAGAGTTTCTTAATGGCGCAATTAACCCAAGAGAAATTGGATTCTTCATTGATAATCACGATAAGTTGATTGCATTCATCGAGTTATTGCGAACAGATTTTAGCATTTCGTCAAACCCCGTCCTAATTGGCCAAAAGGTTAGGTTGTTTCTTGAGAATATAAAAAGCTTTAAACCGATAGTTGTTTCTATACCGGATATTCCGCCGGTCTTAAGCAATGATGTATCGTTCAAAGACCAGAAATTCGAAATACCTGAACAGATAATAGAAGTAAAGCCTATTGTCGATAGAACACAACTACAATCTGGAAAGTCCCGACTATTGATAGACTTGGAAAGTAATAAGTTAAAGGATGAAGATGTGCTGTTAATTCATTACATAATTGAAACTGGTCGATTCAAATTAGGCACCGGATGGAAATCAAAACCAGAAATTGAAAATATTAAAGTTTGGGAAGAAGTTCAGGAGTTAAATCATTCCTTGTCGACAAATTATGAGGATGCTTTAAGGAGATTTGAAATGAAGAACATTACAGAGGTTTCTGAAACTACTGGTTATGGTAATCCAAGAGAACTAAGTATTAAGGAAGACGTAAAGAAAGAATTACTAAACATGACAGATGAACTTTTATCTAAAATAGATAAGGTTTTTCAAAAGAATAAGAAAACCCTCTCTAATGATATTATTGAAGATTTGCCTTTTTAAAAGTAAAATAGTCCTAAAGAAATAATTTTATGAATCTCAACGAAAAAAAATTTGATACATCAAATATCGTAAGCTCTTTTTCACACGATCCAAAATATGATTTTGGTATTTACGCAAAAGGATATCGTAAAGCAGCAAAATCACTTTCTGATAAGTTTCTTGCGCAGAATGGGTTTGGAGATTATGAAGGTTATCCAATAGTGTTTTTATATAGACATGCGTTTGAACTGGATTTAAAGAATATTATTTATTGGGGCGTAAGATTGTCAAATTTTAAAAACCAGGAGAACCTTGATAACAAATTGTATAACCATCATTTGCTAGTTGACTTAGCTAAACTAAGTTCCGAAATCCTTACAAGGCTTTTTAAAGGTGATGAAGCATTGGGAGGTGTCATTAAAAACATTCTGTTGATTGCAGAACAATACTCTGTTTTAGATAAAAATTCCTTCTCTTACAGATACCCTATTAGTAGAGACGGCACATATTCCACAGAAAAAAACCAAATTGTAAATATCACTTCATTAACTAATTGTATGGAAGATTTATTGGATTCAATTGAGGCAATCAATTTCGGATTAAATATTGAGACTGATCGAGCTAAAGAAATATTTGAAATCTTATCGAACTTTAGTGATAATTAGTTAGGTCATCCAATGATAATTATATGGCAATTGGGCAAAAAACACGAAAGACATTATGGGCTAGATCGGGAAATAGCTGTGCTATGTGCCGCATAGAACTAGTAGCTGAAAGGAATGAAAATGATCGTAATTTGAATATTGGTGATGAATGCCATATAATAAGTTCAAAATCTAACGGACCAAGACATATTGCCAATTATGAGAAGGGCTATGATAATTATGAGAACTTAATATTGCTTTGCAAAAACCATCACAAAGCAATTGATGATCTTTCGGAAACTTACACTATTGAATTACTTATAGCTGTTAAAAAAAATCATGAAAATTGGTTTAAAACTGTAATAGATAATGCAAAAAATCCGGGAAAGAAAAATATCCCTGTAATTTTAAAACGTTTAAAAAGCGGAAAGGAAATTGTGGATATTGTGAGAGAAGCTCATGGTTACCAATTTGATTATGATGAATTCAAAACTAAAGAAGAAGCTGACTTTGTTTCAACTACACTTCAAAACATTCAAGATTTTGGTGAATTTTCAAGTCTTACGGATTTTGAAATAGGAAGACAAATTGAAATGGGGTTTGACCTAAATAACGAAATTGAAGAATTGGAATCCAGAGGCTTTTATTTATTTGGCAAGCGACGAAGAACTCGAATGTTTGATGCAAATAAAAAAGATCTTGGGATATTTGAGATTGCGACATTTGTAGTTTTTTATAAAGAGAATCCGAAAATTGAGAACTCGGAATCTATCACAGTATTATTCCAGTAATAACTAACCCATTAAAATAGTCAATCTACAACCCTTTCAAGCAAAGAAATAAATTACCTCATTGATAATCAGCAATATATCACTAACGCAATCCATTCAATAAAAATTAACACCCGTTCAAACGATATTTTTTTCGTTCAATAGGCATTTCAAGTTATTCAATCAATATTTCATTTTGTTCAAACGGTATTTTTTTCGTTCAATTGATATTTTACTTCAATCAATGAATATTTTTATAGTTCAATAAATACTCTCACTCGTTCAATGAATATTTCGGTTCATTCAATGAAATATTGACTCATTCAAACGCTAACTAAAATCATTCAATAAACATTTCAACTTCTTCAAAAGAAATGTTAAATGCTTCAAAGCATCTTGCATTAAAATAAATCGAATATTACTTTTAATCTGTAAATCGTAACTCTAATTAATCACCCTTTTAATCTACTACAATGAACGCAACACAAGAGTCAAAGCTCAACATGTTTAGAGCCACTCAAAAACACTGCAACGATAACCCAACTATCGTTTCCACAATCAAGGCATTTCAAACAGCAGCCGGCACATTAAATACTACAATAGCCAGTATTATTGCCACAGCCCAGCAGGAAGACCTGATAACAAAAGGTATCACCATTGACAAAGCCGAAGCAAAGAAAACACTCTGCCAGCTTGCCGCCGATATTGCCGCACCAATTGTAGCTTACGCCGCTGCTACAAAAAACAACAAGCTTTTAAAAGAAGTAAACTTCACACACAGCGATTTAATTCGCACAAAAGACGATCAGTTAGGCCCACGCTGTCAAAACATTTACGACGGAGGAAAAGCAAATGAAGCAGCCTTAAAAGATTACGGCATCACAGCCACCACGTTAGACACACTTCTAACAACAATAAATAATTATCTGGCAAAAGTTCCCGACCCACGCAATGCGGCAGCACAAAAGGCGACAGTTAGGGCTAACTTAAAGAACCTGATAAAAGAGGCCGACCAGATTTTAAAACTACAGATGGACAAAACAGTATTGGGCTTTAAAACATCCAATCCTGATTTTGTAAAAACCTACAAAGCCAACAGGATAATAATTGATCCCGGACAATCTGCAACAACTCTAAAAGGTTCAATCCTAAATTCGGTGGACAAAGTGGCTGTAAGCGGTGCAACAATTCTTGTTGTTGAGACAGGCAACAAAGCAACAACCAACGAAAAAGGCAGTTACCAGATAAAACCAATACCTGCCGGCATTTATACAATCAGCATATCAGCGCCAAAGTACACGGACAAAACAGAAAAAGAAGTAACAGTAAAGCAAGGACAAAACACTTCGGCGGATTTTTCTCTTGACCCTGCATAAACTTCAGCCGGGGCTATTGCAAGCACTTTGGGCAGGCGCACAAGGCCGACCACAAAGCCAACCTGCCCAAACAGCTTGCAATCCCACCGCACCCCAGCAGGACAAACTTTGTTCAGCTTCATCAATACAATACCGGGCAGACGTTCCCTGAAGAATAACACTGCCACCAACAAGCGGTTTGCCAAAATGGGGGCGGACGGAAGCCGTGTTTCAACTTTTGTTTTTCAATTTTGCTTCATATCGGGCAGGACGTTAGTAATTTAGCTATGTGCATATCATCAACTTTTA
>JANNSN010000048.1:0-1892 GCA_031402615.1 Chitinophagaceae bacterium
ACGCATCTCAATTAAATTTCAGGATGGGATACAGAAGCGAAAGCTGGGTTATAGAAGCCCTTGCAGATAAGTGGACAACACTTGGTGGTTTTGATATTCCCCGCAACGGGGCGCCGTTTGTGAGCAATAAAATGAATGCCACAAAAATCGGCCTCAATGTTAAATATGAAACACCGGTAAACGGACTTTCTGTTATTGCCAATGGAAGTACAACTGTTGCCGGAAGAAATGTTGGGCAGGCAACCGGTTTTAACGCCGGTGTATTTTACATTTTTGATCTCAGTAAAAAAAAGAAAAAAGAAAAAAAAGGAACAAAATAAAAATTTTGCAAAATAAATAATTATGAAAAAAATATTTTTGGCCATAATAGTAACGGGCCTCATTGCGGGTTCGGCTATTTTCAATTCCTGTTCAAAAAGTATAGAAGAAGCAAACATGAGTTACCTGATGATTAACCCAACCAGGGTTGATGTCAATGCAGGAACATGGAAACCCATTTTACTTACATCTGCCAATGAGTTTGCCTGTGCGGCACCCATTGCCACCACTTCGCCGGATTATGTTATTCAGCTTAACGAAATAAAAAGTTTCCAGAACCAGATTACAACCGAAGAAAGAGATTTGGTTAAATACTGGGGCGCAGGAGCGGTGTTGCGCTGGAATGAGATCATGAGAGAACTGGTGGCAGTGCATAACCTGGCGCCTTATCAGAATGCTGATGGTTCATATCCCATACCAAGTGCAGGCAATCCGTTGGCATACCCAACATTTCCGTTCGCCAATCCGCCTTATGCGGCAAGGGCTTATGCCTATTTAAGTGCGGCGCAATACGATGCCTGCATAGCCGGTTACTTTTATAAACAACAGTTTAACCGGGCGGCACCATTTACAGTTGATGCATCCATACAAACCCTGTTACCTAAATCAACCTTACCATCTTACCCAAGCGAAGATGCAGTGGTGATGGGGGCATCGGTTGAATTATTGAAATTATTATTCCCCGGCGACCAGGATTTTATTAATCAAAAAGCCGAAGAACATAAAAGGGCCCGGCTTATTGCAGGAGCTAATGTGCGTAGCGATTTAGATGCAGGCGAAGCTTTGGGAAAATCAGTAGCAGCCAAGTTTGTGGCCCGTGCAAGAGGCGACAGAGCAGGTGCCGCTGTTGGTAATCCAACCATTTGGGCAAAACTAAAATCAGATTGTATTGCCAGGGGCGAAATACCATGGATCAGCCAGGAATTTCCGGAGCGGCCGCCCATGTTACCGGTATTTGGTGCAGTAAAAACATTCCTGTTCGATTCATTAACGATGGTAACATCTATTCGTCCGGGGCCCCCACCTTCCACCAGCTCTCAAAAATTTAAAGATGAAACAGAAGAGATATACCAGATAACCAAAAATTTAACAAGAGAACAGTTACGCATAGCTGATTTTTGGGCCGATGGTATCAGAACCTATACACCACCCGGTCATTGGAATTATATTGCTGCTACTGATTTTGCCCAGCAAAATTTTAGTGAAGCCAGGTGGGCACGCAATATGGCCTTGTTGAATATGTCGATTATGGATGCTGGTGTAGTTTGTTGGGATGCAAAGAATTTTTATTATAATCCACGCCCGATGCAGATTGATCCACGCATTAAAACAGGTATTGGGTTGCCTAATTTTCCTGCCTATATCTCAGGTCACAGTACTTTCAGTGGTGCAGCTTCAACTGTACTGGGATATATAATTCCGGCCAGGGCACAGAACTATCTGGATATGGCAAAAGAAGCTTCTGTTTCCCGTATGTATGGTGCCATTCATGCACGCAGCGATTGCGAAGTTGGCATAACTACCGGTAATAAAGTTGGCAGTTATGCGGTAGCAAGAGGGCGTATTGACGGAGC
>JANNSN010000049.1:0-15489 GCA_031402615.1 Chitinophagaceae bacterium
AATAATATGGCCAGAATTTTTCTCACGCAGTTGTGTAGACAATAAAGATAGGGGATTCGCTGCAAAAAAGCCAATAGTCGGGAGTCGAGAGTCGGGAGTCAGGAGTCAGGAGTCGGGAGTCATTAGTCAACAGCCAAAGACAAGAGTTCAGAGGCGGGAGTCGAGAGTCAGAGGCAGAGTTGAGTAAATTGATCACAAATCACACAAAAACGACCGGCACATATGGGCTGGTCGTTTTAGTGCGGATATCTGTTTTACTTTCTGTTTTTTATTCTCTATTTACCTGGTCAGGCCGTAGGTAGGAAATTTTGAGTACCTCAGCGTCTCCGCGCCTCTTGCGGAAAATGTATTCCCTTTCTTAATCTTTATTTTTTTTCCTTATTTCTTATTCTAATTATTCTACCAGCCCAACAAATAGGCAAATATCAACGGTGCCACAATAGTAGCATCACTCTCTACAATAAATTTAGGAGTATTAATATCCAGCTTACCCCAGGTGATTTTTTCGTTAGGCACAGCACCGGAATATGATCCGTAAGAAGTAGTTGAATCACTTATCTGGCAGAAATAACTCCAAAAGGGAACGTCATGCCATTCCAGGTCCTGGTACATCATCGGTACCACGCAAATTGGAAAATCGCCAGCTATACCACCACCGATCTGGAAAAACCCTACACCCTTGCCACTTGAATTGTTGCGGTACCAATCCGCCAGCCAAACCATATATTCAATACCACTCTTCATGGTGGTAGCTTTCATTTCGTTTTTAATGATGTATGATGCAAAAATATTTCCCATCGTACTGTCTTCCCAACCCGGGCAAACAATGGGAATGTTCTTTTTGGCCGCCGCCAGCATCCAGCTGTTCTTCGGGTCTATCTCGTAATATTGTTCGAGTACGCCACTCAGTAACATCTTGTACATGTATTCGTGCGGAAAATATCGCTCACCTTTATCATCAGCATCTTTCCATATTTTATGAATATGTTGTTGTAATCTTCGAAAGGCTTCTTCTTCCGGAATACAGGTATCCGTAACCCGGTTGTAATGATTCTCCAACAGATCCCACTCCTCCTGCGGACTTAAATCTCGGTAATTGGGCACTCTTTTATAATGGCTGTGAGCCACCAGGTTCATAATATCTTCTTCAAGGTTGGCACCGGTGCAACTGATGATACTTACTTTATCCTGGCGAATCATCTCTGCCAAACTTAAACCTAATTCCGCCGTGCTCATGGCGCCGGCCAGGGTGATCATCATTTTACCCCCTTCATCCAAATGGGTAACATAACCTTTGGCGGCATCCATTAATGCCGCTGCATTAAAATGGCGGTAATGATGTTCAATAAAATTTGAAACGGGTCCTTTGCTCATAATATTTTTTTTCACCCCGAGCACGTCTAAGGGCAAGGCTGCAAAAGTAATTTTTTTTGGGTACTTAACGGCAGGTTCCTGCCGGATTACCGGACACCGGTAAATAATACCATCTTGATTTAATAAGTAGTACAAATCACTACGTTGAAATCTTAGATGGTATTATACCGATTGCAGATGGCTTTGGACTACATACTGGTATAATTGGTATAACCGTTTATTATTACACGCTTCTGTACCAACCGGGATCAACGCTGTTACCCGGTAAAATTCAAAAAACGGCATAGGTGATGGGGGGTATTTCCATTAAAAAATGCGGTGGGTAAAGCTGTAACATCAGCTCATATGTTTTTGGTCGCCTTTTATTAACATGCTAAGATAACCGGCGGGGTATTGGGTATTTTAGTACACACGGTAACCTGCAAGCATAAATAATGTTACTTTGTGCTCAGGCAAATACCAACTATTTATGCGACAAATTCTATCGATCTGTTTTCTTTTTGTGGTACATACCAGTTTTTCTCAAACCATCATCCAGCGCGATGTAGCCATTGAAAAAATGGTCAGTGAAGTTTCTCCTGACTCTTTACAATCCTACATCAATACCATGGTTGGCTTTGGCACCCGCAATACCTTGAGCATACAAACCGATCCTAAACGTGGTATTGGTGCTGCCAGGAACTGGGTGCTGGGGAAGTTCAATGAATTTGCAAAAAGATCCAACGGGAGGTTAACCGCCTTTATGGATACAACTACCTTACAACCCAATGGACGACGAATTGACGTTGCCACCCTTTTGGGCAATGTGGTAGCCACTTTAAAAGGAAGCGATCCAAATGACAACCGCATCTTTATCATCAGTGGGCATTTGGACAATATGCGCGGCAGCCCCACGGATCGTATGGGCGATGCGGCGGGTGCCAATGATGACGGCAGCGGCACGGCGGCGGTTATTGAATGCGCCAGGATCATGAGTAAAAGTTATTTTACAGCCACGATCATTTTTGTTGCAGTAAGTGGCGAGGAGCAGGGACTACTGGGCTCTGCTTTCATGAGCGAAAAAGCAAAAGTAGAAAATTGGAATATTGAAGCCGTATTGAATAATGATATTATGGGCAGCAATAACAGTAATGAAACAAATATCATTAGTAACACAAAAGTTCGTGTATTCAGCGAAGGCTTACCGGCTTATGAAACGGAAAAAACAGCTGCCAACATCCGCAATCTGGGCCTGGAGAATGATGGCAAATCACGTCAGCTTGCCCGTTATGTAAAGGAAGTTGGCGAACGTTATGTAGATAATATAGAAGTGGTTTTAGTTTACCGCAACGATCGTTTTTTACGGGGCGGTGATCATACGCCATATGTGCAGCGCGGCTTCGCCGCTGTTCGTATAACAGAGATGAATGAAAACTATACCCGCCAGCACCAGGATGTGCGGGTAGAGCAGGGCGTTCAGTACGGCGACCTGGAAAAATATATCGATTATGAATATCTCCGCAAAAACACGGCGATCAATCTGGCAAACCTGGCGAACCTGGCGAAAGCACCTCCTGCCCCCGACTCTGTAAAAATTGAAGTCAGGAAATTAACCAATTTTAGTTTGCTAAGCTGGAAAACACCCACTACCGGAAAAACAAAAGGTTATTATGTTTTAGTTAGAGAAACCACCAGCGCATTCTGGCAAAGGAAAATTTTTACGGCTGAAACAGAAATGAAACTGCCGTTTTCAAAAGATAATTATTTTTTTGCGGTACAGGCCGTAAATGAGTCGGGTAACGAAAGCCTGCCGGTTGTGCCGATGCCTGGGCGATAGCCTGATTTTTTATTGAAATTTCTTTTGCTCAATTTTAAGCATATACAAAACAGCAATCATGAAATTATTTTATGCCATCGTGACGCTATTTTTTAGTTCAACCGTGTACTGCCAAAATATAGTTGGTAACTGGGAAGGATCTTTACAAATACAGGGTACCGAACTACCCATCATTTTTCATATCAGCAAAGATGCAGCCGGTAAACTTACGGCCAGTTTCGACAGTCCGAAACAGAAGGCATTTAACCTGGCCTGCAGTGATGTGATCGTTAGGGCAGACAGCGTGATTATGGAAATACAACTGATCAATGGCAGGTATGCGGGCCTGTTAAACGGGGATAAAACCAAACTGCATGGCAACTGGTACCAGGGACAGGGATCCTTACCACTGGTAATGACCAAAACCAGCGATGTGGCCACCGCTGTACAATTAAAACGGCCGCAAACACCTAAGCCACCCTATCCCTATAAATCGGAAGAACTGGTATACAGCAATGCAGACCAAACGATACAATTTGGCGCAACCTTTACGGTGCCTTTGCCCGATCCCAATGTTGATTATTTCAGGGCACCCATTTACCCAACCGTTATTTTAATTACAGGCAGTGGTAAACAGGACAGGGATGAAACCCTATTTGGGCATAAGCCTTTTGCCATAATAGCCGACTATTTAACCCGCCAGGGTATTGCTGTTTTAAGGGTTGATGACAGGGATATGGGGAAAACCACCGGTAGTTTTAATATTTCTACCACTTTCGATTTCGTAAAAGATATTGAAGCAGGCATTGAATATTTAAAAACCAGGAAAGATGTGGATGTTGACCAAATCGGTTTAATTGGACATAGTGAAGGCGGTATCGTCGCTCCCATGGTGGCCTCCAAAAGAAAAGACGTAAAATTTATTGTATTGCTTGCTGCTCCGGGTATCCATATTTTGGATGTGATGGAACAGCAAAATGCCGATATCATGGCTTCAAAAGGCTTAGCTAAACCGGATATAGACGAGTACAGGCCACTCTACAAAAATATAGTTACGGCGATCATCTATGCTAAAGATTCTGCCAGCGCATCTAAAAAAGCTATGGAGGTTTTTAAAAAATGGCAGCTGGGTAAATCTGCATCTTCAGTAAAGAATACGACAGGTGTTGAGACAGAAAAAGATATCGTGGCCTTTACCAATGCTTTTGTGAAAGACCTGGCGGGGCCCTGGTTTAAACAGTTTATGAAAATGAACCCACAGGAGTATCTTACAAAAATAACTTGCCCTGTACTGGCATTAAATGGTGAAAAAGATATTCAGGTTGAAGCAACATCTAATTTGGCAGGCATAAAATCAGCACTGGAAAAAAATAAGAACAAAAATTTTAAAGTGCAGGAGATGCCCGGTCTAAATCACTTATTTCAGCATTGTACATCCTGTACGGTTGAAGAGTATGGCGAGCTGGAAGAAAGTTTTGACAGCAGGACGCTTAAAATAATTGCGGACTGGATAAAAACAGAAAGCCCCAAATAGTAAAAGCCCCCGGTTTACCACCGGGAGCTTTTAACTCAAAAACATAATCACAATTTATTCATCTTCTGATCCACTTCGAGAACACCATTGCTGAAACACTTTAGTTTTAACAACCGGCGGTCGTTTTCAACTTGAACATAGTACCTGGTTACACCTTCAAAGGTCAATTCTACTACTGAATTTTTAACCGCGTACCCGGCATACTTTTCGGTAATTGCCAAAGAAATGCTAAGAGGCATCTGTTCCGGCGTAATTCTCCTGGACGTGCCAACCAATTCACCATTTTCCGTGTAGGCTGCATCCACTACTTCATCGTTTAGTGTAAAGGAAGCAAAATAAAAATCACTTGATCTTTCCCAATTGACCTGGCTGGCTTTGGAGAAATCTTTTTCAAATGCTGCTTTAATAACCGCCGAAACCTTTACGGGCTCCATGGCAAATGAAGTAATGGCCAACAGCATTACGATTGCTGTTAAAACGATTTTGAACTTTTTCATAACTATACTTTTTTGTTTGTTTACAATAACCGCCTCATGACTGGCAGATTTAATTACAACCCAAAAGTAGTTACACCGCACATCAGCCGGAAACAAAACAGTACAGGCTATGTTAAAGAAAGTTAATAGCCTTACCAACGGCAAGAGGGCAGCGTGGCCCAACTGCCGCTGCCGGTAAAATGCCGTACCGTTAAACACCTGTAATATTTTCTTAAAAAAAAGAAAAAAGATGACCGGGAAATGTTAAAATGTAGTAACGGCATTAACTTTTTATTAATTGCAAAATTGGCCAATGCCCAATAAAGCTGTTTCAAACCAAGTATCTTTATTGGCAACATGAATTACCTGGCCCATGCATACCTTTCTTTTAATAAACCCGGCGTTTTGGTGGGTAATATGATCAGCGATTATATAAAAGGAAAAAAACAATTTGACTACCCACTCCCGGTTCAGGTAGGCATAAAACTTCATCGTAGCATCGATAATTATACCGATGCACATGCGGCCACCCATGAGTTGAAATCATTTTTCAGGCAACAATACCGTTTGTATTCCGGCGCTTTTGCCGATGTGGTTTACGACCATTTTTTAGCGATTGACACCAATGCGTTTAAAACGGAACAGGATCTGAAAGCGTTTGCGGCCAAAACGTATCACCTGCTAAACCCCCATTCTGCATTATTCCCCCCCTACTTTAAGACCATGTTCCCCTTTATGAAGGAACATGACTGGTTATACAATTACCGCAATACCTGGGCCATCGAAAAAAGTTTTGGCGGGTTGGTAAGGCGGTCTGCATATCTTACAGAAAGTAAAATAGCTTTTGAGATTTTTAATAAATATTATACCGAAATGCAGGTTTGTTACCGGGCATTTTTTCCTGATCTGAAAGCTTACAGCATCAATCGATTGGCGGAATTGCAGCATATGGGCAGCTGATAAAATCCGGGGCTGCATTTTAAGGTTACCAACAGCCGATTATTAAATTGTTGATTTCAGTATCTTTAAATAAAAAATGATGAAGTATTTATTGTTGGTAACGGGGTTTCTTTTTTTTTCCATTACAATCCTGCACGCGCAAACAAAATTACCAGGCCTGGACAGGTCGCCCATGGATATGAGTTATTACCCGGATCAATATCCGTTGTTAATAATACAGGACAAAGTGACCGAACCATTGGTTGCCAGAATTATTTACAGCCGCCCGCAGAAAAAAGGAAGGGTAGTTTTTGGTGATTTACTGGAATATGGAAAAGTATGGCGCCTGGGTGCCAACGAAGCAACTGAAATCAATTTTTATACGGATGTAAAGGTCAATGACAAGATCATACTAAAAGGACGATACAGCATGTACTGTATTCCCAACGTGGAAAGATGGACGATCATCATCAATAAACAAACCGACACCTGGGGTTCCTATAAATACAATGATACAGATGATATTATCCGTATGGACCTGCCGGTACAAAAGCAAACAGAAATAACTGAAGAGTTTGTAATGGCTTTTGAAAAATCGGCAACCGGTGCCGATTTGATAATTGCCTGGGATGATGTAAAACTTAATTTACCTATTGTATTTTAACAGGAATTAACCATGCTGATAAAAAAAGAAACCGCCGTTGTAACACTACTGTTTTCAGTTCTATTCTTTGTTGCCTGTGAGCAGAAATCAAAAACGATCACGGTTGACAGTAATTCTATGCGGATCCCGGTTTCTGTTCATGACAGCCTGATCTTATCTGTTGATAAGTCGCCTATGGATATGAGTTATTTTCCGGATGATTATCCAAAACAAAAAATGATAACACCTAATATGGCCAGCCCGGTTGCACGGGTTATTTACGGCAGGCCCAAAAAAAACGGGAGAACCATTTTTGGTGATTCCGGTGTTACCAAAAATATAATTCAGGAATACGGAAAAGAATGGAGGCTGGGTGCCAATGAAGCCTCCGAAATGGAAGTTTTCAAACCCGTGGTTATTAATGGCAAACCCCTGAATACCGGGCGTTATATTATATACGCGATACCCTATGCCGACAGGTGGAAAATAATTTTTAATAACAACCTGTACAGCTGGGGTTTGCACATGGACAAAACCCAGGACATCCTGTCGATTGAAATACCTGTGATCAGGAACGATATCAATATTGAATATTTTACCATGTTGTTTCAACAGTCAACACAGGGTTGCGAATTGGTGATGGCCTGGGGTAATATAAAAACAGTGTTACCCATCAACTTCAACTGAATATTAATTATACCCGCTTATTAATTATTTTTTTTGATATTTACACTATGTGTGGAATTGCTGGAATACTATTAAAGGCTCCCAATGCCATTGCAAAAAATCATTTAGTAAAAATGACCGATGCCATTGCCTATCGGGGACCGGATGGAGAAGGACAATGGAGCAATAAAAAAAATACCGTTCATTTGGGACACCGGCGTCTCTCCGTGATTGACCTCAGCAACCAGGCAGCACAACCCATGCGTTACGCCAATCGCTATCAAATTGTACACAACGGTGAAATCTATAATTACAAAGAGATCAGAACTTTTTTACAAAACCAGGGTTACCATTTTTCTTCACAGTCCGATACGGAAGTTATCCTGGCCGCCTATGATTTTTGGAAAGACAGGTGCCTGCAACAATTCAACGGCATGTTTGCTTTTGCCATCTGGGATGAAAAAGAAGAAAATCTTTTTGTCGCCAGGGACCGGTTTGGAGAAAAACCATTCTATTATTTTGAAGATGAAGAGAATTTTATTTTCGCAAGCGAGATGAAAGCTCTTTGGGCGATTGGTATCGACAGGAAGATCAATAATAAGATGCTCCTTAATTATTTAACCCTGGGTCATGTACAGAATTGCGTAGATAAAGAACAAACATTTTATGATGAAATATATTCACTGCCTCCTTCGCATTATTTAAACTATGTGCCTGCTGCCGGTCATTTTTCAAAGATCAGCAGGTACTGGAGTATAAACAAAGAATTAAAAATTGATATTCCCTTTTCGGATGCCTGTGAAAAATTTACTGAACTTTTTAACAGCTCGGTAAAAAGAAGGTTACGCAGTGATGTTCCACTGGGAACAAGTTTAAGCGGGGGGCTCGACAGTTCCTCCATAGCATTCACGATAAATCAACTGCAAAAAATCGGCGGCAGGGATGAACCGGGAAAAAAGCTGCAAACTTTTTCGGCTGTTTTCCCGGGCTTTGAAAGTGATGAGTCAGCCTATATTCAAACAGTTACCCAAAATATAAACGTAACAAATTATCAAATCCGGCCAACAGCAATTGATTTGATCAATGATTTCGAAAAACTTTGTTACCACCAGGAAGAGCCTTTTCAGTCGTCAAGTGTTTTTACACAATACAAAGTGTTTGAGCTGGCGAAACGGCACCAGGTAACAGTTTTACTCGATGGCCAAGGAGCCGATGAATTTTTAGCCGGCTATCCCAGGTATATCCATTGGTACCTGCAGGAAGTTTTAAGCAGGCACAAGTTAGGTGCTACCCAATCAGAAATAAGTGCTTTTCGTAAAAATGGCCAGCCTTTTCAATGGGACCTGAAAAACGTGTTTGCAGCCTTTCTTCCTGCCCATACTGCTATGCAACTGGAAAAAAATGAATACAAAAAAACTATTTCCCATCCCGATATCAGCCTTGATTTTTTAAACCAGTTACAACACCAGGAGTGGATAGGCATCCATAAACCGATCGTTACCAAATTAAATGATATACTGCATTTTGATATCACGGAAATGGGTTTGGAAGAATTGTTGCGGTTTGCCGACAGAAACAGTATGGCCCATGGCAGGGAAGTACGTTTACCCTTTTTAGATCACGAGTTGGCAACATTTGTTTTTTCGCTGCCATCGCAAATGAAAATGCAGGAAGGCTGGACCAAGTTTTTATTAAGAAAAATCATGGATAAAAAACTACCCGACGAAATCGCCTGGCGTAAAGAAAAAATTGGGTTTGAGCCGCCGCAAAAAAAATGGATGGAAGATCGCCACCTACAGGAATACATACAGGAAGCTAAGAGAAAGTTGGTAAATGCCGGTATTCTTACAGGTAAAACACTCGATAAAAAAATTGAACCTTTGGCAGCATTTGCAAGGAAAAATTATGACTGGCGCTATTTATGTGCTGCACAGGTGATATAATACAGATTTTAAAGTACCTATAAGAAAGCTTTGCCCAACAAGGCTTTGATTTACCCCAGGGGGCCCGGTATCTCCCTATAATTTATTTCAATTGCTGATAACTTGCAAATCCCTTTTTATTTCCCAACTTTGCGACGCTAATATGACTAATTTTTAAACTACAATACAAATGAAACTCGCTACAAAATTGATACATGCAGGTGCGGCTCCTGATCCAAGTACCGGCGCCATCATGACTCCCATTTATCAAACAAGTACCTATGTACAGGAAGCTCCCGGAAAAAATAAAGGATATGAATATGCCCGCAGTCAAAACCCTACCCGTAAGGCGCTGGAAGATGCCTATGCCATCATAGAAAATGCCAAATTCGGCCTTGCGTTCAGCAGTGGTGTTGCGGCTACCGACGCAGTCATCAAATTATTAAGTCCGGGTGACGAAGTGATCGCGGCCAATGATATGTATGGAGGAAGCTACCGTTTGTTCACCAAAGTTTGGGAACGATATGGAATAAAATTTATTTATGTTAACACATCGGATGCATCCCATGTACAGGCAGCCGTTACCGGTAATACAAAATTGATCTGGATTGAAACGCCAACCAATCCGCTCATGAATATCAGCGACATCGCTGCCATTGCCAGCATTGCAAAATCGGCAAATGCATGGCTGTGTGTTGATAATACTTTTGCATCTCCTTACCTGCAAAACCCACTGGACCATGGCGCAGATATCATCATGCACTCGGCAACAAAATACCTGGGCGGGCATAGTGACGTTATACAGGGCGCATTGATGATGAACGATGCCGAATTGAGAGAAAAATTATATTTTATACAAAAGAGTTGTGGCGCGGTGCCCGGCCCCATGGATTGTTTTTTAGTGTTGCGGGGAATTAAAACGCTTCATGTTCGTATGAAACAACATAATGAGAACGGAGAAAAAATTGCCCGTTGGCTGCGCAACCATGCTAAAGTAGGCAACGTGTACTGGCCGGGTTTTGAGGACAGCGCCGGTTTTGCTGTTGCTAAAAAACAAATGCGGGGCTTTGGCGGCATGATCAGTTTTGAATTAAAAGAGGAAAGCATAGAAGCTGCCAATAAAGTTTTAACGGCTACGCATTTATTTTCGCTGGCCGAAAGTTTGGGCGGTGTTGAATCGTTGATCAATCATCCGGCCAGTATGACCCACGCCAGCATACCCCGTGAAGAGCGTATCAAAAATGGTTTGCGCGATGGCTTGATCAGGTTAAGCGTGGGTATTGAGGACGCAGATGATCTAATTGAAGATCTAAATCAGGCTATTGGGTAAAACTACATATGGAAACCAATTTAAAAATATTTTTAAACAGGAAGGTTGATTTATATAATCAACCTTCTTTTATTGTAGATGACCCCATTTGTATCCCGCATGGTTTTACCAAAAAACAGGATATAGAAATTGCCGGATTTTTTGCAGCTGTTTTTTCCTGGGGTAACCGTACCACCATCATCAACAAGTCCGGTGAACTCATGCAGTTGATGAACAATTCGCCTCATGATTTTTGTTTACATCATACTGACAAAGACCTTAAAAAACTCCTGTATTTTAAACACCGCACATTCAATGCAACAGACCTGTTGTATTTTATTTCTTTTTTTAAAATGCACTACCGCAAACACAATTCACTTGAAATAGCCTTTAGTAAATGGATCAGTTACAAGGATGCAACTGTCGAAAACGGTTTAAAAGGGTTCTACCATTATTTCTTTTCCCTGCCCGATATACCTGAACGTACAAGAAAGCATATTGCATCGCCTGAAAAAAATTCCAGCTGTAAAAGATTGAATATGTACTTGCGATGGATGGTACGTAAAGACCAGCAGGGTGTTGATTTTGGCATTTGGGGAAAAATATCCCCGTCGCAGCTTATCTGCCCGGTAGATGTACACGTGGCAAGGGTTGCCAGGGAATTAAAATTACTGCAGAGACAACCTGTTGATTGGCTGGCGGCATTGGAATTAACCGCATTTTTAAGTACTTTGGATAAAGCCGATCCCGTGAAATACGACTTTGCTTTGTTTGGCACCGGCGTTATGGAAAAAAAAGCGTTGATCAGAAAGATTAAATAACTACCGTGATTTATAAGAATAAAGCAGCTTGAATGCTTAACCCAGCTTAAATTATCGGGTTCTGAAAGTCCTTTCGCCAGCTGGCCAGGCAGGCTTGAGATAGAACCTTAATTGATTACGCCGATGGAACACGCTGAATTAATGCGACTACTTCAAAATGAATTGGCAATTGATCTTGCTGATAAAAAGTCTGATGCTGACATCCATAGACAACTGGCGGCCTATATCAACGACCTGATAGAAAACGATTTTGAAAAACTCATCACTTACCTTTACCGGATCGATGTAAATGAACAAAAGCTAAAAAACCTGCTACTTCAAAATCCGCAGGAAGATGCCGGAAATATTATCGCCAGGTTGATCATTGAGCGGCAGCAACAGAAAATAAAATCACGGAAACTTTTCAGCCAACGGGATGTTGAAGCAGATGAAGATGAAAAATGGTAAATTTTTATTGTTCCTGCAATTGCTTTTTAGCAGCCTTATTGCTGAACATCAGTTCCTGAACCTTCTCCTTATCTTCTTTTTCTCTTTTCAGGTCGAACATGGTGCCAAATACGTGGTCCCACAGGGTTGAACTTACACCAAAACCCAGTTCCACATTTTTATAATGATGCAGGTGATGATTTCGCCAGAGCGCTTTCATCCATGTAAAAGGAGGGTTCCAGGCATGAATGGCATAATGCATGGAGCCATAAATTAAATAGCCAAAAATAAAACCCGGAAAAAAAGCAAATACATATTCACGTACACCGGTTACATAGGCGACCAGGTACATGATACTAAAAACCACCGACGATATCATTAAACTGGGTACCGGAGGCATAAACAACCTTTCCCTATCCCTGGGGTATTCATGGTGATTGCCATGTATCACGTACACGATCTGTTTTGCTTTTTCACTCTCGGCAAAAAAATGAAAAACAAATCGGTGTATCGTATACTCAAACAAAGACCAGAAAACCATCCCGGTTAAAAAAATTAATCCCACTGTCAACCCGCTAATTGCAAGTTTTGAAACGCTGAAATACAGCATGAATGATAGTATGGGGATATACATACCCCAAATAACCAATGGGTGTGTTTTTGTTAAATATTCCAGGTATTGGTTCTTAAACAACCTGGCTTGCCCCTTATTATGAATTTTTTCGAACTTCATGTCAGCTATTTGAATACTAAATTAAATAAAAAAACAGAAAATGCAATCGCCACCCATAATTTTCCCTCATAATAAATGGTTATTTTTGGAGCAGTTGCGGCTATACGGCGTGCTACCCTTTCAGTAACTTGCATGTTTATACCAAAAGTGTTTAAATAATTAAAAAAACATACCGGCTTAAAGAATTCCGGCTATTCATTTATACCTAAAAAAAATACGGATGAAATTAGTTACTTATTTAAAAGACGGACACGATAATTTGGGCATTGTAGTCGACGGCAATATCTATGCTATGGATGCACTACACCAGGATTTACCGACCACCATGTCGATGTTCCTGAATTTCTGGGATGAACTTTTACCCATGGCACAGGCCGTTGAACAAAAAATTAAAGATGGCCTGTTGCGCAACGTGATGGGTGATCCTTTGGCCGAGGCCGAAATATTTGCGCCCGTACCGCATCCGTCCAGTTGCAGAGATGCTTATGCCTTTCGCCAGCACGTAGCGGCAGCAAGGCGTAACAGAAAAGCAGATATGATTCCTGAGTACGACCAATACCCGATTTTCTACTTTACCAACCACAACAGTATTCAGGGACCTGGTGAAATTGTTTGCATGCCCGATCATTTTCAGAAGCTCGATTTTGAACTGGAAGCCGCCATTGTTATCTGTAAACCCGGCCGCAATATTAAAGCCGCCGATGCCGGCGAATACATTGGCGGGTTGATGATCATGAATGATATGAGTGCAAGAACATTACAGATGGAAGAAATGCTGCTGAACCTGGGGCCGGCAAAAGGAAAAGATTTTTCAACAGCAATTGGCCCCATGCTGGTTACTTTAGATGAACTGGTGCAATACGAAGTGCCCTGTAAAGAAAATCATACCGGTAAGGCCTGGAACCTGGGTATGAAATGCTGGGTTAATGGCAAGCAGGTTAGTGAAGGCAACCTGGCAGATATGGACTGGACCTTTGCCGAGATTATAGAACGCTGCAGCTATGGTGTTACCCTGATGCCCGGTGATGTAATTGGCAGTGGTACGGTTGGTACAGGTTGTTTTTTAGAACTGAACGGCACAGGTAAATTAAACAACCCTGATTTTGAAGAGCAATGGTTACAGGAAGGGGATGTGGTAGATATGGAGATTGATGGCTTGGGTAAACTAAGCAATACAATTGTAAAGGATGAGAGTGATTTTTCTATTTTAGCTTTAAAGAAATTATAACCGCAAAGACGCTAAGACGCAAAGAAAATGAATAAGGAAACTTATAACATACTGGCTACACAAATTGTAGATGCTTGTTTTCAAGTGCACAAAGAGCTTGGCCAGGGATTACTGGAGTCTGCTTATGAATATGCATTGCTAAAAGAGTTTGAATTAAGAAACATTATTGCACATAATCAGGTTTAGGTAAAATTATTTTATAAAGGGCATGATACCGGTAAATATTATGCAATTGACATACTTGTGGAGAATGAAATTATTATTGAAATTAAATGTGCATATCTAATGCATCCTGTTTATACTGCACAAATTATTGTTTACTTAAAACTGTCTCAAAAGAAATCAGGTTTTTTAGTTAATTTTCATGTCCCCATTATAAAAGAAGGTATAAAACGTTTTGTAAACAATTTTTAAACTTAGCGCCTTCGCGTCTTAGCGGTTAAAAAAATAAATTATGTTAATCAACTTAAAAGATATCAAACTCGCTGATGCTCAAAACTACCTGCAGCATGCCATTGCACCAAGGCCAATCTGCTTTGCATCTACTATTGATAAAGCAGGCAATGTAAACCTGAGCCCCTTTAGTTTTTTTAATTTATTTTCCTCTAACCCGCCTATTGTGGTTTTTTCGCCGGCAAGAAGGGTGAGGGATAACACCACCAAACATAGTTTACAAAATGTTTTAGAAGTACCGGAAGTAGTCATCAATATTGTAGATTATGAAATGGTGCAGCAAACTTCCCTTGCCAGTTGCGAATTTGCAAAGGGAACCAATGAATTTACAAAGGCGGGTTTTACACAGGAAAAAGCGACCCTTATTACTCCCCCCATGGTAAAAGAAAGTAAAGTAAAATTAGAGTGTAAAGTGCTTGAAGTAAAACCACTGGGTACTGGAGGCGGAGCAGGCAACCTGGTAATTTGTGAAATACTTTGCATGCATATTGACGAAAGTATCCTGGATCAAAATAACAAGATAGACCAAACCAAACTGCATCATGTAGCCCGCCTTGGCGGCGACTGGTATGCAAAAATTGATGAAACCAATTTGTTTAAAGTGGCCAAACCGAATATGCAACTTGGTATTGGTGTAGATGCCCTGCCCGAAAGCATCAGGAAAAGTGTGATACTAAGTGGAAATGATTTAGGTCAATTAGCCAATGTACATGAAATGCCTTTTGTTGACCCAACCTTTACTGATGATAAACTGAAAAATATTATCCAGTATTTTTCCATCAACCCCGATGAAATGGATACTGAACTGCAGCGGTATGCAAAAGAATTACTGGATGCAGGTAAGGTACATGAAGCCTGGCAGGTGTTACTGGCAGATGTGTAACCAACATTAAATAAATTTTTGTAAATTTGTTTTATGTCATCAGCAGTTAAAATATTACCGCATTACACATACGAGGAATATTGCCTTTGGGAAGGCCGCTGGGAAATAATTGAAGGTATCCCTTATGCCATGAGCCCTGCACCTAACCCCAGGCACCAGTGGGTAAGTTCAAATATCAAGTATGAAATAAAAGATGCTATAAAAAAATCAGGCTGCAAAAGTTGTAAGGTTTACGATTTTATTGATATTAAAGTTTCGGACGACACCGTTTTACAACCTGATGCAGT
>JANNSN010000050.1:0-2091 GCA_031402615.1 Chitinophagaceae bacterium
TCCATTGGTTTTTCGCTGCTCGACTACCGCATTGATGCAGATTTTACCGGAGCCAGAAAATATGTTCGGTTGCTTGTAGAAAAAATGCTGAAGACAAAACTGGATAAACACACCGTATTAAATGTGAATATTCCGGCTGTGGCCCCGGAATTACTTAAAGGATTTAAAATCTGCAAACAGGCATATGCCAAATACGAAGAAGATTTTATTGAACGAAACGATCCGCATGGCCGTCATTACTATTGGCTTACCGGTGAGTTTGTAAATTTTGATAAAGCAAAAGACACGGATGTGTGGGCATTGGCAAATAATTATGTGAGCGTGGTTCCTGTACAATTTGATCTGACGAATTACGTTTTAAAAGCCAAGCTTGAAAAAATCTGGAAATGAACAATACTATACTGGTGTAATTTTTTTTACCCTGCAATATATTTTTTAACATACAACCCAACCAATTGCTACAATTAAAATCTATACACTAAATGATATTAGCAAAAGATAATCTCTGCCTTGGATTAATATTAGGCCTTATTGGCCCATTAATCGGTCTCGTAATTGTTTACCTGATAAAATTTCCATCTTTGCCATTTAAAGATTTTCTTGAGTACTTTATGAATGATAATAAAGTAATAACAAACGTAGGCACTTTTTCCTTGCTGGCAAATGCTGTCATATTTGCTATCTATGTACATTTTGACAAAGCGCAAACCTTTAAAGGAATTTTTATAATAACCCTATTTTATGGTATTGGTATTTTAATTTTAAAACTTTTTAATTAAGAAAGACCGAATGTTGTACTGTGCTGCAATATCAACACGTATTTATCAGGCACTGTACAAAAGCATTACTTCGCCATCACAGATACTATTGAAAAAAGGCAATACTATTCAAACTGATAATTATAAATTAAGTGCTGCAAAAAAAATGGCGGTCAGAACAAATTTATTTTCCTGTACAGCTTACTCCCCACCCATCATTCCCTGTTTATTATGAAATACTATGTCATAGCCGGTGAAGCCTCGGGAGATTTACATGGGTCTAATCTGATTAAAGAATTAAAAAAGCTGGATACCGGTGCAACATTTCGTTGCTGGGGAGGCGATAAAATGCAGGAAGCAGGAGGCGAATTGGTAAAACATTACAGAGAACTTGCTTTCATGGGCTTTGCGGAAGTACTGATGAACCTGCGAACTATTTTTCGTAACCTTAAATTTTGTAAGCAAGATATACTGGCACAAAAACCTGATGCACTTATCCTGATAGATTATCCGGGATTCAACCTGCGGATTGCCAAATGGGCAAAAAAAAAGGGAATAAAAATAATTTACTATATCTCACCACAGGTATGGGCCTGGAAAGCCAACCGGGTAAAGTCAATGAAACAATGCATTGATAAAATGCTGATGATTCTTCCTTTTGAAAAGCCAAATAAAACTCCTATTACCAGTAAGCATCGATCGAATGTCCTCCGTTTTGACAAGGTCACAATCATCGGGTTGTTTTTACTTCACCTAAAGTATGAAGTAAAGCATTGCTATCAGGACTCCCGCAGTTTTTGAGATCTGTCATGGCTCCAAAGGGAATAGCGTCTATTCTCTGACCATTGAAGCTGTCCGCGAAAGGTGGATTGATTCCTGGTAACGCTTGGTCGCCAAGCGCACCCGTTTGGCAATCACCCGGGTCAGCGCAAGCATGAATGGAGCTGCCAATGCCGGAGCCTCGGCGAACATCTTCATCAAAGCTCCCGAAGATACTTTGATCAGGACGCTGGCCTGATTGGCAACCACGTCAGCGGAGCGCGGCTCATGATCCACAATCGCCAGTTCACCGAAACATTCTCCCACACCCATTGTGGTCAACGTCGTTTCCTGCCCGTCAATGATGACTTTCGCCCGGAGCTCGCCTTCCAACACCATGAACAAAGCATCGCCATGTTCCCCCTGGCTCACCACCGCCGTGAACGGTCGCACTTTGACCACTTCAAGGTAGGGCAATAAAGAGGCCAGCAACCGCTCGTCCACGTCTGCCAGCATCTTGATACGGCGCAGCGAGCCGGGATGAATGCCCGCGACTGTTGCGGAGGCAGAGGCG
>JANNSN010000051.1:0-33629 GCA_031402615.1 Chitinophagaceae bacterium
ACACAAAGTATAATCCTTCGGATTATTTTATAGGTTGTCGTGCTTTCATTTAGTTTGTTTGTGATTTTGTGAAGTGAATTATTCCATAGAAATGGTTTACCATTTCCTTCGTGCCTTAGTGTCTTCGTGGTAAAAAAAATAAATCCGCAGGATTTTACTTTCCCTGCGGGAAATAAAATGATGGCCACAAAGACACGAAGACACAAAGTATAATCCTTCGGATTATTTGTAAAGGTTATGGCGTTACCATTTCCTTCGTGCCTTAGTGTCTTCGTGGTAAAAAAAATAGATACACGGGATTTTACTTTCCCTGCGGGAAATAAAATGATAGCCACAAAGACACGAAGACACAAAGTATAATCCTTCGGATTATTTTTATAGTTTACTTGTGACTTGGCGAAGTAAATTATTGTTTACGAAGTTTTACCATATCCTTCGTGCCTTAGTGTCTTCGTGGTAAAAAAAATAGATACACGGGATTTTACTTTCCCTTCGGGAAATAAAATGATAGCCACAAAGACACGAAGACACAAAGTATAATCCTTCGGATTATTTTTAAAGGTTATGGCGTTACCATTTCCTTTGCGTGATAGTTTTAAAATCTTACTCATAAAAAAATAAAAGAGATACCAGCATGATCATATTAGGAATTAACGCTTACCATGCTGATTCATCGGCCGCCATATTTGTGGATGGCAAGATGATCGCAGCGATTGAAGAAGAAAGATTTACCAGGGTGAAGCACTGGGCCGGCTTTCCGGAACTGGCTATTGCATTTTGTTTACAGGAAGCTGGCATCGATTATGCCGCAGTGGATTACTATGCAATCGGACGTGACCCCAAAGCTAAGTTTTTAAAAAAAATGATCTACCTGGCCAGGAACCCGGGTGGCAGTTATATGGCCGTGAGAGACCGTTTAATGAACAGCAAAAAAGTATCTTCCATTGATGAAGAGCTCAGCCGGCTTTCGGGATTACCTGCTTCGGCTTTTTCGGGAAAAATAAAACAGGTAGAGCATCACCGCAGTCATATAGCATCTGCATTTTTTGCCTCCCCTTTTGATAAAGCTGCCTGCTTAACCATTGATGGATCTGGAGATTTTACAACAACCATGACTGCCATTGGCAGCGGCAACCAGATTGAAGTGCTGGACTCGGTTGATTTTCCGCATTCGATCGGTATTTTTTATACGGCATTTACCCAGTTATTGGGCTTTCCACATTATGGGGATGAATATAAAGTAATGGGCATGGCGCCTTATGGCGAAGCTAAGTATGTTGATAAACTGGCCGATGTGATAACCCTTACACCCGATGGTTTGTTTAAATTAAACCTGGATTATTTTAGAACTGCAACACAGGGTATTATCAGCTATGGTGACAACAATGCGCCCATCGTTGCTCCGCTGTATTCCGATAAAATGGTTGCTGTATTTGGTGCAGTACGAAAAAAAGATGAACCTTTAAGTCAGTACCATAAAGACCTGGCAGCCTCTGTACAGGTATTTACCGAAAAAATAATCTTTCACCTGCTCGAAAGCCTGCACCAGAAAACCGGATTATACAATGTGTGTATTGCCGGCGGTGTGGCTCAGAACAGTGTGGCCAACGGAAAAATTCTTCGTAACACCTCGTTTAAAAATATCTACATACCGTCGGCAGGCCATGATGCAGGGATATCGATGGGTGCAGCGTTGTATACGCAGCATATCACTGCCGGTATGAAAAGGCAACCGGCGATCACCACTGCGTACACGGGTAGCTGTTTCAGCAACGGGGCCATTAAGAAAATACTCGACGAAAAAAATATAGCCTATACCGAATTACCCGATGCCGAATTGTTCGACCGCGTCAGCGATTGTATGATCAACGGCGGCGTAGTTGGCTGGTTCAGCGGCCGGGCCGAGTTTGGGCCAAGGGCATTGGGTGGACGCTCCATTATTGCCGATCCCAGGCGAACAGATGCCAAAGAAATACTGAACACAAAAATTAAAAGACGGGAAAGCTTCAGGCCCTTTGCACCTTCTATCTTAAAAGAATATGTGGCCGACTATTTTGAGATCACTGATGAAGTTCCCTTTATGGAAAAAGTGTATCCCATCAAAAAAGAGAAACATGCCGAAATACCGGCGGTAACCCATGTTGATGGTACGGGAAGGCTGCAAACGGTGGATAAATCAATTTCACCCCGGTATTATGGACTCATTGAAACTTTTCGAAAAAAAACAGGTATCCCCATATTACTGAATACCTCATTTAATGAAAATGAACCCATTGTAAACGCACCCGAAGAGGCCCTGGCCTGTTATTTACGTACCCATATGGATATGCTGGTTATGGAGAATATCCTGTTGGAGCGATAATTGTTGTTGTTTATTATAAAAAAAATGTCTAATATTGCCAATTGAATTCGCACGTTATTGTAACTTGTACCTAATTTTACCAGAATTAAATGAAGATATCCCTGATAACTGTTACGCTAAATTCCGAAAAATATTTGGAAGAATGCATACTATCTGTGCAGGGTCAAACGCATACCGACATTGAGCATATCATTATTGATGGCAAATCAACCGATGGTACGCTGGCCATTATCAAAAAACATCAGGATCATATTGCCAAATGGGTTTCTGAAAAGGATTTCAGCATGTATGATGCCATTAACAAGGGTATGGCCATGGCTACCGGCGATGTGATCGGTACATTAAACAGTGATGATGTACTGGCATCACCCGATGTGATCAGCACGATAGCGGCTGCTTTCAAATCGGGGAAAGCAAATGTGGTTTATGGTGACCTGGTGTATGTTGATCAACAGCATCCCGAAAAAGTGATCCGGAAATGGAAAGGCGGTAAGTTTAATTACAAACGTTTCAGGTATGGATGGATGCCGGCGCACCCCACTTTTTATTTTCGAAGGAACCTGCTGGAAAGATGTGGTAATTATGAAACCCATTTTTTTACCGCATCTGATTATGAATTTATGACCCGCTACTTATATTTTTATAAGGTAGGGGCCGTTTATATTCCCAAACTGATCGTCCGCATGCGTATTGGTGGCATCAGTAACAGTAACTTATTACGCCGTTTAAGGGCCAACCGCCGCGACTACCTGGCCATGAAGAAGAATAAGGTTCCCTTTCCTTTTGTTGTTTCTTTTCTAAAACCGGTGATCAAGATCCACCAGTTCAGGAATTCCAGCATTACACGTTTCTTTACATAACCTGGCCTTTTATAGTTTATTTTTGTATAGTGGTTAGGTAAAACCGGGCTGATGATGTTTAATTTCTTAAAAAAAAATAATGCGGCTGAAAAGATTACGGCACAGTTTCCTGTGCAGGTAGATATGCATTCGCATATCCTGCCGGGTATTGATGATGGCTCACCCGACCTGGAAACCTCGCTACTCCTGGTAAAAGGATTGTACGACCTGGGCATCAGGAAATGCATTGCCACCCCGCATATCATTGGCGACCTGTTCAGGAATAATGATGTAACCATTGAAGCTGCCTTGTACAAACTGAAGATTGCCTGCCAGGTCTCTGCATTACCCATGGAGATAACGGCAGCCGCGGAATATATGCTGGATGATTATTTTATGGAATTGCTCCGGGATAAAAGACCGCTTCGTACCTTAAAAGACAATTTGCTGTTGACCGAAGTTACCTATACATCAGAACCGGTGAAACTGGAAGAAATGGTTTTTAGTATTATCACCGAAGGATACCAACCCGTACTTGCCCACCCCGAAAGATATTTTTATTACCACCGCAATATGGGTATTTACCGTAAGCTGAAGGACCTGGGTTTTATGTTACAGGTAAACCTGTTATCACTCACCGGCTATTATGGAAAAGATGTGGCCAGTGCGGCCAAATACCTGTTTGATAACGGCCTGGTAGACCTGGTGGGAACCGATCTTCACCATGGACGGCATTTGGTCGCATTTCAATCGGAAAAAAACCTCAGGCTGTTGCAGAAATATGTAAAAGATGGCCTGCTGCAAAACAAGAGCCTGGTGTAGCAGACCGGATAAATAATTTTTTAAAGAGAAACAGCTGGGATGCTGTTTTTTTTGTTTCCAGTAGCTAACACCATAACCGGTATAAAATATGCGCTTTAAATAAAAAAGTGACATTACGTCGATCTGTTCAGTGACCGCGTTGGCAGAGCTGTTTTTTATAAATTCAATAAATTATTGCATAAAAAAAGAAACAACATTGCTGTAATTTCTTTTGGTGACCGCGTTAGGATTCAAACCTAAAACCTTCTGATCCGTAGTCAGATGCTCTATTCAATTGAGCTACGCAGCCATTTTTTTGGAGTGCGAAGATAAGCGTTTATTGTATTCTTTCAAACGGCTAATACTAATTTAATTAAATATGCCTCAATGTACAACTTACCTATTATATGCAGAAACTATTACCCCTTATTATACCGGATTTATAAGCGAAAATATCGGGATCAGGTTACTGATACAGCTTGGTAACCAGTAAGGTTATACAGCACAGACGGACTTTATGAAATCCGCATGCCACTTGCGGGTGGCATTTTTAGAATTTTCTGCTTCCTGGATGAAGGTAAATTATACCGTATTGATTTAATAAGTCCAAAGGACTACGTTGAAATCTTATATGGTATTATGCTGATAGCAAATGGCATTGCACTGCATACTGGTATTATTGGTATTTGCTACCGATCATAAGTCTTGGGCGTGGCCGGAAACAGATGCCCGGTTTGCATACAATTTATTCAACCCGTCTTTTGATGGTAAATACCAATCATGGTAAACAAGCTATCCGCCCACATAGTCCGGAAAACAGGTTGCTGTGCAGGCGTGTATCTACAGGACGTAGTTTTGAGACCGGCTCTTTTTATTTCAACATTTACAACCCACTTAAAAACTCCTTGTGTATCAAATCCACCACATCCACCAGGTTCTTGGTTTGTTCAAAAACCTTTAGCTGCCTGTCGGCGCCGGTACCCTGTTCCAGCATTCTATGTACATGGCTGATGGCATGTCGGCTGCCCAGGTCGGGAACCACGTCGTCAACGAAATCCAGTAACTCATATATTAAAACCCGGGTATTTACTTCGGTCTCTTTTCCAAAATCTATCATGCTGCCATCAATACCATAACGGCCGGCCCGCCATTTATTTTCATTTAGTAACGCCCTGGAATAGCTGATGAAGTTCAGGTTCTGGCTGCGCAGCTTATAAATTTTTGCACAAATGGCCTGGAACAAAGCGGCAATGGTAATAGTTTCCTGGGTCGTCATGGGTACATCACAGATCCTGAATTCAACGGTGTTGAAGAACGGGTGCACCCGCAGATCCCACCATATTTTTTTAGCATTGTCGATACAGTTGGTTTTAACCAGCAGCTTAATATAATTATCATAAGCTTCTATGCTGTCGAAATAATCGGGGATACCGGTACGTGGAAATTTATCAAAAACTTTTGTCCGGAACGATTTATAACCCGTTGTTCGGCCTTCCCAAAAAGGGGAGTTGGTACTTAACGCATAAATATGCGGCAAAAAATACCTGGCCGAATTGGCAATATGTATGGCCATATCCCTGTTTTCCATACCCACATGCACATGCAGGCCAAAAATTAAATTACTGCGGGCTGCTTCCTGTAACTCATTAACGATTTCGCTGTACCGTTCATGGTCGGTAATCAGCTGCCTTTCCCAATGACTGAAAGGATGCGTGCCCGAGGCACCAACCCAAAAACCCAGTTCATCTGCAATACCACTGATGGTTTTGCGCAGGGTACCTACATCAACAAAAGCTTCGTCAATATCCCGGCAAATATCAGTGCCTACTTCCACCACCGCCTGGTGCATCTCCGCCTTCACTTTGTCTTTAATTACCTTCTGGCCCTCATGCACGATCTTTTGATCATGGCTCTTCAGTTCCCTGGTTTCCGGATCAATGACCATATATTCCTCCTCTACACCAAGGGTAAAATGTTTGTACGATAAATTTGCCATGTGATAATCAATAAAAGTTTACAATTTAAAAATGTCATTGGTGGGAATGCTCAATCCCCTTAAAACAACGGAAGTAATATTTTCATTGGCTTCATAAAATACCGGTTTGCCATAAGCTTCTTTTTCATTCAATAGAAAAACATGAATTTGTTCGAATTCGGGATAAACCACCCAATACTCCTGCACACCATTTTCTTCATACAGGTCGAATTTATATTTGGTTTCGGTATGGGTATTGCCGGGACTTAATATTTCTACAATAAATTCCGGTGCGCCATCAACGCATCGGGGATCTTTCAGTTTTTCTTCATCACATACCACAATGATATCAGGCTGCACCACCGTTGTTATTTCATCATCTCTTAACTTTTTCTTGCTGAAAGGCTTGCCTTTTAACCGCACATCAATGGGTGCATGAAACATCTTGCATTTTTTCCTTTCCAAAAATTTAGAAATTTTCGTTTCCAGGTTTACTGAAACTCTTTGATGAAACGGTGTAGGAGCAGGGCTCATCTTAAAGATATTACCCCTGATCAGTTCAATCCTTTCTTTAAAATTCCAGGTTAAATAATCGGCATAGGTAAAGCCCAAAGGATTTTGAGGCTCCTCAACTTTTGTTTCGGAAAAGTCTTCGTTTTGTATGGTTAAAAATTTGTTCAATGCTTATTAATACAGTTTCTTTTTTGCAGCGCTGTTTTTAATATAAGTTCCCCAGGTTAAATTATCGGTATCGTTATCGTGTTCCTGCGCTTTTTCAATGGCGTAATTGGCAGCGGTTTCAACAACCCAGTCAAAATTTTCCTGGCCCACACTGCTTACTTCAGCATCGGGCGCCGGGTTACAAAAGTCAATGGCATACGGAACGCCATCCCGTAAAGCCAGTTCAACGGTATTAAAATCATAACCCAGGTAATGACATATACGCAGCACAATATCTTCCATCAGCTTATACCTTTCGGGAGAAGGTGAAAAATCGGCTACATAGCGCAAATGATGCGGATTGCGTGGCTCGTAGGGCATGATGCGTACATACTTTCCACCAATGCAATAACAGCGGTAATATTCATCAAACTTGATCTCTTCCTGCAGCATCATCACCAATTGTTCGGTTTCGGCGTGCTTTTCAAAAAACTCTTCCATACTGTTCAGCTGGTAAACACTTTTCCAGCCACCACCCGAAAAAGGTTTCATGTATGCCGGGAAACCAATGTATTTAAAAATGCCATCCCAGTCCATGGGATAGGCCAGGTTGCTGAAAGATTCCTCGCTGGTATCGGTGGGCAGGTCCCTGGAAGGCAGAATGACCGTTTTAGGAACCGGCACATCTATTTTAGTGGCCAGGCAGTTATTGAAGAACTTTTCATCGGCACTCCACCAAAAGGGGTTATTGATTACCGTGGTACCACATAAAGCCGCATTTTTTAAATAAGCCCTGTAAAAGGGTACATCCTGCGATATGCGGTCAAAAATAACCGCATAACCCGAAGGTTCACCCTGTATTACCTTATCAATGCGCACGGCTTCTGCCATGATACCATCGATATTTTTACTGTTTACCCGCTCAATAAATGCATCAGGGAAACTTCGTTCTTTGCCAAATAATACGCCTATTTTCTTCATAACTGTTGTTTTTTGTTAGTTTTTGTTGGTTTTTAATGCAGTTTACCGCCAGGAGTTTTAACCTTTTCAAATATATTTTTTCGGCGGCAATAAAACAAATTATATTTTAAGAAGGCGATCGGCAAAATTGAATTGATGCGTTGATGTTTTTCATTTGGTTGATCCCGTCGATTTTAAAGGTAATGTCTTATTTTTGGCGGTATGTCAATAAGCCGGGCAATCAATATCTTAGTAGAACGTCATGTAGTTCCTTCACGATTTTTGAAGCGGGATGTTTTGATCGATTTTTATTTTCCCCCGCCGTCAGCAGGTCCCGGCAACCTCAGTCTTTTATTAATTAATGACGGGCAGGATCTGGTTACCATGCGTTTTGAAGATATATTGGAAAGGCTTTATAAAAGCAACAGCATTCACGACCTTTTCTGCGTGGGGATTCATTGTGCCAAAGACCGGAAAAATGAGTACGGCACGGCCCGTTACCTGGATTATAAAGGAAGGGGAGCTAAAGCTGCTTTATATAACCGCTTTATCCTGGAAGAGTTATTGCCCTTTATCCGCAGCACATTGTTTATATATGCATTTAAGGAAAAATGTTTTGCCGGTTTTTCATTGGGTGGTTTATGTGCATTGGATACGGTATGGAATCATCCTGCTGAATTTAGCAAGGTGGGTGTTTTCAGTGGTTCTTTATGGTGGCGTGATAAAGACCAGGATGAAGCAGATTTTGATGAAAATAAAAACCGTATCATGCACAGGCAGGTAAGTGAAGATCCCGTTTTTGCCCCCTGGCTCAAATTCTTTTTTGAAGTTGGTACCCTGGATGAAGTAGCCGACAGAAATAATAACGGCATCATCGATTCCATTGATGACACCTTAAGTTTAATTAAGATACTGGAGCGTAAAGGCTATGATCGAAACCATCATATTGAATACCTGGAACTGGTGGATGGCCGTCATGATGTGCCAACATGGGCACTGGCATTTCCGGCTTTTTTAAAATGGGGTTGGGGTGTTGGATTGTTAGGTTAAGAGGTTGTTGAATTGGCAGGTTGAGAAGTTGACAGGTTGAAACGTTGATGGTTAATAGGTTTTACCTGGTTAAGCAATTGGTAATTTTTTTATGGACGGCAGTGATCAATAGGTTTGCCTGAAATACTTGCAATACGCTTGTTATTTGGCTACCATGAAATAAAATACCAGGATTTTGCCGGAAAATTGAAAGGCGGAAAAATAAAGTTATACCGATTATACCAGTATGTAGTCCAAAGCCATTTGCTATCGGTATAATACCATCTAAGATTTCAACGTAGTGCTTTGGACTACTTATTAAATCAAGATGGTATTAATTTAAAAACAACTTCCCGCTTTACCGGCAATCAACTGCAGGTAATAAAAAAGAGGGTACGTTTTTATAACGGACCCTCTTTTTAGATCGTGTTAATCCTTTCTGTTAAAAATTAAGGCGTAAACCCAAATTCATTCTCCAGGTATTACCCACCGTAACATTACTGACGTAAGTGCTGGTTGGTAATACGCCGCTAACCAGGTTCATTCTGTACGTTGCTGCAGTTGTTGCAGTAGGAGCAGAAGCAACAGCTAAAACGGTACCGTTGTTGTAGGCTGTTCTTTTGGTAACTCCCCAATCACTATTAATTAAGTTGGTGAAGTTTTCAATTTCCATACTTAACTGCATGCCATAGTTTCTATGCTTGGCAATAGGTAAGATATCCTGTAAGATCCTTAGATCCATATTACTGAACCAGGGAAATTTAGCTCCGTTTCTTTCAGCGATCTGTCCTTTATGCTTACTCAGGTATTTATCCTGTTCAACATAGGCAAAGAAAGCTGCACTTTGCTGTGCCGGTGTAAAGGCACCATTGGTAACAAAAGTGATCTCAGAAGCATCCTTGGGAATGTACATCAGGTCACTGGAAATACCATCCTGGTTGTAATCGTTGGAGTACCTGTAACTGAAACGTCCCTGCTCATAACCCGTATACACCAGGGTGAAGGTGGTACTCAAATATTTTTTTAACCAGTTTAATTTGTAAGTTGCAAAAGCAACAACGCGATTAGGTGTACCGAAGTCACTGTAGGCAAGGTCCAGGTCATTATTACCCCTAACACTCTGCAAATTACTCCAGGCGCTGGCTGCCTGTGAACCCGGGTTACCACTCACATCCAAAGACTCGGTATGTGTGTAAGCTACTGAGAAATCCCAGTTCTTATTAAATCTTTTCGAAATCTGGGCGGTGAAAATTCCAGCACCACCTCTGCTGGTATTGGATAATACCATTGCTTCAGCAATACCAACATTGTATCTCCTGGTTGCATTTGAATTACCAAATAACGGACGGGTACCTGGGCCAAATGTGGTTCCGATCGGTGCTCGCTGGTTGGCATTATATTGAATCAACGCATTGATATCTTTGTTGTAGATGGCTTCTAAAGATAATGTCCAGTCTTTAGCTATTTTTTTATCAATGGCAGCACTGAATCTCATTACCTGTGGCATTTTAAAATCAGGATCTGCAACCGCAATGGAACCCGGAGCTGAAGTACCCGGAGCTGACGGGAAATTACCAACATAAGCCTGTGGATTCGGGTTAAATAAATAACCTGCCAACGCAGCAGCCGAAGTTACTTCAACAGTATTTTGAATTACGCCACTGTTGTTTGGCTGATTGGTAAACCACACAAATGGGAACCTTCCGGTGAATATGCCAAAACCACCACGGATGATGAAATCTTTGGTACCATTAACGTCCCAGTTAAATCCAATACGTGGACTGATATAGGTTTTTTCTTTTGGCCAGTTACCTACATCCAATGTTAGCGGCTTACCATCTAAATCAGCAAAGTTTAAGGCAGAAATGGCCGGGTTGTTTGATAATTTATTTTGGAATAATGGCCTGTCGGCTCTTATGCCTAGCGTTAATTTAAAACGCTCGTTAAATTTGATCTCGTCCTGGAAGTAAATACTTGCCTGTCCAAAATCCAGCTCAACAAATGGCTTTTGCCCTGCGTATGCATAGGTTAAACCATAAGCATTAGGCGCCTTGTTAGTCAGGAAATCTGATAAAGATGAAAAACGGTAATAACTGGTACCGTAGCGAATGAACTGATTTTTTACATAGATCTTTTCGTAGGCAACACCTCCGGTTAATGTATGTTTACCTGCATTATAGGTAACATTATCATTAAAGGTAAGCGTGTTGTTTTGAACTTCGTTATTGTAAGAGAATAACTCGTAACCGGCGCTTATATACGCGTCGCCACCCTGTTGAATGTCAATGAAGGGAAACTCAGTTGATTTACTGCTTCTTTTTGGATCATTGGCCTCTGTGTAAGTTGCCAGTAATTGGTTAGACAGGCGAGAGTTAAAATTACTCTTGAATTCAAATGCATAAGAAGACAATACGTTGGTGTTTGCATAGTTTGAATTTTCATAACTCATACTGTTGGCACTCCACCGGTTACTGGCGTTTCTCGGGTTTGGGGCACTGTTGCCATTTAATAACTGGTCATCATCCGTCTTTGAATAGTTATACCGGAGAGATGTGCTGTGTTTGCTGTTAATGATCCAGTCTAACCTACCTAAAATCTTTTTGTTTTTGGTAAAGAAGTTACCCAAATTCTCATAAGGGCCTGTTTCATAACCAAATTTGGTTTTAAGGTAATTACTCACTGCGTCAAGGTCTGCTGCCTGGGTTCTCGACTCATTGGGATCAGTAGTAGCTGCACCGCGGCTGGCTTTCCAGTTAATGCCCGGTACATTCACATCAACAGACTCTGCGTTTAAGAAGAAGAATAATTTATTTTTAATGATTGGCCCGCCAACTATAGCACCATAGGTTTTAGAAGCAGATTCTACAACCGGTGGAACTTTTTGTCCCACTGCTTCACGGCCTAAAAAGCCTTCATTCCTGAAGTAACCATAAACACTTCCCCTGAATTTATTGGTACCTTTTTTTGTGGTGGCATTAATACCGGCACCGGTAAAGTTTGCCTGGCGCACATCAAACGGACTCACGTTAACAGAGATCTCGTCAATTGCATCGATAGAGATTGGGGAAACGGCACCACCCGGTAAAGGATTGGAGGATAAACCAAAGTTGTTATTAAAACTGGCACCATCGATCTGGATGTTGTTATAACGTCCATCCCTTCCGCCAAATGAACTTCCTGCACCCGCCTGTGGCGATAAGGTGGTTATATTGGTGATGCTCCTGCTGATATTCGGTAGCTGGTTAATGATCCGCTGGTTAAAGTTGGAAGAGGTACCGGTCTTTAAAGTACGGGTAACCTGGCTGCTTACAACAACGGTTTCCAGCAGGTTACCCTCGTTTGTTGAAGCAAAATCCAATAATTCAATAGTACCTAATTGCAGGTAAATATCGGTTTTTTCCGGAATGGTCTGACCAACAAACGTGGTCGTAACCGTGTACGGCCCACCCGCATCCAGGTTGGGGATCAAATAACGGCCGTTTTTATCTGTTTGAGCAAACCTAACAGCACCGTTTTGGTTATTCAGTATTTTAACGGTTGCACCGGCTAAGGGTTCGCCCTTTGTTCCCTTTACATAACCGCCAATGCTGCTGGTGGTAACTTGTGCACTTAATGCGAACGGGAAAACTAATAACAGTGTTAATAAACGTACAATTTTTTTCATTCTCATAATAGTTTGTTTTACGGATGCAAAGAAACAAAAATAAAGCCGAATTCAGTCAACTTTTATCAACAAATTGTAAGGATTCATACAATAGAATTTTTTGGCTGTTATCCTGCCGGATTTGATAACCGTAAATTAACCTTTGGTGCTTTGTATGAAGGTTTTCAGCCCAATTAAAGTTGATTTATTTGTCATACCTGATTGCCTGTATCAGCCAATCAAAATAATGGCTGCCTTTTGGTTTAAAAATTAATGGTTAAAAGGAAGAAATTGATAAACAACATCATTAAAACCCCCGTATAAAAAAAGAAATTTTACCAATACCGAAAGACCACCAACTTTAAATCTTGTTAACTTCGCGCAATAATTGAAAAATATGTTAGATAGTATTGAAAGCGCCATTGAAGATATAAAGAACGGGAAACTGATTATTGTGGTAGATGATGAAGACCGGGAGAACGAGGGAGACTTCATTACATCGGCAGAGAATGCAACTCCTGAAATCATCAATTTTATGAGTACCCATGGCAGGGGCCTGATTTGTGCACCCATTACGGAGGATCGCTGCGGGGAATTGAATTTACAACCCATGGTGATGGACAATACTTCCTTGCATGAAACCGCATTTACGGTAAGTATTGATCTGCTTGGAAACGGTTGTTCCACTGGCATTTCGGCCCACGACAGGTCCAAAACCGTTAAGGCATTAGTGAATCCAACAACCAGGGCCGAAGACCTGGGAAGGCCTGGGCATATTTTTCCGTTACGTGCAAAAAAAGGTGGTGTTTTACGTCGTACCGGGCATACCGAAGCAACCATCGACATGTCGCGTTTGGCCGGATTTGAACCCGCCGGTGTACTGGTTGAGATCATGAATGAGGATGGCAGCATGGCCCGTTTACCACAACTGAAAGAAATAGCTAAAAAGTTTGATCTGAAACTGATCTCTATAAAGGATCTGATTGCCTACCGTTTGGAAAAAGAATCCTTAATTAAAGAGGCCGAGCGGGTGCAGATGCCTACAAAATACGGAAATTTTGAGCTGGTGGCCTTTGAACAGATCAATACCGGTGAAATACACCTGGCCCTTAAAAAAGGCGAATGGGAAAAAGATGAACCGGTATTGGTACGGGTGCACAGCAGCTGTATGACAGGTGATATCATGGGTTCATTAAGATGCGATTGCGGCGATCAGTTACATCATGCGTTAACCATGGTGGAAGAAGCAGGTAAGGGTGTTGTACTGTACATGAACCAGGAAGGACGCGGTATTGGTTTGCTCAATAAACTTAAAGCCTATAAACTGCAGGAGCAGGGCAGAGATACCGTGGAAGCCAACCTGGAACTTGGATTTGATATGGATGAAAGGGATTATGGCGTTGGCGCACAGATACTTCGTCACCTGGGCGTAAGCAAAATGAAATTGATGAGCAATAACCCACGTAAGCGCGCCGGCCTGTTGGGTTATGGTTTAGAAGTGGTGGAAAATGTACAAATTGAAATAGCATCGAATCCGCACAACGAAAAATATTTAATGACCAAAAGGGATAAATTGGGGCATGAGATTTTGAATGAACGATAGTTTTTTAGTTCTTAGTTTTTAGTTGGCAAAATCCAGCATCAAGTATCCCAGTCCAAAATACGTTCAGCCGGGCGGGCATTATCCATTATCCATTATTCATTATCCATTATTCCATTATCCATTATTCATTATCACTGCTTCCCGGCGGCCTCTTTTTGGTCTTTATATTTTTTTTTCTCTTCTCTCAGTGCGATCCTTTCTGCCTTGGTATATTTATCAAAATCCCTGCTGTAACTCAGGCGCAAACCGGTTCGGTTTCGTTGTCCCAGGGTAGCATCCACCACCGTTCTGTTAAAGCCTACAATTCTTAATTTGCCATCCTTCGACAAAAAATACTCCACCGTAATATCCGGTGTAAGTAAAACGTTGGTTTGGCGGGCCTGTAAAACATATGGATTGTTGTAATCAATATTTCCACCCAGGGAAACGATCAGCCTGCCATTATTATAGGCTTTTTTAAATCCAAAATTACCGGATGCCTCCAGCGCATTAATGAGTTCGGTACTGGTTAAATTATAGTTTGAATTAAACGATATATAAGGCGTGATCGTTGGGTCGTTGAACAGTTTTTGAAAAACCCGCGTTAGCTGGTTATTTAAAAATCCCGAGATCACCTGGCCTGCTGTGCCCGATAAAAAGGATGCGGTGGACGCTCCAAATCCACCGTTATTATCATTCATGAAAGTATTGAACAAAAGCAAAGAAGCTACCTGCCGGTTTTGTTCATTCTCATCTTTCGAGAATTTTTTCAGGTTTTCCAGCAATACCGGGTCCTTGGAATAATCGGTTTGCTGGTTTTGGGGAAATTCAAATTCAAAAGCGATCTTGGGCGCCTTTAAGGTGTTGGTCAGGTGTGCAATGATGTTCAGGTTGGATTTTACCTGGAATTTCCCCCGGCTGGTAGCCAGGCTGCTCAGGTCAACATTATAGGCCAGGTATTCTGCATCAATATTGATCAGTGCTTCATAGGGGTCGCCGTTCCAGGTGATGGAACCGGTATTAATGGTAAAATATTTCTGTAAAAAGGTTTGAAAATTAAATTTGTATTCGCCGCCGGTAATATCATACCTACCCCTCATGGTTAGCGGCTCTTTGGTACCCACGGTAATGTTCAGCAAACCGTAACCGCGGCCTTTAATGATATCACCGGTTAATTCATCCAGTATCACGTCGATCTTACAGGCGGGGTTAGCTTTTAGGTTCATGTTAACCAAAAAATTGGTTTCCTTCCGGCCTTTGAACTCGTCTTCCATTTTACTGCCGTATTGTATAAAGTCGATGTAATCGATTTTTCCAGTCTCCTGGCTGGTACTGGTTGGAATAGAAATGTGGCTGCTGTCTAATAAGGAGGGTTCCCCGGTTATATTCATACGCATATCAGAGACCGGTCCATTCAGGGTCATCAGCGCCTTGCCAATGACTTTACCATAAAACTGGCTGTTGTCCCTGCTGTTGGTATTCAATAAAAGCATTTTGCCGGTTTCAAAACGAATATCATTAAAGCCAAAATCAGTAAAAAAACGGTGCTCCAATTTTCCACTGGCCGTACCCGTATTATTTAACGTGTCTTTCAACTGCAGAAAACCTAAATCGATTTCATCGGGATTAAAAATGATGGTTTCGTTGCTGAATTTGTATACACATTGGGTATAAATCACTTTCAGTTCGCCTTCCGTGATGTTCACCGTTCCGGTAACATATCTATGATCCGTTCCGCCATACACTTTCAGATCGCTGTTGAGGTTTCCCTTCATATTACTGAAAATACCACCCAGGTAATTATCCAGGATACCCATTTCAAACTTCTCTGCATGAAACCCAATATCCATTTGTTTGGCAGAGGAATCTTTATAATTATAACTGCCATCCATATTAAACTTGTACAGTTTACCTTCGGCATCCGCTTTCATCGTTATCAAACCCGAATGGGTATTCACTTCACCTGCAAGCTTTACCAATCCTATTTCCTGGTTGTCTAACCTGAATTCTTTTGTGGATGCATCGAACTCGATGACCTGTTTGCCAAAAGGATCTCTCAGTTTAACCGTGCCCGTCAGTATCCCTTCCAGCCGGGGTTGTTTTAAAAAGAGTGGTGTAAAATCACTGATGTTTACTTCTTTAAGGTTTGCTACCAGGTTGGTATGGTCACTCAGGTCGTCCAGTTCAGTAGAAATAACAATTTCCTGGTTACCCTGCGTAAATCGCAGGTCATTGGCTTCTATAAATGATTTACGGATCGTGATCTCACCGTCCCGTGCCAAATCCCATTTTTTGTCATTTAAGATAAATGATGACGGAAAGATGTTGATCTTTACACCATCCGTATAGGTTTGAAGACTTGCATTTAATTTGGCATCACTGAGGGTTTTGCTGGCACTGGTAGACAGCTGAATGGTTGACAAGTCGTTTTTAGAACTGAAAATTAATTGGGTATTCGGAAAATGCAGGCTGTCGGAAATGGCAAAATCTCTTACAGATACGTTCGTTTTTAAGCTGTCGAGATTACCCTTGCTGGACAATTCAATCGTTTCAAAACTTTTGCCGTCGTAACTAAATTCAGGTATGCTTGCATTGATATTAAATTCATTTTTTTCCATTTTCAGGTTTCCCGAAAAAACGGCATTGTCAAATCCTTTTAATCGCTTATCAAACAACCTTACATATTTATCAACCTCGTTGGTCTTTATCAGAAAAGAAAAATCCTGGTCACCGGTAAACTCATTGGGTTTTTTAAAATAAGAAGGATAATAGCGATTGAGAAAAACCTTAAAAGCATCCGGTAATTTTAAGATTTTAAACCGGCCGGTAAGTGTGCCTTCTGCCTCATTTGTTTTCAGGTTGAGCGTTTTCTGTCCGTCGGCAATGAAGGAATTCAAATTCAGGTAATCAAAAGATAACGTTGACGTATCATGCTTTAAGACCGCGTTATACATTTTTGCCGTTCCCAAAAAATCATCAATATTATTTCCAACAAAATCTAAATTTAATAAACCCGACATGGAAAAGTTATCCCTGGTTATTTTTAGCTGCTGCAAATTGGCAAGTTGCAGGTCTGCGTCCAAATTAAATTTAGTGGTATCTCCCGATAAACTCATGGATCCGCGCAGGTTAACGATCTTTAAATTTGGATCATTAATATCAAGCTCCCCGGTAAAAAAACTTTTAACAAACCTGCCGTTCATGGTAATGTGCTGGTAATTGTAACCCGAAAATTCAACGCTGTGTACCCTGCCATCAAAGTCAACATCCAGGTTATTTAACGCGAATCCACTTCCCTTCACTTTTCCATCAAGCGCAACCTTGCCCAGTTGGTTACTGTTGATCAGCTTTCCCAGGTAAAAACCACGCGAAGATATCTTCCCGGAATAGGTTGGTAAATGATCATCCGGAAGTTTCATGTTTAAATCAGCGTTTATACTACCAAGACTGGTATTTATGTTTCCATAAGCCACAAAATCTTTGATGAAGCCGGTAAAGTTTCCTGTAAAGCGGATGTTACCTAACCTGCTCAACTGTTTTAACCCGGCATTACGTAACGCGGGAACCAGCCTGGTAATATCGGTGTAGGTGGTTTGCAGGTCGTTTGATTTAAAATCGATAAAAGTTCCGTTGATATCCGGTAATCCCTTTAAGGATAGATCGCCTTTAATCTTCGTGTTATCTGTGTTTAATGTAAATTGGGTTACCGACAGGTTATCGATGCTCCCTTTTGCATCCCCTTCAAAATAAATGAGCCGGTTCCAGGTTTTTAGTTCGGGTGCAAAAAAAGCAATGTCATCAGCGTGGATATAACTTTTATCAAAATGGCCCTCCAGTTTTACGCTATGCAAAAAATCACTCATATCTGCATTAAAATCCTTAAACCGCATGGCATAATAATTTCCCATCCTGCTTTTATCTGTCCGTACTTCCAGGTTGTTAAATTCCATGATCTCGGGCGTTAATTTCAAGTTGGCCGTTAATTTTTTGATCTCAAAACCGCTTTTTTCTTTGGCCGATATTTTAATATCGGTGGTGAGGGTATCATTTGCCAAAAAGATATTTTGCAGTTCACCGTTGATGTTGGAAAAAATGAAATGCTGGCCGTCAAAATGATCGATAAAAGGGGCACGTTCAGTTTCCCTTTCGTTAAAAAATGAACCGTTCTTTACATATAATTTACGAATGCTCAGCTGCAAATGGCCCGGATTCCAGCGAAGCTGACCGGAATCCGGTATGGGTGCTTCCAGGTTTGTATTGGATACAGCAGGAGGCCTGTTACCGGTAAATTCCAATAATTTGAAGACCGGGTCTTCGAGGTTGATTTCGTTTATGGCCACCTGGTTTTTTGAAAGGTCAAAATCTTCCACGGTGAGGTAAAGTTTTTTTACCGATCCTTTCATATCCTGCCCAATCCAGCCATCCTCCTTGTTGAAAACAATATTGTGCAGGTCCAGTATTTTCAGGTCTATTTGTATGGTGCCTTTGCCGGTATTTGTTTTGGGTGTAGACCCTGAAAAATAATCAACCAGGAATTGGTAGTTCCAGGCCGTATCGGTGCGGTTTAAGTTAATAACCGCATCTGAAAGGCCTATATAGGTAAGCACTGGTCTGTCTTTAAAAAAAAACCAATCGGTAATATTTACTTTTAAAGTACCTGCATATAATAAAGTGTCTTTTTTCTTATCCTCTATTAAAACACCTTCTACCAGCATTTTGTTAAACAAATCAAAATTAATATGCCTGATCCCGATTTTAGTTTTTAATTCACGGGAAAGCGTTCGCGTAACTTTGCTCACCAGCCAGTTTTGTACCGGTGTTAACTGTATAACACCCCAGGTTGAAAAAATAAGCAGGAGAAAAATCAAAAAGAACCGGATCTTATTTTTTGCACTTTTAAACACGATTCCCCACGCAAAAGCCCAGCCCAATATGCATAGCACAAAAAGCAGGGTTGAAGCAGGTAAAATATAAATGAATAACAGGGCAAGCACTATCCAGAACAGTAGTGTCAATAAAATCCATTTTGATATGTTCAAAAATCCTTGCAGGCTAATATATTAGTTGTAAAAATAGCTATTCAATACTGTACAGGCAAATTCAGTACCAAACTTTAAATTTATTTTATAGATAAAACCGGTTAAAAAATCAGGCTTTCAAATTGATTTCTTTGTTACATTGTCCTATTTCTTCTTTCGCAGTTGAAAGCGTTTGCCTGTTTTTTTTTTAAAAAATATTCTCCGGGTATATTGTTTGTCCGGTTTCTATAAAGTATCTTGTAGTTGCCTGTTGATGGCATCTGTCACCAATGATTCAATGTTTCCGATCATAATTGCTTTCTACATGTTGCCTTTCGTTCAAAAATGTACGGTGCCTAAACTACAGGCCCAATCCTTTGCCAAAATTCAATAATACCATCTTGATTTAATAAGTACCAAAGCACTACGTGGTAATCTGATATGGTATTATACCGATAGCAAATGGCTTTGGACTACATACTGATATAACCGGTATAAGTTGTTGTTTGGTATTTTAAAATAGAGCATCCCCGAAGACAAAATATTTACCTTATTCCATTACAAAACTCATTTGTTAGCTACGATCCATGATCAATAACATGGTTGCCGGGAATGATCGCTTTTTGGTATGTCCTCCCGGGTAGGTCGATGGAAGGATCAGTTGTTCATTTCAAAAAGGGTATAAACAAACCGCAAAAGCCTATGAATAGCCTTTTCGCTGGGTTACATTTGTTAAATAAGGCCATGGCAGGTTACCAGGTGGAAACGGGTAATTATTAACAAGTACTTTTTTGAACTTGATTTGCTTTGTTGATGAAGTAGATGGCCCCTGCGGTTTCCGTAATTTCCCAAGGGGTTACGTATTTACACGACTGGTGATTAGAAAAAATACGAACAACATTTGCGTAAATATATAATTAATTAAAAGGGTACATCTACCTAGGATTTTGAAGTATGGCTTAGTAGTTTTGAATAGGAAAATAATTTATTGTTTTCTTAACGATGCTTCCCGCTTTGAATCCAAATGATATCCAGTGTTCATGTTTATTCAGTTTTATTATTATGATTGCTGATTTTTTTCCTGATTGAAAAACCTAAAAATCAAATATCTGCCATGCATGTTTCCCTAACAACCCCAATACTTACCCGTCCAAAACGTGCGGCAACCTCGGTAATTGAATTTCTGCCAGCGGTGTCCATTATTTTACCTTTCTGCCCGGTAATATCAGCAAAGAAAAACCTGGAATGCTGTCTAAATAAAGTTTTGGCCAGGGTAGAAGATATGTTGACCGTACAATATAGTTTTAAAACGGCGTTACCGGTGTTGGTAAGGCTAAAGCAGCTTTTTGCCGGTCTTAATTTTAATACCTCGAAAAAAAGTATTGCCATTTTTGTATCCCCGGTGATGGACCGGGTTTATTATTTAGAAGTAGAAATGGAAGAAAATATTGTGATTGACCCTTCATTTAAGATAAGCGATATGATCAGCTGTAAAAAGGAAAAAAGAGAATTTCTAATGCTGATATTAAATGAAACATTTTCCAATATGTACCTGGGTAATGGCACCTCATTGAATTTAATTAAATCGAATAAAATAACCCATACGCCCGGCTGTGAAAATATGTTGGCAGCAAGATCCGAAGACCGGGCAGACACGAAAGTGCAACAGGAAACAGTGATCAAAAAGTTTTTATCACAAATGGATCGGGGGCTTTCCATTATACTACATTCCTATGCATTGCCTGTTTTTGTGATCGGCCCTCAAAAGTTACTGGAACATTTTAAGACCATCACTAAAAATGAGGAAAGCCTGCTGCAATTTATTCATGGTGATTATGGGGAAACTGCCGGGTCTGAATTGTACTGCGTTATGGAGCATGTTGTTTCGCACTGGAAAAGTATAAAACAAGGTCATTTATTAAAACAGGTTATCCATGCCAAAGCACAAAATAACCTTAGAATCGGCCTCAGGGATACGCTGAAAGCTTCCATGAATAAAAAGGTGAAGTTATTGGTCGTTGAAAGACAGTTTATTGATTTTTCTCAAATATCAAAACCTTATAGCCCGTTATTTAAAACGGAAAGTGCCGTTTATGAAAATTACTTTATAAAAAATGATGTGGATGAAGTCATTAAAAATGTATTCGAAAGCGGGGGAGATGTTGAATTTATAGATAACGGCCTGCTTAAAAAATTCAGGCATATTGCACTGATCGAAAAACGGTCATAGGTCATATTTATACCTTTTATACCAGTATGCAGTCCAAAGCCATTTGCTATCGGTATCATACCATCTATGATTTCAACACAGTGCCTGGGAATACTTATTAAATCAAGATGGTATTATTTATCCGGCAACAATTGCCCTGCAGTTCTTTATTGGGATTAATTTCTTTTACAGATAACAGCGGTTTTAACAATCAGTCTTTCGGATTCATTGCTTTATTATACTGTTCTGATTGTCCTTTCGCAATGGAAAGGGTTTGCCAATTTTCGTTTTTTATGATTTTTGCCAGGTATATAATCTGCCCGGCGTGATAAGGATAATGGGCCAGTTGCCTGTTGATGGCATCTATCACCAATAATCTGTCGTTCCTGATCAGAACTGTTTTCAGCAGGTCATCTTCGGTTAATGCGTTTAAGGTATCCAAACAACAGGCCCATCCATTTTGCCAGCGTTCGACAAGTTGTTGTTTGGTGAGATGTTGGTCCTCAAATTCCAGGTCCCGGTTTCGCCATTCCTTTTCACCATCAGCGGTTAAAAAACCGGTCCAGCGGCTGAGCATATTACCTGCCATATGTTGCAGGATGATGGCTATACTGTTACTTTCGGTATTGGGCCGAAAGTAAAGATCTTCCTCTTGTAGCTGGTCAAAGGTTTTTTCACAGAGTGCTTTATAGTAACAAAGCCTCTTGATCGCCGATTGAAGAAAATGATTTCCAACAGACATAATTATTTTATTTTCGAAGATTTATCTCCTTGGAAATGCGGATCAAGGGTTGGGGGTATAACCCCGGGCATCATCATCACCCCTTTTATCGCCAATCGCTGTAATCTTTTTATCAAAGATCTGAATAAGTTCTGTTCTGCCAATAGAACCCCGTACCCTGATCTCGTATCCCATTTGCCGCAATTGTTCTTTTACTTCATCCGGAAAATCATGCTCGGTAAAGATCGCATCCGGCAGCCATTGGTGGTGAAACTTGGGTTTGTTAACAGCATCTTCGGCACTCATATTAAATTCCAGCACATTTACCAACGTTTGAAAAACACTGGTAATGATGGTTGTGCCTCCGGGTGTGCCAACAACCAGGTAAGGCAAACCGTTTTTTAAAACGATGGTAGGTGTCATACTGCTTAACATTCTTTTGCCCGGTGCAATGGCATTTTTATCATTGCCCACAGCGCCATACATATTGGGTACACCAGGTTTAACACTAAAATCATCCATTTCATTATTCAACAAAAAACCGGCACCTGTCACCACGGTGCGGCTGCCATATCCTCCGTTCAATGTTGTTGTTACAGATACCGCATTTCCGTAAACATCCAGCACACTCAGGTGGGTGGTTTCTTCACTTTCTTTTATTTCACCGGCAACGGTCGTTTTACTGTTGCTGGCTTTACCCGGCAGGTAGTCCTTCATGCGTTCCTGTAAATAGGCGGGGCTGACCAGCGTTTTTTCCGGCACTTTTACAAAATCCGGATCACCTAAAAACTCAGCCCTGTCGGCGTATGCCCGGCGTTCAACTTCGGTCATCAGTTGCACCGATGCAGCAGTTTGAAACTGTATAGCGGCTATGTTTTTATCTTCAATCATCTTCATCATCTGCTGTAAAATAATGCCACCGCTGCTGGGCAGTGGCATGGTTAAAACCTGGTATCCTTTGTAATTAAAATCGATAACAACCCTTTCTTTGGCCTGGTAATTTTTCAGGTCTTCCAGCGAGATAAGGCCTTTTCCCTTTTGCATCTCAGCAACGATCAGCCTGGCTGTTTCGCCTGTGTAAAATCCCTGTTGTCCTTTTTTGCTGATGCGTTTCAGTGTATTGGCCAGGTCTTTTTGAATCAAAATATCGCCGGCCTCCCATTCGCCCGCTTTTACAAATGCTACGGAAGATGTATTTAGCCTGGTAAAATCTTTACGGGTGCTGTTAAAGGAGGAAGCCTGTGCAGCCGTGATGGCAAAACCTTTTTCGGCCAGTTCAATGGCGGGCTTAATTAAGGTCTTAAACGGAAGCCTGGCATATTTCATACTTGCAAACAAACCCGCAACCGTACCCGGTACTCCTGCCGACAAATGCCCGTCCTGGGATAATTCCATTTGCGGCTCACCCTGGTCGTTAAGATACATATCACGGGTAGCTTTGCCCGGGGCTTTTTCACGATAATCGATACTGATATTTTTTCCGTTGGCTAAATGGGCCAGCATAAATCCCCCGCCACCTATATTGCCGGCTCCGGGATAAACAACTGCCAGTGCCAGTTGGGTGGCAATGGCTGCATCAACTGCATTGCCTCCTTTCTGTAACACAGACAGCCCAACCATACTGGCCAACGGGTGGGCAGAAACAACGGCCCCATTGCTGCAACTTATTTTTTTCTGTGTGGTATAACTCCTGCTGTTGATCTTTTGCCCAAACGACGTACCGATAAACGACGTCAGTATGAAAAGAGCAATGTTGAGAAATATTTTGTTAAACTGCATAGTAAATATTTTCACCAAATTACTTGATTACAGCGATAATCTAAAGAAAATGAACGCCGGATTTGTGGTGTCGTGAAGAGATGTTGTTAGTATAACGGATAAGAGGCAGGTGTAATACCATGTTGATTTAATATGTAGTCCAAAGCACTACATGGAAATTGTAGATGGTTTTATACCGATAATAAATGGCTTTGGGCTAAATACCGGTATAATCGGTATAAGTCATCTGCTTTCTTTATTTTCACGTTTTTATTGGCATTGGTGTTACACCCAATTTGCTATAACTTGACCTATTAAACAGGATAAAAAACGATGAACGTAAGAATAATTTCTTTTGTACTGCTGTTTATCAGCAGCAGTTTATTTGCACAGTTAAAATCGCCGGATGAGTTTTTAGGATACCAGCTTGGCAGCAGGTTTACCCCGCATTATAAAATCGTACAGTATTTTAACCAGGTTGCATCCTCCATGCCGCAGATGATGAAGCTGGAAAAATATGGTGAAACCTATGAGGGCCGCGACCTTTTACTGGCCATAGTTACCTCACCGGAGAATATGGCCAAACTGGAAGATATACGGAAGAATAATTTAAGGCTTACCGGCATGTTACAGGATAAACCTGCTGATATTACCGCACCGGTGATCATCTGGCTGAGTTATAATGTGCATGGAAACGAAGCCAGTTCGTCGGAAGTTTCCATGAAGACATTGTATGAATTATTAAGCCCTGCCAATACCCAAACAAAAGACTGGTTAAAAAATACAGTGGTGATCATCGATCCCTGTTTAAATCCTGATGGAAGAGATCGCTATGTGAACTGGTACACACAAATGGTTGGTAAAAATGCCAATGCCAATATTGATACCCGGGAACATAACGAACCCTGGCCCGGTGGTAGGGTAAATCACTATAATTTTGATTTAAACCGCGACTGGGCCTGGCAAACACAGGTTGAAACCCTGGGTCGCATTAAAAAATACAATGCGTGGATGCCACAAATTCATTGCGATTTTCATGAGCAGGGCGTAAGCAACCCATATTTTTTTGCACCGGCAGCGGAACCTTTTCATGAAGTGATTACGCCGTGGCAGCGGCAGTTCCAGGCAACCATCGGGAAAAATCATGCCCGTTATTTTGACGCGAATGGCTGGCTGTATTTTACCAAAGAATTTTTTGACCTGTTTTATCCGTCATACGGAGATACCTATCCAACCTATAATGGCGCCATTGGAATGACCTACGAACAGGCGGGACACAGCCAGGGAGGATTGGCTGTAATAACCAATGATGGAGACACCCTGACACTCTATGACAGAATTGCCCATCACTTTACCACCAGTATGAGCACGATCGAAATTGCTTCCCAACATGCCGGTAAACTAACCAGTGAATTCCAAAAATATTTTACTGAAGCGAATACAGTTGGCATTGGGGATTATAAAACTTATGTGATCACGGAAAGCAATAGGGGTAAACGGGAAGCCTTGTGTACATTTTTTGATAACAATGGAATTAAATATGGGAGTTTAAATACGGCCAATGCAAAAGGATATAATTATTTTACCGGTAAGGACGAAAGTTTCGCGGCAATCCATAGTATCGCTGTAACAGCCTATCAGCCCAAATCGGCATTGGTAAAAGTCTTATTCGAACCAAAATCCAAATTGAATGATTCCGTTACGTACGACATTACAGCCTGGAGTTTACCATTTGTTTACGGGGTACAAAGTTATGCGGTGAAAGAAAAACTGGCGGTAGGCATTTATGAAAAACCAGCCTATGCTGCACCTGCTTCATCAGCCTATGGTTACCTGGTAAATTATAATTCCTTTGCCGACGTTAAGTTTTTGGCCGCGATGCTCCATGCAAAAATTAAACTACGATATGCCGAAAAGGAATTTACCGCCAACGGGAAAGTTTTTCAAAAAGGGACCATCATTGTTTTAAAAAAAGGGAATGAGGATAAAATGCAACAGTTTGCAGACCTGGCTCAATCCTGCCATGCAACTGTCACCGGCGTAAACACCGGGTTTATGGAAACCGGGTTTGATTTTGGAAGCGATAAAGTTCGCTTAATTAAAAAACCGGCGGTTGCCCTGTTAACCGGTAAAGGCGTAAATGCCAATGCCGCGGGTGAAGTATGGCATTTGTTTGAGCAACAGTTGAATTACCCGGTCAGCCTGTTTAATGCAGATGATGTGGACGGCAACATGCTAAAAAATATTGACGTTCTGATAATACCGGATGGGGATTACAAATTTTTGAAAGACAAAGAGGCTGCTGCAGATATCAGGACCTGGGTGCAGCAGGGAGGAAAGATCATTGCTATTGATAACGCGGCAGCCCAGGTTTCAAAGGCTGAATGGGGTTTCAAACTTAAAAAGAGCGATGACGACGATAAGAAAGACCTGAAAAAAGAAGGTAAGGATATGTATACGGATGTAAGGCGGTATGAAAACAGGGAAAGAGACGGGATCGTAAATAATATACCGGGCGCTGTTTATGGCGTGGAGATGGATAACTCGCACCCATTGGCATTTGGTTATACGCATTACTTTACCATGAAACTGGGAAGTCAACTGTATGAGTTTATGAAAGACGGCTGGAATGTAGGGATCTTAAAAAAAGAAAACCCGGTGGCCGGATTTGTTGGCAGTGTTGCACGGGAAAAAATAAAGGACGGTACGGTAATCGGTGTTCAACCCATGGGCAACGGTTCGGTTATCTTTTTTGCAGATGATCCCATCTTCAGAAATTTTTGGGAGAACGGGAAGATATTGCTGGCCAATGCGGTATTTTTAGTGGGTCAGTAAATTAATGCTGAGATCAGCTGATTGATTTAACACACAAATTTGTTACCCAGGTTGCCGTATTGAATAATATTATGGTAGAAATAAAAGCTAAACAAGATGGAATGGCAGATGTCGACCGGCACAAACAATTAATTACCCGGAAGTTTCGGGATGCAAGGCCGGTCATATTTTACATGTACTCCTGCTATCATTCAAATTAAAAGAGTCATACCACATTGATTATGAAAAATAAATTGCCGTGTTTTTGGACCGCTGTGGTCAATCTGAATGGGCGTAAACTTTTGGCCCTTATAGTATTTCTATGTTACCTGGGTAATGCCAATGCGCAAACGCCAATATCAGTTACATCTTCAGAAATTTTATTGCAGATAAAGAAACTCAATGTGTTAGGTTCTGTTTTATACGTGGCAGCTCATCCCGATGATGAGAATACCCGCCTGTTGGCTTACCTGGCCAATGGTAAATTATACAGAACCGGTTATTTAAGTATGACCCGGGGCGATGGTGGCCAAAACTTAATTGGCGATGAGTTGGGCGTTGACCTGGGTTTGATCCGGACACAGGAATTGCTGTCGGCGAGGCGTATTGACGGTGCAGCGCAGTTTTTTAGCCGTGCGTTTGATTTTGGGTACAGTAAGAGCCCCGATGAAACGTTGAGTTTTTGGGGGCATGAAAAGATTTTAAGTGATGTGGTTTGGGTAATCAGAAAATTTAGGCCGGACGTGATCATCACCCGTTTCCCAACAACAGGTGAAGGCGGTCACGGGCATCATACCGCTTCAGCTATTTTGGCCGGCGAAGCATTTGAAGCCGCCGCAGACCCGGCAAAATTTCCGGAGCAACTAAAACATGGGGTAAGCATTTGGCAGGCTAAAAGAATCATGTGGAACACCTTTAATTTTGGCGGTACCAATACCCAAAGTGACGACCAGTTTAAATTGGACTGTGGTGATTATAACCCGATCCTGGGAAAAAGTTATGGAGAAATAGCAGCTGCGAGCCGCAGCCAGCATAAAAGCCAGGGTTTTGGCGTTGCATCACAAAGAGGTAGTGTAACGGAGTATGTAAAAACAATTAACGGAACAGCCCCGGTAAAAGATCTGATGGATAATGTGGATATCGGATGGAACAGAGCTAATCATGCAGGGCTTACCAATTTGGTCAACAGGATCATTGAAAAATTTGATGTATCCAATCCCGAAAGGTCGGTTGCTGCCCTGGTTGATTTGTATAAAAAAGTGGAACTGGTAAAGGACGATTTTTGGAAAAAGGAGAAATTGGATGCTATAAAAGATATCATTCAGCATTGTAGCGGTTTATTTATGGAAGCTACAACCAATACCCGTTACGCAGTGCAGGGCGACAGTATAAAGATAAATTTGGTGGTGAATAACAGGTCGGGCGCAAATATCCTGAGCGCGGATGCACTTTTAAATGAGGACTATATCATTTTTGACCAGCTGAAAAAGAATGTGAATTCGGTTAAGGAATACACGATGATGGTGAGGCCCAATGCCAAACTTACACAACCTTACTGGCTTGAAAACCCCATGGAAACAGGAAGTTTTAATGTTACCGACCAACAAGTGATCGGCAAAGGCGAAGGTGAGCCATTCAGTGTTGTGTTCAGTTTGATGATTGAAGGAAAGGAATTCAAATTTTCTAAACCGGTTCAATATAAACATACCGATCCGGTAAAAGGCGAGTTATATCAACCGGTGAGTATCATTCCGGCTTTTTCGGTAAGATCGATTCCGGCGCTGGCCATCAACAGCCTTGTACATGAATGGGAAATAAAATCATTCAAAAATAAAAATAAACTGGATGCGTTTAGGAAAGATGCCGACGGCCATTTTACGCCGGTTATTGCCGACAAAACCCTGGCCGAAGGGGAAACGTTTAATTTACCTGCACGATACAAAGATGGATCTGCTGCGATAGGTTCCGGGTTACCCGGGTCATCCGATATCGTACCTGAACAGTTTTATCATGCAAACGGAAGCCCTTATCTTGCGTTGCGACAAATAAATTATGACCATATACCATCCATCAGTTATACCAATCCTGCGATATTTACTGCCAGTAAAGTTAACCTGGAAATTAAGGGTAGCCTGGTTGGATATATTCCGGGTGCCGGGGATAAGATTCCGGAAGCGTTGCAGGCGATGGGGTATAAAGTGGTCACGCTTGTAGAAAAGGATATTAAAGCCGGCAACTTAAAACAATTTGATGCAATCGTTACGGGTATTCGTGCATACAACACCAATGAATGGATGAATAATGTGTACGACGAGTTAATGCTGTATGTAAAAGAAGGTGGCGTAATGCTTGTGCAGTACAACACCAGCAACCGTATTGGACCGGTTGTAGCAAAAATTTCTCCATACCCTTTTAGTATCAAACGTAACAGGGTTACGGATGAAGGGGCAAAAGTTAATTTCCTGGTTCCGGATCACCCGGCATTAAATTATCCCAATAAAATAACCGACAAAGATTTTGAAGGCTGGATACAAGAACGAAGCGTATATCATGCAGAGACTACCGACACTGCCTATAAGCTTATTTTAAGTATGAAGGACCCCGGTGAAAAGGAGCATGACGGCAGCTTGATCATTGCCGGTTATGGTAAAGGAAGATTTGTGTATACGGGTTTGGTTTTCTTCAGGGAGTTACCGGCCGGGGTACCCGGAGCTTATCGATTGTTTGCGAATTTGATAGCAGCCACCCCTGAATAACTTCCCGCGAAGGGAATTTTAATGGGCGTTGAGAAATAAAACGGGGTTGTTATCTGAGTAATTATTAAAAGTATTATCAGTAGGAACGAAGAGAGAAATCTGTAGAGATTTAAAAAAGTACGCATTTTTCGCTCTTCGTTCCCAGTGACAGAAATACAAGGTATGCAAAACGAAAAATCATATTGGAACAAATGGTACCTGGCAGTCTTTCTGTTTTTGGTACTGCAGATAATTACATTTTATTTAATTACTGTTGAATTTAAATGAACGTTAGCTGTATGACCGATAAAAAGTCTTTTACCATTAAAAACGGCAAATGCCCCAGTAGGGGTTTGGGGTATGAGTAGTTTAGACTGGATCATATTATGTGTTACACTGGCAGGCATTGTTATCTATGGTATTTATAAAAGCCATACCACAAAAAATCTGGACGGATATTTTTTGAGTAACCGGTCACTTCCGTGGTACCTGGTTTTACTGAGCATCATGGGCACGCAGGCCAGTGCCATCACTTTTTTAACGGGTCCCGGGCAGGCTTACAGCGACGGGATGCGATTTGTACAGTATTATTTTGGTTTGCCTTTAGCCATGATCGTAATTAGTATATTTTTTGTGCCTGTGTTTACCAGGTTGAAAGTGTATACGGCGTATGAATTTTTAGAGAATCGTTTTGACCTGAAAACAAGAACCCTGACTTCTTTTTTATTTTTATTATCCCGTGGCTTAAGCACGGGTATCAGCATTTTTGCACCCTCGTTGGTATTAAGTTCGTTAATGGGATGGAACATCTATTATACCAACCTGGTTATGGGCGGCATGCTCATCATTTATACCATGAGCGGTGGTGCCAAAGCGGTGGCGCATACGCAAAAGCTGCAAATGATCATTGTATTTGTGGCTTTGTTCCTGGTAGGATATTTAGCCGTTAGTATGTTGCCCGACGCCATCGGCTTTACCGAGGCTTTACGAAAGAGCGGCGAATTGGGAAAGATGAACATCATTACCACCGGTTTTACCGCGGATGGTTTTGACTGGCAGGATAAATACAATATCTGGAGCGGGTTGATCGGCGGTTTCTTTCTGTCGCTCAGTTATTTTGGAACAGATCACAGCCAGGTAGGGCGTTACCTTACAGCTAAAGACGTGAAGGAAAGCAGGCGTGGTTTATTAATGAACGGACTGGTAAAAGTGCCGATGCAGTTCTTTATTTTGCTGCTGGGGATATTGATCTTTTCTTTTTACCAGTTCAATAAAGCACCTGTTTATTTTGACCAGGCGAAAGTTATTGTAGCCAAACAAACCATGTATAAAGATACACTGGTTGCGTTGGAAGCCCGCTATGATGCTGCCGTTGCAGCAACTGCCATTTCAGAGGCGCAGGCAGTCAGGGCCAAATACAAAACTGTTTTACAACAGGCTTTACCCGGGCAGGACACCAATGACAACAATTATATTTTTTTACGGTTTGTAATGGATTATTTACCCAGGGGATTGATCGGGCTCATCATTGCCATCATATTCCTGGCATCCTGGGGAAGTATTGCGGCAGCTTTAAATTCGCTGGCTGCGGTTACCGTTGTTGACTTTCATAAAAAGTTTTTTGTTAAGGAAGAAACGGAGATTAAAGACTACCATGTTTCGCAGTGGTATACATTTGGCTGGGGTGTATTTTGTATCATCATTGCCATGTTTGCACAAAATATTGGCAACAGCCTGATAGAAGCCGTTAATATTTTAGGGTCATTGTTTTACGGCGTTATACTGGGTATCTTCCTGGTTGCGCTTGGAATAAAATTTATCAGGGGGCATGCTGTTTTTTATGCTGCCCTGGTTTCGGAATTATTGGTCATGCTTATTTACCAGCAGAATATTGTTTCTTTTCTTTGGCTCAACGCAATAGGAGCGATATTGGTGGTGCTGTTGGCTTTTGTGTTTCAACTTTTTTCCAGGCAAAAAGCGCCGAATTAAATATTGCCGGTAAGCCTGAAAGCCGGTGATCTAAAACTCATGAATACAAATTTTTCCTTCCCGCCTTCCCGTCTTCCCGGCAAAAAATTAGGTGGTGTCTCAGTTTGAAACTTATTTCTAAACGATCTGTCATGTCGACGATAGGAGACATCTGATATAGTAAACAAATAGATTTCTCCTATCGTCGAAATGACAAAAACCATATGTTCAGTTTCAAACTGAGACACTACTCAAATTTACGCCCAGCCGATGTTTAAGAAAAATGAATTATTTTGCAAATAAATTCCATGCACAACATCATATTCATTATGGGTGTTTCAGGATCGGGCAAAACAACAATCGGCAAGCTTGTAGCCAAACAGTTGTGTATTCCATTTTTTGATGCAGATGATTATCACAGCACGGACAATATTGAAAAAATGAAGGCCGGTATACCGTTAACAGATGCCGACCGTAGAAACTGGCTGCAAAAAATGAACCAATTGGCTGTTCAACAACAAACAGCAAAAGGCACCGTAATCGCCTGCTCTGCGCTGAAAGAAAGTTACCGGGAAATACTGCAGCAAAATATCGTTTTACCTCAATGGTTTTTTCTTACAGGAAGCCCCCAACTTATTCTCGAACGCATGCAAAACCGAACAGGTCATTTTATGCCTGCAGGTCTGTTACAATCACAATTCGACATTTTAGAACCGCCATCGGAAGCCCCGGGTATTTCTATTGAACAGGATCCGGACTCCATTTTACAGTATATTTTAAAACAGTTGTAAATAAATATTATCCATAAGCCTGTTTGGCCTGGGCGTGGTGGAAAAGAGACCTGCCCGGAATTTTGATTCCAAAGGCATCAGCCTGTTTTTCCATAACCCGTTTATACCGGGCAAAGAAGGAGCCGTGGCAACGGTTGTATCGCAGTGGGAGTAAGACATGTGAGACCTTATAACAACAGATTGAGCAATAATACAGCAACCAACCCGGTTACCGAAACAATGGATTCCATAACCGACCAGGTACGAAGCGTGTCTTTTACCGATAAGTTAAAATACTCCTTAAACAACCAGAAACCCGAATCATTTACATGCGAAAACATAAGACTGCCGGCCCCGATGGACAATACCATCAGGTTAGGATTGAAATGAAGTTGTGAAGCCATTGGGGCAATGATACCGGCAGCGGTTAATCCCGCTACGGTAGCCGAGCCCACACAAACCCTTATCACAGCTGCAATAAGCCATCCCAATACCAGGGGATGCAGCGACAGGTTTTGTAAATGGTTGCCGATAACAGCGCTTACACCGCTATCTGCTAAAACCTGCTTTAGTGCACCGGCACCGGCAATGATGAGCAGAATCACGGAAATATCTTTCACCGCTTCCCCATAATCAGCCATCAACTTTTTAATACTGTAGTTGTTGGCAATACCCAGGAAATAGGTAGCATACAACAGGGAGAAAAGTAAAACGATAACGGGATCACCAAAAAAGCTGAATATTTTTTTTATGCTTCCATTCAGATCAAATAAATATAAAATGCCTGTAAAAAAGATCAGCAACAGGGCCGGTAATAAGGCCGAAAAAAAACTATTGAATGATCCCGGTAATTTATCGGGTGGTAGTAATTTGGGCTGAAAAAGTTGCAGTGGTGCCGTGTGAAAGTTTTTTAAAGTACTGCCAAACAATGGCCCGGCCAATAAAATAGCCGGCATAGAAACCAGGAACCCAAACAATAATACTTTGCCGGTTTCGGCAGATAACTGTGCCGTTAAAGCCAGTGGTGACGGGTGTGGCGGTAAAAATCCATGGGTAACAGACAGGGCAGCCAACATCGGCAACGCGGTATACACCGCGGGCATACCGGTACTGTAAACCACAGAAAATACCAATGGTACCAGCAGCACAAAACCCACATTATAAAACAGGGGAATACCTACAATAAACCCCGTGAGCATGAGCGCAACGGGTAAATTTTTGCGCCCGAATTTTTTTACCAAGGTATCGGTTATTTTTTGTGCTGCCCCGGTTTCTGCGACCAGTTTACCCAGCATTGCACCTACACATACTACGATTACCAGTTCGCCCAGCATATTACCAATACCTGTTTTTATGGACTTCGTCAACTGCTCAAGGGGAATACCCAGCCACCAGCCCGCCAGCAGGGAAACGATGATAAACGATAGGAAGGGATGAAATTTTGCCGCAGCAATCAGCAGTATCAGCAACAACAAACAGGCAATTAAGATTAATACAGTCATCAGCAGCTGATATTTGAAAAGAAAGTTAGGTAAAAAATAACTGAAATAATAATGTGGTGATTTTTGGTGGTGTCTCAGTTTGAAACTTATTGCTAAACAATCTGTCATGTCGACGATAGGAGACATCTGATTTAGTAAACATATAGATTTCTCCTATCGTCGAAATGACAAAAACCATATGTTCAGTTTCAAACTGATACACTACTTGATTTTTGGTGGTGTCTCAGTTTGAAACTTATTTCTAAACGATCTGTCATGTCGACGATAGGAGACATCTGATTTA
>JANNSN010000052.1:0-151291 GCA_031402615.1 Chitinophagaceae bacterium
ATATAAAAGCACCCACTCTTTTTGTATATCTAACCCATGAGTAAAAAGTATAAATTTGGCGATAACAGCAAACTGTATTTTGTAAGTTTTGCAGTAACCAACTGGATAGATTTATTTATACGAAATGAGTATAAAGAAATACTATTAGACAGCATAAGGTATTGCAAAAAAGAAAAAGAGATGGAATTATATGGTTGGTGTATCATCACAAGCCATGTCCATTTAATAATTGGCACAAAAGGGAATACGCTCAGTAATATTATGAGAGATTTGAAAAGCCCGTATTTGAAAAAGGTATAGGCTGGCTTTCCTTCCGCGACCTTACCAGCGAATCATGCAGCGAAAAATTTGATAAGTACCGTAATGAAGGATACCGGATGATTGATTTTGACGGGTACGAAACCTCATCGGGTGTGCGGTACTCGATGGTATGGAAAAAAAATACCGCCAACCGCGACTGGGCCGAATACCGCGATATGACGGATGCCGCCTATCATACCAAATGGGAACAATTAAAAAACGACGGTTACCGGCATGTAGATATTGAGAGCTACCGCAGTAGATGACGTAGATGGGCTTGCGAACAACATAGCAGATATTGTTTTGTAAAATATCTATTTGTAAAAAAAGGCCAGTGATATACCGGCCTTTTTTTGTTTCATTTTTTTTACTTCTTCAACTTACCTTTATAACAGGTTGCAAAAAGTTTTTAAAATAAATAAAAGCACATGAAATTATATGCAAAAATCACCTGCCTGCTTTTACTGGTTGCACAGGTATCTCTTGCACAAAGCAAAGCAGCCAGGCTGGGTAAGATCATGAACGCATATCATAACTACAATATGTTCGACGGCAGCGTATTGGTTGCAGAAAATGGAAAAGTAATTTATAAAAACGCTTTTGGAATGGCTAACCGGGAATGGAATATCCTCAACACCACCGATACAAAATTTATGCTTGGGTCTGTATCCAAATCCATTACAGCATTACTTGTGCTGCTACAGGTTCAGAAAGGATTGATAAGCCTTGACAAAACTGTTGCTGATTACATACCGGAATTTTCGAAGAAGAACGGCAGCAGAATCACCATAAGGCAACTGTTGAGCCATACGTCGGGCATACCTAATTATGACATTACAAAAGATTTTTTTCCAAGAATAAGCAGGCAGCATTTTACAAGGGAAGCCTACATCAAACTGTTTATGGATTCTGCATTGGCATTTGAACCCGGCACCAGATATTACTACAGCAGTTGGGGATATTATACCCTCGGTTATATCATGGAAAAGGTTACCGGTAAATCATATTCCCAGTTGATGAAGGATGATATTTTTGATAAACTGGAGATGAACAGTACCGGTTCCTATTTTCATACACAGGTTGTAAACAAAAGGGCCAGCGGTTATGATTACAGTCTTGGAGGCTATACCAGTGCCGATTTTAGGGATCAATCCAATACCATGGGCACGGGTGATCTGTATTCAACCGTGGAAGATCTTTTTAAACTGCATGTTGCACTCAGCAACAATACATTGCTTAATAAACAACTGAGTGAAGAAATGTTTACCCCCGGCATAAGGCCTGCGCAATACGGGTATGGCTGGTTTAACAAACAATTTAAATACACCCCGGCAGACAGTGTTGCCTCAAATTTTCATTTGGGGATGACGGAGGGATTTCTTTCATTCCTGATCCGCATACCTGCAACAAACAGTATGGTTGTTATACTGTGCAACAGTTCGCCCACCGATTTTTTTGGCATTTGCGGTAACCTGGTAAAAGTGCTGTACAATAAACCGGTAATTGTAAAACAGCCGGTACATAAAGCGATGGAAAAGATAATAGCTGCCGAAGGCGTAACCAGGGCCATTGAAGCATACCAGCGCATGAAAAAAGATACCGCAGTTTATTATATTGACTGGATCTCGATGGATTTCCTGGGTAACCAGTTATTTACCCTCAAAAGATATGAGGATGCAAGAATTCTTTTTGAAAACAATGCAGCAGAATTTCCAACACGTGACCTGGTACTGATAAGCCTTGCAAAAATTTATGAAGAACTTGGCAGAAAAGAAGATGCCATCACCTGGTACAAAAAAACGCTTGCAGTTAACCCCGGGTACGAAGAAGCAACGAACAGGCTGAAAGAGCTGGAAAAAAATAAATAAAATAACGGTATCAATAAGCCGCTCTATCCGGCAAATCTTTGTTGCTGTTGAGCGTAGCTGCATTACCCGACTGCCTCTCTCCATTTCAATTTAAACACAGGCAGCGTTTTTTTGCTATGTAAGTCTGAAAAATTACTTTATATTACAATGTAAGATTTATTATATGGATACAATAAGAATCTTTATTGCTTCTTCTTCCGAACTGGAGCAGGACAGAAAGAACTTCCGTGAATTCCTGGCTATAGAAAATGACAGGTTTCATAAAAAAGGAATTTACCTGGAATTGAAACAATGGGAAAATGTTGTTGATGCGGTATCCGAAACAAGATTGCAGGATGAATATAATAAAGACCTGAAGAATTCCCAGATCGTTATCTGCCTGTTTTTTACAAAGGCAGGAAAATATACGCAGGAGGAATTTGATACAGCGCTGAAACAATTTAAAGAAACGGGCAGCCCGCTCATTTACACCTATTTTAAATCCGGGGCACCAGAACCGGATGCCAATGACCCTTTGGTTCAGGACTTAATAAAGTTTAAAAAACGCCTGTCGGATATAGGGCATTTTTACACCATTTACAATAATATAGATGATTTAAAATACCAGTTTCGAAAACAGCTCGACAGGCTGGAGGATAAAGGATTCATTGTACTGCGGGATGAATTGAAGAATGAAACGAAGGAGGCCGTAAATAATTATTTTAATATTACGAACACAGTATTTGCACAGGGAAGCAATAACATTATTATACAGAGTGTAACCGACAGTTCCATCACAGTAAATGTAAACGGCCAGTCGCAGGAGATAGAAAAAAAATTAGATGCACTGCAGGCGCTGATGGAACAGATGGCCGTTAAATCTGTTCAATCAGCAAATAATATTTATGATAGAAGTACCATCACCAATGCCAATTTTGGATACCTGGTTGGGCAGGCCGGGCACGATAAATCATTGCCGTCCGAACTGGCCGAAAACCTTGTTGGCGAAGGCAATGGCTGGATACAAAGCCTGCGGCAGGAACTGCAGGACAAACAAAAAATTTCAGTAGGCAACCAGCCCTGGAATATTTTTCAGAATTATGGCTGGCTGGTAGAAACCTTTTTACAAAAAATGGGTACTGCTGCGGGGCAGGAAAAAAATCTGCGGCGGCTATCCTTTATGGTGGAAGCTTACCAGGCCTCGCTGCGTTATCTCTGTTACATACAAATGGCGCAAATTCTGCAACTGGAAAACAAACCAAAGCTGGGCATCGTTTCCGACTTTATTCAAATGGAAGCAAATAAATTTCTTGATTTTGATTATACCAGTCTTTTGCTTACCGCCACCGATGCGCTTGGGCAAAATGCTTTTATGAAGGAGATAAATAAATTTGTAGAAGAACTTACCGACACAGAATCTTCCTTATACGGCACTGCACTTTACTTAGATGATCAACGCCGTAAATTAATGGCAAACAGCATTACTGAGGATGATAAACTCACCGGCCTGCTTGATGAATATTTAACAGCACTGGTTTACTGGCTGCGCAAGGTCTCTTTCCTCGCAAAATACCGGCTGGTTTCCATTAAAGAAATAAACCTTAACTACCGTTTGGGCACCGCAAAGAATTTCGTACACCTGTATGGAGAACTGCATGGTTTATACAGCGAGGGTGGATCATCAGATGAAGATTACAATACCAAATCCATTGAAGACTCATTCACTTTCAACAAAAGTATATTATTGTTCAGGGGCAATGATGTGGCTACCAGCATGGATAAGATACAGGATCAAAACGCCTATCTCTCTCTTTCTCCGCTGGTGATAGACCAGAGTGTGTATGCCGGCAAGCCCACCCAAACCCCCGAAATTTTTTATTATACCGGGTACGAAAAAACAAAACGGCAATACAATTACACCCAATACAAAAATGAACTGGCTTATGGCGGCAAGGGTGATATAGTTTCCAACAAATCACTTAAGGTTTTAACACAAAATAATAATCAACCACGGTTAGATGAATTATTTGAACAACTTGACAATGTTTTTAAATCCCTTAAAAACAAACAGTCATGAGCCAGGTCAAATCGCCTTTCAAATTTCTTGATTCATATCAACAGGCAGATGCCGATGTTTTCTTTGGCAGGGAAAAAGAAACGCAGGCATTGTACAATGCATTAAGTGGTGTAAAACACCTGATGGTTTACGGGCCATCCGGCGCCGGAAAGACCAGCCTGATCGAATGCGGGCTGCGCAACCAGTTCTCGGATGCCGACTGGTTTGCACTCACTATCCGCAAGGGTACCGATATCAATGTTTCTGTTTTTGCGGCTATCAATGAAGCGCTCAACGGGAAAATAGAAATTGATCCCGTTACAAAGATGCCTGTTGACCCTGGAATAGAATTTGGCCAGGCCATTGAACAATTATTTGCAGAACGATACCAGCCGGTGTATTTGTTGTTCGACCAGTTTGAGGAACTGCTCATCTCTGGTGAAGAAGCAGAAAAGAAAAAATTCTTTAGGCTTTTAAATAAACTCATCCGCAATAAAGTGCCCTGCCGCATCATGCTCATCATGCGGGAAGAATTCATTGGCCACCTGTCGGAATTTGAACCACTATGCCCCAGTATTTTTCAGCACCGCTTCCGGGTAGAGAAGATGGGAAGAAAAAATGTGGAAGAAGTGATTTACCATATACTGGAAGCGCCCAGGTACCGCAGCTTTTTTAATGTAGATGACAGCCACAAACTTGCAGAAAGCATCTTATCAAAACTACCTGATAAAAAAAAGGAAATAGAACTGGCGCATGTGCAGGTGTTTTTAGGCGAATTATGGGACCGTGCACAAAGCACCATAAATAACAATGAATTGCCGGTACTGAGTTCGGCGCTGATAAAGGATGATGATAACCTGGAAGGCATATTGGAAAGTTTTTTGAAAAAGCAAATGACAGAGCTGGAAGTCAGTTATGGCGAAAGAGTGCCGTTGGAGTTGCTTGCTGCGATGATCTCAGAAAAGTTCACTAAACTGCAGTTAAGCGAAGCTGCAATTGAGGAAGACCTGGAGCAAAAAAAAGTGGTTTGCATAAAACCGGTTGGCGAATTGCTGAAAGAACTGGAGCAGCGCCGCATTATTCGCACCATTAAAATAGGTGACGAAACCCAGTACGAAATAAGCCATGATGTGCTTGCCCTGGTGGTGGGGCAAAACCTTACCGAGGAAATGAAGCTGAGGGAGAAGGCCGGTGATATTTATAAAGTGTACCTCGAGCGGCAGGGTTTATTTTCAAGAGACGATATTGATTACCTGCGGCCTTTTAAGGACAGCCTCCCCTACCCGGATCAGCTTCAGGCCAGGTTACGTGAAAGTATTGCTGCCATAAGAAAACAACAGGAACTGGAACTGGCTAAAACCCGGAAACGGCTGAGGATTGTTTACAGTTTGTTGGGCGGAGCTTTGCTGGCCCTGTTTGTTGCCGGGTATTTTTATTTTAATGCCAACAAGCAAACAAGAATAGCAGAAGAGAAAACAAAAACTGCAGAAACTGAAAAACTCAAAGCTGATTCAGCGTTGAATAACTTCCGTATTGCGCAGGCCGCTAAAGAACGAATTGAATTCCACATCCTGCAGGGAAGAGCAAATACGGTACTGGAGAACCCGGATGGATGTCCTACTGATATCATAAGACAAATGGATTCCATATTTGATATCCACAAATTTACCGGCACCACGGACAGCCTGGATTGGAAGAAAATTATAAATTCTATTAAAGACAAAAGTCAAAATTGTAAATGAACCGCATTTTATTTTTCATTTTTTGCATGATCCTTTTTGCCGCTGCAAAGGCGCAAAGCAGTTATACCGAAGCTATACAACAGGGCGATGCTGCATTTAATAGCGGGCAATACAAAACCGCCATCAATAAATACTTTGCCGCCGAAGCATTTGACCCCACAAAAAAAGACCTGGTAAAAGAAAAGGTGAATAAGGCATTTGATGCTATAGAAGCCTTACGTGCAGAAGCAATTAATTCAAAAAATGAAGCCCTGAAACAAAAAAACAGGGCAGAAACTGCTTTAACAGAAGCAAAAGAACAAACCAAAATTGCCGAAGCCAATTACCTGGTATCTGAAGCAAAAAGTGCATTGGCCGATAACGATCCCACATTGGCTTTAAGACTGGTTGAGCGGGCAATGCTGGTTCATCATGATCTTGCTGCTGAAAAAGTAGCGCTAAAAATTTACATAGAAAATAATTTTTACAAAGTCAACGCACGGGATGCTGATGAAGTGTATTCCGTTGCCTTTTCGCCTGATGGAAAAACAATACTAACCGGCTCCCGCGATAGCATCGTTCGCTTGTGGGACCTAAACGGGAATACCATACAGGAATTTAAAGGGCATCGGGATGGGGTCTTTTCCGCAATCTTTTCTTCCGATGGAAAAAAAATACTTACCGGCTCCTGGGATAGCACGGCTCGCTTGTGGGATTTAAGGGGAAATACCATACAGGATTTTAAAGGCCATACTGATGGGATCAGTTCCGTTGCCTTTTCGCCCGATGGAAAAACAATACTAACGGGCTCGGGGGATAGCACCGCCCGTTTGTGGGACTTAAACGGAAATACTATCCGGGAATTTAAAGGCAATACAGGGAACATCATGTCCGCTGCCTTTTCGCCAGATGGAAAAACAATATTAACCGGCTCCGGAGATAGTACGGCCCGTTTGTGGGGGCTGGATGGAAAGGCAATAAAGCAATTTAATGGCCATACCGGAAACCTTATTTCTGTTGCCTTTTCGCCCGATGGAAACACAATACTTACAGGCTCTTTAGATTCCACCGCCCGTTTGTGGGACTTACAGGGAAATACCATCCAGAAATTTAAAGGCCATACGAATTTTGTATCCAGGGTTGCCTTTTCGCCCGATGGAAACACAATACTTACAGGCTCGCTCGATAAAACCGCCCGCTTATGGGACTTACTGGGAAATGCCATTGAGGAATTTAAAGGCCATACCAATTGGGTCTTTTCGGTTGCCTTTTCGCCCGACGGACATAGCATACTTACCGGCTCTGGTGATTCCACCGCGCGTTCCTGGAATTTAAAGGGAAATGCCATCCGGGAATTTAAAGGCCATACGGACTGGATCCATGCTGTTGCCTTTTCGCCCGATGGGAAAACAATACTTACCTGCGCTGGGGACAGTACCGCCCGTTTATGGAACTTAAAGGGAAATAGCATTCAGGAATTTAAAGGTCATAACGGTGGGCTGTATGCTGCTGCCTTTTCCCCCGATGGAAAAACAATACTTACCGGGTCCTGGGATAAAAGTGCCCGTTTGTGGGCGCTGGATGGAAAACTAATAATGGAATTTAATGGGCACACAGAAACCGTCTCTTCTGTTGCCTTTGCTCCCGATGGAAAAACAATACTTACAGGTTCATGGGATAGCACCGCCCGTTTGTGGGGGCTGGATGGAAATATGATAAAAGAATGTAAGGGTCATCATGCCGGGCTCTCTTCCGTTGCTTTTTCGCCCGATGGAAAAACATTACTTACAGGTTCGCAGGATTCCACCGCCCGTTTGTGGGATTTAAAGGGAAATGCGATCCAGAAATTTAAAGGCCATACCGAAAACGTTATTTCGGTTGCCTTTTCCCCCGATGGAAAAAAAATACTTGCCGGCTCTTATTATGGCAATGCCCGTTTGTGGGGTCTGGATGGAAAAATGATACAGGAATTTAAAGTGCGGGATGTATTATCGGTTGCCTTTTCGCCCGATGGAAAAACAATACTTACCGGCTATGGGTTTATGCATGCCCGCTTGTGGGACTTAAAAGGAAATCCCCTCCAGGAATTTAAGGAGCCTGGTTATGGCGTAACTTCTAACGTCAGTCCCGTTGCTTTTTCACCCGATGGCAAAACAATACTTAACGGCTATCGTGATAGGACTGCCCGTTTGTGGGTTAGTGCAATGGCTTTAGATGATTTTCTTAAAAGTGATGAAATTGAACCGTTAACAGCGAAGCAGAAAAAACAATACGGAATAAACCAATCCTTAAAACGGGTATCCCCAAAACAAAAGACAATCAAAAAAAATGATCCTTAGCCGCAGGTATTTACAACGTACCTGCCTTGCTTCTATGGCGGCATGTTTCCGGCAGAAATATTTCAGCTTATCAATTCAATGCTGTATGTGGAGACAGAAACCAGTCCGGGTATCAGAAACTTTTTCTATTCATAAATAATAATTATTGTATATTCAAAATTGCAATCATAAAACTTAACCAAACTAACTAACCACCATGTTAACACTAAACAAAAAAAAACTGTTAGACGGGTACCTCAGCCGTTTTGGACCCTTAACCAACGACCTCGCAGAGGCCTTTGCATTCCTGTTTTCTAAAATAGAAACCGACAAAAGGTTTAATGATACCGATACCGACCGACGGAAACTGGCCTATTGCCTGGCTACCTTTAAATGGGAAACGGCCCATACCATGAGGCCCATTGATGAGCGGGGAGGAGATGCCTATTTTAATAAACGTTACAATCCGGCAAACAGTGTTGGCAAAATACTGGGTAATACAAAGCCCGGCGATGGCGCATTATATCACGGCCGTGGCTATGTTCAGTTAACCGGGCGAAATAATTATGCGAGAGCAAAAAAACTTACCGGTGTTGATCTGATTAATGAGCCCGACCGTGCAAAGGACCCGGACCTTGCATATCACATTGCCATTCAGGGCATGACGGATGGATGGTTCACCGGCCGGAAACTTGCCAATTACTTTGTTGCAGATACGGCTGATTATTTTAATGCAAGAAAAATAATCAACGGAATTGACCAGGCCGATAAAATAGCCGAAATAGCAAGAGGGTATAGTGAAATACTGAGGGAGGGAAAAGGATAAATATTTTTATCAGTCAGAAAATTTATCCCCCGATGGCGCAGATATGCAGCGCAGCAAAAAGAGCGATGGCGCATCTGTGCCAACAACATACTCCTGGTATTAAGGCACGCACTCTTTTTGTATATTTAACCAATGAGCAAAAAGTGTACATCTGGCAATGATAATTAATACCGATTATACCAGTAAGTAGTCCAATGCTTTTGCCATCGGTATAATACCATCTAAGATTACCACGTAGTACTTTGGAATACTTAGTAAATCAGGATGGTATAACTGCCGCACAAAGCCATGTTGCCTATCTGCACCTGTGAGTGCATAACCTGATTCCTATACATCAAAGCATAAAAAAGTTTGCACAACATAATTTGTTATGCAAACATCATAAAAATTATATTGCTGCCTTACTGTTTAAACATCAGATGATCTTCCAAAAATTGTAAAATTTGGAGTGGCATCAGATACACCGGCTCCTGATTTCAACACATAACCTGATGCACAAAACTGTTTCTCTTTTGGATAATTCCTCCGTACTGTAAGGTAATCGCCCCATTTGTTATCAGCCGGGCCCCTGTTACCGGAAAAAGTAATCACCTGCCTGCGTGTGCCGGTAAGAATACCAACCAAATGAGTTGGGAATTTTGTACCTCCACCAAGTGCAAATGAAGCACCCACTTCGTTATTACTGTTGGTGGCAAGGCCGGCGTAAAAGATGGCCGAATTAACATCCCAGAGATTTATGTTTTCAATAAGGGCCTTTGTTACAGCATTTATCCGGGCTATTTGCACAAAAGCCTGTGGCCTGTTATTTGCCCCGCCCCTTGCCGATCCCCAGGCAAACCATAATTCATTGCCCGCCATTGTTGCCCCGGTATGTCTTCCATCTGCACGGTTGAGCCAGTTACGGCCATCCGGAGTTACAGAACTATATCCGGATGAAACCCAGCTCGCTACTGATACATCATTGAATGAAGGTGCGCCAAGCGTTTCGGGCCAGGAGAAAATCCGTAATGCACTGTTTGATTTATGGGCAACGAAATACGCCGTTGTTCCGCAATTTTGTGCCACCCTAAAGCTGGAATAAGTAGTGGATTTATATGAACTTGCCGATAATATCCCCGTAGTAAAACTTGTAAGTCTTATTCTTGCAACTACAGAGGCCTTCCATGCATTAGCACTGTTAAAATTATTACTGGTCATATACAGCATGTTGGTACTGGTACTCAGATCAGGAAAATCGAGCCATGTTCCGGCAGCCAGACCAAGACTGGCTGGTGTTATGTCAAAGTATCTCCAGGTACCGGCTCTAACCCTTGCTGTTGTAGCGTAAGCAATGCGCTGAATGTTCTTTCCCGTTGCATCTTTGCCATATTGTAAAAGCCAGACAAACGTGTCAATACTTTTAACATAATGCACAACCTGGTCACAGCAGAAACTCATTCCGGGTGGGTTTGGAAATGTAGTATAGGGGTTAACATACAGGAAGCTGGTACCACCGTTAAATGAAACTGCCGCAAACCAATTGCCCGTATAAAAGACTACAGAACCATTAATTGCAGTACTGGGTTCGCATACATGAGAAGCCGTATCGGCTGTAGCAACATCGCTTAATTGTATATTCTTAAACAAAGTAATTGTATCCGTTGGTGCCATCGGCGCAACACCTCTCGTATTGGCCATTGCCTTTAAAGATACATCCTGATCTAAAGCCATTGCAGCAGTTGGCATCATGTCGCGCATTTTGGCACCTGCCTTAACTTTTGGAAGAATTTTCCTCACGTGGATGGTATCTAATTTCCGTGCCGCCGAAAATTTAGATATTTTTTTCAGGTAAGTAACCTTCACTTCGGTGGATTTAAGAGCTTTCATTTTAACTGCAGTAATTTTTGCAGCCTTTTTTTTAATGGTAGCTACTGATTTTTTCTTTGGGGTTGATTTTTTTGTTGCCATAAAATTGTTTTTAGTTACATGATAAAATAATTACACAAACAGCCGGATATAAGACTGAGTCACATAAGTGGATAAGAAATAAGCACAATAATTACCCGAAGAGCTGTGATAATTTTACAGGTAATTGGGTTTACCGGTTTTCAATTTTTATTGGTGGCGTGGGTGTTTCATCAGGTATTTTCTTTCCTTCTTTTATTGCAGGAAGTACCTGCCTCGAATGGATTTTCTGATTTTTTGATTTAGGCGGCAGTAATTTATAGGAAGTTGAGATTTTGGACGAAACCTGTTCCGGTATTTCATTGACTGAACAATCGGCAGGTTTCTTTTTCATTGTGTTTTACATTCTTTGTTCGCTAAAGATACATTACAGAAACTCCTATTGCAACTTTTTTTGATACTTTTTTTTACAAATTGTAGGTTATTTTTTTAATGAAATATTATTAAGTCCACGGCCTGAAATTCATGTTCCCCATGGTTGTAAAGAAAAATACCCGGCAATATCCCAACTCAGAAGCTTCAAAACAATATTTTATATTGATTATACCGGTATGTAGTCCAAAGCCATTTGCTATCGGTATAACACCATCTAATATTTCAACGAAGTGCTTTGGACTTATTAAATCAAGATGGTATTACGTCACCTTTTTCTTCAAATTCGCAGGAGGAGAGGTGATTTTAAAAGACGAAATTATTTAGTAGGATTTTATGATGATGTAATAACCCGCTTATTAGAAAGCCGCTCTTTGACTGTAATTAAAGAGGATGCAGTCCTGTTTCCAACAGAGCTTGAAAAGAAAGTTTCTACTTACAAAAAAAATATTGGATAATGTGGCACTACAGAAAAATTCTCCACCAACCAGGAGAAACGTTCCGCCAACCTGGAGAAATACTTCTCCAATTTGGAGAAATAAGCTCCTTCTTAAAATTATCCCGTTCCTTCCTCTATCAAATGACCTTTACTTTTATAAAAAATCACCATTTCTATCTTAAAAAAAATTGCTAACCCCTATACCAATACGCCGGATACTAAACCTCTAAACCCTAAAATTCTAAACCAAAACAAATTACTTATCTTCGTTGATTAAACATCTCATTTAACTTGTATATGGATAAAGAGGCGTTACATATGATTTTGAACCGTTTTAAAAAAGAAACAATCAATGGATCCGATTATAATTTACATCATTATTGGTGCAGCAGCATTGATATTGGGCATCATACTGGGTAAACTGGTTTTTGCCAAAAACACACAAAAACAAATTGCGGAAGCAGAGCAACTGGCTCAAAAGATCATTGCCGACGGGCAATTGCAAGCTGAAAACCTGAAGAAAGAAAAGCTTTTGGAAGCTAAGGAAAAGTTTGTGCAGCTGAAAAGCGACCACGACCGCGATGTTATGCAACGCAACCAGAAACTGGTTGACAGTGAAAACCGCATCAAACAAAAAGAACAATCGCTTAACCAGAAAGACCAGAGCCTGGAGAAGCAGATTAAAGATAATGAAGCCATCAAGGAAAATCTTAACCGGCAAACGGAGATCGTAAATATCAAGCGTACCGAACTGGAAAAGCACCAGGAAGAACATATTCGACGCCTGGAAAAAGTGGCCGGACTAACTGCAGAAGATGCCAAGGCCCAGTTAATTGAAAGCCTTAGACAGGAAGCCAATACCAAGGCCCTGGTTATTCAGCAGGAAATTATTGAAGATGCTAAATTAAAGGCAACTAAAGAAGCCCGTAAAATTATCATTCAAACCATTCAGCGTACGGCTGCCGAAGCCGCCATTGAAAACGCCATCACGGTTTTTAATTTAGAGAGTGATGAAATTAAAGGCTCTATCATCGGGCGTGAAGGTCGTAACATTCGTGCCATAGAAGCCGCTACAGGTGTAGATCTGATAGTAGATGACACCCCTGAAGCAATCGTACTTTCTTCCTTTGATCCATTGCGCAGGGAAATTGCCCGTTTATCGTTGCAACGACTGGTTGCCGACGGACGAATTCACCCGGCACGTATTGAAGAAGTAGTTGAAAAAACAAAAAAACAAATTGATGACCAGGTAATGGAAATTGGTGAGCGCACCGCCATGGAACTGGGCGTTCATGGTTTACATAAAGAACTGATCAGGATGGTGGGCCGCATGCGTTTCCGTTCATCTTACGGGCAAAACCTGCTGATGCACAGCCGTGAAACAGCCAACCTTTGTGCCATCATGGCTGCTGAATTAGGCATGAATTCCAAACTCGCCAAAAGAGCGGGATTGCTGCATGATATCGGAAAAGTACCAGATGAGGATACAGAATTGAGTCATGCTTTACTTGGGGCTAAACTGGCCGAAAAATATGGTGAAAACCCTGCGGTAGTCAATGCCATTGGCGCCCACCACGATGAAATGGAAATGCAATATGTTATCTCTCCTATCATACAAGCTTGCGATGCCATTAGTGGCGCAAGGCCGGGTGCCAGGCGTGAGATCATGCAGCAATACATTCAGCGTATTAAGGACCTGGAGATCCTGGCCATGGCCTATACCGGTGTTGAAAAAGCCTATGCCATTCAGGCTGGTCGCGAATTAAGGGTAATTGTGGAGGCTGATAAAGTAACGGACGGCGAAAGTGATAAGCTGAGTTTTGAAATAGCACAAAAAATACAAACGGAAATGACCTTTCCAGGGCAGATCAAGGTAACCGTGATCAGGGAAAAGCGAAGTGTGAATGTGGCGAGGTAATATCCCCTCCTGAACTTCGTTCGTTCTCCTATAAGAGAATCTGCCGGCTGGCGGAGAGGTACACGTAGCAGATCTTAGAGCATAAAGGTTTAATAAATATTGAATTTTTTGAGTAATATTAAAATTCGACTGCCAAAAACGGGCGAATCTCATGTAAAACCTGAGTTTTCTGCAGCGTTTCAAAAAATAATCTGCCACGGTCAAAAAAAACCCACAACTCAGAACTCATAACTCATAAGTTTCCCCTACCTTTGCCGTCCGTAAAAAATAAAATATTATGAACGCAGTAGCATATGTTCACGAGCAACTGGACACAAAAGGAAAGGCAAAACTTCCAAATTTTAAGGCAGGCGATAACGTAACTGTTAATTATAAAATTGTAGAGGGAACCAAAGAGCGTATTCAAAGCTTTAAAGGCGATGTGATCAAGCGCCAGGGAACCGGTGCAACCGCTTCATTTACAGTGCGTAAAATGAGTGATGGCGTTGGCGTTGAACGTTTATTCCCTGCATTTTCACCTAATATCGAAAGTGTAGTTCTCAATAAAGTTGGTAAAGTAAATCGTGCAAAACTGTATTACCTGCGCGACAGAAGTGGAAAAAGTGCCCGTATCAGCGAAAAAAGAAGGGCTGTGGCTAAAAAATAATTCATTTATTGAATATATTAAAAGACGAAATTAAAATTTTTCGTCTTTTTTTTTGTCAATTTGAAAAAACTTCCTATCATTGCATTCTGAAAATATTCCTCCATCCTTCGATAAGATCCGTACCACTGATTTTTTTATTTTAAAACTTAAATCGTAACCCATGAGAAGGATTGTTCTATCACTAGTCGTTTTGTTTACCGTATCTTTTTTAGTTTCATGTGCCCGTGGCATTTCGCCAGAACAGGCTGCCAATGGCAAAGCACGTTGCGGTAAAAATTACATTCGCTAAAGCTTGATTTTTATTGATGCTTAAGTTAATCGTTAATCAACGGTTAACTTTGTTTTTTTTATTATCCTGGTTAGTCATTATTTGGTTTATCTTTACAGTCTAAATTTAAGATTATGATTTTATCTATTTTAAATAACGTCTTATTGCTATCCATGCCGGGAGGCAGTGAATGGATTCTGATTATCATTGTAGTGTTGTTAATGTTCGGCGGTAAAAAAATACCTGAACTGATGAGAGGTGTTGGCCGTGGAATGCGTGAATTTAACGATGCCAAGAACAATGTTAAGAATGAGATAGAAGAGGGTATGAAAGAAAAAGAGACTAAGTAAAACAATTTCCCGGGAATTATTTATTCCGTTATGCCGGCTGAAGTGAACCCTCTCAATGGGACCGCTTCAGCCGATTTTATATAAACTCCTTCAGTCTTTATTATTATGTTTTTATACAAGGATATCAGCCAATATCAACTGCATCTGAAAGAAAATAAAACAACCTGTTTTGAAGCCGTGCAGTTTTATCTGCAAAAAATAGCCGTTTCTAAAAAACTTAATGCCTTTACCGAAGTATATGCAGATGAAGCATTGAAAACAGCAAAGCTGTTGGATGAAAAAAGAAATAGCGGAAAGCCTTTAGGTAAACTTCATGGTGTTGTTATAGCCATTAAAGATGTCATCTGCTATAAAGACCATGCCATAACAGCCTCTTCCAAAATTTTAACCGGGTTTACCAGTTTATATTCTGCCACTGCTGTGCAGCGCCTGCTTGATGAAGATGCCATCATCATTGGTTCCTGCAACTGTGATGAGTTTGCCATGGGTAGCTCAAACGAAAACTCAGTTTATGGCCCGGTCTTAAACGCCCTTGATCATGCAAAAGTACCAGGAGGTTCTTCTGGCGGAAGTGCAGTAGCTGTGCAGGCCGGGTTATGCATGGCCAGTTTAGGCAGCGATACAGGAGGTTCGGTAAGACAACCGGCTGATTTCTGCGGAATCCTGGGTTTAAAGCCTGGCTATGGACGTATCTCACGTTATGGTTTGATTGCCTATGCTTCTTCCTTTGACCAGATTGGAATTTTTGGAAACACGGTTGCTGATATTGCGTTGTTACTGGAAATTATGTGTGGCGAGGATGAGTTTGATAGTACGGCATCACCCCAAACCCCTGAAGGGGCTTTGAACCAGTTTTTTAATTCAATACCATCAACAGGCGATTCGAGAAAATATAAAATAGCTTATTTTAAAGAAGCGCTTCATCATCCTTCACTTGATAAGGAAATAAAAGAAAGTATTTTTTCGCTGATTGAATCCCTGCGATTAAATGGTCATACCATAACCGAAATTGAATTTGAATTGCTCGACTATGTAGTTCCTGCTTATTATGTTTTGACAACGGCCGAAGCGAGCAGTAATTTAAACAGGTACGATGGAATCCGCTATGGTTACCAGCACAAGGGCAATATAGAAGATTTAACAGAGTTTTATAAACAGAACAGAACAGCAGGATTTGGTATTGAAGTGCAACGCAGGATCATGTTGGGTACTTTTGTGTTAAGTAGTGGATATTATGATGCCTATTTTAGCAAGGCACAACAGGTACGCAGGTTATTAACTGATCGAACCCATTCCATATTCATTGATTATGATGCAGTTATAATGCCAACCAGCCCTACCACTGCATTTGCAATCGGAGAAAAAAGTGATGATCCGATTTCCATGTACCTGGCCGATATTTTTACTGTATTTGCCAATTTAACCGGTATTCCGGGTATTTCGGCACCCCTGTTCAAACATAGCAATGGCATGCCATTTGGCTTACAGATTATGTGTAAAAAAACAGATGAACTAACTTTGCTGCAAATGGCTGATTATCTCATTAAACTAAAACAATCGGCATAGCCCTCATTCATGAAAAGATTATGGTCCATATTTATTTTATTATTGTTTTTATCTACGGTAAAAGCAGGCAGTTTTATGACCATACAGCAGGCCCAAATTCCTGTCGACACCAGTATCATTAATGATCCGGTGGAAGATGAAATCATTGATGAAGTAATCCTTAGAAAGGCTCCTCCACAAAAAGAGAAAGTGCAATATTTCAGCCAGGTCACTAAATATGGTTTTAAAAATTTATTTGCACAATACAACTACAATCCCGCATTACCCTACTCGGCCCAGGTAAACCCCAATGCCGAAAGTTATATGCAGGATTACCTGAAATCACACAGCAAAAGCCTGTTACAAATGAAAGGTTGGGGACAGCCCTATTTCAATTTAATTGATATTATTCTTTCGCAATACGGTTTACCAAGGGAGTTAAAATATTTAGCCGTAATTGAAAGTAACTTAAATACCCGGGCCACCAGTTGGGTTGGCGCAGCCGGTCCCTGGCAGTTTATGCCCTATACAGCCCGGGAATATGGCCTGGTGGTTAATAATGTGCTGGACGAACGCCGGGATTATTACAAAAGCACCCATGCGGCTGCCCGGTACCTGCTAAGCTTATACCGGCAAATGAAAGACTGGCTGCTGGTAATAGCCGCTTATAACGGGGGGCCGGGCAGGGTTTACAGTGCCATTAACCGAAGCGGCAGCAGAAATTTTTGGTCACTGCAATATAATTTACCCACCGAAAGCCGCAACCATGTAAAGAAATTTATTGCCACGCATTATGTTATGGAAGGAACCGGTGGTGTAACCACTACGTCTAATTTATCGGGTAATTATGATTGGAGAGGAGGCGTTAATTCTTTTGATACCAAACCTGATCTAACAGACGAAGAAAAGGAATTTGCCACAACCCAAAGCATCACCGGTAAATACAATTCCCTGGTCATTACAAAAAACCTGTTAATGGATATTGTAACTTTTAACCGCTACAATCCTGATTTCAATAATATGATGAGCATTAATGGTAATTATGATTTGAGGTTACCTGCAGATAAAATGCAACTTTTTTTAGCCAATAAGTACGTTATTTTAAATGAGTGCGTGCAATTACTGCTAAGCGATAACCCGGCACCACCACCAAATCAATTCACTACTTATCCAAAACCAAAAAAAGCGGGGAAAAAAGGGAAATAGTTCAGGCCAAAACTTCCATCATAGCCGCAGCCTTTAGTAAACACTCTTCGTATTCCAAAATTGCCTGGCTGTTAAATGTAATTCCACCGCCGGTCTGAAAAGAAAGATACTTATCTGTTTCATTGTATAACATGCTCCTGATCACAACATTAAAATCAAAATCTCCGCCGGGATCAACATAGCCTATGGCACCGGAGAACAAGCCGCGTTTGCTTTGTTCGTACTGCTCAATTAATTCCATAACCTTTCTTTTTGGCGCACCAGTCATTGACCCCATGGGGAATGTAGCCTTAACACAATCGATCCAGTTTAAACCAACTTCCAAATCACCGCTTACTGTGCTGATCATCTGGTGCACCTGCGGAAAACTGTAAATGCCAAACAATTCATCAACCTCTACGGTTCCGGACTTACAAATTCTGCTCAAATCATTTCTCACCAGATCAACAACCATCACGTTTTCACTTTTTTCCTTTTCGCTTAACAATAAAGAATTTTTGGCTATCTGATCTTCCGATTCAGATGCCACATTTCTTTTCGCTGTTCCTTTTATGGGTTGCGTAATAATTTTGTTACCGGATTTTTTCAGGTAACGCTCCGGGCTTGCACATAAGCAATACCGGTCATTCATTTTATAGTACACCGAAAAAGGATTAGGCGAAAGTTCTGTTAATCGGTTGTATATATGTAGCGGATCTATCACTGCCTTATCATCAAAAAATTCCTGGCAAAAATTTATCACATAACAGTCGCCACGTAACAAATGTTGTTTCAGTTTGGCGATGATACCCATGTATACTTCTTTTTTTATTCTTTGTTGAACAACAACACGGGATCCTGTATTCTCCGCGATATCCGGTGAACAGGAAAGTATAGCCTGGTAAATTTTATCAGCATCAGCATCACAAAAAATGGTTACCTCCAGTTGCTCAAGCCGGAGAACCGTTTCAGGCACAAAAAAATGCAGATCACCAAACCCCAGGTTATCGTTGTGACCAGTTTTCAGATTTTCAGTTTCATTCTTTAGATCATAACCAAAATGACCAAAAAGCCATTCATTTTTATTTGCGCTATAAAAACCTTGTAACCCCGCAAATGCTTTGCCGGCATTCATTTCAATGTTTGTTTTACAACCTGCTGCCAGCAAACATTCAAATGCCGGTTTATTAAAATCATAATGCCGGTTATCCAGCAAACAAAAAATGTTGAACCGGTTTACCCAATTCAACATCTTCATTTTAAATTTATTAAAGTCATCAACAGGAAAAGAAATACTTTTTTTCAATTGATAATTTTTCCCTGTGTTTTGAATACCCTGTTAAAAATCGTCTTCATCATCAAATTCTTCGTTGTCCAGATCCAGATCATTAAAGTCTTCTTCTATTTTAAAATCATCTTCATCTTTACCCTTACCCAATTTTTTAGTCACAACTTTCTTTCCAACTGACTTGGGTACATCAAACTCATCAAAATCAGGATCCCAATCGACGTCTTCCTCTGCCTTATCCCAATCATCTTCTTTTTCTTCCACATCATCATCGTCGTCGTCGTCAGTTCCTTTTTTCTTTGCCGCTGATTTTTTCTTTGGCGATGGCGCATCCTCATCAAGATCGTCGTCATCCTCATCGTCATCAGGCTTAGATGATTTTTTAATTGCCTTAATTACCGTTGCAAAATCTGTTGCTGCGGTTGTTCTCCTGGTGTTATCAGATATTAAAGTCATAATTCAAAATGGATTAATTCTGTAAAATTTCCAAAACTGTTCTATATATCCAAAAAAAACGGTAAGTTTTTTTAATTTTTTTTTTTATGCCACTACCAATTGGTCCCTGCCAGGGCCGTTACTGATGTACTTTACGGGTACGCCCAGGAATTCATTCAGGTAATTGATATAGGTTTTCATCTCTATCGGCAATTCCGAAAAATCAGTCATGGCTGTAATATCTTTTTGCCATCCCGCAAATGACCGGTAAACCGGTTCAATATCAACTTTGTTCATTTGAAAAGGTACATAATTTTTCTCATCCCCGTTTATCTTATAGCTGCTGCATACTTTCAGCTCTTTTAATCCGTCTAAGATATCTGCCTTGGTCATAATAATCTGCGTTACCCCGTTTATCATACAGGCGAACTGCAATGCTACCAGGTCAATCCAGCCACAGCGTCGCGGGCGACCTGTTGTGCTTCCAAATTCGTTTCCGGTCTTACGCAACAGTTCGCCGGTTTCATCATCTAATTCTGTAGGAAAAGGCCCACTTCCCACCCTGGTGCAGTAGGCTTTTGAAATACCAAATACTTCCTTGATTTTTTGTGGTGCGATCCCCAAACCGGTACAGACACCGGCAGAAATAGTATTGCTGCTTGTAACAAAAGGAAAAGTCCCAAAATCAACATCCAGCATACTTCCCTGGGCCCCTTCTGCCAAGATCTTCTGTCCTTTCTGTATTTTTTCATTAATAAAATACTCTCCGTTCACAATTTTAAACTCGCGTAAAAACTCCAGGGCTTCAAAAAACTCCTCTTCCCAGTCATTGATATCTTCCTGGAAATTAAAATTGTCAAGCAAACGCTGGTGTTTCATCCGCAGCTTGATATAATCTGTTATAAAACTCTTTTCCAGCAAATTTCCTACACGTAAACCATTTCGGCCTGTCTTATCCATATACGCAGGGCCAATACCCTTTAGTGTACTCCCGATCTTTTCATTTCCTTTCGATAACTCACTGGCTTTGTCAAGCGCACGGTGGGTTGGTAAAATAAGATGGGTACGTTCGCTGATGAAGAGATTCTTTTTGTAATTCACCCCCATGGCCGCCACATTGGCACATTCTTTCATTAAAGTAACTGCATCAAGTACAACTCCGCTACCAATCAGGTTGGTCTTTTCTTCATGAAAAATACCACTGGGTATCTGGTGTAAAACAATTTTCTTTCCATCTACATATAACGTATGCCCTGCATTTGGACCGCCCTGGAAACGGGCAATTACATCATAATTTTTAGCAAAGTAATCTACTATTTTACCTTTTCCTTCATCGCCCCATTGCATTCCCAGAATAACGTCTACCATGTGATTTGTCTAATTTAGTATTTGGTGTTTAATATGGACGCACTAATCATGTAAAAATAAAATGAAATAATCCAACCACCTAAAATGAAATGGTGTTGTTTGAAAATTGGGGAGAAAGAACCTATAATCTTATCAATGACGATTTAAGCAACTTTAAGCATACTCAACTTACTGCTGCTGAATTTACGCTGCGCATATTCCAGTGTAACTTCAAACGATGTTAGTTTTTGAGATGGTAATTCATACATACTGTCGGTAAGGATGCTTTCGCAGATGCTGCGGAGACCACGGGCACCCAGCTTGTACTCCAGGGCTTTTTCAACCATAAAATCAAAAACAGCTGGTTCAAATTTCAACGCAATACCTTCCATTTCAAATAAACGGGTAAATTGTTTGATCAATGCATTTTTTGGCTCAGTTAAAATGTTGCGGAGTGTTTCGGCATCCAGGGGATTTAAATAGGTTACAACAGGTAAACGTCCCAGCAATTCGGGTATTAAACCAAAGTGCTTCAAATCAACGGCGTTTACAAAATGTAACAGGTTATCCTGCTGGTATTCCTGCATTTCTTTATTCACATTAAAACCAATGGCATTGGTATTAACCCGTCGGGCAATTATTTTATCCACACCGTCAAATGCACCGCCACAAATGAACAGGATATTTTGGGTATTTACTTTTATCAGTTTTTGTTCCGGGTGCTTACGGCCGCCCTGTGGTGGTACCAACACCTCTGTACCTTCCAGTAATTTTAAAAGGCCCTGCTGAACACCTTCCCCGCTTACATCTCGTGTTATTGAAGGATTATCACTTTTACGTGCGATCTTATCGATCTCATCAATAAAAACGATTCCTTTTTCAGCTGCAGGAACATCATAGTTACATGCCTGCAATAAACGGCTCAACATACTTTCTACGTCTTCCCCCACATAACCGGCTTCTGTAAAAACGGTAGCATCAACGATCGCAAAAGGCACGTTCAACATGCGGGCAATGGATTTTGCCAACAGGGTTTTACCGGTACCGGTTTCGCCAACCATAATGATATTACTTTTCTCTATCTCTACATCATTGTCAATTTTTTGATTCAATCTTTTGTAATGATTGTAAACGGCAACAGCCAATATTTTTTTGGCATCTTCCTGTCCAATGACATACTCATCCAGGAATTTTTTTATTTCGACAGGTTTTCTAACAGTAAGTTTATGTGTAGCAGATGCATGTTGCTTTTGATCTTTTGTTACACCTAATTCCTGTTCTATGATCTCTTCGGCATGTTCTACACAGTTTTCGCATATATGGCCGTCCTGCCCGGCGATGAGTATTTTAACTTCATCGCGGTTACGTCCGCAAAAAGAACAGTGTAAGGTTTGTTGTTTAGCCATTCCGATTGGGTATTTACCAACCCTGTTTTAAATTAAGTGTGAAGTTACAAAAAAGCAACTTATTTTATGATTAAGACCAAATTACGGCTGATAACGATGCTTTTAACTAATGGTAATAAAAGAACCCCAAAATTGAGACTTTTACTATAAAATGAGCTTATTCTTTACATTTTCGTCAAAACGGCATCTACAATGCCATATGTTACTGATTCGCCGGCATCCATCCAGTAATCACGGTCAAAGTCTTTCATTACTTTTTCGGTTGTTTGACCACAGTTTTTGGCTAAAATTTCGGCCCCCATCAGTTTGGTTTTTTTGATCTGCCCGGCCATGATCTCCAGATCGGCACTTGTACCTTGTCCGCCGCCACTTGGCTGGTGTATCATCACCTCGCCGTTTGGAAAAATAAATCTTTTACCTTTTGCACCACCGCTTAATAAAATACTGCCCATACTTGCTGCCATACCCATGCAAACGGTGCTCACCGGGGAACTGATCATTTGCATGGTATCGTAAATGACCATACCGCTCGTAACCATGCCACCAGGGCTGTTGATGTAAAATGTTATTTCTTTTCCCGGATCAATGGCTTCCAGGTACATTAACCGGTTGGTGATATCCTTGGCACTCTTATCATCTACTACACCCCACAAAAAAACTTTACGTTGTTCAATAAATTTTTTATCAAACTGCCAGCTGCTCATCATTTTCTCCATGGGATTTTCCGGTGTGGGTTCCGGCTTATCATCCTCTTCAAAACGTGAGTCGTTATTTTTATAAAAATTCATAGTTGATATTTATTTTTTATTTCTGATCTTTCTTTTGTTTTTTCTGATTCATTAATAGTACTTCGTCGATCAAACCATAAGCCTTTGCTTCTGCAGATGTCATCCAGTTATCCCGGTCACAATCAACAGCTACTTTTTCCAGGGGTTGATTGGTATGAAATGCGATGATCTCATATAATTCGTGCTTCACTTTTTTTACTTCATTAACCGTGATCTCAATATCACTGGCTTGTCCGCCTGCACCTGCACTTGGCTGATGCATCATAATACGGCTGTGCCTAAGTGCGGTACGCTTACCGATGGCTCCTGCACACATCAAAACGGCTCCCATACTGGCCGCCATACCGGTACAAATGGTTGCAATATCGGGCGTGATGAACTGCATGGTATCGTACATACCCAAACCTGCATACACACCGCCGCCCGGGCAGTTGATATACATCTGGATATCTCTTGTACGGTCGGTACTTTCTAAAAATAATAGTTGTGCGGTAACGATATTTGCCACTTCATCATTAATGGGGTAACCCAAAAAAATGATCCGGTCCATCATTAAACGACTGTATACATCCATTACTGCTACATTCATGGGGCGTTCTTCAATGATGTTGGGGGTAAGGTTGGTAACGGTTCCACCGCCGCCCGTGGCGGGCAAAGAGGCAACAGCATTTGGTACATTATACTTTAAATAGCTATCCAGCGTATTACTGCTGATACCTCTGTGTTTAACAGCATATTTTTCAAATTCTTTTCCAAAATTCATAATATAGTATTAATTGAAGCAAATATATTCCTTTATCGGTTTTCAAATACTATGCTACATTAATAAAGCCGCCAAAATGTCAAAAAAAAGGGAAAGAAATAGAATTTGCCGGGCAGAGAATTGTAGAGTGGGATAAAAGAAAAACCCCGGTGAGATACCTGGCTGGTATAAAAGCCAGAAATCCAATGAGTGTAATTCAATATCTTTGACATAAACAACTTGTTTAAACCAAAGACTCTAAATCACAGCTCATTGAATTAATCTGGTATTAACCTCACCCCACAACAAATAAACATCAAAATTTTACCTTGTTCTGAGATTTTCGATAAGACCATGTTATCCATGGTTGAAGCCTAAAAATTTGCTGTTTATTTTTTGCCCATTATTCAGACGTTGCTCACCATTTAATTTTTGCAGAAATAGTGCCCGGGCATTTCAAATGAACGATATAATGTTTGCAGAACAATTCGGGCATTTCGTAATTGATCAGTTTAATCAGTTCATTTTTTAATTCAAATACATTTTGAGGTTCGGTAATATAATTATCCAGTTCTTTCAGGTAAATATCTTTTTCGTATTTACCTATGTACAGACTGCCGTTAAGGAGTTTTACAATTAATTTGTCCTGGTTTAATGGAGGATATACTGATCCGTCTCTAAGAATATTTACAATTGTCATGCAATACAAATTTAAATAGGATGAATACTATCGGCAAGGGGAGGTTGTGTAAGAAAATAAAAGCAGAAACAGCGATAAAGATGCTGATGTTGAACTTCATTTCGACAAGAGAAAGAAGCTTTCAGGATTTCAAGGGTTGCATCAAATAGTAATTCCTTATTGCAATACTTTTCCGCTTTTATTTAGGATAAAATTACACGCAAAACAGCTTGTTCATGTTTTTATTCGTTAAACAAGAATTTTTGAAGGATAAGTGCGGGAATTAATGGGCCGAAATCATTCTATACTAATCGGGCAATACCACCCAATAACAAAGTACTATTCTTCTTCTGTCATCTACAACATTATAGTCTTTAATGCTACGAAATGGCAAGGCTTCGCCTTTTCCCTGGGCGATATACCTGATCTTTAGTTTATCAGCTTCCTTAAATTCCGGGGCCTTTTTAATATATATATCAGTTAACCGCTTGATTAGTTCCTTAGCCCTGAATTCAGACAGTTTCTGATTCAATTCTTCTTTTTCTGCCCGGGGTTTTCCTAAACTATCCAGTAACCTATAATACAACTCACTTCCACTTGATATCCCTTCACCATCCGCATAACCCAAAATAATAAGCGTGGCCGTTCGCGGAACTTTGTTGTATTTATATGAGAATTCCATCAATGAATCAATAAGCGGAGTAAATTTTACTGCTGCTATATCCACTTTGTCTTCAGGTATCTCATATATACCCGGGCCAAAAAAAGCCGCCAATTCAAAAAGCTTAAAATCTGCTACATCCAACCCGTCCTTTACCATAAAATACAACAACAGTCTTTCAGCATATTTGTCGCTTTGTTTTTGAAGAGAATCCAATACAGGCAATACAATTGATCTATAATTTTCCCTTGTCCTCTTTTTATCTTTTAAAATATCTTTCAACAGATTCGCCTTTAATTCAGCGCTATCCAGCATGGCAGCTGATTTTGCCAACCGGCCTCCGATTATACGCAAAATATTGCTGTCGATTTTGTTGATCTGCAGTTTAGTATCCGACTTTGTATTGATCGCTTTAATTTCAACTGTTTCCATTTGCATCTGCTGCTCAATTCCATTCAGCTTATTTTTAGCAGCAGTAATCTTCCGGTTACCTACGCAAGACGACAGCAATAAAAGTCCGGATACAATAATTAAAATATTTCTCATGACGTTATTTAGGCACAGGCTTCACATTAAAGTCATCGGTTGAAGTCTGTCGTTGTTTAAGTTTATTTAGTTTATTTCTAAGAATTTTTTGATAGGCATTTTGCGGGTTAGCCTTTATCTGGTTAATTATTAATTCTTCACCGGGGTCTAAGTCGATTGCTTTGTACCCTATCAAAGAACTGCTGCCATAAATATTTAATTCATTTGCCGATAATAAAAGTTCGTTTACAATTTTACCGGACATACTGTTATTGGTGATCTCTTTACCTAAATTATTAAATATAGAAAAGTTCTCTCTGCTTTCGCCCCGGTTCCATAAAAGAACAATGGTAAAAGCCACGATACAGCCGGCAGCCCATAAAATGATATACAAGATTGTGTTTTTAATTTCAGGCCGGTTTTAATTTTGTAAGATGGTGATAAACATCTTCCAATACTGCATTCAATTGCAAAGCATTTTTAATGATACCCGTTTCATTACCATTTTCAGCAATAATTTTTTGAAGGTCTGTAATTTTTCTCATTGCCACACTGTCTTTACCCAGTGGCGATAAACTACTGATCAAATGATGACAAAAAGCAGGAAGTAAAATAATATTTTTTTCGCTAATTATTTTTTTTAGTTTTTCTATTTCAAACGGAATTTCCTGTTTAACCTGGTTTAAAATAATTTCGGCCATTTGTTCATCGCCGCCGGCAAGTTGCAATAAAAATTCATGGCCATTATTTTTGTCGTAAGTCAAAAATCGGTTGAGGTACTTTACCAGTATATTTTTCAATTCCTGCTCATCCAGTGGCTTGGCTAAATATCCGTTCATACCGGCTGCTTTACATTTCTCTTTCTCGGTATCCATTACATAAGCCGTCATGGCAACCACCGGTATTGAATTCCCCATCTTCCTGATGGCTGCACTTGTTTTATAGCCATCAAGCAAAGGCATTTGAACATCCAACAACAAGAGATCAAACGTTTCTGTTTTCACCAGGTCCAGCACTTCCATTCCATTTTCTTTTATTACCGGCTCTACACCATACCTTTTCAAAAGTTTCACAATTAATAATTGGTTCACGTGGTTGTCTTCAGCAACAAGCACTTTGGCATTACGGAAATTAATGGGCGTGTTATTATGTGTTTCAGGTATCGCATCCGCGTTTTTGTCAACATAGTTTTTGGAGAATGGCAGCACTAATTTAAAAACCGAACCTTGTCCTTCCCGGCTTGTAACCGAAACCGCCCCCCCCAGTAATTTGGACAGGTTTTTTACAATGGCTAATCCCAAACCGGTACCTTTTTGAATATCTTCCTGTGGATCTTCGATCTGTTGAAAGCGTTCAAAAATGATCTCCTGTTTTCTTAAAGGTATGCCGATACCGGTATCTTCTACCGTAAATTCAAGCGCAATATCATTTTCGTTTTCTGCTGATTTTGAAACCGTAAGATCTATATAACCTTCTTTTGTAAACTTAAACGCGTTGCTTACCAGGTTAACCAGGATCTGGTAAATCCTGTCCGGATCGCCATGCAGGTATTGCGGCACACCGGGCTTCATCTGGCTGGTAAAATTCAGCTGTTTTTCAATGGCGTTATTCATAAACATCTGTTCCAGTGTTTGCAACATCCTTTTTAAATCAAATTCCTTGTGTTCCACCATCATTTTACCGGCTTCAATTTTTGAAATATCCAGTATGTCATTTACCAGGTGCAGCAGGTTGTTACTGGAGTTTTCGATGATTTCAGAAAATTTTTGTTGCTCTTTATCCAGGCTCGTTTGTTGCATTAAACGGCTAAACCCTTTGATGGCATTTAAGGGTGTACGCAACTCGTGGCTCATATTGGCCAGAAACTGTTCCTTGATCATCGCCGATTTTTTCACTGCTGCATTTGCGTTTTCCAATGCTTTGATTAAACCAACCTGGTGAAGATGGCGGTTAATGATGATGGTACCCAGGATTAAAATAGCCGCGATTGCAATGAGCGCAAATATTTTGTTCAGTGCTGATAGTTTTTGAGAGGCAATTGTATTCTGATCAAAGGTTTGCTTTAATTTAAACTCAAGTTCTTTTTTAATATTTACAGCTGTTTGATAAATGCTGTCGCTGAGATTTAACTTCATCAAAGAATCCGCATATAATTTTTTTAAGGCCCGGTCACCGGCTTGCGTTGCTTCCAGTGATTTAAAACAAATATCGATCTGCTGACTGATAAATCCATTCAGTTTGATAAAGTTACTACCTGTAGCTTCATCAATATTCAATTTTTCAAGTACGGAAGCATTGTACCCCATTACCGCCAATGAATCACTGATGGCCCTGGTATTTTTCTTATCTGGATTTTCTTTTATTACCCGGGACTGGAGAACGGCTGCTGTATTTACAATTTCCTGCAGCCGGTTATTGATGGTAAAAGTAACAGCTGCTTCCCGGTTGCCGGTTTTTAACCCGTTAATATTCCGGATGGTAAATACCTGCGCCGCCAATATCAGCAGCATGAGTACTACTGTTAAAGAAAGAATCCAGATATAATAGCCTTTACGGGTTTTCATGTTTTTTACAATCAGATCAGCTGCAGCCTTTTTAATAATTCGTTCTTATAAGTTTCGGAAACCGGCAACGGAGTGCCCAGGATATAGGCAACCCCGTCTTCAATATAATCAATTTTAGAAACCGGAATCAGGTAGCCCCTGTGTATACGAACAAACTCAGAAGCCGGTAATTTTGTTTCCATGTTCTTTAGTGTAGAGTGAATGATATAATGTGTTTCAACGGTGTTTATCTTTACATAATCACCCTTTGATTCCATCCAGAGAATATCATTCAATAAAATCCTGCGTATTATTTTATTGTCCTTAATGAAGATCTGATCCTGGTTAATTTCATTGACCTGTGCGTTCTTCATCGCCAGTAATTCCCTTGCTTTTTCAATGGCCAACATGACCCGGGATAGGGAAATGGGTTTAACGAGGTAGTCAATCACATTCAGTTCAAATGCTTCAATGGCATAGCCGGTTTTAGCGGTAATTAAAATGGTTGCCGGTTTTTCGGGTAACAACTTTAGTAATTCCAGGCCGGTCATACCCGGCATTTCAACATCCAGCAGTAAAATATCAACATCATTTTTACTTAAAAATGATCTCGCTTCCATGGCCGATTCGCACTCACCCACTATTTCTACATCATCCATTTTTTTCAGCATTTCAACCAGCATCAGCCGAATCACTTTATTATCATCCACAATTAATACGTTTAATACATTGCTCATTCTTATAAAATTATTTGCAAATAAATATACATATAACTGTTGAATGCTGTTCAGCTGTTATAATATTAAAAACTCCGGATACTAAAAACCCGGAATATGATACATACAAAGTGAACTTTTTAATTACTAAAAAGCTCCTTTTATCGATAAAGCCGTACAGATATCAGGCAAAAGCTTATTTTTTTCGGTTTAAATAATCTGCCTGACTGTTACCTGCTGTTTAATCTCTGCTATGGGATTGATAAATTAAGATATACTGTACCAACATGGCAACCGATGCCAATGCGGCAACTACATAGGTTAATGCAGCCCATTTTAATGCATCTTTTGCTTTTGTATGTTCGGTTTCTGTTGTTATCCCGGCATTGTCGAGCCATTTTAAAGCCCTGGTTGATGCATCAAACTCAACGGGCAGTGTTACCACCGTAAAAAAGCTGGTAACAGCAAATAAAACAATACCCACCAACAAAACAGTTGGATTACCTCCGCCAAATCCCAACATACCCAGGCCGATAATGATCACCCATTGCGATAAAGTGGTGCTGATCTTTACTGCCGGTACCAGTTTGCTTCTTAACATCAACATAGAATAGGCAGTTGCATGTTGTACGGCATGGCCGGATTCGTGTGCTGCCACCGCGGCAGCAGCAACGGTTTTACCAGCGTATACATCCGGGCTAAGATTTACCGTTTTGTTTGCGGGGTTATAGTGATCTGATAAAAACCCATCCACAGAAACTACATTAACATCATAAATGGCATTATCGCGCAGCATTTTTTCGGCAACCTGTTTACCGCTTAACCCGCTACTGGTAAGCACTTTCCCATATTCTGAAAATTTGCTTTTCAACCGGAACTGTACCAGCATTCCAATACCCATAAAAATTAAAGACACCATCATTATTCCAAAAGTCATAATTAACAATTTGAAACAAAGATTTACAAAAAAAAGGCCAATCTGTTTTTAATGACATTTCGGCAAAAAAAAGGAGAGAATCGCTTCTCTCCTGGGTTTGGGTTTCATTATACTTCTAGTTCTTAATTATTTTTTGTACTTCGCCAATTCTGGTACCGAAATCATCTGCCAGGTAAAGCATATAAACACCCGACACATAATTACGTATATCCAGGTTAATGGTATTTGCCGGTGCTGTGATCTGCATCTTCCGGCTGGCCAATTGCTGCCCAACCGCATTTATTATCACCAGGTTAGCCTGCCCTTTATACAAGGTATGGAAGCTGACCGTGAGGTTTGTGCTTACCGGATTTGGATAAACCGTCAGATAATCTGCGTTTGCGCAACTTGTACGTACTGTAACAATCGGTGAATAACTGTATTTGCCATCCTTATCCAACAGCTTAAGCCTGTAATACATAATACCTGTTGGTTGGGCTATTGCCATTTGATATGATTTACCCGTTGAACTGTTGGCGGCCTTAATATCTGCTACCGCTGTAAAATTCAATCCGTTACTGCTTTGCTCGATCACAAACTTATCAGTATTTATTTCCGAAGAAGTTTTCCATTGTAAAACGGCATCGCATTTATTGCCTGTGCCTGTAAAGGACAACAGCAGCACCGGAAGTGGATTTAACCAGGTTAATTCATAGATAGCCGGTGTTGGGTCTTTTTTACCAGCCAGATCTACGTACGAATATTGGAACGAGGTAGAAATGGTGCCAATGGTTGCAGCCGTAAATTTAACCTGCAACAGATTAGGGTCAAAATTATTGATCTGTTGGCCGTTGGTAACGAGTACACCATTGTAATACAATTCCGAGTTGGCCGGTACAGCATCAATGATCGCTGTTTTATTGCTAAGGTTACAGCCTCCGCCACAGTCTTCCGGATCGCTGCCACTAAGTATTGGTGGGTTTGCTCCGCCATTAAGTGTAATAAAATCGCCGAGATTAGGCTGGGTGATGTTGGTTGTATGATCATCCGTATTAGGCAATTGCTCAATTCCAAAATCAAAATTCACCGTATTGGTAAACCCAAAATTACGGGTATCAATTACACCTGGGGTTCCACCATCAATAGTACCATTTCTGTTTTCGCCGGTATGATCCCAACCAGCAGGTAAGGCTACCGCAGGTGCCGGTAAACCAACGGTTCCCTGGTTAGTTGATAATTGTAGTGAGTAATTTGCTCCCGGATCTACATTGGTGAAACTGTAGGTTCCGTCGCCGGCAACGGCAGTTGTTGCAACTACATTGCCCGAACCATCAACCAGATTCACGTACAGTGTATTACCTGCGTTGGTGGCATTTTCGCCGCCGTTGATTGTTACATTTCCATTGGCATCATCCCAAACCCTGCCGGCAATATTGATGCCGGGGCCAACCAGTAAGTGAATCGTTGCGTCGGCGCATAAAGGCTGCGGCGTAACAACCGTTACATCACAAATGATATAAGGTAATCTATCCGGACCTACATATCCTGCCGGAGGTGTATATAAATAGGTACCATTTGCATAAAATTGTACAGTACCACCCTGCGTTGTAGCAACCGGACCACCTATTGGTGTAGCCGGACCGGCAGGTACAATGGTTACACCCATATAAGAAACCGGGTCTCCGTTTGGATCACTGTCGTTATTGATAAAAGTACCGGTAACAGGTTTGTTGATGGTGGTATATCCAAAATCATCACCAGCAACAGGAGGATCATTTAATATTCCATTGGGATCACTTAATACATCTATATGCAAAATAGCAGTTGATATGGCACCAAAGGCATCGGTAATGGTATAAGGCACATTGATGGAGCCTACAAAACCTGCTGCCGGTGTATAGGTATAGGTTCCGTTTGCGTTGATGGTTAATGTACCTGCATTAGCAACCGGGTTTCCGTTTAAGTCAATACCAGAAACTGTTCCGGGCGTGCCTACAGTACCACCAACAAAACTGGTAACTGCAAAGGCGTCATTCTGTGGGTCACGATCATTTACAAACAAGTTGCCGCCAACCGCTGCACCATAACTTAGATTTTCATCATTATTAGCGATCACCGAATTTAACCCGGTATTTGGTAGTGGATCAACTGTTATCGTTAAATAGGCAGTATCACATTTTGACTGGTTACCGTTATCACATAAGCGATAAGGTACTGTCACTACTCCTGTAAAGGCAGGATCAGGATCAAACGTATAACTGCCATCAGGAGCAAACGTAATGATGCCGGCATTAGCAACCGGGGCTCCGGTTTTATTAACGCCGCCTAAAACAGATCCGCTGCTTAAATCGCCGCCCAGGTTTTGAGTAAGGAAGCTGCCAAAAGTTTGCGTATGTCCCTCGGCATCAAAATCATTCGATAAAACATGCCCGTTCACATTCACATTCTGCCAGGTACTGTTTTCATCGTTGATAGCATCAGTGGTATTATTTACACCTACTAACAAATGAATGAAAGCCTGCGTACATAATGGATTTGGCAATATTGCAGTTACATCACAAATTGTGTATGAAGCACTATCCGGACCAACATAACCTGCTGGAGGCATATATAAGTATGTACCATTTGCATAGTATTGAATAGTACCACCTTTAGCAGTAGGTAATGGGGCTCCAATTGGAGTTGCAGGTCCTGCTGGCACAATGGTTGTTCCATTTAAAGAAACCGGATCTGAGTTAGGATCACTGTCATTATTTACAAAAGATCCATTCACCGGTGTATTTACATTGGTATAATTAAAATCATCGCCTGCTACTGGTGGATCATTTAATGCTCCGTTCAAATCAGGCAATACATCTATATGTAAAATAGCTGTTTGGCAAGCAGGAGGAACTACATTATCACAAATTGTGTAAGGAACATCTATGCTGCCATGGAAATCTGTTGCAGGTACAAAGGTATAACTACCATTAGCGTTAAGCGTAAGTGTTCCTGCATTGCTTACTTGCAAACCAGTGGTTGTTTGGCCACCAATTACTACTGGTGTACCCACTACTCCTGTGCCGTCTGGCGTACCATCTCCATTGGTATCATAATTAAATCCTGTAACAGCAAAAGGATTTTCTTGAGGATCTCTGTCGTTAGTAACTACATTTCCACCTACAGGAGCACCATAAGAAATATTTTCATCATTATTGGCAATAATACTATTCGTGATAGAAGTGTATGGATTTACTGTTATTCTTAAAAGAGCCCTGTCTGATGCTGCATTTGCATTATCATCTGTAATTGTATAAGGCACAGTTACCACTCCTGTAAAGTTATTAGCCGGAGTAAAAGTGTAAGTACCGTTTGCATTAATGGTTAATGTACCTGCATTTGCGACCGGTGCTCCTGTAGCATCTACACCACTTACTGTGATAGAACCACTGGTAAATGGATTTCCAGATCCGTCAATAAACCCGGTAAATATTTTTGCATTACCTTCTAAATCATAATCATTACCCATAACACCACCACTTACCGGTGTGTTAATCCAGGTACTATTTTCATCATTAATTGCATTTACTGTGTTGGGTACTACTATCGTGTACGTTACTGTTGCAACATCACATAATGGAGGTGCTGTAGCACAGGTAGCTGGAATACGGCTAGAGTCACAAAGTTGGTAACTCAGTAAATCTGTACCAAAATATCCAGGGTTAGGCGTATATTGTACAAGTCCGTTTGGTAAAACAATCGCTGTACCATGTACAGGAGCAATTGTAATTGTAGGTATTCTTAAAAGATCTCCTTCAGGGTCTGTATCATTATCTCTAACACTATAATAACTGGTTTCGTCCATATTTATAGTTTCCATATCATTTACAGCATCTGGGGCTGTATTAACAGGGCTAGCCACAGTAATAGTAACAGTAGCCGATGCAGATATAGCCGGTGTAACGCCATTATCGATTACTGTATACGTAAATGTTACGACTCCTAAGAAACCCACAGCTGGTAAAAAGCTAACCGTACCATCGCCATTATTGGTTAAAGTACCTGCTGCAGGAATACTTAGTGCACTTAGGGTATTAATTGCTAAAGCACCAGTTTCGGGATCGGTATCGTTACCAATTAAACTGAACGTTGTAGTAATACAAGGCAGCATGGTTCTTAGGTCATTTACTGCTGCCGGAGGCCTGTTTTGAACTATTATTACTACCCTGGCCGTATCGCATAAGCCGCTACCACAAGCAGGAGCTGGCTCACACATTGAATAATAAAGGGTATCATTACCCGTAAAGTTCAAATTGGGTGTATATAAAACTTGTCCGCTGCCATTTACTGTTGCCGTTCCGTTAAGTGGAGGCGTAACAATAGCTACAGAGGAAACCGGAACAGCTCCTTCTAAATCAGTATCATTTGTTTTTACAGTAATGGTTTGCACATTTCCGCTTAAGTCACCGGCAGGTGCATCATTTACTGCATCTATGGGTGCATTATTAATATTTATATATACAGTACCGGTATCTCTTAATCCGGAACCAGTGTGTGTTACTTCATAAATCAGCGATCGTACTCCATTAAATGCTGTAGCTGGAGTATATGTTACGATACCAGCAGCATCAATAGAAGCTGAACCAGAAGCTGGTGGTGTAATTATTAAATAAGTTACTGCACCTGCAACCGGGAAAAAATCATTGGGTACAGTAGGAATATTTACCGCCACTCCATTAACGGTTGTAGCAGTATCTGGCATTGAAAGCGGTGCCCGTGCAGGAATAGGACCACAAACTGCCGGTGTGTTATAATTTACAATAAGTGTTGGTCTTAATGTAGCAGTTCCATTTTCTTTGGCGCCAAATACCTTTTGAAGGTTTACATTTTCGGTTACTGCTTTTATTAAAAAGCCATCATTAGGATCTGGAGATACTTTAACCCAGTTTTGAACAATACCTAATACATTCCAATTATAATTAGCAGTACCGCCAGTACCGCCAGTTGCAGTAGATACAGATGTAACAGCCCCATTGGTAGTTGTAAAATCTCCACCGGGTACAGACCATAATTGCGTAAAGTTTCTATGATTCCAGGTAGCACCATTTAAAGCAAGTGTATTATCCTGATTATTATCAGCTGCTTCGTTCCAGCTATTAGTTGCCTGGTATACACCAATGTCTTGCGCAGTATTATCACCACCTGTTCTTGTTAACTTCATCGTTGCAGAAGTAACAGTTGAACCTGTTGGAATATCTGCTGGCTTCACATCGAACTTAACTAATAATCTTTCCTCTGCTGCTGCCTCCGCACTTAACTGAAACGTTGTTGCATTACCAAATACCTTTGATAAATCTTTCTCGTAAAGATAGGTGTCTGCAGTTGCATCCAAATCCACAACCACAGGTGCACCAACTAGTGGAGTGTAGCTAACTCTAAGTTTTGGACGATTTGCAGCCGTACCATTATTTAGACTTGCAAAATCTTTGTTATCGCCACTAGTTTCTAAAACATCTTTCAACATGAATCCTTCATTCGGAAATGTATTATTGTACCAACCCTGTGTAAGTATTAATACATTCCAGCCATAGGTAGCTGTTCCTCCAATACCACCTGAATTGTTTGTAACAGAAGTAACAGCCCCACCAGTTGTTACAAAATCTCCACCGGGGGCTCCCCATCGTGTTGTAAAGGTTGTATTAAACCATGTTGCTCCGTTTGACGCTAAAGTAGGATTTTGTGCACAAAGAAGTCCTTCATTCCAACTATTTGTTAAGCGGTATGCTCCAATATTTTGAGCGGTGTTATTACCACCCGTTCTTACCAATCGAAGTTGAGCTGCTGTAATAGTAGCACCTGCAGGAATAGAAGAAAAATTAAATTTCAATAAAGACCTAGTTCTTTTGTCAATTGTTTCAATATACAATCGGTCACAAGTACCGTTTTCTTCAATATCAACATTTTCATTTACAATTCTTGCATCAATTAATGAGGTTGCATAAGTAACCGTACCCGTACCAGGTGCTGTGGCTTGTAAAGTAGAACCATCGCAAGCATCATTGGTAACGGTAACCGTAACTGTTGCGGTGTTTTTACCACCAGAAGCGTTTACTACCTGGTAGGTAAACACATCAATACCGGCAAAATCGGTATTGGGTATATAGGTTATGGTATTATTAGTATTGATAGACAATCTTCCATTAGTTGGTAAGGCGGTTATCGCCATTACTGTAAGTCCAACAGCATCATTGGCTAATACATTAAAACGACCAACAGAATCTTCCTTCATTGTAAAAGCATCATTAGCAGTAGCTGGTGTTGAAGCGCCTGCTAATGTAATAGTATAGGCTCCATTAGAACATAATGGAACAGGTACTGCATTATTACATACCGTATAAGTAAGTACTAATGGACCAGTAAAATTAACATCCGGGGTAAATGTAATATTACCGTTAGCAGTGAATGTCATTACTCCGTTGGCAACTCCTGTTACATTGGTTAATGTAAGCGGTAAACGTCCTCCGGGATCTGTATCATTGGTTAAAACATTTGCAGTTACACTTGTACCAACACCGCAAGTAGAACTTACTGAAGCGGCATCGGGGTTGGCAATAGGCCCTTGTGGTAAAGGAACTATACTAACTGGAAATGATTGAAAAGAAACCCTACCGCAGTTATCGGTTACTTTACAGGTAATAATACAATCAGTAGTTGCACCTACAACCGGGGCTGTATAATTTGTTGTAGCAGCAGTTGCACTGGAAAAAGTTCCACCACAAGTAGATGACCACAGATAAGTGAAGGTAATTCCTGCTAAAGGTGAGGTCGCCACTACATTTAATCCAGTTAAAGTGGAACCTCCTAAAATTTGCTGCCCACCGGAAATTCCTGTTACTGTTAATTGCGGCGCTTTAGGTTGTACCTGAAAAAAACTAAAATTAAGAAAAACCCGTTGTGCTGCAACATTAGGTCCAGCAGTACCTGCATGACTATGCGCAGGTTCATACATTACAAAACCTCTGGCAGGATCATCAAAACCACGGCCGTAAACAATTACTGCGGCAGCATTTGTTTTATCGGGCCGTATTGGATTGGTAACATCTGCCTGTGTTGGATCGTAGGCAATAATTTTTGCACCGGGGTTCCAACCTCCGGTTGCACTTTGGTTGGGAACATCAATTTGCTCTGAACCATTTTGATGCGCTGCATCGGTTGGCCCAAGGTATTGTGCTACAATTTCGTTTGGATATTGATGTATATAAGGAACAGAACCACCTGAATGGCTGCCCCATAAAATTAAACTATTACTAAGCGCATAGTTGCCCGACGTACCGGCAAGGCCAGCTACTTTACGGGTAAGAAAGTTTGTTTGTGTTGCCCGGTTGGCTGGATTTACCATGTTTTCCAACGCACTGGTAGCATGACATGCTGCCCATATAGAGCCCTTACAATCTAAATTCCAGGAAAACAAGCGGCTATGCGTAGCCCATGTTGGATCAGCATGTGGCATTACAAAAAAGTCGTCGCAACAATCTAATGTAGCAGGTAGTTTCCAGTTATAAGCTCCCGGAAAAGCAGTATTTGTAATACCTGCTGCAATTAAATAAGCTTCAGCCTTATCTCCATTTTGACTATCCAATGTCCATTTTGGTATAGCCGTCAAATTTTGTGTTACACTTACTGTTAATGGAGAAGTAGTGGTGGTACCTACAACGCCTACCCCTACACCAGTCCAAAATGTAATTCGGGCATTTACTGCTGCCGATCTAAATTCTGCTGGAATAATAAAAGTTCCACCTTTATATTGTACCCCATTATAGGTAAAGTCCACCCCATCTTTTACCTTGGTTTGGCTTATTACCCATTTAATTGGCACATTAAAATTTCGCATTAAATCATATACCAAGCCATAGGGTTTTAAACCGTTACCAACTGTATTGGGGTTTGTAGCACCCATGTTGATGATGAAGGAGCCTGAATTAATTGTTTCAGTTTGCGCGGAAGCCAATAAATTAGTTAAAAAGAAAGATATTACAAACAATATATATTTACAATGTGTACGAAAGAAATTAGACATTCTTTGTGGTTTTTATGGATATTATAATCTAATGAAACGACAATAAACTGTGATTTATTATATATGATACTAAATAAATGCTTTTATAAATTTTTACAAATCTTTGCGGTTGACAAATGTTGGGTTTTTTTAAAAAGTTATTATGGACAAATACCTGGTATTAATACCTACGTTTGATAAATAGATCTTATGGGAGATAATACCATCTTGATTTACTAAGTAGTCGACCCTCAAAAAGCATCTAAATCTTTGTTGGTATTGATTTTCCAATTGCCCTGAGTATAAAATATCCACCGGCTATTTGAAAAATCGGGAAAAAGCTTGCAAATTTATGTATGCTCAATACCAAAAAACATAGCCCTCAGATGGGTCTATTTCATGGATTGTCGGATCAGTTAGACCAAAAGCATCCACTATATCAATTGGCCAATGCCATTAACTGGAATATTTTCGACGATGCGTTTAAAGAACATTACAGTGAAAAAATGGGAGCTCCAGCGAAGCCAATCCGTTTGATGGTGTCGCTGCTTATTTTAAAATATGTGCGTAACCTAAGCGATGAAAACCTGGTTGAACAATGGGCAGAAAATTGTTACTACCAATATCTCAGCGGCGAACAACATTTTCAGTCTCACCTACCTTGTGTACCTACAGAATTAATTGCCTTTAGAAAACGGATTGGGGAAGCAGGGATGGAGTTGATTTTGAAAGAAAGTATCCGGATAAATAAATCAGATGGTAATGATACATCAGGTGCTGTAGTAAGTGTCGACACCACTGTTCAGGAAAAAAATATCACTTATCCAACAGACGATAAACTGTACAAGAAGATCATAAAAAAATGTTGGACAATTGCTGATAAAGAATCCATTGATCTGCGCCAATCCTACACAAGGTCAGTTAAAAAGCTAAGCTGTTTGCAGCGTTTTAAAACAAGAAAAAATGGTTCCAAACAAGCTAGAAAAGCCAACAAAAAGATTCAAATAATAGCGGGCAGACTGGTGAGAGAAATTGCACGTAAGCTACCATTGGAAAGTCTTGGCACCTATTTACCTATGCTGAAATTATTTCAAAGAGTATTGTCGCAAAAGCGTGCCGACACGGATAAGATTTATAGTCTGCATGAACCCAATGTAAAATGCTATTCAAAAGGGAAAGAGCATAAAAAATTTGAGTTTGGCAGCAAAGCTTCCGTGTTGATTGATCAAGCTTCAGGCATTATTATGGGTGCCCTTAACTTTACCCAATCCTTACATGATTCCAAAACATTACCCGAAGTATTGGAGCAATATGAAAGACTCAACGGACAGGAAGCGAAGGAGGTTTTTGTTGATAGAGGATACAAAGGAATAAAACAGTACAAGGCATCGAAGATTTATGTACCAATACCAGATAAAAACATCACAAAAAACCAACGCCAAAAGCATAGCAGAAGAGCAGCAATAGAGCCTATTATCGGACATCTCAAACAAGACTATCGGTTGTGCAGGAATTACTTAAAAGGTATTTTTGGAGATAACATAAATATTATACTTGCCGCAGCAGCAATGAACTTTAAACGACGAATGACCCTCTGGCGTACAGAGGCAAAATTACGTTGGTTACTCCGCTGCAAATATATTTTGAAGTTGTTCTGGGAATTTTATGCACTAAAATTAAAATTGACTTTTTGAGGCTCGACTATTTAGGTTCGCCAATTGTGTCGATGGAATGATCAGTAAGCCGGATATCATTTCGTTTTCTGAAATCTTTTTTTGAAAGTATGATGTTGGTTTCCGGATCAGAAAGGTAAAGATCAACAGATGGTTTATACCCATCCAGGTCAAAAGCAGCATAGCCTATCAACTGGTCGGTTTTTATCAGGTCACCGGTCTTTAAAGAAGTGGATCCCAGGTTTGAATAAGTATAAAAAAAATTATCCTTTTCAATGATGACTACTTTCATGTGATCTATTTTGGCAATCATACTAACTTTACCTTCCATAACAGCATAAACAGAACTGTCACTTGATTTGAAAGTAACAAAAGCCCCGGAAGCACGCTGAGGTTCCTCATCGGTCACCTCTGCATCATTCATTGGTGCCCGAAATTTATAAAACGAATTGCCTCCAATCGCCTCTTTTAAAGCAGACTCAAATTCTTCAGCACTCATTTGATCCTCCACAAATTTCCTATACCCGTTGCTGTTATTTACGATGATCGTTGATGGAATGGCACCGCTCCATTTTTCATCGATCATTGGACAAAAATGATCTGCATTGGTTTCATCTAACCAGGCATGATTGGTTTTATAATTATTCTTTTTTATAAAAGCAGGCAATTTAACCGGTACAAAGGAAGGCAGATCCAAACTAACCAGCAGCAGTTTTACCTTTTGCGATTTGTATTTTTCGACAAGCTTTATAAAACCAGGTATCTCTTCAATACAGGGCTTGCAAAATGTTGCCCAAAAATTAACCACATAAACGGTATCATTATTAGCAGTATAGGATTTAACCACCTCCTCAATCTTCCATTTAACAATGGATTGGCTGCCCGCAGGGCTCTGTGAGCTGGCAAAAAACCAGGATCCCATCAGTGCCACGACAAATAAAAATCTTTGAATCATAGTCAAAAATACACAGAAAAGCCCAACCGCCTCATCACAAAACGTTAAATCAGGTAAACATGAAATGCCAACAGTTTTATCCATACCGGCACAACGTGCGATCCCGATAGCTATCCTATCGTGTAGACAAAAAAATATTATAGAACCCAGATCTATCAGATTATACGGTTGATTCAATTCTGAAGGGATAAAATCCAAAATAACTTGCTTTACACGAGCAAATGGTCATCCATATTTATTTCAGCTACCGTATTATTGAAATATTTAAAGAACCATTTCTAAAACAGATCTGACACTGTCCGTCAAATCGGTGTTATCCTTATTCTTGTATTGAAAAATAATGTGCAAACGATAGGATAGGTAAAGGCAGTAAAACAAAATAGGACTATGTTTTAGCGAGGTTACGATGCTCGCAGGTGGTTGAAGTGTCGGAAGATATGATGATAATCTGAAACGGAGACGATACCCGATAAATTAGCTTTTGGCTAATCCCCCGTTTCAGATTAAATTTGCAGCCTGTTGGCCCAAAAAGCGGCCCTCGTTCTGAAGTAAATCTAAAATCTAAAATTATAACATGACATACGACGTAGTAGTACTTGGAAGCGGCCCTGGTGGTTATCCCGCTGCAATCAGAGCCTGTCAACTCGGTAAAAAAGTGGCAATTGTTGAAAGAGAAAGCCTGGGTGGCGTTTGTTTGAATTGGGGATGTATCCCAACCAAGGCCTTGTTAAAAAGTGCGCAGGTTTATGAATATGCAAAACACGCCGTCAATTATGGTGTTAAACTGGAAAATCCGTCAGCCGATTTTGGTGCGATGATATCCCGCAGCCGTGGTGTTGCCGATAAAATGAGCAAGGGCATTCAGTTTTTAATGAAGAAGAATAAAATTGATGTGATCATGGGAAATGGCAAATTGATTGCCGCCAATAAACTGGAAGTAACTGCAGCCGATGGCAACAAACAGGTTGTGGAAGCCAGGAACATCATACTGGCAACAGGTGGCAGGGCGCGTGAATTGCCCAGTATGCCGATTGACGGCAAAAAAATTATCGGTTACCGGGATGCGATGGTATTACCCACGCAGCCCAAAAGCATGATCATTTGCGGTAGTGGCGCCATTGGCAGCGAATTTGCCTATTTCTATAACAGCCTGGGCACCAACGTAACCATGGTAGAGTTTATGCCCCGCCTGGTTCCTGTAGAAGATGAAGACATCAGCAAGGAACTGGAAAAGCAATTTAAAAAACAGGGCATGACCATCATGACCAACAGCGAAGTGACTAAAGTAGATACCAGTGGTGAAGGTGTAAAAGCCACAGTTAAAACGGCAACGGGCGAACAGGTTCTGGAAGCCGATATCTTATTAAGTGCGGTTGGCATTATTGCCAATATTGAAAATATGGGACTGGAAGCCCTGGGCGTTAAAACCGATAAAGGAAAGATCATCGTTGATGCAAACGGGCAAACCAATGTGCCGGGCATTTATGCCATTGGCGATTGCACACCAGGCCAGGCATTGGCACACGTGGCCAGCAAAGAAGGCATTAACGCAGCCGAACATTTAAGTGGCCACCATCCCGAGCCAATGGATTATAACAATATCCCCGGCTGTACTTATTGCAGTCCGGAGATCGCCAGTGTGGGTTATACCGAGAAAGCAGCTAAGGATGCAGGTTATGAATTAAAGGTTGGTAAGTTTCCATTTATGGCCAGTGGCAAGGCAGTAGCTGCAGGTGCCACTGAAGGTTTTGTAAAAGTTATTTACGATGCCAAGTACGGCGAGTTCTTAGGTTGCCATATCATTGGCGCCGGTGTTACCGATATGATCGCCGAAGCTGTTGTTGCCCGCAAACTGGAAACCACCGCCCATGAGATCTTAAATGCCGTACACCCTCACCCTACCATGAGTGAAGCACTTAAAGAAGCAACTGCGGTTGCTTATGGCGAGGCTACGGATATTTAATCGCTTTTTGTAATGCTGGAGAACGATCTGTCCCAAGATTATATCGGGAAGAATCTCTGCCAGGTTATATTTATATCCCGTTGTACAGCGGGATTTTTTTTTCGAGTAAATTCCATAATCGTCTTCGAAGAAGATGCTACGGTTTCGAGATTCGGTCTCCCAAATTTCTTACACCAGTATTTTCCCAATACAGAAAAATATATACCTAAACCGGATATCTATATTTTAACCAGGGTAAAAAATAAAAGCGGAAGCGATCGAATGGAAATGGCCATAAAAGGTTCTTGCCAACCCATTCATTTATGTGGAGAACGGCAGTTCAGCATTGCTTTTTTCTGTGCGCCCATTTTCGTTTACCGATAGATATTACGGAAGGTATCTTAACAATAGCTGTAGTTATGTGGTGTCAGTAAAGCTTACATCCCTTTAAAATTGATCCCGTTGAGGAATGCATTTACTTTTGTGTCAGGTAGATCGGTCAGGCTATAAGTGTATAAAACGGCTATATATTTACCATCGGTCCAGCCTTTTACTTTCCAGTTATTTTTTTCATCGTCTTTCCAGTAGTCTATAATGCCACGGGTATTTTCCTTACCCTGCAAACGGTGGCCTTTGCCATAACCGGCAGCCGAAGTTATTTTAAATGCCGACTTTAAAAAATCCAGGTAAGAGACCAACGTGGTTTCAGCTGTAGAGATCGGGGAGATTTCTTCTGTAAGTTTGATACAAATAATGCCGTAAAACACATCCTCTCCTTTACATTCACTGGTAAATACTTTCGCAGAATCTTCGCTATAGGTCACATCAAATTTCACGGGATCGCAAAATGAATAGATGGTACAACCCGAGTTGCCAATATCGTACTTCTTTAACGACTGGCTGCTGCCAGCTGCGATACTGAAATAAGATAATACCACAAACAATAATTTTTTCATACTTCGATTTTAGTGCTGATAAAAATAAAGCATTTGTCCTTATCCACAGTATTTTCATTTTTAAACGGCCTTCAACAGCCAAAAACTTTAACAAACAAAAAAATTGAAAATCCGGCTAATGAATGAATTTAAAATTAACAGGTGCGTTTATTTTTAGGTGTTTGTGCACTTACAGGTATCCGCAATAAATTATACCATCTTGATTTAATAAGTAGTCCAGAGCAATACGTTAAAATCTTAGTTGGTATTATACCGATAGCAAATGGCTTTGGACTACATACTGGTATAATCGGTATTAACCGAAGTTCAACAGGATATAGATACCTGGGAAGAAACTACCGTTTGGGCAGATCATCCAAAAAAATAAGGAATAAAAAATTTAGTGAATTCATTGTATAAGTATAGACCATCCCATTGTAATGACGGGATATTTTTTAATGCCGTGTTTGGCAATTCTGTAAAACTGCAGCGGCATCCCGCCCGCGTACCTTCAGCGTTGGGTTGCGGAAATGTACCGCTCACTGGTCATGACGTAAAAAAATAGACAACTGACCAATTAGGACGGCAATATAAACTCCGGTCGCAATAACCTAAAAAAAGTATGCGAAAATTCGCAATATTTTTTGTGTAACAGGTTAAAAATGGCGCTCCGGGCTCTACTATTCGTTGAGTTTCTTCTTCTTTTTTCGCGGCTGCGTTTTTAATTTTTCTTTAGTTAACTCCCTGGTTATTGCTTTTTTTATTCCTGGTATATCCGCCGATTTTAAAATAGCATTTCCCTGCTGATCAGTTGCATTTGCTACCACAGCTTTCACCTGTATTTCTTTAATTTCGATAGGCATGGCGAATTATTTTAGTTTAGATAAGTGAATGGTTGTTCAAAAAATTGCTGTCCCGCAAAGACCCCGCTGAAGTAATACCAGCAGCAAGATCTTTCTCATCAACATAATTTATTCAAGCTAGCCATTTTTTTAAAAATAACCCGGGAAATTAATGAATGGTCACAGTTTTATCGCCCCGCTTCCGGGTAAATTTGTAATTTAGCACGCTTCCGTGGGAAAACCATTTACAAACATACTAAAACCTTCAGTTATGAAACTTGTTAAATCGTCTTGTATTTTATTGGTTGTTGTCTTCGTTTTATTCTCCTGCAACAATAGCAGCGATGAAAAAGCAATTGAAACAAAAGCTCCCAGGCTTAAAGAAGAGAACGTCAGTTACAACATTGACAGCCTGAAAATGGATGGTTATATTGTTTATGATGAAAATATAGATGGCGCTCGCCCTGCGGTATTTGTTGTACACGAATGGTGGGGCCTGAATGATTATGCAAAAAGACGGGCAAATGAGTTGGCCGAACTCGGTTACATTGCCATGGCGGTTGATATGTACGGTGGTGGCAGTCGTGCCGATAACCCAACCGATGCAGGCAATTTAGCCACACCGTTTTATCAAAACCCCGCCATGGCCAAAGCGCATTTTGACGCAGCCGTGAATAAACTAAAAACATACCCGCAAACAGATACTGCAAATATGGCCGGCATTGGTTATTGCTTTGGTGGCGGGGTATTACTGAACATAGCCCGTATGGGCGAAGGGCTTAAGGGTATTGTAAGTTTCCATGGCAGTTTACTGGGCACCCCTGCTGATAAAAATTTATTACATTCAAAAATTTTGGTTTGTCATGGCGAAAACGATCAGTTTGTTGCAGCGGGAGAAGTAGCTGCTTTTAAAAAACAAATGGATTCAATCGGTGCAGTTTATACTTTCAAAAGTTATCCAGGTGCCACACATGCCTTTACCAACCCGGATGCAACTGCCATGGGCGAAAAATTTAAGATACCAATTGCCTATAATGCAGCAGCCGACACCGCATCCTGGAAGGAAATGAAACTGTTTTTCACTGACCTGTTTAAATAATATAAGAGCGTATAAATCATTTGCTTATTTGACAGGCTAAAAAATAAAATGTTACCAATAAATAACATAGATGAGGTGATTGACGCCCTGGGAAATATTATCCTGGAGTCGGAAACTAATGATGATACTTCCGGATATTTTGCAGCGCTTTACCGCAAAGTAACCGTACGGGTAAAAGAAGGTATTGCGAACAATGAATTTGAAGATGGTGCCAGGATGGAGAAACTGGATGTGATCTTTGCAAGCCGTTACCTGGATGCCTATTTTGCCTGGAAGAAGAAAGAGCCCGTTTCTGCCTCCTGGCAAAAAGCATTCGATTTATCAACAAATTACTGGCCCATTGTGTTACAACATCTATTGATGGGGATGAACGCACATATTAATTTTGATTTGGGAATTGCTGCCGCTGAAGTTTCAAAAGGCAATAATATCCATGATCTCCAAAATGATTTTAATAAAATAAATACCATCCTGTCTTCCCTGGTTACCGAGGTACAAAATAATTTGGCAAATATATGGCCCAGGTTAAAGTGGATCCTGAAAAAGACAAATAAAGTAGATGATTTTTTAGTTGACTTCAGCATGGAACTGAGCCGTAATGGAGCCTGGAAATTTGCAGTAAGTTTAGCCGGTTCCCCGGAATACGATATTCATCATCTTATCCAAAGCCGGGATATCATTATTGCCGAAAAAACAAAACTCATAACCAGTTCCGGTTTTTATCCTACACTCATTTTTGGAATAATACGAATCGGAGAAAGGGGATCCGTTAAACAAAAAATAGAAAAATTAAAATAACGGATTTGCCTTTTCAAGTCAGCATATTTTTTAAACAGCAGATCATCAAATAACAGCAACTTTTAAAATTATCCCCGTCTTATTTTTCCACTAATTCTTTAGTAGGTCTTTCCCAAATTTCAGAAAGGAGCTGTATAGCTGACAGTGGTAAAATTCAGCTGGGAACTCAAACCTACTTATCAAAATAAGTATCTTTTAAAAGGCGACAGGATCTTACTGAATATTTTAAAAGAAAATTTATTCAGCAGGGATATTTATTTCACTTTACATTCAGACTCAACCTGGAATCTTTATTTAAAACCCTATTTTTTTAATGAGGGGCTGGCAGACAAACTGTTAAAAAAAGGAGAAGACATAAACGCTGCCGCAGATTTCATTTCAGTTAACTTACTTCAATACAGCATTGCAGACCTAAACAACAACAACATTTTGCAATCAACAGATGCCATTATTTTGCTAAATGGTTTTAGATGGATGTATGATGACAATATAGTCAGGCTGTTGAGCAATAAGCAAAAAACGTAAAGCCCGTTTCTTAAAAGACGACATGCTGCAAAAATTTCCGGTGGATAAACTCCCCTATATTTCCAGTGGTCAAAAAGAATATTTTGAAAAATTATTTTCAGAATTTGACTAAATTGCATACCGGGTAAAGCAACAAATTTATTTTCGCCATGCATGTAAAAAAAGCGTACGATAACTGGTCGGTACAATACGACAGCAATATCAACAAAACAAGGGACCTGGAAGCGCGGGCAATACAGCACACTTTAGCCAATATCCCGTTTAACTGTTGTCTTGAAATTGGCTGCGGAACAGGAAAAAACACCGGCTGGTTAGTTACTAAAGCCAAAGAAATAACTGCAGTAGACTTATCGCAAGAAATGCTGGCAAAGGCCGCAGAAAAAATAAACTCCGGCAATGTAAATTTCATCCAGGCAGATATTTTGCAGGATTGGCATTTTGCAGATAAAAAATTCGACCTGGTAAGTTTCAGCCTGGTGTTGGAGCATATAGAAAACCTGGAATCCATATTTGATCAGGTTTCAAAAACGATCGCATCCGGCGGGTATATCTATATTGGTGAACTGCATCCATTTAAACAGTATACCGGAACAAAGGCAAGGTTTGAAACCGAAGAAGGATTGCAAATGGTAAGTTGTTTCAATCATCATTTTTCCGATTTCACGCTGCCTGCAAAAAAGTTTGGGTTTGAGATAGTTACGATCAATGAGTATTTTGACGATGATGACCGTACATCTATTCCAAGAATACTAAGCATATTGTTTAGAAAAGTATAAAAAACATTTTCCTGCATGGACAAACCTTTCTTACTACATTTAAATAAAAATCATGAAACAAATATCATTAGCCCTGGCCCTGCTGTTTATCATTAACGGCAGCAATGCCCAAACATTCTACTACAAAGGAGAATGGACAACAATAAACAAATCTAGTTTTTTCACCGGTTTTCTTAAGCTGGATATTAAAAAAGATGGCAGTGCCATGGCCGAATTCGTATGGACGTATTGGGCTATTGATAGTTTGAAACAGGATTTGATAGACATGTACAACGGAAAAAAGGGCAAATCAGGTATCGAATATGCAGAAGGCAGTTTTATGTCAGCTACCAATGATTTTGAACTTACCGGCAAAACGCTGGATGATCCAAATGTGATCTTAGGTAATGATGTTTATCATTTAAAACTTTCTGAAAGCAAAGATGTACTTTATGGAAGTACCGAAACCGAGGGAACCAATGAAGGTATATTCTTTGCAATTAAACTAAATAATAAAAAAGGGGAAAAAGAGTTTTTAGCTGCGAAAGCCAAGGTAAAAGAGTAAGTAGCTTCACAAAAAATCAAAAAAAGTCCTCCGTAAAAACGGAGGACTTTAATTTATTCAAAAACCAGGTTTATACCGATTATACCAGTATGTAGTTCAAAGCCATTTGCTATCGGTATAATACCGTCTAAGATTTCAACGTAGTCCTTTGGACTACGTTGAAATCAAGATGGTATTACTTCTTTATAAATTTCCTGGTAATGGTTTCTTCTTCTGTAACAAAAGCAGCGATATAAACACCTGGTTTCAGGTCAGAAATATCGATTTTACTTCCACTCTGCACGGAGCCTAATTGTCTAACCAATGTTCCGTTCATACTGTAAATTTTAACAGCTTCCACGATCTCAGCAGTTGCCACCGTCAGTTCGTTTGTTGCAGGAACAGGATAGATCATCAGGTAATTATCAAGTTCGGTTGCATCCAGGTCAGCCCTGCCTAAAGCAATAAATTCACAGGTTTGTGTATTAGCCGAACTGCCTGCACTTTGAGATGGCATGTTTGAACCTGTTACTGTAACCTGGTCAATATAGATCAGATCGCTGTTATCGCTGGCATCGCACTGGACCCTGAACTGCGCATTGGTTGGGAAGTTCACATTGGTTAAGTTAACCGTTGCGTGGTAGAATCCGTTATTATTAAATGACGTGCCGGATACGTAGGTTGCCACAGTGCTCCAGGTGCTTCCATTATAATATTGTACCCAGAAATCTTCTCCGGCTTCCATACTGGTTGCATAGAAATAAAAATCAATGGTAAGCTGATTATAGGCGCTTACATTATAAGCAGACGATGTCATAGCCGAAGCGATACCCGAATTATCCCTGACATAAATAGACCAGCTGCCCTCATAAGATCGGGTGCCACTGTAACGGGCACAATCGCTGCCACCATCTGCCCAGCCATCCCAACCGGTTTCAAAATAATGCGCAAAAATGTTGGTTGATCCTCCTGCAGACTGGGTAGATACATTGATCGTATTTGAATTGGAGCCGTTGCCTGCTGCATCTTTAGCACGAACATAAATACTGTAAGCAGTAGACGCAGCTAAACCGGTAACCGTGTAAGTTAAAGCTGTGGTAGTAGTTCCGTTTAACGTTCCATTTATATACACTTCATACCCGGTTACACCCACATTGTCGGTTGCCGCTGTCCATGATAACCCGATCGTAGAAGCAGTGCTTCCCGTAGAACTAAGTACAGGCGCTGTTGGCGGTTGTGTATCGGGTGCAGTTTGGGTGGCAGGATTGATGGTATTTGAATTGGTACCGTTTCCGGCTGCATCTTTTGCCCGTACATAAATACTGTAAGCAGTTGCAGGTGCCAACCCAGTTACCACGTAAGTTAAAGCAGTTGTTGTTGAACCGTTCAACGTTCCATTCACATAAACATCGTAGCTGGAAACTCCTACGTTATCGGTAGCGGCAGTCCAGGATAAACTGATCGTATTTGAAGTAGTACCCGTAGAACTCAATACAGGTGCTGAAGGTGGTTCTGTATCCGCAGTTGCACCAACAATGGTAGTAAAAATCCCCCTGCCATGTGTGGCAGCAGCCAATAAACCATCGCTGCTGCGATATTGCAGCATGTCTGTCCTTACATTCGGAAAACCGGTTTCGGGGCCCCAAAGCGTAGTAGCACCGTTGATATTATCGGTTTGCCAAACTCCGGTCTCCGTAGCGATGATCGCCTGCGTATTATTGCCGGGATAGAACATGGCCCATCGCACCGGCATATCCGGCAGATCGCCGTCAATAGCAGTCCAGGTTGTACCTCCGTTGCTTGTTACCCATACATTGTTAACCCCGTAATTTGAAACACTCACCATAATATCATTTTCGGTAGTTCCAAATTCGATACTCGAAATATTTGTTCCCGAAACCTGCATACCGCTGCCAATAATATTGGTAAAGGTTGGCGTAGCATTCGCGTTGGCAACTTTGATCAAAGTTGGCGTAACACCGCTTTTTCCACCACCGAAATAAACCGTGTTGCTGGTAAACGGCGAAACTTTAACTGCCGACACGGTGCCTGTTCCCAATGTCGTCATGGAAACAGAAGTAAATGTACTTCCTGTTTGCGGGTTACTCCACCTTACAAATGCATTGGCTACACCACTGGCGTATAATATATTATTTGCATCGTCATATGCAAATGGGTTGATAAATCTTCCGGCCGAACTGGAATAGTTTATCGAAGACCAGGAACCTCCGCTATTTGTACTTCTTCTGTACTGATTATAGACATAAGCGCCAAACTGGTACTGTGGCTGGTTCTGATCGATCGCGGTAAAAGCTCCATCGCCACCGGTAACTTCAACAGAGCTGGTTAACCCGGCTCCATTTAATTGGTGAGTTCCATTGTCCTGCGTGCCTCCTAAAAAATAATTAGTGGATGTTGGGTGTACTGCCACAGAGTAAAACTGTTTAATTCTAAGACCCGTATTCTTGTCCTGAAAAGTTGTACCCCCATTGCCGGAATAATGAATTCCTCCGTCGCTGCCAACCAATACCTGGTTATTAACTCGCCAGGTAATTATTTGTTGATCGGCATGAACGTATTGTCCGGTTGTACCTACCCAATTGGAAATCTTGGCCCAGGTAGTACCGCCATTGGTGGTTTTATAACAATCCAAACTACCCACGATCACATTGTTCGCGTTATTAGGATCAATGGCAACGCCCATACAATACCAACCTTGTCCACTTGTAAAAGCGGGTGTCGTTGCGGTGGCGGCCCAGTTTGCACCTCCGTTGGTTGACTTATATATTGTTGAAACCTCGTAACTGGTATTTGATGGTAACGCATACAAATTATTACCACTAACGGCCAGTGTTACGTTCACGTTAACCGGTGTAAAAGAAACTGCCGCAGACGTCCAACCAGTAGTGGTTACCGTTGCCGGGTTATCGGTATAGCGATAGCCTGCGCTGGCAGCTGCGGTATTAAAATATCCGCAAACAATATGCAATCTTCCGGTGTTGCTTATGACCATGTCAGGTATCCTGGCAGCGAGGCCCGATGGCGTAATATTTGTCCAGGTAGAAGTTGCTTTGGTATAACGCTGAATTCCTGCGTTATTCGAGGTTGAATTACAACCCACATATAAATTTCCAGACGCATCGCAAAGCACTTTACTTACATTCCAGAAATTTGAAGTCCCTGGCATCAACGTCCAGGTTACACCGTGGTCAAGACTTCTCCATAAACCGGCACCTCTCACCGCGTCAGCATTGATCGCTTTTTCGCCGGTGCCAAAATACATGATGTTTACATCTGTTGGATCCTGGCAAATACCGGATACTGCAAGATTTCCTAAAAAATCATTGATGGGTGTCCAGGTAGCAGGGGTTGCCGTAATATCATTTGTTTTCCAAAGCCCCCCATCAATACCGCCAACCCAAACAGTCTTCCCGGTGGCATCACCCAGGTCCTCCCAAATCGCCCTCATCCTTCCGGATGTTACGCCATTGCCCGGCCTGGTATTACCGTTGCTGGGCCCTACTATATCACTGTTTGGACCTCTTTCTGTCCAGGTAAATGTTGGTGCAAGACTGTTCCTGTTTTGAATTTTTTGCAGCCTGTCTGTATAAGCATTAAATAATCTTCCCTTTGGCACATAACCAAGCGCCGGATCTTTGGTCATGTTTATTTCATGATCCAGTCGGGCTGAAATGCCCGCCGCGCTTTCTTTTTGAATTCCCTGCTGCCCAAAAACATGGACAGCCAGCATCAAGAGAAACACAGGTAACGATGCAATTTTCTTAAACATAAAAAAGTGGTTTTGGTGATAAAATAAATTTAATGCCAATGTAAATTCTTTTTTTCACATTACTATTAGTAAATATGCCTGTGTAAATATGATGTGCAAAAATATTTGCAGAAATAGAAAAACATCTACACCGGTAGTTATTTATAATAAAGATGCTGTTTATTGCAGCTTTGAGCCTATCTAAACCAATATTAAAAATTGTACTTAACTTCCATTACTAATTTTTAAAAAATATTGAGACCGTATTCTATATTTCTATTCAAACTGTTCTGTATCGGGCTGCCAGTCGTTTTATTTTCCTGCGATCCTGTATCAACAGAAGCAGATGCCATTAAAATAAACCAGGCGGGTGTGGAATATATGAACGAAGGTAAATACGAATTGGCGGTTCAATCGTTTACCGAAGCCGTTAAAAATCAGAAGCTTACCCTGGCCACCAAAGGTGCGATCTACCGTAATTTGGCCATCTCCTACAGCAGTTTGGCTAATACAGATTCGGCTTTGCATTTTTCAACCCTGGCAGCCAAGTGCTACCAAAAAAACAGCTATGATTATTTAGTGAATATGGCAGAGGTAGATCTGTTAACAGGAAGAATGGATAAAGCCTTAGCCGGGTTATTGAGGGCGGCTAAATTAGAGCCTGATGACATGGCGGTAAACAATACGCTGGGGCTTATTTACCTGGGCGAATACGATGATGCATACACTGATCTTGAAACAGCCTTAAAGCATAATAAAAAGGCTTTCGAATATAAACGTGATCCGGTTACCGAAGAATTACTTGGCCGGAATTATTATTTTCTGGAAGACTATGAAAATGCTGAAATTCATTTTAATCACCTGCTAAACAACAAACCGGATGTTATCAATTATCTATTGTATGCAGGAATGATAAAATATAAGCAAAAAAAAATGCCAGAAGCTGACTTGTTGTTTAACAAAATAATTATCCGGGACAGCAGTTATACAGAAACCATTGATAATTTTAGAAACAATAACCAGGATTAAATAATACCATCTTGATTCATAGGAGTCCAAAGCACTACGTTCTCATCCCGGATGGTATTATACCGATAGCAAATGGCTTTGGACTATATACTGGTATAATCGGTATACATTGTATTTAGCGGTGCCTGCTTTGTAAATACTTTTCGTGCACTACGGCACTCATCGGTTTGTCATAAACTTTACTCTCTACCCAACTAATAATATCAAGATAGGAAAACACCCTGGTTTCGTAGCGGTTTTTTTCAAACTGTTTTATCTTTTGTAACAGCGTTTTTAACCCGGGCTTCAATTCTGCAGCCGATTCATATACATTATTCTTCAAAAATTTAAACATCTCCTCTTCCACTACTGTCAAATTTTCCATACGTGACATAAAACGAAAAACAGATTTGATCAGTGACTCAATGATCATATCGTTACCCAGTTCAAAATGCGCCATCAGGTGAACCAGGCGGGCATAGCATTGCAGATCAATTCGCATATCCACCGGGCCATTGATGATCTTTTGCAGTTGATCAACGGATTCTTCGTAATTGCCGTTACCAAAATAGAGCAACGCTGTTTTGTATTGGATCACCAAAACCCGGTGCCTGTCGATATACATCTGAAACTCATCCAATCCTCTTTCTATTGCCGGAATCAATTTAATTCCCTCTCCAAATGTACCTTTCATTAAATGCTGGTTAATTTTGGCGCTGGTTAAATAGACAAATGCCTGCATCCGGAAATTATCATGTTGGGTTGCCGGTTTCGAAAACGTAAACCTGTCGAAACGGGCCAGGTATTTATCAAATTGTTTGAAATTCCGAAGATCGAAATTGGCAGTTAACAGGTTGTGCATCCCCTTAATATAATGCCCGGTTTCCACCGTAATCATCATCGGATCATTCTTAAACAGGTCGATCCATTTTCTACTGTACCGGTAGTACATCAAAAAATCCTGGCGAATAAAAGCGTACCAGCAATAACTTTGATACAAATAAAGGCGCTGGTAAAAGCCGGTAACGCTGTTTGCGCCTATAAGCATGTTCTGCTTAAAGAAATGCTTAACTCCTTTTTCGTCTTTGACGTTACGGGCATGGCCATGTTTTACATACCATTGGTAAAGCTTTAAGGCCAGGTTTGACAGCGCTGTTATTTCAATCCGTTGTTTATTAACCTCATCAGCTTCTTCCGTTAACTTATCTGCAGCCCCATCACCGCTACGGGTAATATGCAGGGTTTCGATCTTCTTTTCAAGCGAAATCACCTGTATCAAAAAACTTTCCTGGTGATAGGTTTTTGCCAGGTCCTTTACACGTTCCAATATCTTTAAACTTTGCAGGTATAAACCTTTGTTGTAAAGAATACGGGCATAATCCAATTGCTCGTGCATTTGCAGGTCTATGCTGTCACTGCTTTTTAAAAGACGCAGGCTGGCCAGTAATTCTTTATACAGGTGTGCCTTTAAATTGGCAAACTGGGGTTTTTCAACGCCCGGGAGTTTTTTCAGTATTCTTTTCTCATCATAGTCCTGCCCTGTGTCAATAGCATCAAAAAGTTTGATGATCTTAAGGTCCTCTCTCGATGAACTTCTTTTGATATAGAGCTTAAAATGACGCTTTTCCGCTTTTTCGAGCGATTTAATCAGCTGAAATAATATGTCGGTTGACCGGTTGGGCATCATAAAGGCTATTTAACAAAAGCCTTTACAGTAGAGGCTTTAAACAATATAAATCGCTTTTAGCATGGTATAATCAACAATAAGTTGGTTATGTACGCAAAAATAACCATCTTATATTTGTATAACAAAGACGGTTAAAACATAAAGCAGCAATCGTTAAAAGGAACAATCAATCGTTAGAAGGCCATCAGGCCAATTCGCTGAGTTAATCAGCATTTAAAGAGAACATAAATTTTTCATATAGCAAGCAATCGTTAAAAAGTCACTCCGTTTCTACGGAGTGGCAATTTATTTGCAATGATAATTAATAATTTGGTAATAAACCACCTGCACAACTAAAATTTTTTTGAAAGAAAAAATCCTGCCCAAAGAACTGAACCATATAAAAAACAGTTGCATAGGAATCACATCGTTTTTGTCATCCGCTATTCCGGAAAGTTATTGTCTGCAAAATCCCCTGCTAACGCTTTCCAGATAACTATGTTCCAGGTGGTTTAAACCAACATGCAAAATTTCTTATTATTTTTTCCCCAACTTCTTTAATATCTCCTCTACTGCCTTATCCAACTGCGGATCTCTTCCGTTTATTTTATCGTCGAAACTATTGATAACCTTTATATCCGGTGCAACACCCGACATTTCCAGATCTTTTCCGTCCAAACTGTAACAACCCCAACTTGGTAACCGAACAGAAGAGCCATCAACTAAAGTAGTTCCACTTGTGAAAATTATCCAACGATAGGTTTCATTGCCGATGATCGTTCCAAGATGCAGCGCTTTAAATCCCTGTGCCGTCATTTCGGCATCACTTAATGACTGTTCGTTGATCAATAATACAATGGGTTTATCTGCTGGCGTAAAATTTCCCTGCTGCGTTAACTTCCCTTCGCGGTACTTCCAATTCAGGTATGCGCGTTGTTGCAAAAATTTCAACACCTCATCATGTACGTTACCGCCGGTATTGTAGCGCAGATCGAGGATAAGTGCATCTTTATGATTCAGCTCCTGCGCCATATCCATGATAAATTTCTCCAACTCGGGCGTACCCATATTCTTCATGCAGGAATAGGCGATCCGGTTTTTGCTTTTTTCATCAACACGTTGCTGGTTTTGATCTATCCATTCATCATACAAATTAGTAAATAGAGATGCCTGGGGATGAATTTTTACATCAACCGTTTTTGTTCCTCTGGCAAAACTCAATGTAATTTCTTTATCGATGGAGGGCTTACTGAAATAGTAATCCCGGTCCATATTTTTATCAACCGCTTCCTCATTCACTTTCATTAAAACATCTCCCGGCTTTACATCCATACCTGTTCGATCTGCAGCCGATCTTTTCAGAATATATTTTACCATAAAGGGGTCGTCTTTTTCGTAAATGATCCCTGTCTCCATTGTTTTAGCCGACAGTTCTGTTTTTTCATCATCCCCATTGGTATTAAAGCCCTGGTGCGATGAATTGAGTTCTCCCAGCATATCGTTTAACAGGATCCGCATATCGGCCCGGTTATTTAATTGTGCAATAAAGGGTTGATATTTTTCCCTGATTGTAACCCAGTTAACACCATGAAAATTTTCATCGTAATAATTGATCTCCATCTTTGCCCATGCTTCTTCAAACATCTGGCTAAACTCGGCCTGCAGGTTCCTCCTGAAAGTGTAACTGATCTTTATGTCATCTGCCTTATTGCCTTCCACATTTACTTTATACATATTCCCTTTCGATAACAGGTAAAATTTATCAGAAACAGTAACGATATCAAATCCGGCTGTGCCCTCCGTTCCTGCGATTTTCTCAGTCTTATTTTCTTCAAAAGGCTCAATCACTGTCTTCCATAATGCCGGTTTACCTTCACCGTGATCACTTCTGTAAAATACCGATGTCTTATCTCCTTTCTGGTAAACAGCTACCATATCCTGTGCGCCAAAAGAAGGGCTAACCGGTTCCATCCGCTCCATGATCCTGTCCATATCAATACGTACCATAACGCTGTCTCCATTTGATACAACTTTTTTGGTGGTATCCTTTTTTTCTTCTTTAAAAAGGTCATCGAATTTATCAGAACGAAAAGGCTCATCCAAATTCTCCAGTGGCAATCGCCAGATACCTGGATTTTGCGGTCCAAAAGGGTATGATGGTTTCAATCTTGCAGAAGAAAAATAAATATATTTCCCATCTGCCGACCACATGGGATCCGATTCGGTAACTCCAGTGTTGGTTATATTGATCGTTTTTTTTGTTTGCAGGTTACACAACAGGATATCCTGCTCAAAACCACGAAAAGCGGTAAAACAAACGTATTGATCGTCGGGTGAAAAATAAGGATACGAATTTTGAAAGCCCCAAATTTCATCCTCCACCAGCAACTCATGTTTCATGGTTTTCAGGTCGAGCAAACGCACTTCATTGCGACCGCAAAGGTAAACCGCTTTTGTTCTCTTTTTATTGAGCGAGAGACCCCGGTTATCTTTTTTGTCGTTGCTGATTTTTTTTAAAGCCTGGTTACCATCAGCTCCAATGGTAAACCAGTTTAAATAACCGTTCTGTGTTTGATTGAAAACCAAAGTTTTATTATCACTCAACCATTTAATTTCCGTTGCCCTTTCGGCAGACCCTTTATTGATCTGCCGGATGAATTTTCCCTCCACGTCGCTTACGAAAATCTCCCCACGGGATGTGAAAGCCAGTTTTTTACCATCAGGTGACACATCAAAATTGCTGATCTTTCCCTTTACGTCAAAGTCTTTTTCTTTTGGTAAAACGCTGTTGCGGATTATTTGTATGGGTATTTTTTCTGCACTTTTTGAGGCAACATCATACATCCACAACTGGTAATCTTTTTCAAATACCACTTTACCCCCGTTTGCATTTACACGCGGCGTTTTTATGGATGAAGGGAATTTTGTTAATGCTGATTTTTTATCTCCTTCCAAACTATATAAATTGTATTCGCCATTAGCTTCATCGGATATAAAATAAATATGCCCGTTTTTGTCCATGGTAGCGTCAAAGTCCTTACCCTCCCAACTTGTATACTTTTTATACTGCCTGGTTTTTGGATTATAGGATTGAATATCGGGGTTAAAAGCACCCTTATATCTTTTTCGCTGTACCTGGTTTAAACTCTCCCAGGTATCGTTGAAAAAAATTTCTCCTGTAGCGGGATGCTCAGCCAGGTTATGATCGAACTGAAAAAAATGATCTCCAAAAACCCGTTGTGCATTACCGCCAGAACTGCTTACTTTATAACCCGAGGATCTGCCCATCCGGCTGCTTTGGAAATAGACCTGCTTCGAATCCCAACTCCAGCTGCTTACTTCATCATTACCGCTATGAAATGTTATTTGCTTAATATCTCCGCCCGTAACGGGCATCACAAAAACATCGGCATTGCCCGATTGCCTGCCGGTAAAGGCAATCCATTTGCCATCAGGCGATACCGTGGCATTGGTTTCATATCCCTGCATGGCAGTTAACCGGGAGGCCTGGCCATTACGGATATCTGCTTTCCACAGATCAGCTTCATAACTGAAAATAACGGTCTGTCCATCCGGAGTAAGAGATGGATTGGATAGAAAAAAAGCTGCCTGATCCCGGGCAGATAACAGAACAGCAAACACTAAAAATTGGAGGGTTACAAAAATCGATCTCATTGCAATTGGTTTAGGCCGTGAATATACGGCTATACCATTTTATTGCAATACCGTTTATCGAAAAAGTAAACGAGTTTGACTATTTACTACCAAATACCTTTTTGAGAATATCAGACACCTGTGCCGCCGGGTCTTTACGGATCTTCTGTTCTTCCAACCCGATATTATAAAACATACCACTCAACGCCTTTTCAGTTACATAGGCGGTAAGATCCGTGTTCACTTTATCTTTCGAAAACCTGTTGTAGTTTGTAAATACATCATCCCAGTATCTGGTGGCGTCTACTTTTACCAGTGCTGCTTCAATAACCGGTTTAAATTTTTCAGTAAGCTCGCGGGTGGTAACCGATTTTAAATAATCTGTTGCGGCGAAATCGCCACCACGCAATATCTTTAATCCATCGGTAATGCTCATACCTTTAATGGCATCCCAAAATATATTTCCTACACCACTGGCCGCATCTTCTGCTGCCCGGTTCATAGACAAGACGGCTTTATCCACCATTTTACCCATTCCAACATTACGCAGGGTTTTTTCCACTTTTTTTGCTTCCTCGGGCATTAATATCTTCACTGCTGCATCTCCAAAAAATCCGTCCAGGTTACTTAATTTTTTACTGCTGTTGCCGGTGCCAACCCGCAGGGCTTCTTTTAATCCGCTGATGATATCATCATTGCTGAGTTTATCACCAGCCCCCGGAGAAACTGCTTTTGAAACTTTATCAAATAAGCCTTTTACACCCTGGGCATGTAAAGACTGAATGCCCATTAAGACAACAACTACCAATATAATTTTCTTCATGTTTTTATTTATTGATTATACCGCAAAAATAACGCCATGGATGCTAATAAAGGGTTAAAACCCGGTCTGTTATCATGTAAATAACCAAACTGTAACCAAGAATTATTAATTGCTTAAATTTGCCCTGCACAAAAATAACATATGAAATGAGCCATAACAAAGGTTGATACCAAACGAAATGTTAATTGGCGAATTACATGTGACCAAAATCAATAAAAACAAACAAATGAAAAAATATATTCTACTACTGGTTATCAGTATTTCTGTTTTCTTTAAAGCCTTTGCTGAGGAAGGCATGTGGTTACCACAATTGCTGCAAAGCATGAATGAAAAAGAAATGAAGCGTTTGGGCATGAAGATCAATGCTTCGGACATTTACAATATCGGCAAAGGAAGTTTAAAAGATGCCATCGTAAGTTTTGGTGGCTTTTGCACAGCCGAAGTCATCTCGGATAATGGACTATTGCTTACCAACCATCATTGTGGATTTGATGCCATTCAAACCCATTCGTCGGTACAAAATAATTATATAAAAAATGGTTTTTGGGCATATAACCATGGCCAGGAGTTACAAAACCCCGGCCTGTTTGCAACATTTATTATTCGCATTGATGATGTTACCAAAGCGGTTTTGGGAGGAATTAAAGATAACATAAGTGAAAAAGAAAGGCAAAGCCTGGTTGATAAAAACATTGCGGCATTGAAGTCGATGACAAAAAAAGAATCGTACCAGGATATTTTGATCCGTTCTTTTTTTGAAGCCAATAAATATTATTTGTTTGTAACGGAAACGTACAGGGATATTCGTTTGGTTGGTGCGCCTCCCAATTCCATCGGCAATTATGGAAAAGATACCGACAACTGGATGTGGCCAAGGCATACCGGCGATTTTTCCATGTTCAGAATATACGCTGATAAAAATAACAAACCGGCTGCCTACTCTCCGGATAATGTGCCTTACCAGCCAAAGCGGTCTTTGAAAATTTCTTTGGATGGCGTTAAAGAAGGTGACTTTACCATGGTTTTTGGTTTCCCGGGCCGTACCAATGAATACCTGCATAGCAGTGCCATTGAGCAAACGGTGAAGATCAGTGATCCTGCAAAAATTAATATCCGTACAAAAGCGTTGCATGTAATTGATGGTTTTATGCGTAAGGATGAAGTGATAGGTATCCAGTACGCAAAAAAATATGCTTCCATATCCAATGCGTGGAAAAAATGGCAGGGTGAAGTTTTGGGATTAACCAAAAGCAATGCTGTTGAAAAAAGAAAAGAACTGGAAGCCAGTTTTGAAAAGATCGTTTTAAGTAAACCGGAGTTGAATATGGCCTATATGGGTTTGCTGGGCAATCTTAAAAAGGCCTATGCAGCCATTGAACCTTATGGATATGCACGTGATTATTACAGCGAGATCACATCTAAAATAGAAATTCTTGGATTCGCAAACCAGTTAAATAGTGTTGTTAATGCCTATGAAAAAAACGGGGAGGCCGGTTATGTTGCTGCAAAAGACAAGGTGCTTAAAAAACTGGAAGAAGATTATGGCGACTATAGCACTGCCGTTGATAAAAAATTATTTGAAGTGCTGATGGAAATGTATGTGGCCGATCAAAAAGATGAATACACGTCACCTTATTTTAAAACCCTGTTAAAAAAGAACGATCATAATTATGCAAAAACCGCCAATGCAGTTTTTGACCAGTCGAAAATTTGCTCCTGGAAGGATCTGCAAACCCTGTTAACCGGGGATCCAAAAGATGTTGTTGAATCGATTAAAAAAGATATAGCCTATCAATTAACGATAGATATGCAGGATGCTTTCAGGAACAATGTTTCGGAAAATCTGAGTGTTTTACAAACTGAAATAAATCAACTGCAACGCCTGTATATGCAGGCCCAGATGGATGTATTTACCAAAAAAGCATTTTATCCCGATGCCGACAGCACCCTGCGAGTTACCTATGGTAATGTAAAAAATTACCAGCCCAGGGATGGTGTACAATACGATATCCAAAGTTATATGGAGGGTTTGATGGAAAAATATGTACCGGGCGATTATGAATTTGACCTGCCGGAGAAAATGATTGACCTGTATTATAAAAAAGATTTTGGCAGATGGGGAGTTAAAGGCCGTCAGCCGGTTTGTTTTATAGCTGCCAATCACACTACGGGCGGCAATTCCGGGAGTCCTGCATTGGATGCATATGGTAACCTGGTTGGTTTAAATTTTGACCGGGTTTGGGAAGGAACGATGAGTGACATTAATTACGATCCGTCAATATGCCGCAACATCATGGTTGATATCCGTTACGTAATGTTCATTGTAGATAAATTTGCAGGGGCAAAAAACCTGATTGCAGAGATGAAGTTTGTGAGTAAGCAGGGGAAGTAGGTGAGTTGACCTGTTAAGAGGTTGAAAAGTTAACAGGTCATCCGTATCATCAATCAATGCCGGTGATTTTATCAAGTGAATGAAAATAGAAAATACATACGCGCATTTTTACAGGCTGTCGGCCTATATTTCCAATAGGATGAATGGAAAAGCGCTGCTGCCATGCTGAGGCACGAAGCAAATTATAAAAACTGATTCTTAAATTACATAACAGCTCCTGAACCTCGAGGGTTAAAATCCGCTGGAGGCCCGCCCGGATGAATCGTTCTGAATGGGGTTTGGGGTAAAATTTTTTCTTATGCAAATAGCAATATTAGGCGCCGGTATGGTTGGAAGTGCCATGGCCATGGATGTAGCCAGCAAATACGGCGTAACATCTTTTGATGTTAGTGATCAGGCCTTGCAAAAACTTACGCAAAAAAACAACAAGATTAAAACCATTAAGACGGATCTAAGTAATTACTGTAACTATCCTTTGATGTTACGGGAATTTGATTTTGTGATCTCTGCAGTGCCGGGTTTTATGGGATACCAAACACTGGAAGCCATTATCCAGGCGGATAAAAATGTAGTGGATATTTCTTTCTTTCCGGAAGATGCCATGGAATTGGATAAACTGGCTAAGGAAAAAAACGTTACGGCTATCGTTGACTGTGGCGTTGCTCCCGGAATGAGCAACCTGATTTTAGGATATCACAACGAACGGATGAAAATTATCAACTTTGAATGTTTGGTAGGAGGATTACCCAAGAAAAGAATTTATCCTTTTGAATACAAGGCCCCCTTCTCCCCTATAGATGTGCTGGAAGAATATACAAGGCCTGCACGTTATGTTGAAAACAGCCATTTAGTTACCAAGCCCGCGCTCAGCGATGCTGAGCTGATCGACTTTGAACCTGTAGGTACGCTGGAATCATTTAATACAGACGGCTTACGCTCCATTTTATTTACCATGAGCCATATTCCCAATATGAAAGAAAAAACCTTACGTTACCCCGGACATATTGCATGGATGCAGGGTTTGATCAAGGCTGGCTTTTTGAGCAATACCCCCGTTTTGGTTAAAGGACAACATATTTCTCCCATGGCATTCACCTCTGCGTTGTTGTTTGATCAATGGAAATTGGGAGAAACTGAAGCCGAATTTACGCTGATGCAGATCAAACTCAGCGATTCAGAAAAAACAATTTGCTACGATCTGTATGATGAATACGATACAACTACACAAACTTCTTCTATGAGCCGAACAACCGGCTATACCTGTACGGCGGCGTTACATATGCTGATTGAAAAATTATTTACCGAAAAAGGTGTTTTCCCTCCTGAATTGATCGGGAAGGATGAATCCTGTTTTAATTTTATACTGAACTACTTAAAAGCGCGGAATATTCACTACCGGAAAACGGAAATCGTGCATAGTTAACCAAATATTTGCATTCTTTTAAGCGCTTGCCTGCTATGCAACAAAACAGTTCCCTATTTTTGATGATATTTTGAGAAAATGATGATAAAAAAATACCTGGTTGTTCTTACTTTATTGGCTTTTGCCGCCTGCACAAATAACGAGGATGCCAGTGGGCCAATAGATCCTACTGTTGTACCCGTTAAAACTCCGGACATCCCCTATACCATTGTTGCCGAATACCCGCACGATACCAGTGCCTTTACGCAGGGCCTGGAATTTTACAACGGCAAATTATATGAAGGCACGGGTGATTTTACAAATTCTTCTTTAAGAATTACAGAATACAAAACAGGCAGGGTAGAAAAAAAACATATGATGGGTACCGATGCAATTTTTGGTGAAGGCATCACCATTTTTAAAAATAAATTGTACCAGCTTACCTGGGAGAGCAATATTGTGTATGTGTACGATGTAAACGACATCACCAAACCCATCAATACTTTTAAATGGCCATACCCGGGTTGGGGATTAACCCATCATGGAACCGATCTGATCATCAGCGATGGATCCTCAAAACTTTATTTTGTAAATCCGGACGATTTCAGGTTAAAAAGTACCATCAGCGTTACTGAAAACGGAAACCCGGTTTACCAGTTAAATGAATTGGAATATGTTGGCGGGTTTGTTTTTGCCAATATCTATCAAACAGATATCATTGTAAAGATTGATCCGGAAAGTGGCCATGTGGTTGGTAAGATGGACTTTGCCGGTATAAAAGAAAAATTTTTTGCCGATAAGATCATCGCCGGTCGAACAGATTATTTTAACGGCATTGCCTATGATTCCACCACCAATAAGTTACTGGTTACCGGAAAACGCTGGCCAAAGATGTTTGAGTTAAAGTTGAACTAACCTCATCGCTTTATCCAGGCTGCATTATTTTTTTCAACTAAGAAAACCATTGCAGAATTTCTGCCTTTTTGCGCCTCGATACCGGGATATGCATCTGGTTACTCAATTCCAGTATCGCTTCCCTGTCAATTTTAACCACATGCTTTTTGTTTACGAGGTATGATTTATGTACCCGTAAAAAATGATGATCCATTAGTATCTCTTCATACTCTTTCATGGTTTTAGACACAATTAGTGTACGCTGGTTATGGAAAAAGAATTTGGTATAATTACTGCTTGCTTCCAGCAAAATAATTTCGGCAGGATCGTATAAAAAAACACCATCGCTGGTAGACAAAGCCAGTTTGAATTGCTGTTGGTTATCCTGTTTAAGATTATACATCAGGTTCTCTACCAGCGGTTGCTGCGAATCTTGAGGTGCAGACTGCTGCTTTACAATATGCCGGTTGACGGCATTCTTAAGTTCAACAATGTCTATAGGCTTTAATAAATAATCCAGTGCGCTGAAGCGGATGGCTTTAATGGCATATTTATCATAGGCTGTTGTAAAAATTACATCAAAATCCCATTCACTGGCCCGGTTCATAAAGTCAAAACCGTTCATTCCCGGCATTTCAATATCCAACATAACCAGCGTGGGTTTAAAGGTTTTCAAAAGTTCCAGCGCCTCTGCAGGATTTCCCGACATCTCGATCTCCTTATCAACAGTAATATGTTTTTCAATCAGCAGTTTTAAAATACGCAATGCCGATTGCTCATCGTCCACAATCAATATCCTAATCATTGGCCCTTTTTTTAGTGTTTAGATCGGTTGCCAGTTTCACCACCACCCTGGTTCCTGTTGCATTTCCTGCTTCATCGTGCAGGTCGATCGTTTCAATACTTGCCGTACCCGCCCTTTCCCGGTTTAGTACTTCAATCCGCTGCAGCGCCAGTTTGGTTCCTTTAGATTCAAAACGCCCGGAACCAATTTTGTGCTTTTTTATTTCAGCAGCCTTTGCTCTTCCCACGCCGTTGTCTTCGATAATGCATTCGAGATATCCATCCTTTTCATCAAACTTAAGCAATAATTTTTTTTCTCCTTCCTTATGGATCAATCCATGCCAGATGGCATTTTCAACAAAGGGTTGCAATAATAAAGATGGAATGGATATTTCATCTTTTTCCAGGTCATCATTTACTTCAACAGTATAACTAAACGACTGGCTGAAACGCAGCGCCTCCAGAGACAGGTACAGATTGATTGTTTCCAGTTCATTGTTCAGTGAAATAAAATTTTTCTCCGAATTATCGAGTACCATCCGCAAGAGTTTTGAAAACCTGGACAGGTAATCATAAGCAGCATCTATCTTCTCGGTTACAATGGTTTCCTGTATGGCATTCAGGCTGTTAAAAATAAAATGCGGATTCATTTGCGCCCTGATGGCTTTGGCTTCCAGCTCGGCCAGTTGTTGTTTAATATTTGCCTTAGCTTTATAGGATTTCATCCTTATTTTGAATACCGCAGCAATGAAAACTGCTGCCAATAGAATGATCAGCAACCCGAACCACCAGGTTTGCCAGAAAGGATGACGAATGGTAAAACGATATTGCAGCGGATGTTTGGTCCAAACATGATTATTGTTACAGGCCTTTAATTCGAAGGTAAACTTACCCGACGGCAGAAAATTAAAATCAACAGCCCTGTTGCTGGTATAGGTCCAGCTGCTGTCCAATTCTTTTAGTCGATATGCATAACGAATCTTGGAAGGATCGGTAAGACTGACGGCAGTATAATTAAACCGCAAAGAATTTTTCCTGTAGGAAAATATGGCAGTTGTTTTACCGGAAAAATCTTCCTTTGTACCGCCTATTGTTATATTATTGATGAGTAAAACAGGCGGAAGATTGTTAAGGGTGATACTGTCCGGGTGAAAAGAAACCGCCCCCATAGAAGTAAGTCCCCAAATAGTTCCGTTATGTTGCTGCTCCATTTTAAGGGTTTGATAATAAGTGTCAAGCAGTCCGTCTTTTTCATTAAAGACGATCAACTGTTCATCTTTGCCGGGATTCAATAACACAGAGAAACTCATATAATCTCCAAACCAAATATTATCATTTTTATCAACCAGCACAGATAAGGCGATATCTGAAGGCAACCCGTTTTTGCTGTCGTATTGCTTTTGCAACAACAGTTGCCCCTTTTCGTACCTGCATTGCAACAAACCTTTTCCCTGGGTAGCCACCCAAATATTTCCTCTTCTATCATGGACGATCCTGGTGATATACAAACTTTTTACCGGCATATTCCCAATGGAATCATCCAGCAATTCCCGATTGACAAGTTTATACAATCCACGGCTTCCAAAAAACCAATAGTTTGAACTGCCCGTTTGAAAACAACCAAATAACTCCGGTGGCCTTGTATATTTTTTTTGAAAAGGAAAATGATCAATCATCGGCTCCGCAACCAGTGGATCAATAACGGTGACTCCGTTTTCTGTACAGGCAAATAATTTACCATCTTTTGCCTGGTATAATGCCTCACAATTATTATCTTTTACAAAACCGGTATTTTGCCAGTTGGTAAGTTTGTTATTTTTAAACCGGCTGATGCCCTGGTAGCCACTGCCGGCCCAGAGCCCGCCACCGGCATCTTCAACCATACACAACACTTCGGCCAGCCGAAATAAACCCGGCATTGCTTTGTTTACCAGTATATTTTCTTTGTTCTTTGTAAATAACATGCCACGGTTACTGCCAAACAACAGGTCTCCATTCTTTTTTTCAAGAAAAGAAAAAAACTCTTTCTGTACCTGGTGTGGCGAAACATATTGTTTAAAAGCCGTCTTCCTGAATTTTTGCAACCCTTCCCATGAGCCTACCCAGATATTTTCTTCAACATCAATTAATGTGGCCACAGCATTGTTGGTTACATTCCCGAATGAAACAACGGGATTTACAATTCCGTCTATTATATAGCCTACTCCACTTGTGGTTAAAGCATAGGTGTTGTGCCTGTTCGTAAACACGATCCTGCCAATAAAATCTTCGGTATAATAACTGGTAACTTTCCCATTGATCATTTGTGCAGGATGCCGGTCAAGACAGTTCCAGAAAATACTATCAGGCGAAGTTACTGCGACTGACCGGACAAACTTATAGGGATCGGGATTAACCCAAATGGATTGGTACCTGTTTGTATTCGCAGGTATTTTAAAAACGCCGTCAAAACTTCCCATGTATATATTTTGCTTATTATCTTCAGCTATACTAAATACACGTTTTGTAAAAGAGGCAAAAGGAGATATGTTTATTGTTGCATTGGAATCTGTATGTAACTCCACAGTTTGCTGCACTGTAATTTTAAACAGGGCATTCATATCTCCTATCCATACATTACCTCCCGCATCGGTCAACAAAGCTTCTACTGCCAGTAGCGTTTTGCTTTGCAGCTCTATTTTTTTTATGTTGTTCCCTTTCCAATAAAAAAGTCCCTGATCGCCGCCTATCCATACTCCCTTCATGCTATCCTGTGTGATACAAAGTACCCTGCCAATAGATTCATTGACAGATGTGTATTGAAAGTTGGTAAAACCGTAGCCATCATATACCGAGATGCCCAGTTCGGTACCTATCCACAACTTCCTGTCTGTAGTTTGTGCCAGGGCATAAATTTTAGAAGATAGCATACCATCACGGGTACCAAATGTTTCCAGCCGGTAGCCGGGCGACTGTGCAAAACTGTTTGCATACGGCAAAAGCATTAACAGGAAAACCGGTATGTTGCGGTAACTAAGCATTTGAAAGTAAAAATATACATCCTTTTTCCGATTGTTTTACCATTCGCTCATTGGGGTTACCGCTAAATAATTAACAGGGCACTAACTGCCATACACTAAATAGTACGCCCGTTGACTTTTTACCCGCTTATTTAATAACAAACTGCAAATAGATTTACCGTAGAAAAAGAATCCATGAACGACAGTTTGCTAATAACAGAAAAAATAAATGAAGTGAAGGACGAGATGAGGCGGACCCATATCTGGAAAAAAGAAACCCCGGCCTGGGTAAAAGACTTTGAAAAAAGGGCCATCGCCAACAGCGGGGATTTCAGCGAATGGCTGCAATTTGTTTATCTGCCCAACCGTATGCAGGAAGCAGAAAACTGTGAACGGATCATAGAGAAAACTTATATCGCACCGCAGGTTAAAAAGTTTTTCAGAAAGGATATACAAAAAGGAAAACTGCTGCAATTGTTGATTGAACTGGACTCACTATCATAAAACAAACTAAATAACATGAAAAAATTAATCGGCTGTTTATTAGTGATGATACCCTGCCAGCTGTTAACAGCGCAAAGTATCGGTATTGGCACTGCTACACCAAATGCATCGGCACAATTAGATATAACCAGTATTACCAAAGGTTTATTAATACCAAGAATGACCGGTGCACAAAGAGTAGCAATTCCAACACCGGCAATTGGATTATTAGTTATACAAACTAATACTGAAGTAGTACCTCCTTCATCACCCGGACTTTATTTAAATGAACAGGTTGGGGCGTTCCCTGTATGGAGAAGAATTGCCAGGACGGATGAAATTCCAGTGGTCTCAACTACCTGGACAGTCAATGGCAACGACCAGTATAGTAATGTACCGGGGAATGTGGGTATTGGCACCAGTACTCCCAACAGCAGTGCCATATTGGATCTAAGCAGTACCACAAAAGGATTACTACTTCCCAGGATGAGTACTGCCCAGCGATTAGCGATACCCACTCCCTCCGAAGGGTTGATGGTTTTTGATTGGCAAAACCGCAGGCCCTGGATCTATGACGGGGTAATATGGTTGGAGGGCAATTCAAATTGGTTAAACAATGGAGCCAATATTTATAATAGAAACAATGGCAGTATCGGCATTAATACATCTACTCCGGAAGAAAAATTACATATCGCCAATGGAAATGTTTTAATTTCTGCATCGAACCCAATGCTTAAGTTTAAGTCGGGAGTGAACGATATAGGATTTGTTCAGGCAATGGGCGGCAACATGCGGATAGGAATAGCCACAGCAAACACTAATGGGCAGGTTGCATTAATGGCCCAGGGAGAAAACCGGGTATATGTGCATGGCAACACACTCAATACCAGCACCATGGAATTTCATCAGGATGATAATCATATAGGTTCTTTAACTGCCAATTCTTTGGGTGATATTTCAATAGTTACAACGGCACCCGATGGTTTAGTAAGGCTTAACACCCAATTATACGTAAATGCCACCCAAAACAGGGTTGGCATCGGTACAAGTCTTCCAACAGAAACCTTACAGGTAGCCGGCAATACATTAGTCAGTGCTGGAGGTGTTCTTTCTGTAGCAAAAACATCCGGGTTAAAAACCGTGGAAATAAAACCAACAGAGAGTGGTACAGACGGGGCATCCATACTTTTATACAACAGTGCCGGTGTGGTAACCATAGAAATGGATGCTGATTTCGGCGATGGAGATGGCAGAGTTATTACCAGGGAACTGCAAATAAACGGAGGCTCGGACCTTGCAGAAAATTTCGACATCAGCGAAGATGAAGATAAATACCTGAAGCCGGGTATGCTTGTCTCTATCGATACAGAAAAGGAAGGGTCGCTGTCGATTACCAAACAAGCAGCTGATAAAAAAGTAGTGGGCGTTATCAGCGGTGCCAATGGTATTAAGCCAGGTATGCTGATGGGGCAGCAGGGAACCATAGCTTTTGGCAAATACCCCGTTGCACTGGCAGGCAGGGTGTATGTACTGTGTAATGAGGAAGCTGGTGAAATAAATGCCGGCGACTTTTTAACCTCAGCATCTCAGCATGGCTATGCAAAAAAAGCAGGCGATCTTAGTTATGCACAAGGAGCTATAATCGGTAAGGCAATGGGCAAGGCTGATAGTAAAACCGGCTATGTATTGGTTTTAATAAACCTGCAATAAACAATTGTTCAATTAATAAATCATTGGCAATGAAAATTTATTATTACTTCATTTTGGTCGCCGCTTGTTTCTTCAGCTATTCTTTAAAGGCGCAAGTAAATCCTTACAACCTGCCACCGGTATTAAACGGCCCGGTTTACAACCTGAACATGCAAAACGGCACCCGCCAGTTTAATCCCGGGATAATCAGCAGCACCAAGGGATTTAACGGAAGTGTACTGGGCCCAACATTGATCATGCAGGCCGGGCAGCAATCCTATATGAATGTGACGAACAGTATTGGTGAAGAAACAACTGTTCACTGGCATGGATTTCATGTGGCGCCGGAAAATGATGGTGGGCCGCACACCGTAATAGACCCCAATACCACATGGACGCCTAATTTCCCGGTGTTGGACAAGGCAGGTACTTATTGGTATCACCCACATGCACATTTATTAACTTCTAAACATGTACTTCAGGGGCTTGCCGGATTGATTATTGTGAAAGATGCAGAAGAGGCTGCTTTAACCCTCCCCCGCACCTATGGGGTGGATGACTTTCCGTTGATTATTCAAACAAAAGCAATTTCATCCACCGGCCAGATATTCTTTGATGGCTTTGAACCGAACCTGGATTCCAATTTAATGGTAAACGCGGTTAAAAACTCTCAATTAAATGTGCCGAGACAAATGGTGCGGTTCAGGATATTAAACGGGTCGCACCAGCGGGTATTCAATCTCGGGCTTTCTAATAATGCAGTATTTTATCATATTGCTACTGATGGCGGATTAAAACCTACCCGGGCATCGATTACCAGGCTGCGCCTTGCTCCCGGCGAAAGAGGAGAAATAGTGGTGCCATTTGGTTCCTACTCTGTAGGCACTAATTTACAATTAAGGAGTTATGGTAATGAGTTGCCCAGCGGCACCTGGGGTGCAACTGCTCCCTGGATCAATTTTGTAAATCCTGTGCCAAATTACACTCCAAATTATATGAACGGAGCAGCATTTACGGTGCTGCGGTTCTTTGTAACGGCAACTACTGCAAACCCGGTAACCAGTATTCCCCCTTCTACTTTAAGTGCCAATGTACCAATCCCCGAAGCACAGGCCACCGCAACCCGTGATAAATATCTATTTAGCGGTACAGTTGGCGGAGGAACCGGGGTAAGGATCAGTAACACTTCATCATACGCAAATGCCACTGAATTTGATATGAGTGTAATCAATGATTTCATCCCATTGGATAGAACAGAAATATGGACATTGCACGGTGCCGCCGATCAATATCATCCTTTTCATATACACGATATACAGTTTTATATTTTAGACAGAAAAGATTCTTTGAACAATAATATTCCACTTACATCGAATGAAATCGGTAGAAAAGACGTGGTTTATGTTGGTCCCAAAGAAACGGTACGGTTCATTACCAAGTTCGACGATTTCTGGGGCGATGTACCTTATATGTACCATTGTCATATTACGGTGCATGAAGATAAGGGCATGATGAAACAATTTGTAGTTAACCAGTCGCTATATGTAAATAAAAATTACACTGGAGTCATCGAGATCGGCAGTCAGACATTTCCCTTTAAAACACTGAGAAATGCTGTGGCCAACGCCCAGGAGGGCACTACTATTTATTTTTTGAGCTCCGGCACGCATGAGGAAATTACGACCCCCAGCCTGTTCATACAAAAAAAAATAATCATTAAACCTACCGGTACATCCATAGTAATACAGTAAACAACCGATGCGGAATTTTAAAACAGCTAACATGCCTCTAAAAAAAATATTACTTCTTATTACGCTTGCAACAAGCATTAATTTTTGCTTTTCACAGGAAAAGAAAATCAGTGTATATGCTTTTGTGGCAGAGGATTGTCCTATTTCCATTTTTATGGCGCCTTCACTAAAAAGCATAGCTGATAGGTATACCGGTAAAGTGAATTTTTACCTGGTGTTCCCCTTTTCAACAAGTACGGGTAAGTCTGCATCATTATTTAAAACAGAAAATAAACTTGCCCTTTTTATCAATAAGGTTGATAAAGACCAAAGCATCACCAAAAAGCTGGGGGCTACGGTTACCCCCGAAGTGGTGATTACCGGTGCAAATGATGCTGTTTTATACAGGGGGAGGATAAATGATGCTTACCTGGAGCCGGGAAAAAGAAAACATATCTACACCAAAAACGATTTGGCAACTGCCCTGGAAATTATAACGAACGACAAAGAAGTACCAGGGCCTTGGAGGAGGGCGGTAGGTTGTTTTATCACTAAAGAAAATGAATAACCTTGAAGCTGTTAATTTACATTTCCTTTTTCTTACCCGGTAGCCTGAAGTTGATTGCTCAGGCTGTGGATTATCATAATAATATACAGCCAATTATACAAACCCATTGCCTGCCCTGCCATACTAAAAACGGTATCGGCGCCATGCCATTTACAAATTATAAAGAGGTAGCTGCCTACAGCAAAATGATACAGTATGTTACCGAAAACAACCTGATGCCCCCCTGGAAAGGAGATACCGGATATTCACAGTTGAAAAATCACAATAGCCTTAATGAAAATGAAATTGCCGCAATCAAGAGCTGGGTTGAAAACGGGTACCCAATGGGAAAACTGGCTGCCAAATCAACATCATCCCCACGCCGATTAAATGAAACAGGCATCAAACCAGATCATATACTGGCAATGGAAAAGTCTTTTATAGTTACAGGAGATTACACGCTAAAATCCAGGGTATTTGTAATACCTGCAGGATTTACAAAAGATGAAATTATCGATGCTATAGAATTTGTACCGGGTAACAGAAAAATTGTGCAGTCCTGTATTATTTCTATTGATACCGGGCAAACCGGAACCCGGTTTGACAATAATGATCATGACTATGGATACAGCAGCTTAACCGGTCTTGGCTTTATCCCTTATCAATATAACTGGTATCAATGGACAGCAGATGAACAGCCGGGTCTTTATCCAATGCCGGAGGCTAAAAAAATTCCGGCTGGCAGTAAATTATTATTGCATATTACTTACGTGGCAACCAATTCCAGGCAGCAAGATTCTTCTTACCTGAAATTTCGCTTCGCAAAAAATACGGAAAAGATAAAACTGATCAGTTCCTCGATTTTATTTGATACTACGCACCTGACCAATGGGCCTTTTGTAATTAACAAATCTGAGAAAAGAAAATTTTTCGCTACCGCAACTATTAAGAGGGCCATCGCAATTCACAGCGTAATGCCCATGGGACAATTCGCCCTCAGTAGTTGGGAAATTTACGCCATAGACAGCCTTACCGGCAATCGTTTTAACATCTTGAGAATTCCACACTGGGATGCCCACTGGAAAAAAAAATACACGCTGGAAACTCCGGTTCACTTATCCGCCGGAAGTAAAGTTTTTGGAATTGCTTATTACAATAACGCTGATGACAATCCCAACCTGATCATATTACCGCCTAAGAAAATTAAATACGGAGAAGGGCAACGGGATGAGCTATTTATAGTGCAGTTTGATTTTATGGATAAAGAAACGTATCCCCAATAAAAATACACAACCATGAAACCATGCTTTTTAGTTTTTATAACTTCCTGCTTTTTTTGGGCCCCGGTTGTTTCTCAAATAACGGTTACGCTAACCCCCTTTGCAGATAACACTATTTATCAAACCCCCGCAGGAAACAGTAATGCGCTGGGACAAAACATTTTCAGCGGCAACAATGGTGGGGGTAGCCCCAGGCGGGGCCTGGTGAAGTTCGATGTAGCAGCAGCGGTTCCTGCAGGGGCGATAATAAATTCAGTTACATTAACGCTGAATTGCAATAACAGCCGGGCTACAGCAGACAACGTATTGCTACATAAATTATTATCGAACTGGGGTGAAGGCAGTTCTAATGCCGGAAGTACAGGAGACGGAGCCGGGGCTGCAGCAACCACCAATGATGCCACCTGGCTCACAACGTTTTACCCTGGTAGTTTTTGGACAAATCCCGGTGGAGATTTTACAGCTTTAGCATCTGCAAGCACCTCCATCACCGGTACCGGCTTTTTTTCCTGGAGTACTGTGGACATGGTTACAGATGTGCAGAACTGGCTTAACAATCCGGCGGCAAACTTCGGTTGGATATTACTTTGCAACGAAACAACAATAGGAACAGCCAGACGGTTTGCTTCCAGAGAAAATGCTGTTGCAGTCAACAGGCCATCTTTATCTATAACGTATACCACAACACTGCCAGTAGTGCTTACTCATTTTACAGCCAGGGCAGCAAACACCACTGTTCTTTTAAATTGGGGAACATCGCAGGAGATCAACAACCGGTTTTTTGAAATATGGCATAGTACAGACGGAATTTTATTTTCTGCTGTTGGGCGGGTGCCTGGTCAGGGTAACAGTTCAATAAAACATGAATACCAGTTCATCCATCCGGTTGCCGTGTCCGGAAATCATTTTTATAAACTGAGACAGGTAGATTTTGACGGAAACAAAAAAGATTCACGGATTGTAAAAATTTATGTTCCTGTAGCAGATGCAAGCATAAAAATAATGCCCAATCCCGTTTTACATGAGCTTACGATTTCTTCAACGATTAACCTGCAAAACAGCAATTACGAAATATTAAATCAAATTGGCTCGGTAGTGCTAAGTGGATTGGTGAGTTCCACACCTGTTAAAACAAATGTTTTGCAGGCCGGTATCTATTATTTATGTTTATTTAAAAATGAAAGACTGATCAGGAGGATTTGTTTTGTGAAAATGTAATCTTTAAATCTCTCCCGACAAAGTCGGCCCTTTTCAATTTGCCTGTTGTTTATTAATTACATAAATGACGGAGCTGCATTTTCTTGTATCACGCAACGCATGTATGTTTGACAACAACCCGTTGAAGACCGCTTTAACCATATTCCCTTTGCCGTTTTTATATTGCTCACTCAACATACTCACATAAAAACTATCGAACCACATGGGTTTTACGGCAGTAAGTTTCAGGTCGTGCATGGACAATAATTTTTCCATGCTTTGCGGAGAAAAATGATATAGGTGCCGGGGTACATCATATGCAGCCCAGTATTGTTTATAAACAGCTGCATCTTTTGAAGTGTAATTAGGTACAGCGATAAATAATTTTCCATCGGGAGCCAGCAAGGTTCCTATTTGTTCTATGTATTCGTGTAATGCATGCACATGCTCCAGCACATGCCACATGGTAATGGCATCAAAAGACCCTGCTTCTAATTCAAATAACTTACCGGATTCCTGTGGATGTATATGATACAACTCAGCAGCTTTAGCCCTTGCCGTTGCATCAGGTTCTAAACCGTTTATGTGCCAGCCAGCCGTTTTCATGGTATCTAAAAAAGAACCGGTGCCACAACCAATATCGAGGATATTTCCTTGCTGCTTACCAACTTCTTTTTTGATCAAATTCATTTTTGAACCCAGTGTTCTTTTCCTGACCAGGTGATAAAAGTTGTTGATTACTCCCTTTTTTGTATCGCTGTGGGAAATGTAATCATCAGATGCATAATAGGCTCCAATGGCATCCTGCCCCGGTACGTCCTGTGTAAATCTAAGGGTACATGCATAACAATACCAGATGGAAAAGTTTTTTTTAGAAACAGTATGGTCTTTGGCAGTCAGTTGCTCCAACACATTTTCGCTTTTGCAAACCGGGCAACCCGTATAATGAATCATGAATGATTTAGATTTTTATCGCATTACCAAAAGAAGCGGCGCTGTTTGAACCGGTAAAATATAAAACTAATAGTAACAAACCAATTGCTGCCAGCACCATGGCCCATATCCACCATTGATCTTTTATTGCAGGTTTTGGCGAAAGCAACCCGGTCATCTGCGTATTTGTTGTTTCCTTATCTCCCACCAGCATCTGGTGCTCAGCATCAGGATGAATTACCCTTTCTGCAAAAACCGGTTGTAAAAACGAAGCGGGAAGTTCTTCCTGTTTAAAACCAATTTTACCCGAACGGTCTATAAAAAAATTACCGATATGTTCCAGCTTTGGATTTGATTGATTCGTAATTTCTTTTTTCAGGTTTTCGCAAAAATGATCAAGCGCTTCTGTTACTACCTGTCTACCACCTGGTAATGACACAGCCAAATAATTCAACAACCCTGATGCGTCAGAGTCATAGTTAACAAAATCAATAAATGGCTTTGGCGCAGAGATCTTTTTATTTGTAAAATCAACCTCGGCACCTGAGCCTTGTATCGACAATGTTCCCAATCCCGGTAACGGGCAGGTTTTGTTTTGGAAAAGAAAGGATGCGAGTTGTTGTTGCATTGGCTCAAAGATAAAGAAAAAAAAGCCTTAACCTCCCCCTCTGTACTTTCTTTGTTCTTATATCTGCGAATCAGCCGGCCGGCGAAGAGGAAACCTTCAGCACCAGGCAAAGCAGGATCTATTTTACGGGTTTTTCTATGGAGTACGTGCCCAACGCAGAGGTTGATTGTATATTTAAAAACTTACCCTAACACCTCCCATTAAATTGAGCCCGAGAACCTCGTAATTATTCCAGCGCTCATACTTGCTGTTTAGTATATTGTTCACATCCATCCAGGCGCTGAACATTTTACTGATTTGAAATTCAATACCTGCGCTCAGATCAGATCCGGCACTGAACTTATTACTGATATTTCCCTTGCTTAAATAATGCCCGCCTCCAAACGCATAAAAATCTGTTTTCAACATCACCTGCTTAAATGCCCACCAGCGCAAAGAACCTGTAAACTCCATGGGTATGGTGTTCCATGCCCTCGAATTGCTTTGCATACCGGTATAACCATTTAAGGTTAACCCGGCCGTAGCTGTAAACTTTTCCTTGTTCACAAAACTCAGATCACCGTGGATCCGTAAATTATTAACCTTGGTTTCGTTACTGATCACAAAGGCTTTATTATCCGTGGCGGTATCATTGATAAAAAAGGGCAGGTTGTAATAAGTAACATAACCGGCCTTGGCACTAAAATTAAAATGCTGACCCAGCGTTGCTTTTATACCACCGTAAAACTCCGTTTCCCTGGTGTTGGTTTGTGCAGTAAATGTTTTTAAATAAGGATTGATCTCCGAAAGATTACGGAATGTATTTTTTGAATAACGTCCAACCCAGCCGGCCTGGAAAGCAAACACATTTTCTTTAATGAACGCTTCCGCATACACATTTGGTAACCAAACAAATTTGCCATTATCCCAGGTAGGAATTATTCCGCCATTAATACTAAAACGTGGTGTTGACATGACTAAAGAAGGAGCTACCTGGAAAATATTATTCTTGATCTTTACATTCGGCAGCAGGTTTTTGGAGTTGTAGGTTGTAACGTCTGCTCTTCCTTCTACTTTAAAGGTAAAAGCCTCTCCAAATTGTTTCTCAATAGGTACCGACAAAACAAAAGAGGTTTCACTGAGTTTATCTAAATTGGTAAAACTGCTTATCTGCAGGTTGGGATTATAACTAATCCCATACTCGCCTGCCGTTGTATTACGCACACCTACTTTCACCGAAAAATCCTGGAACTGCTGCCGAACATCTTTTTTGCTGTATTTATACAAACTGGTATCGTACCCGAATAAAAAGTTCTCCGACATTTTTATGTCAACGCCTGCATACACTTCGTTGGTGGGTAAAAAATAACTCCCTGCAGCTTTGATACGCATTTTAGAATAATCCTGGTAAAGAATTTTTCCTTTGGAAGATATATAATCGGCATACACATTTGCCAAAAACTGCCTGCCATTACCAAAACTAAAGCCTGCACTCACATAGGGTGTTGAAAAATTTCCGTAGCCTGCTTTTATATAATTTCTTAAGCCAAGGTACAAGTTGGTATCCTGCTCCAAAGCCAATGGTTTTAAAGGCATGGGCTGGTAGGTATAAAATAAATTTTGTGCCGGTATACTATAGGCCAGGTTGGGCCTTGTTGAATCAGCATCTAAATGTGTAGCAGAGAAATTGATCTTTACCGCATTGCGCAAAACAGGTTTATAGGCAGAATTAATGTCAATGGTGGATGTTTTTTTTGAGGTATCCCTTTGTGCAGATACCGCAACAGGCAACAGGCAGCCGGCCATCAACAAAAGGCAAACAACGGAAGTCATGTTGCGCGTACCCGATTTACAAATTGAAAATTGAATATTGATCATTGAATATTTTTTATTGATTTTTTGCATGGTTGTTTTTTAAAGGCAACTTTGTATTTAAAATTTCCACTCAGAACCCGCCTGCAAGGCAGGTTTCCACCAGCCCGAATCCGCCACCAGGCAGGTTTCTACCCGTTAACTTTACTTACCGTTTTCTCTTCTTCAATAGCTCTTTCCAATTTCTGTTGTGCCTCGGTTTTTAATTCAGGAATAACAGAATTCTTAGCCACACTTTCGTAGGTTGCCTTGGCATTGAAATAATCTTTTTGTTGCATAAAAATATCACCCAACAGTATATAACTTTTGGTTACCCAAAGATCGTAAGACCCGGTTTCCTTAATAACTGCTAATGCTGATTTTTCTGCAGCTGCAAGACTACCCGTACTAAACTGGCAATTGGCAATTTCAAAACGGGCTTCTGCTCCCCAGGCCGATTTATTGATCGCCGCGCAGGATTTAAAAGAACTGATGGCGCCCACACAATCATTATTCAACTGTTGCGATTTACCCAATACTAAAAATGCTATAGATTTATCGTCGGTGCTGAGGCTTTTCCTGGTAAGCAGATCCTTTGCTGCAATATTTGCCTGCGCATAATCTTTCAACTGGTAATAACACCGAACCAATCCTCTTAATGCCTCGAGCTGATTGTCTTTATTAACGGATCCGGAATTTAATGACTGAAAGTAATTTTTTGCCTTACTGTAATCTTTCAATTCAAAATAACTGATACGTGCTGCTTCCAGTGTTGCTTTCTCAAAAAAGCGGTTCAACCCCTTACTGTTTACATAATCATACCCCACCAGCGCATTTTGAAAGTCCTTGTTCGCATTATAACATTCACTGCTGAAATAATTGGCTTCTAAAACATAGGATCCATTGGGGAATTTGGATAAATAATTCTGGAACCCGGCAATGGCCGCATTACAATCATTAGCATTGTATTTTAGCCCGGCAGCGGTATACGTTAAAGAATCGGCTTCATTAACAGAAATATTTTTACCACTGCGGCGCATCATTTCTATATATTCATCGGGTTTGCCTGTTTCCATGTAAATATTCTTCATCACATCGGTTGCTTCATCAGCTTCGGGCGACTGCGGGTATTTTTGAACCAATAGCTGGTAATTAGCTAACGCTTCGTCGTACTTATCGGTATTGTAATAAACCAGACCCAGCTTCAGGTAGGCCAGTGGTTTTAGTCCACCTGCATTTTGATCATTGAGCACATTATTCAGGTAAGGAATGGCAGACGCAAATTTTTCATCAGCAATATATGTTTGTGCGATCTCCATATTTGCATCAGGTATTAAATTACTGTTCGGGTACTGCCTCAATAAGGTATTCAGCGTGCTGATCTTATTGGCAGAATTTTTAACACCCGCCACCAGGGATTTTTGAAACATGGCATAATCACTTTGTGGCAGGGCATTGTTCACCACGTAGTTGTACATGGTGTTTGCTTTTGTAAAATCTGACCCCATGAAATAACAATCAGCGCTACGCACATAAGCATCCTGTTCCATGGGTGGCGATGTTACTGTAACTGTTTTTGCAACCTGCTCAAAGTATCCAAGTGCTTTTGAATAATTTTCTTTTTGCAACCAGCTGTAACCCAAATTATAGTTGGCTGCTTTTTTATTGGCTTCTCCCTGTTCCGCCACATTGGCTTCCAGGTAAAAATTTAAATATTTTATGGCTTGATCATATTCGTTATTACGATAAGCAATTTCTCCTTTCCAGAAATTGGCATAAGGCGTAACTTCAGATTTAGGCAAAGTTAAAATCTTTGTAAACAGATCATCGGCTCGTTTAATCTGCTGATCATTTACCAGCTCTACGGCCCTGCCATACAAAATACGCGGGTATACTTTTTGCATAGATGGGGTTGGCCTGGCAAAAGATTCATACAGTTTTAATGCATCCGCAAAATTGTTTGTATTGGCCATCAGGCTTACCAATATCTCTTTGGCTTCAGTGTCGTATTCACTGTTGGGATAATCATTCAGGTATTTTTTCATTTCACTCAACGCAATATCCTGGTATCCCAATTCATAGGAAAGCTTGGCGTAATTAAACCTGGAGATCTGTTGTTGTGATTTATTGGAACTGTTATAGGCACTATATTGAAAAGCATTACGGGCATTTGCCTTTTGATTGGTACGCAGGTAACAATCCCCCAGCAGGTACATGCTGTTTTGCCCCATGGAATCTTTTTCGGTGCTGAGTTGTTTAAAACCTGCAATGGCCTTATCTAATTTATTGGCATCATAATAACAATAACTCAACTCGTACATGATCTCCTTGGTTACTTTGTCGCTGATGTTTACGTAGGCTTCTAAAAGCGGCAATGCTTTCTGGTAATTTTTCTTTTCAAAATACAGTTGCCCAATCAGCAGATTCATCTCCTTTTGATAAAACAGCGTGCCGGGCCTGCCCAAAACGCTTTCGCCGTAGCGGAGTGCTTCATCCTTTTTTCCCTGGAAATAATAAATCTCAGCAATATAGTAGGGTACAACACCCTTATAAGCCTCCTGCGTTTCAACCAGTTTAAAGGCTTTGAGGGCCTCATTATAATTTCGGTCGTAATAACTGATAAAACCGTAATAATAGTTGGCCGGTATAAAATATTTATTCTCCGGCATCTGGTGAATTTCATCAAAAAGCGGTTTGGCCTCTCCAAATTGTTTTAAATTGAGATAGCAATATGCCTTTTCAAATTTGGCATCTCCTATTTCATCATTACTTAAATTTTCAATTCCGGCCCTGTCAAAATAATCAATGCCATTGCTGAAATCATCTTTTATAAAATAATAATGGGCCAGGTGATAACTCAATAACTGGCGGCGGGGCTCATTGCTCACCACACTGATATAATGCCTGGCTTCATCTTCAGCAATAGGCTGCTGCAGCTTTAATTCGCAAACGATATAATAATAATTTATGTCATCATTCAGGTAAGTATGATCCGAGATGGTATTCTGCGGATACATGGCCTTTAATTCAGCAAACAAAGGATAAGCCAGGGCAAATTGTTCTTTTACAAAAAGTTCTTTTGCCTCTTTAAACTTTTTTTCGGGATCGGTTATGGCGTGTGTTGGTTGAGCAAAAGAAGAAAAAGAGATCACTGTTAGTAACAACAGGGCTGTAATTTTATGTTTTATCATGGTAGTTGATTCGTTCATTTTTACTGGTTTCAAAATTACTTGATTATTACTCTTTTACAAACATCATTCCAATTCATTGTTAATAAGTGGATAATTGATGTAAACAAAACGAATGTACTTTTACATAGCTGTTAATAAAATGATAAATAAGCCTGCCCGGGTAATTTTATAACAGTTAATTAAATTTTACATCAACCGTTAAAAAAACTACATGAAAAAATTATTATCGACCAAGTACTCAGCTGGTGCAATTAACGCTGCGATGCTTCTGTTACGCCTGGTTTTGGGCGTTTTGATGTTGTCTCATGGATATCAAAAACTCATACATTTTGCCGAATACCAAATCAAATTCATGAATTTCATGGGATTGGGCAGCACTGCATCGCTTGCTTTGGTTGTATTTGCCGAATTCTTTTGTTCCATGTTTTTAGTACTTGGTTTATTTACCAGGTTAGCAGCAATACCACTAATCATGGCAACCTGTGTGATGGTTTTTAAAGCGCACAATGCGGAAATATTTGGCGATGGAGAAACGGCAGCGTTATACCTCGCCGGTTACCTGGTTTTATTTATTGTTGGTCCGGGCAAGGTAAGTGTAGACGGCTTGATCGGAAAATAATACCGATTATACCAGTATGTAGTCCAAAGCCATTTTCCATCGGAATAATACGATCTACAATTTCAACGCAGTGCTTTGAAATACTTAATGAATCAAGATGGTATAATAATTGATAACATGTTTATAACCGAAACACAGATCCGCATTCACTATGCCTTAACCGACCAGATGGGCGTAGTATATTATGGCCACTATGCCCAGTTTTACGAAATCGGCAGAACTGAGGCCATCCGACAGATCGGGTATACCTATAAGGAAATAGAAGCACTGGGCATCATCATGCCGGTAGTGGATATTCACAGCCGCTTTTTACGCCCTGCAAAATATGATGACCTGATCACAGTAAAAACAACATTGAAAGAAATGCCAACCCATTTCAAGATCGTTTTTCATGCAGAGATCTTTAATCAACAGGATGAATTACTGAATACCGGTGTTGTTACCTTATTTTTTGTAGATGCCAAAACGATGAAGCGTTGCAACATGCCGGAGATGCTGAAGGAAAAGCTTGCAGGATATTTTGTTAATGGATAATGGGGGAATGGATAATGGGGGAATGGATAATGGATAATGGAATAATGGATAATGGATAATGGGATAATGGAATAATGGATAATGGAATAATGGATAATTCTTTTGAAGGCAGGTTTCGTAAAAAAAAGACTACTTCAGTATAATAAATTATCAATTATCCACTATCAAATTATCCATTAGTTATGCCCTATCATTATCAACTCTCCAATTTTTCACCGCCATTTTAATTTGTTTTTCACCCAGGTTTTCATCAACTGCCTGTTTTGCCAAAGCAACAAACTCATCATCACCGGCAAAACGTAAACCGATGATCTGGCGCATCGTCAGGCGGCTGTCCAATGGTTTACCCGTAGCAATAAAATGGCGCAGGTTTTCTTCCGAGCGTATGGCTCTATCCTGTGCCTTTAATGCAAAAGATCTTGCATACCATAATCCGAGTATAACTGCTACCACCAATGATACCATTGCAGCAGCATTTAATCTCCCGCTACCGTCACCAACGGCTTTAATAAAATTAATGACGACAATAACGAATGGAAACAGCGCGGCCGTAAATGCCACAAAATGAAACATAGGCACAAGCTGGCCATGATTTTTAAAATTTTGTTCTGCCATTTTTTTTAGCTTTGGATGAATGGTGAAAGTAAGAAAAAACTGCTACAACCCTGCTTTATCTTTACAGTCCTCTTTCGGGGGATTTAGTGGGCGTTTAAAATATCAAGCAGTTTCCACATTTTTTCACGAACGGCACCCGGGCTTCCATCAAAATTATTTATAATAAAAGAGAAGGTATACTCCGAGCCTGATTTGGATCTGATATAACCGGTATAGCTTCTTACTCCGCCGATATAACCGGATTTCATTTTTATTCCGTTCTGCAAGGGCAATGCAGCATAAAAAGAAGCGTACCAGTCTTGCTTCTTTGCATACTGCATAACGGTTACCAACGCATGGGTTGTAACCCGGTTTGCCGGCGAAAGTCCACTGCCGTCTTTCATCATCAAAGCTGAATTTTCGACGCCGTTTTTGCTCCAGAAATCTTTGATGATATGGATGCCGGTATCCGTAGCACCAAACCCGGTTTTTTCGATAGCAATTGTTTTTACAAAAGCTTCGCCAAAAAGATTGACGCTTTTTTGAAGAAACCAGTAATTGATGCTATCGAGAACAGGGGAATAATGTGATAATAATGTTTGTAGTTCACTTTCCGAATGCAAACTCCCCTGGCTTAACAGGCTTTGAAAACTATTTTTAAATACCATAGCCGGATCAGGCATCGATCCCGAAACTTTATATGTTTTACTTCCGGTTGGAACCGTTCCCCTGATATAACCCGTCCGTCCTCCTTCGGGCAGGTAAATAACTGAGTTATCACCGCTGCCTGCTTTTCCGGTTTTTAATTCATTAATTAATACAGCCGGAAATAAGGCGGGTTCAGATCTTATCATAACAACTGAATCACCAGCTTTGTCCCCGGGTTTTAATATCAGGTCATATTGATTTTCATGCCAGTTGAATCCCCGTGCACCCGCACCATAATAATTACCGATATCTTCCCAGGTCCAGCCTCTGGGCGTAGCCTGTGTTTCCCACTTGCCGTCATTGATGATCATGTTTCCAGAATATTCAGCAATATTTTTTTCTTTCATTGCTGCTGATAACTTTTGCAGAATAGTCTCCTCGTTTGTGCTTTCCCACCTCCAGCTACCCAGTGTTGGATCACCAGAAGCTTTAATGATCAAATTTCCATTGTAGCCAAAATCAGTTCTATAGCGGTAGTCTTTTCCCAGCAGATCCAGGGCTGCAACGCTGGTAACTACCTTCAAACAACTGGCCGGTGCCATTCCTATTTGCGAATTTTTGTCAAAAACAACTTTACCTGATTTACCATCGACCACATACAGGCTAATCAACGCATGTTTGAACTGTGCATCAGCTTCCATCTGCCTGACAGCATGCATTAGCTTTGTTTTTGCAGTTTGCGCAAATACAACATGCGAAACAAAACTTAAAACCAATAAAGCAAATAATCTCATTGTCAAATAAATTTATTTATCAAAACTAAAAGAATTAAATTTGATAGTTGAAAAATACAGTGGAAGAGCCCGCTCTCAACTACAAGTTTGTTTCACAGGAAGCATACCTGGAGGCCGAAAGAGAAGCTTCGGAAAAGCATGAATATTACCAGGGTGAAATCTTTGCCATGACCGGAGCATCTTTAAAGCATAACAGGATATTTTCGAATTTATTTGGAGAACTTTCGCATCGGTTAAAAGGAAAAGGTTGCCAGCCTTATGGAAGCGATTTAAGAATTCATATTCCGAAAAACACGTTGTACATGTATCCTGATATCTCCATTTTCTGCAATGAGCCGGATTTGATCGATGACAAATTTGACACCGCCACCAATCCATCCATTATTATTGAATTACTGTCCAAATCGACCCGAAATTACGACAAGGGTGAAAAATTTACATTGTACCGTGACATCGATTCATTGCAGGAATACCTATTGATCGATACTGAAAAAAATGATGTTGAAAAACATATCCGCAATACCGATAACAGCTGGCAGCTTACCGATTACAGATCATTGGAAAACAGCTTCACCATTTCCACGATAAACCTTGATTTTTTATTAACAGCTATTTATGAAGGTTTATCCTTTGAATAATTTCTTTTTCTTGCATTTAATATTCCCCTAACATTGCATCATGACACAGGCATGCATAATTACCATTGGCGACGAACTTTTGATCGGGCAGGTTATTGACACCAACAGTGCCTGGATGGCACAGGAACTCAACAAGGCCGGCGTTCGTGTGGTTCGCCGGCTGGCAGTTGCCGATGTATGGGATGAAATCTGGACAGCTTTGGATGAAGAGCAAAAGCATGCAGATATTATCTTAATAACCGGCGGCCTTGGCCCCACAGCTGATGATATTACCAAACCCCTGTTGTGCAAATACTTTGGAGGCAAGATGGTTGTTGATGAAGAAGCCAGGCAAAATGTACTCGATATTTTTACAAAGCTTAACAGGCCCATCATCGACAGGAATTTAAAGCAGGCGGAAGTGCCGGATGTTTGTACCGTACTTTTTAATAAAAGAGGCACAGCGCCGGGTATGTTATTCAACAAAGCAGGGAAGGTATTTGTAAGCCTCCCCGGTGTGCCGCATGAAATGAAAGGATTAATGACGGACGATGTAATTCCCATGCTGTTACAGCAGTTTCAGTTTCCTGCCATCATTCATAAAACATTATTAACCGCCGGCGTTGGCGAAAGTTTTTTAGCCGAGCTCATCAGGGATTTTGAAGAAGCATTACCAACGCATATTAAACTGGCTTACCTGCCCAATTATGGCATGGTACGATTACGATTATCTGCAACAGGTTTTCATGCTGCCGAAACGCAAAAAGAAATTCAACTTTTTTTTGAACAACTTAAATCTTTGGTAGCCGCATATTTGGTAACCGATACCGATGAACCCATGCAACAGGTGGTTGGACGGTTGTTGCTGTCAAAAGAAAAAACCATGTGTACTGCCGAAAGTTGTACCGGTGGTTATATTTCCCACCTGGTTACTGCGCTACCCGGTTCATCAAAATATTATACTGGCGGCGTGGTCAGTTACTCTTACCAGGCTAAAGAAGATCTGTTACAGGTTGATAAAGCAACTTTGGAAACAAAAGGTGCGGTAAGTGAGGAGATCGTTTTACAAATGGCAAAAGGCGCCTTGCAAAATTTAAAATCAGATTATGTAATTGCTGTTTCGGGTATCATGGGCCCCGATGGCGGCATGCCCGATAAACCCGTAGGTACGGTATGGGTTGCTGTTGGTAATAAATACAATATCCAGGCTACAAAACTGTATTTCAGGTTCGATAGGATGCGGAATATCCAGTTAACCGCCACCCATGGTTTGAATTTGCTCCGGAAATTTATTTTAACCGAAGGCTAAAATAAATTGCATGCAGCAGATTGTGTAAAATATCAGCATGTATACCAACATGGGCAGCCCATATTTACCATTTCAAATTCGATATTTACCGTTTTCTATCCGATATTCAACATTCGAATAGAAATAATTACCTTTGAGCCCGATTGCGGACAAAGCGCATGCGCACTTCGTTCAATTACATTTGCAAATTACAAATAACTATATGAATTTAGTTGATTTAATAATGCCAAAGCTGGGAGAAAGCATCACAGAAGCCACTATTTTAAAATGGCATAAAAAACCGGGTGATCCCATTCAACAGGATGAAACGGTCCTGGATATTGCTACCGATAAAGTGGATAGTGAAGTACCCTCAACAGCCGAAGGTGTGATGGAAGAAATCTTATTTAATGAAAATGATGTGGTGCCTGTTGGTACCGTTATTGCGAAAATAAGGGTGGGTGCCAACGCAGCAGTTTCCAATGGTGAACCGGCACCTGTAGTAAAAAAAGAATATGAAGATGCCAGTGTTGTGGAAGATATCCCTTACCAACCGACTGGTTCTGCGAAAACTGACACGTCATCCAAATCAGACATTCGTTTTTATTCGCCCCTGGTTTTAAATATTGCACAGCAGGAAGGCATCAGTATGTCTGAGCTGGAAAATATTCAAGGCACAGGTCTGGAAGGCAGAGTAAGTAAAAAAGACATATTAGGATATGTCTCTGTTAGAGGTACCGGCAGCCAGCCACAACAAACAACTACAGCTCCTGCAGCCCGAACAACAGGCAACGAACAACCCACGGGGTCTGGTGTACAAGCAATTGCAACCGAACAATCTTCATCAAACAACATGCCTGCCTTATATACCGGCAATGTAGAAGTTATTGAAATGGACCGCATGCGTAAATTGATCGCCAGGCATATGGTTGACAGTAAACATACATCCGCACACGTTACCAGTTTTGCAGAATGCGATGTTACCAACCTGGTTTTATGGAGAGAGAAAATAAAAAAGGATTTTGAAAAAAGAGAGGGCGAAAAAATCACGTACACCCCCTTATTTATTGAGGCCATCGTAAAATGCATTAAAAAATATCCATGGCTCAGCAGCAGTGTTGAAGGCGATAAAATTATTGTGAAGAAGGACCTGAACATTGGTATGGCAGCTGCTTTACCCAATGGCAATTTAATAGTACCCGTGATAAAAAATGCCGACCAGTTAAATTTAACCGGTTTAACCAAACAGGTTAATCATTTGGCAAATGCAGCACGAACAGGCAAATTAAAACCGGATGATACCAATGGTGGCACTTTCACGTTAACCAATGTAGGTACATTCGGCAGTATTATGGGCACACCCATCATCAATCAACCACAGGTAGCCATCATGGCCGTGGGAGCTATTAAAAAAAGGCCCATGGTTATTGAAACCCCACAAGGCGACTGTATTGCCATCCGGCACATCATGTATATTTCTTTAAGTTACGATCACCGGATTATAGACGGCGCTTTAGGTTCAACATTCTTAAATGCGGTTAGTAAAGAATTGGAGAATTTTGATGGTAACAGGAGTATATAGGAAATTATATTTCAAGACAAGATAAAATTGCTAATTACGTCAAGGTTGGTGAGGACAATGACCAGGGAAAAAGGACACCGACCAGGGATAAAGTTCAAAAAAAACTACCGTAATTTTTATCACGGTAGTTTTTCCTGATCGTTTTTGATCCTATCTTGCCACAAGCCCGGTAGCACCTGCCGGCAAACCGGTAACGGTTTGTATAAAATTTAATGTCCCGTTATTTTCTACCCTATATCCCTGGATACTATGTCCTCCTCCATTTAACACGTACAAAAATTTAGAATTATTGCTAAGCGCTGCATCAATTGGTCCTGCCATTGTTGTTACGGCAATTGCCTCAGCTACCTGTACATTGCCTGAATTGTTTACAGCAAATGAGGAAATATTATTGCTTGCCGTATTGGTGGCGTAGGCATATTTACCATTGTTGGTTAACACTACCCAGCAGGCGGCAGACTGACCTGCACCAACTGAACCATTTACTAAATTTATAGAACCGTTATCACCGACCCGGTAGGACGACAGCACACTAGCCCCGGGAGCTCCACCAACAGCTTCAGAAACAAAAATATTTCCATGTTTGCCATCAGCAAAACCAAAAGGAGTTGGGCTGGATGACGTTATGGAACGCATCATTCCGGGAATACCATTTCCGTTTACCGCGTACGTCGTAATTTTATTTGTAGCTTTTTCTGTGATCACCAACACCTTACCATCATTAACAAAAGACACCTGTGCCGGGCCCGTACCCGCAGCACTCAATGGCCTGGTAGAATTGGGTATGGCTTGCAGCATTCCATTACCTGTTAATCTAAATCCGGAAATGTTATTGGTGCCTCCGCCATTTAAAACAAAAACAATATCGTCATGCTGTGTAATACTTACGGGCCTCATTCCTCCGGAACTAACTGTTGATCGTAACTGTAACCCGTTATCCCTGATCTTAAAAGATGAAATGCTGTTGCTGCCGGGATTTACAGCCAAAAGAATATCATCATCATCCGACATAAATAAAGCGCCCTGGTTACCTAATCCCCCACCGGTACCGGTACCCCCGGTAGTATAGGCATCATTAAACGTTAAAGTACCGTTAGAAGCACGGTCATAAACTATAACCGCGTTGCCGCTTACCGCATTGTTAAGTGTGTAAACCTTTTTATGACCACCGCGTAAATTATCGTCTTCATCTTCCGACTGCACATTTATTTGTTCAGTCTTTCCGGCAGCAGTTTCTTCCGGCGTAAATAATTTGGTTTCTTTTTGGCATGCAGCCAGGGCTAATACGGTAACAGCAAAAGCTGTCATTTTTTTTACAAGTTTCATAATTGATCGTGTTTATGTTAATAATAGTGTTGAAATTTTAACAGGACGGCTCAGGTATATCACAGGAATCAGAAAATCTATATTTTATTAATGGCAGGAAGGCATAACCCTGTCCGCCCCGGGTTTTTCCGAAAAAAAATAATGATCGCCAGAAAAGATTTATGTGTAAACAGCTTCGTCTATTGCAATACTGCATATCCAAATAACACCGAAAATTGCCTGCACCAGATCAACACCCGGTTGTTGGTTGTATAGTCAAAAGATGCATTCAACTCATAATTAAAATTTCCTCTGGCAGCTTTTAATAAACCGAGCTCCTGGTATGGGGACCCACTGTTATTGGGCGAAAACCAGACCCTTAGATCCGGGCCGTTATCGGTGTTGAAATTCTCGAAAACAAGAAATAATTTATTGGCATTATCCTTTACAACCTTAACAGTGCCGCTGCATGGATGCGCACTCCCCGTAAAATTTCCGGTAACCAGCGTGGTTGATGTAACCGGTGCCGGTGTATTTAAAAACGCCGGTGTATTATTGTCTTTTTTACAAGATGCCATTAATAGCAAACCAAAGAACGACACAATCAAATGTTTTTTCATGTAGATTATATTAACCAGGTAAAAAAAGGAAAGCTATTTTATCAGCTTCAATTATTATATACGCAAAAAGAAAATAACGGTTGCAAACAGCAGAAAATTTGGGTACAATGGTTCCATAAAAAACAAAAGAAAGAATAAACAGATTGGAACACCGGATCATTCTCCGGGTTGGTACCCCCTGGTATGGACTAAGCCTTGACATTTTTTAATTCAATTCAAAATTACGTTCCGGTCGGTGAGGATACCTACCCGGGAGGCAAAAGAAGAAAGCTGAGATATTATAGGTCCAAATCCTTCCATTCATATTTTAACAGCGCATAAAGATACAGGTCAATAAATTTTGCATTCAGCCACTCGGCGCTTCTTAAAATACCTTCCTGTTTAAATCCAAGTTTTTGAGCGATAGCGCCACTTTTTTCATTCCCTGCACCGCATTTTATTTCAATACGGTTCAACCCTATCTCAGTAAACCCGTAATTGATCAATGCCCTGCAACATTTGGTAATGATACCCCGGCCCTGCATGCCGTCTGCCAGCCAGTATCCTATTTCCCCTATTTTGTTTTGCTGATTAATATGGTGTAGACCAATACGGCCAACAAGTGCACCATTTACAAAGATGCCAAAACCAAAATCGGTTCTATTGGTGGCTTGTCTTCGCGAATTAATGATATACAGTTTAAAATTATCAACGGTTTGCATACTGTCAACCCAGGGCAGCCATGTCCTTAAATACAAACGATTGCCGTTTACGAGATTTAATAACGCCTCCGCATGAATCTCTTTTAAAAATTCCAAACTGATGTTGTCATCAACCTGTATTTTCATTGTCTGAATTTTAATGTAAGCTGATGATACGGGTGAGTCTCCATTGCCCGTTTTCGTGTTTCCACAATTGAACAAATTTACCAATTTTATGTTCGGCAGGTTCGGGCTCCTGGTTATTATGAAAAAAATGTTGGCCCATTTCTACCGCTCCGTATCCGGCAATGGGATACACTTCAATACTGCCCTTTACCAACTCGCGGGTTACTTTTCCGCAGATATTATTCTTAATAGCTTCCAGTACACTGTCCTTCGAGGTCATTAATCCGCCCCGGTCATGATAGAATTCCAGGTCCTCCGAGATCAAGGAAGCCATTTTGCCCAGGTCGCAATCGTTATAGGCCGTAAAGAATACACTGTCCATAGATACGATACTATCATATAAGTCTTTTGAATCCGGCGAATAAACAGTTTTTACCTTGTTATCTGCTGAATTACTGCAGGCAGAAAATACCAGGGAACAAAAAACCAAGGCAATTGCAGTATAATTTTTTCGGGTCATGTAGTTATTTTGATGGTTGAACAGCTTTCGCCATGTTAATTATTTTCAAATAATAGAGTCAAAAAAGGTCTTTAGGCTCGTCCCGGTAATTAAAATTAGAAACTGTCCAGCCCGTGCCGTTATTATAGAGAATAAAATCAAATGTGAGAAAATAATTTTCATACTTCAGTAAATACCGCCTGCGTGCCAGCGTATTCCTTATTGGTTTTTCTTCTATAAGTTCATACCCTATGTTTTTCTTATAAAAAGGTAATAACGCAGCCATCTGCTCCTCCATGGTTTTGCCTATATTATTGATGGTTCCCGTGTCCATCACCGAATTTCGTCTGAATAATTGAACGCCTTCGCCAAATTTACCCTCCGTAAAAGTCTGCATCACCTGATCACAATTGGCATTTAAACTGTCCCTGGTTGTAAATGCGCTGGATTGACCCCGGGATACAAACAGCACGCAGGAAAATAAAATGGTAAACAAAATTTTAGACATACATAATATTTGAATGGATAGTAGTTGTGGGTTTGAGCCCGGCTTTGAATATACACAACTATATAAAAAATACAGATTTAGTTTCGCCGGTCATTATTTTATTCCCGTTCCGCCCATATTACAAAAAGCCGCTGCTTTCACATGTTTTTTTCTGATCGTTAGATCTCGCCACAGCAAACGTAAACATACCTGCAGGTTGATTGCCGGTTTTGGCATTTATGCGATGCTGCACGATTATTCTTTACAGATCCACATATGTTCCGGCATTTTTTTCAAGGGCTTTTTCATACAATGCTTCGGCCAGGAACAGATCATATAAGGCCATACCGGCCGATTTATAAACCGTAGTATCCTCCACGTTTATTTTTCTTTCCCCGGTTATTAGTTTCCCAAGGGTAAATACATTTTCTGTTTCAATAATTCCTTTTTTAACCGGGTTGATAATATCACCGGTCTCATACCGGGCGGCATCCGAATCGATCAACAGGTTACCCGCCAACCGGTATACCTCGTCAGGAAATTCCTGCATGGTTGGTTTATAAGAGCCGATGCCGATAAAATGTTTCCCTGTTAGCAACGCAGTATCGCCCGGTATTACAGGGGTGACTGATGTGGTGGCAGCAATAAGAACCCTTGTGCTTTCCAGGATTTCTTCAGCCGTTTTACAGGAAACTATTTTTATTTTCGGAAAATGACGATTCACAAACCGGCTAAATTGCTGAAAGGCTTCTTCTTTTCTTTTTAAAACATACATCACTTTTAATGGCCTTACACTGCAGGCAAATACAGCCTGTTGAAAACCCTGCACACCCAAACCGATCAGCCCGATGGAATCAATATCCGCAGGCGTTGTATAACGCAAACCAACAGCTCCCAGGGCACCGGTTCGCAGTGCGGTCAAATTTCCCGCATTCATCAACGCAAGCGGCGTGCCATGCTCTTTATCACTTAAGAGGAGCACCGTATTGATCAGCGGCAAATGCTTTTCCCTATTGCCCGGTACCACAGTTACCAGTTTGGTACTGATGTAATTGGCGCCAATTGCAGGCATACACAACATACTGTTGTTTCCATAGTCAACATGCATCCGTTGCGGAGCAATGGCGGCCCCGCTTTCATTGGCAACCAACGCGGCTTCCACCGAAATAATCACCTCATCAAAACTGAGCAGGGACGAAACCTGGTCGTTGGTTAATACCAGCATGATTTACCCGGGATTTATGTTGATAAACTTTGTTCCCTCACCGATTCCACTTCAGCAACCGTCATGGGCAATTTTTTTCCCAGTAAGCGGTAACCGTTTTCAGTGATCAGGTAATCCTCTTCAACGCGGATGCCACTGAAATCACGGTAACGCTCCAATGCCTGGTAGTCGATAAACCCGGAAAATTTGTTTTCTGCCTTCCATTTATCCATTAATTGCGGTATCATATAAATACCCGGTTCCACTGTTAATGTAAATCCAGGTTCCAGTTCCCTACCGAGCCGCAACGATTTCATCCCGAACTGTGTACTCTTCTTTAGTGTATCTGTGTAACCAACATAGGGTTCGCCAAGATCTTCCATATCATGCACATCCAACCCGATCATATGGCCGAGCCCACACTGAAAGAACATAGCATGTACACCTGCCGCCACAGCTTCGCTGGCATCTCCTTTTACCACACCCAATGATTGCATACCTTCCACAATTTTTTGTGCAGCGTTCAAATACACATCCTTAAATAACACGCCAGGCTTCAGCATGGCTACAGAACTGTTATGTGCCAGCAAAACGATCTCATATACTTCTTTTTGTTTTTCAGTAAATTTTTTACCCACGGGAAATGTACAGGTAAGGTCTCCGGCATAATTCATATCGGTGGCAGCACCGGCATCACATAAGATCATTTGTCCCTCTTTGATGGTATTACCGGCATACACATTGTGCAATGTTTCGCCATGAATGGTAACGATCGGATGAAAAGAAAGGCTTGCGTTACTGGCATACGCTGTTTCTTTTACTTTTGCCATCACTTCATATTCCTTCATACCGGGCCTGGCGTAGCGCATGGCCATCAAATGCATATCGCCACTGATGAGGGTTGCCCTATCCATTTCCTCCACTTCGCAATTTTCTTTATAGGAACGCTGGGCAACGATGACTTTTATCAGGGAAACAGATGACAATTCGCTTACTGCTACCGGAGAAACGTTTAACCATTCCGCCAGCTTATTTTTATTTTCGGTACGGTATGGGGGCGTGAAATTAATCTTTCTTTTGCCGGCCAATGCAGTGCTGATCACTGTTGCTATATTTTTATACGGTTGTGTGTTGGCAACGCCAACTGCTGCAGCCATCTCCTCAACTGACGGCAAAGGGCCTGTCCATACAATATCCTCAACAGTCAACTCATTACCAAAGATGATCTCGGTTCCACTGTCCACATCAATAACAGCAGCCAGGCCGGCGGTATTAATGCCGAAGTAGTAGAGGAAATTACTATCCTGTCGGAAAGGATACCAGTTGTCCTTATAATTCATACTGCTCTCCTCATTACCCATCAGGATGACAAGTCCGTTACCAATATTTTTCTTCAGTACAGAACGCCTGTTCCTGTAAACCGATGAATCGAAAGTTTTGAATTGCACGATATTATTTTTAAAACTTGACTAAAATAGGTGTATCCTTTCGAACGTAATTCCGTATCCCCGAAATTGGAATAATAATAAGCTGGTGGAAAAGCCAGAATTTACTCTAACCCCAATCCCCAATCTATTCCTTTATCCGTTGCCGGTACACCTTCTTTGATCCACCTGGCAGGCTTCGCATCTTTCAAATAATAATCAAAAAACTGCCCTAACCTGATTGACAGATCTTTTCGGTTTTTACGTTCAATCAAATTATGATCTTCGCCATTGTACTGCAACATCCAAACTTTTTTTCCAAGACGACGCAGCGCTGTAAAATATTCAATACCCTGGTACCAGGGCACGGCACCATCAGCATCGTTGTGCATGATCACCAGGGGTGTGTTTACTTTATCAGCCGAAAACAGTGGTGAATTTTTCAGGTACAGGTCCTGCCTTTCCCAAAGTGTAGCGCCTATACGGCTTTGTGTTTGTTCGTATTGAAACTGGCGGTTCATGCCGGTGCCCCAGCGTATACCACCGTAAGCACTCGTCATATTACTAACGGGAGCACCTGCCCAGGCAGCACGGAACATATTTGTTTTGGTAACGAGATATGCGATCTGGTATCCCCCCCAACTTTGTCCCTGCAAAGCCATCCTGGCAGCGTCTACAAAAGGCATTTTGGATAAATATTGAGCGGCACTAACCACGCTGTTGTAAGCGCTGTTACCGGGCTCTCCATTTTTATAATAAATATTTGGATCAAAAATCAAATATTCGTTACTTACAAAATAGGGAACATTAACGGTGGATGCACTTGGTGCAGGTGATTTGTAGGAATATATACCATCAGTATTTCTTTCATAGAAATAAAAGATGACCGGGTATTTTTTCTTTGGATCAAAATTTGCAGGCTTGTATAAAATACCTTCGCTCATTTTACCGTCGAACATTTTCCATTTTACCAGTTCCGCGGTAACCCAGTTATAGTCTTTTTGCTGATCGGCCATATCGGTCAACTGTACAAGGTTGTTCAAATCAGTTGAGGTATACAGCTCACTTTTACTGATATCCGAACGCTGTACAATATATTGCGCTGCCAGATTGGCTTTAACAGGGTTTCCGAAACTGAAAGGGCCCGTGGTAAGCAATACAGGATCCCCGGTTTCATTTAGTTTTTTGGTATAGAACCCACCATATTTACTGGTTTTATCCATCGAACGTAGTAAAATATTTTCATCAGCCTCTATGAAACGCTTTTCCCTGTCCAGGTTCACATAATTTAATTCAGTCTTATGCTTTTTACCAAAACCGTTGGTTACATTTTTGGGCTGCTCAAAACCGTTGGGATCCGCCTGCCAGATATCATACACATCATTGAACAGTGCGTATTGATCATTGGCCGTCCAACCCGTAAAACCAGCAGCTCTCGGCAAATCGGGCACATCATTCTCCACATCATACAAGGGCTCTTTAATTTTTTCGCTGATGTTTTTGATCACCGCATTTGTTGTGTTCCAGGTAAAATAGTTTTTTAACTCCGGATCGTACCAATACACGTATTTACCTTTTGGAGATGGCGTAAAATTTGCCCGGGAAGCTGCTTTTATTATTTTTTTACTACCGTCTATTGTGCTGACATAATAGGTAGTTGTTTTGGAACGCCCCTCCCACTGCATGGCAATACGGCTACCTTTGTTGCTTTCCCCTAAGACCCAGTCGGCATTTCCTTCATCAACGAGTGTAATATTCTCCGTATTTTCATCACCCAGCTGAACCACCTTATTATCACCGGGTTTTATCACTGCCATATAACTGCGGTTCAATTCAGTTTTCAGGTTTTTGAGCTGCATGGGTTGCAAATAATCATCATCATAATGCCATACATCTAATCGTGCCAATTCAAAATCAACAAGGGTAGTGTCTTTGGCAGGCGTTATCGGAGCAGTACCAAAAAATAATTTCTTGCCGTCATTACTGAATTTTACAGCCCCGTTTTCGCTGATGGTATACCCCAATTGCATGCCCACGGTATTTTTTTCCGCGATCAGGGTTGCACTGTCCAGTTGGTTGTTAAAGTACCAGAGTTTATAGAATCTTTGCAACGCTTTTTTACTGCTGTCTCTTTCTGCAACAAAAGCAAGTTGCGTTCCTTCTTCGTCAAAACTGTAATTTTTACCCTCATTCAAATTTCGCATGATGGTATCTGTTTTATCTGTTGCCAGGTTATAAATAAAAACATAGGCAATACTATTACTGTCTTTGGCCGCTTTGGTTGTTTCAATGACCAACCTGGTCCCTTTTTTATCAAAAGCATATTCATTGACCAGTTTAATTTTTTTCTCACTGCCATCGCTCAGCCTGCGCACGATCAGATCTGTGCCTTCTGCCGCCGATGCTCCTCCCGGACCATCATCCCCTTCTGCATCTGCAGATTCATCTTCGGCCATTAACCCGTCTTTCCCCTTTTTTAGAATTTCCTTAGCCGCTTTATTTATAGCCTTAATCACTTCTTCATTGGTAAGCTTACCCGAATTCGCTCCATTCACCGATTTTCGTATAATAGAATCGGCCAGTTTCATCAGCAGGTCAACATTTGTTTTAGCCGTGTCCATTACGGCTTTCTTTGTCTTTTTTGCGGTGTCGGGCAATGGTTTTTCCATTTGATAAGCCACCCAGCCCGCACCTTTTTCCGGCGTTTTAAAACCTTTTACTCTTGGAAAGGTCACCTGCCCTTCTTTACCCAATTCTAAGATACCCACTGAATCTTTGGGCATATCATCGGGCTTTTTCTTTTTTATTTTTGCCTGGTGGGTATCCCGGAAGAGTGGTTTTATTTTAAAAACCACATAGCGGCTGTCTTCGGTGATTATCGACGCATACCCCCTGGGAATTGTTGTCTTTTCCTTTGTTACCAGGTGTTGAATGATCAACTCTCCATCTCCTTCCTGAGGATTTACACTATATACTGTGTACTGTCCGTCATTGCTGATCAATTTTTCGCCCAGGCTTTTCCAGCCATCGTACACATCATGTGTTAAAGGTTTTTTGCCCGCCTGCGCGCCAGGCAGGATTTGCGCAGAAATACTGATGCTGGTGAACAGCAATACCGGTAAAATTAATTTCATCATACAATTTATTTTGGAGCACTAAAGTTATTGGATTTGAGGGAGAATGAATTCGCCTTTCATCATACAAATAAATCGTATAGAAAGGAAACCCAAAATTAGCCGGTGCAGAGCACACTGCGTGGAAGACGGGAAGGCGTAAAAGAAGAAAACATCAGAAAAACGTCTTCCCGTCTTCCCGGCAATAAAAATCACTCCTCAATAAACCCCCATTCTTCACGAAGGGCACTTAGTTTCTCTCCGGCTAATTTCGATTGATTATAATGACCGGCATCTTTCTTTTGCCGGTATGCTTCGTACAAACAAACTGCACAGGCAACCGAAATATTCAATGATTTGATAATGCCAACCTGCGGAATAATAAAATTCCCATCGGCCATGGCGATAATTTCTTCACTGATACCGCTTTGCTCATTACCAAATACCAAAACCACCGGTTCGGTTAAATCTAATGCATGCAGGCCAACCGCATCGGTACTTAAATGAGTCGTGTATATTTTTTTGTAGTGCTTTCTTAATTCGGCAAAACAGGCCACCGGTTCCGTAAACTGGTGAACGGTTAACCATTTTGCTGCGCTGGACGAACTTTTGGCTCCCCATTTTTTGTGAGGAGGAATTTTGGTATTGAGAATATAGATATCCTGTATGCCTACTGCATCGCAGGTACGCATAACAGCAGAGATATTGTGTGGATCAAATACATTTTCCAACAATACGGTAAGATCGGGCTGCCGTTTGTTTAATACGAAAGTGAGTCGTTCTATTCTTTCCGGAGTCATGCCGCAATTTACTGCAAGATTTTTTGGATTTGCCATTATTATATGATGTTGTGGTGCTTCCCGATATAAACCTATCCTTTGACATATTCATTTTTCAAAAAAGGAACACGGATAACACAGATTTGACGGATAATGTCAGATCTGTTTTAGAAATGATTATTTAAATACTTCGATAGTACTGTAGCTGAAATAAATATTGATGACCATTTATTCGTCAAAAGGTATTTTTTACGGATTTTCTGCTTCGCAGCATTGGATCAACCGCATTACCTGTTGGGTTTGGGTTATAATCTGTCTTTGTGTCCACACCATAGGATGTAATTAAAAATTCACCAGAACAACAATTGTCTCCATTTAACTATTAAAGAATATTTTTGCCTGTAAACAACCCAATTTGAGCATACCTGTTTTTTTAATAACACCGCCTTTCACCCAACTCAATACCCCTTACCCGGCAACCGCATACCTGAAAGGTTTTCTCAACACAAAAAATATACATTCCTTCCAGGCCGACCTGGGTATTGAAGTTACTGTGGCCTTATTTTCAAAACCCGGCTTACAAAATCTGTTTAACGAAATTAATGCACTTCAAAAAGAACACCCTACCAATGCAGCAAGAATAATTAATTTGCAGGATGACTATATCAATACCATTGATGCCGTGATGTTGTTTTTGCAGGGCAAGAGTGCTACCCTGGCTCATTTAATTTGTAAACGTGATTTTTTACCGGAAGCAGAACGATTTGGGCAGTTGGACGATCTAAAATGGGCATTTGGCAGCATGGGCACCCAGGACAAAGCAAAACATATTGCTACCATGTATCTGGAAGATCTCAGTGACCTGATCAAAGAAACCGTAGACGAACATTTTGGTTTTAGCCGTTATGCCGAAAGGTTGGGGCGAAGTGCCAATAGTTTTGATGAGCTCTATGTCACTTTACTACAACCCTATACTTATCTCGATAAAATACTGATTAATATCTTACAGCAAAAAATGGAAGCCATACAACCAAAATTGGTGGCCATCTCCGTTCCCTTCCCCGGTAATCTATATACTTCTTTACGTTGCGGACAATGGATAAAGAAAAACTATCCTTCGGTAAAAGTGGCGATGGGTGGCGGCTTCGCCAATACCGAATTGCGTTCCCTATCGGATCCCCGTGTTTTTGAATTTTACGATTTTATTACGCTAGATGATGGCGAAGCGCCAATCGAAAACATAATACAACATATCAACGGCGAAAAAACATTACAAGAATTAAAACGGACTTTTACTTTAGTTGATGGCAAAGTCGTTTACTTAAATAATACGGCTTGCACCGACTACAAACAGGGCCAGGTTGGCACACCCGACTACAGTGATTTTTATCTCGACAAATACATTTCGGCCATTGAAGTCATTAATCCCATGCACAGTTTATGGAGCGATGGCCGCTGGAACAAACTCACCATGGCACACGGTTGCTACTGGGGGAAATGCACTTTCTGCGATATTTCATTGGACTATATTAAAAATTATGAACCAATTACTGCATCCCTTTTATGCGACCGTATGGAAGAAATGATCGCACAAACAGGGCAACAGGGTTTTCATTTTGTAGACGAAGCTGCGCCACCCGCTTTAATGCGTGCGCTGGCCATGGAGATCATCTGCAGAAAAATAACCGTTAGCTGGTGGGCCAATATTCGTTTTGAAAAAAGTTTTACAAGAGACCTTTGCCTTTTATTAAAAGCATCTGGTTGTATTGCCATCTCCGGTGGACTGGAAGTGGCAAGCGACCGTTTACTGAAATTAATTCAAAAAGGAATTACTGTTGCACAGGTTGCCAGGGTTAATAAAAATTTTACCGAAGCCGGCATCATGGTGCATGCCTATCTCATGTATGGCTTCCCCTCACAAACCGCCCAGGAAACCATTGACTCGCTTGAAATGGTTCGCCAACTTTTTGAAGCCGGTATTTTACAATCTGCATTCTGGCATTTGTTTACCATGACGGCGCACAGCCCGGTTGGACTTGAACCGGAAAAGTATCAAGTAAAAAAAGTTTCTGAAACCATCGGCAGCTTTGCCAACAATGATATTGAACACATTGACCCAACTGGTACCGATCACGAAAGTTTCAGTTTTGGACTAAAAAAATCGCTGCTCAATTATATGCATGGCGCCTGTTTTGATTACCCTTTACAAAAATGGTTCGATCAAAAAGTACCGAGAACAACCATTGCGCCGGATTATATTATCAAAGCCATTGAAGAAGTTGAGATCGTACATGCGAACCCAAAAGCAAAAATTATCTATTTGGGCAAACAACCCAAAACTGAGATCATCACAAAAAGTAAAAAAGGTAACCAGTGGGAACTACAGGCCCTGACTTTTCAAACTAAAAAAGAAACCATTACTATTAAAGTTGATGCAGCAGCCGGTAAATGGTTAACCGGAATTTTAGAACGCACAACACTTTCAAACCCAAAAACGATCACCTTGCAGGAAATAAAGGCGGATTACGAAAACGCCGGGTTGGAAGATTTTGAATTGTTTTGGGATAATAAGCCGGTGAGTAATTTGTATAAAGTGGGTTTGCTGCAGTTATAATTTAACCAGCTACCACATCAACATAAATAAAAAGAATTTTTTGACGGCAAATTTCTTACTTCTTTGTATTCCGGTTTTTATTATTTTACGGTTTAATTAAAACCCCGGCCATGAGAACAGCACTTAAAAAAAATGAAAAGATCCTGATAACAATCAGGCAACATTGGTTAAAACTGGTATTACCTTTTCTTGCCTGGTTCCTGTTAGCAATCATTTTACTATTGTGGTTTCGCAGCACTGCAGCGTTGGTCATTATTTTATTGGCCGGATCGTATCCATTGGTGGAGTACGTGAAATGGATACATAATATCTGGTGTGTAACCAATTTACGGGTGGTAGAAGAAAGCGGTTTCTATACCCGCTACTCTAAGGAGAGCCCACTCGATAAAATTAATAATGTAGAGTACGATCAATCTTTTTGGGGCCGAATTGCAGGATATGGCACAGTAGATATTCAAACAGCGGCCGAAATGGGCGAAACCATGCATGAACTCATTCATCACCCCAAAAAATTAAAAGATACCATTACCCGGGCACAGGAAGATTATAAGGAAACGCAAAACAGTAAACAGGCGGTATTGCTGGCCGAAGCCATCGCCAAAACAAACCCGAATACAAACGCTTTGCAACAAATGATAGCCGATGAATTACACAAGCTTTTTGAATTAATGCAGAAAGGTGCCATTACACGGGAGGAATATATAGCGCAGAAAAACAAGTTGCTGGGAACCGCTTAACCTGTTTTTTAATTCGGCACCTCTACCAGGGTCCAGTTTTTTGTACGGCGGTTCCAGAGTATGCTGTAATCCTTGCCATGCATTAATTTATAAGTTCTGTAACCGTTAAAATAAGGCAGTCTTAACCATCCATATTTATAAATTTCAAAAAGAAAAACGAATGGTTCACCCGCTTTAATTTCGGCGGCCTGGTAATTTTTACCATCATCACTTAACATGACCGTTTCTGTTTTTATACTTTGTATACTGAGGCTGATCCAGCTTGGGTCGTCCAGCGGTGGCAAGTTTGAGGTGCTGTTTCCACCCGGGTTATTTCCGGTGTTGCCTCCCGGGTTATTTCCGGTGTTGCCTCCAGTATTACCGGTTGTATTACCAGCGGGTTGCCCTTTGGCACTGTTCCATCCTTTTGTTATGGATTCAACCCGGTCTTTTTTTGCAGGATGTGTTGAACTGGCATTATCCGTGGCAATGGCCGTAATGGCTGCAACCGATTCGTTTAGATTGGCACCGAGCCTTTGCATGACATATCCCGAAAATGCATCTGCCTCAATTTCTTTTGGCGGCGTACTGCCCGAGCGGCTAACCACATGATTATAATAATGGTGTCCCATTTCATGTGCTAAAATGCTTATAGATGCCCACTTGGTTGCCGTATACGCATCAATATCTTCCAGGAAATTATTATCATAAATGATCCAACGCTTGTTGCCGATAATGGTGGCATAGGCATTGCGAATCCCATTTTCCTCACGAACATTAAAATTCTCCTGCCACTTAATACTGTCCAGCATATTATTTAAAATAGTTTTGGCTTCGTATACCGAACTGAAATTGGACTTTAAAACTGAACGGGGAGGTACTTTAAAACCACACCCGGTTATTTGTTGTGCCTGCAGGTTTATGGATATAACAAGCAATAGAAACAGCATTAACTTTTTCATGTACATTCATTTAAAAATTCATCAAAGAAATTTTTTCGGTAGTAAACTATTCGTGGGGTTGGGGTTAAAAGTACAACTTTTCTGTTTACAAATAATTCGCAGTAAAACAGGGGAAAAAAATTTAAGAAGCAAAGTGAAAAAAATACTTCCCGGGCACCGGTTTATTTGAAAAATTTTTACGCTCGTTGAATATTTTCGCTATTCGATAGAATTAATATCCGGCAATCCTTTTGTTCCGCGGTATCTGACTAGTACCATCCTGGTTATATAAGGCAGGTAAACGATTATACCTGTCGTGCTTTCAATACCTGTACAATATCGTCTAACATAAAACCCTTTGCCTGCAATAAAATAAGGTAATGAAATAAAAGATCAGCTGCCTCATCTTTAAAGAGATCAGGATTGTTATCTTTTGATTCAATAACCAATTCAACAGCTTCCTCACCCACTTTTTGGGCAATCTTGTTGATCCCTTTTGCAAATAAGGAACTGGTATAAGATTTCTCAGTAGGATTATTTTTACGGTCGCTGATTATTTTTTCCAGTTGATGAAGAAAATCTTTAGAATTGTTCTTTTCATTCCAACAGGTATCGGCACCTGTGTGGCAAACCGGCCCGGCGGGATCTACTTTGATCAACAAGGTATCCTGATCGCAATCTGCCATTATCTCTTTTACAAAAAGGAAGTTGCCGCTTTCTTCTCCCTTGGTCCACAAACGGTTTTTGGCGCGGCTGAAAAAAGTTACTTTTTGTAATGCATTTGTTTTCGCCAGTGCTTCTTCATTCATAAAACCGAGCATTAAGACGCTATGGGTTACTGCATCCTGAATAATTGCAGGTACAAGCCCATCACCATATTTTTTAAAATTGAGCCCCCCCAAGCCTCCAGGGGGTGATTTATCGATATTATTCATAATCGTACATTAATATTGTTTTCGTTTAAATATTTTTTAAGCGCACGTATTTCAATTTCTTTGTAATGAAAGATGCTGGCTGCCAATGCGGCATCGGCATGGGCGATCCCGAACACGTCTTTAAAATGAGACAAAGATCCAGCCCCTCCGGATGCAATAACCGGTATCGGCAAACTATTGGATAAGGTAGCCGTAATATCCAATGCAAAACCATTTTTAGTTCCGTCATTATTCATACTGGTCAATAAAATTTCGCCGGCACCGGCTTCTACTGCCTGCCTAGCCCAGTCGCTTGTTTTGGTTACTGTCTTTGTTCTTCCGCCATTTAAATAAACATACCATTCACCATCTGCTTCTTTTTTTGTATCGATTGCCAGCACAACACATTGGCTGCCGAAAGCGTCACTCAATTCTTTCAACAAACCCGGGTCTTTAAATGCTGCCGTGTTTACGGAGATCTTATCTGCCCCATTTTGTAAAAGCAAGGCTACATCATCCACCGTACTAATTCCCCCACCAACAGTAAATGGAATATTGATACTCGAGGCAATTTTTTTTACCAATTCAACCAGTGTTTTTCTTTTTTCAACAGTTGCCGTTATATCCAGGAAAACCAGTTCATCTGCTCCCTGTTCAGAATACAGCATGGCCAATTCTACCGGGTCGCCGGCATCACGGATAGATTCGAAGTTGATGCCTTTAACCGTTCGGCCGTCTTTGATATCCAGGCAGGGTATGATTCTTTTTGTAAGCATGTTCAGGAGTTTGGAAGTTTACTGTTCAGGGCTGCCAGTTCCTGCAGTGTAATCAAATGCTCATAGATCGCTTTGCCGATAATGGCACCTGCACAACCAATTTCCTTTAAACGCTTAACATCATCTGGTTTGCTTACGCCGCCGCTGGCTATTAAATTGATTTCGGGATGTTGTTCCATTATTTTTTTGTACAGGTCAATGGATGGGCCCTGCATCATGCCATCTTTTGAAATGTCTGTACAAAAAATGTTTATGGCCCCGAGGCTTAAGAGTGTTCCTGCAAAGTCAAAAATATTGACACCTCCATCCTCCAGCCATCCGCTGATCTTTACTTTTTCATCCAACACATCAGCTCCAATTAAAAATTTACCGGCACCAAATTCCATCAGCCATTCTTCCAGTATTTCCGGATGCTTAACGGCCAGGCTTCCGATGGTAACCATGGCTGCACCTGCGTTTAGAATATTTTCCACATCGTCCATATGCTTCACACCGCCACCAAAATCAATAACCATATTGGTGGCGGTTGCTATTTTTTCCAGCACAGTCAAATTGCTGATCTTCCCCAACCTGGCACCATCCAGGTCTACAATATGCAGCCGCTGTAATCCTGCATCCGCAAACTGTTTTGCTACTTCAACCGGATTTTCGTTGTAGATTTTTTGCTGTGCGTAATCGCCTTTGGTAAGGCGTACACATTTGCCATCGATAATATCTATTGCCGGAATAATGATCATAAGCGTTTGATAAAGTTTTTTAAAATGGTTTCGCCTGTTGCTCCCGATTTTTCGGGATGAAACTGTACTGCATAAAAATTATTTTTTTGCAATGCAGCGCTATACGGTAAAATATAATCTGTTTTTGCTACCGTGTTGGCAGATACAGCTGCATAATAACTGTGCACCGAGTACACGAAATCAGCTTCCTGCAATCCGTTAAATAAAACTGAGTTGAGATCATACAGGTTATTCCATCCAACTTGAGGCACTTTTAAACCCGGAGATTGAAACAGTTTCACTGCTGTATCAAATATACCCAGGCATTTTGTATCTCCTTCTTCGGAATGATTGCACATGAGTTGAAGCCCGAGGCAGATTCCGAGAACGGGTTGCGTTAACCCGGCAATCAGTTTATCCATTTCCCGCTCCCTTAAATATTCCATCGCTGCATAGGCATGGCCTACACCGGGAAAAATAACTTTGTCTGCTTTACGGATGATCGTGGCATCATCCGTTACTACAGATTCCACACCAATTCTTTGCAAAGCATACTGCACACTTTGCACATTACCCGAATTATATTTTATGATGGCAACCTGCATATTATAAAATCCCTTTTGTTGATGGGAGTGAATTATTATGGATATCTCTTTTTACCGCCATTTTTATTGTCTTGGCAAATGCTTTAAAGATGGATTCAATCTTGTGATGTTCATTGTCTCCTTCTGCCTTAATATGGAGGTTACATTTTGCAGCATCGCTAAAGGACTTAAAGAAATGAAAAAACATTTCCGTGGGCATCTCTCCTATTTTCTCCCTTTTGAATCCGGCATCCCATACAATCCAGCTGCGGCCTCCAAAATCAAGGGCCACCTGTGCCAGGCAATCATCCATGGGTAATAAAAACCCATAGCGCTCTATACCCCGCTTATCGCCCAAAGCCTTTGTCATGGCCTCTCCCAATGCAATGCCGGTATCTTCAATACTGTGGTGTTCATCTATATGAAGATCCCCGTCGCAGGTTATGGCCAGGTCAATATTTCCATGCCGGGCAACCTGGTCCAGCATGTGATCAAAAAATGGTAAGCCGGTATGGTTATCCGATTTTCCCGTTCCGTCGAGATTTATTTCAATCGTTATTTTTGTTTCCTTGGTATTGCGCTGGTGCCGGTTGATACGTGGGGGTAATTTCAGGTAATGGTATATGTCTGCCCAACGGGTTGTTTCCAAAACAATAACCTCATGTTTTAAATCGGCCATTGAATCATTTACCTCTCCTGCTCCCAATGTTGAGTCTGTATTCAACCATATCCCTTTACAGTTTAAATTTTTCGCCAGTTGCATATCGGTAATACGATCGCCAATTACCAATGAGTTCACCAGGTCATAATCCGGGTTATTAATATATTCAGCAAGCAAAGCAGTGCCCGGTTTACGGGTTGGTGCGTTATCTGCCGGTAATGTCCTGTCAATAATTATTTCAGAAAAATTTATCCATTCATTTTCCAGGCTTTTCATAACAAAGTCCTGCACCGGCCAAAAGTTTTCCTCGGGGAAGGATTCGGTTCCCAATCCATCCTGGTTGGTCACCATCACCAGTTCATAATTCAGCTCTTCTGCTATCTTCCTCATATAATAGAACATATCCGGGTAAAATTCCAGCTTACTGAAATCATCCAGTTGGTAAGATGGTGGCGCTTCTTTTATTAAAGTGCCATCCCTGTCGATAAATAATACTTTTTTTGCCCCCTGCCCCCCTACCGGGGGACTTTGAAGATCATTGTTTTCCAGGTTCATAATTCTTCATGAAGTTTATTAAGATTTCATTTTCTGCCGGGGTTCCAATGCTGATGCGTAAGCAATTTTCACAGCCCGGTTCTTTGCTTCGGTTACGCACCACTATCCCGTTTTTGGCCAGGTATTGATAAGTGTTGTCCGCATCATCTACCTGCACCAAAATAAAATTAGCATCGGAAGGATAAATCATTTTTACAAACTTAAAATTACCCAGATTATTGATCATCGCCGCTTTTTGCTCTACCAGTTCCCTTATCCACGCATTGACCTGCTCCGTATTTTGCAAAGCCTGCAGCGCAATTTGCTGAGAGGCTTCATTTATATTATAAGGAGGTTTGATTTTGTTAAACAGGTCGATAATATCGAGGGAAGCATAACAGAGTCCCAGCCGCAGAGACGCCAGTCCCCAGGCCTTGGATAAGGTTTGTATCACTATTAGATTTGGATAAAGGGCAAGTTCCTGTATACGTGTTTTTTGTTTTGAATAATTGATATAAGCTTCATCCATGACAACAATGCCCCGAAAATTATTCAGCAACAATTCCACATCGGCACGGTTCATACTATTACCCGTAGGGTTATTGGGCGAACAGATGAATAACAATTTGGTATGGGCATCCACTGCATGCAATATCCCATCCACATCTAACTGGAAATCTTTGGTAAGGTTTACCTTTTTAATTTCAATATCATTGATGCCGGCACTTACCCCGTACATACCATATGTTGGCGGACAAATGACCACATTGTCCTTACCGGGGTTACAAAAAATTCGGTAGGCAAGGTCAATGATCTCATCGCTGCCATTACCTATACAAATATTTTCGGCTGCCACCCCTTTTATCCTTGCCAATTGAAACTTCAGCTGCCATTGGAGGGGATCGGGATATCGGTTGTACCTCACGCCCACGTCCTCACCTGCAACAGAAGGCAGAGGAGAACCATATGCATTTTCATTTGCGTCCAAAAACACCGATGCCTTACCGGTAAACTCATGCCGGGCTGATGAATAGGGTTTTAGATTTTTGATATTATCCCTGATCAATTTTTGAAGGTCAAATTTCATTTACCATTTTTTATTTTATCTAATCTTATCGTGACCGCATTTTTATGAGCATCCAATCCCTCGGCGGCGGCCATGGTTTCAACGGCTTTGCCGATTTGTTGTATGCCCGTTTTGTTTATCTCCTGGAAAGTTATTTTTTTGACAAAACTGTCTACCGAAACCCCGCTATATGCTTTTGCATAACCATTTGTTGGCAGCGTATGGTTGGTACCCGATGCATAGTCACCGGCACTCTCGGGAGAATAATGCCCAAGAAAAACGCTGCCCGCATTCACAACTTTTTTTGCCAATTCTTCTGCATCGTCCGAAGCAATGATCAAATGTTCAGGAGCATATTCATTTAACACATCAAAAGCATCTGAAACATTTTCTATTACCATGGCAACACTGTTTTGCAAAGCCCCTGCGGCAATTTCTTTTCTGGATAGTACCTGTAACTGCTTCTCCATCTCCATTTTTACATTTTCTACAATCGACAAGACAGTGGCAACTAAAACAACCTGGCTATCGGCACCATGCTCGGCCTGGCTTAACAGGTCGGCCGCAATAAATGATGGATCGCATGTTTCATCTGCAAAGATGGCGAGCTCGCTTGGGCCCGCCGGCATATCAATGGCCACTCCTCCGGCATTTACCAATTGTTTGGCACAGGTGACATATTGATTTCCGGGACCAAATATCTTATTCACCTTGGAAACAGTTTCGGTACCATAGGCCATGGCAGCGACTGCCTGTACGCCACCGATCTTATAAATTGTTTTTATCCCGATCAGTTCAGCCACATATAAAATAACCGGGTTTACCTTTCCCTTTTTATCGGGCGGCGTACAAATGGTAATTTCTTTGCAACCAGCCAGCATAGCTGGAATGCCTAGCATTAATAAAGTAGAAAACAAAGGCGCTGTTCCTCCGGGAATATACAGACCAACTTTTTCAATGGCAACTGATCTTCTCCAACAGGTTACCCCACTGGTGGTTTCTATTTTTGTTACAACCTCTTTTTGCATGTTGTGGAATGCCGCAATATTATCTTTGGCCAGTTTAATCGCAGCTTTTAATTCAGCATCAACCTGAACCATGGCTTCTGTAATTTCTTTTTCGTGAACTGCAAATTCGTTCAGTTCAACAGCATCAAACATGGAGGTGTACTTTTTTACAGCAACATCCCCATTAGATCTTACATCATCCAGGATAGAAGATACTTTGGTTTCCAGTTGTTTGAAATCGAAAGCGGGTCTCAACAATATCTGCTGCCAGGTTTTCCTTTCAGGATTTATATAAATTTTCATCATGCTACATATCGCTTTTACAGCGCTTTGGTTATTATTAATTTTTTATTCCGTCTTTTGCTGACATCTCGCTCCTATGGAGCAGCTGTGTGTTTACTTCTTCCACCACTATCTTCGCCGGTTTCCCTTTTGGTACTTCCCGGTTATTTCAGAAAAGGGGTATAATATTTTTTACACGATCATCTTTTCTATTGGTAATACCAATATACCTTCGGCATTATACTGTTTTAATTTTTCTATCACTTCCCAAAAATCATTTTCATTAACTACACTTTGTACACTACTCCAGCCCTCCTCCACCAATGGCACAACTGTTGGGCTTTTCATACCCGGTAATAACGCAAAGATATTTTTCAGTTGACTATTGGGCGCATTTAACATGATGTACTTGTTATTTTTGGCTGTGTTAACCGAATTGATCCGCAACAATAACTTTTCAAGCAGGTCTGCATTTTCGCCTGACAGATTTTTGTTGGAAGCCACTACCGCTTCTGATCGTAAAATAACTTCCACTTCTTTTAACCCATTGGTAAATAAAGTACTGCCACTGCTCACCAGGTCGCAGATGGCATCTGCCAAACCGATGCCCGGTGCAATTTCAACCGAACCGCTGATCTCATGAATCTCAGCATTACTGCCTTTATCCTGCAAATAGTTTTGCAGGATGCCCGGGTAAGAAGTTGCGATCTTTAATCCGGCTAAATCTGTAATGGACTGATAAGGCAAATTTTTGGGAACAGCAATACTTAACCTGCATTTACCAAAACCCAGGCGAAAAACCAGGTTAACATCTTTTGCTTTTTCAAGCAATACATTTTCGCCAACGATACCGATATCTGCTACGCCGTCAAAAACGTACTGCGGAATATCATCGTCCCTTAAAAAATAAACTTCCAGCGGAAAATTTTCGGCAACCGTTTTTAATTGCTTGTGGCCATTGTTTAACTGAATGCCACATTCCTTTAATAGTTTAATAGAGTCCTCGTACAACCTTCCGGATTTTTGAATCGCGATCTTTAACATGTTTTTATTTTTATGTGCATTTGGTACAATAAAAAAGGGCCTACTGAAAAGTAAGCCCTTTAGAAAATATGTTTGGTTACACATACGTCAACATAGCTTACCTGTTGGTAAAATAGGATGATGATGTATGTTTATGATTTGCTTCATTGCGGGTACAAAGTAAAGGATGATGATCTGTTTTACCAAATAAAATTTAAAAAGGGTGCACTTGAATGCCTAGCCCGGCGTTACCTGTATAGTTTATCTTACCCAACTCAAAACTCACCCCTTCGGCTATATCTTCAGCCAATAACAAAGGGCCATCCATATCCACATAATCGAGCATGGGCGCCAACTGCGCAATGGCAGCCGTACCTATCGAACTCTCATTCATACAACCCACCATCACCTTCAATCCCAGTTCTTTTGCCCTGGATATCATCCTTCTTGCAGGGGTGATTCCGCTACATTTGGTCAGTTTAATATTGATGCCGTGAAAATACCCGTGACATTTATCAATATCTGCCTCTGCTACACAGCTTTCATCTGCGATCAACGGCAATGTCGATTTTTCATATAAGATCTTCATACCCGCCCAATCATCTTTCGCCAATGGTTGTTCTATAAGTTCCACGCCCAACTCGTTTAAAACAGGTATTTTTAGCAGCGCCTGCTCCAATGTCCAGCCTGCATTGGCATCAACCCTTAAAATAGCGTTGGTATGTTTGCGTATTACCGTTACCATTTCAATATCTCCTTCCACCCCCACTTTTATTTTATAAATGGGCCAGGGTTTTTCTTTCATTTTCGCCACCATGTTTTCTATCGAATCTATTCCAATGGTAAAGTCGGTAAGCGGGGCTGATGTAATATCCAGCCCCCATATTTCATGCAACTGTTTTCTTTTCAGTTTACCAAAAATATCCCAGCCTGCCATATCCAGGGCACAAACCAAAAAAGGATTGGCAGGAAATAGGTGATGCAGGTAGTGCCAGTAGCGTTCGGGATCGGAGAAGGCAAATTTTTCAACAAATATTTTTTTACGCTCCAGATCTTCCACCATTTTTTCTAGAGGAATATTATAGTAGCTGATAGCAGGCGCTTCGCCATATCCTTTAATACCCATAAAGTCCAGTTCAACAACAAAAGTTGGTTGGTGGGTTTTGGTTCCTTTGGAAATAGAAAATGGATGGTGAAAGGGTAACCGGAATGTTTTGTATCGTACTTTCATGGTGACTTGTATTTCATATGGAGCCTCCCGGCAGGCTCCGTATGACAAAAAAAATCATCGACCGCTTTGTTCTATGTAACTTTTCAACTCTTCATTAAAATCATCTGCTTTCAACAGGTCCTCCAGCCGGATATGCATCCGGTAATTCCAGTAATGTTCAGCTTCGGCCGGGTTATTGATCCTTTCCTGGTTGGGGTCTTCTCTGCGGATATCTGCATCGATGCCCATCAGGTCCTGCAATTGAAATACACTCCACATCGCCGGCGAATGGAGGTGCTGCAACACAATCTCTTTATTGATCCAGGCCTCGCAATAAACAGGCGGATCGCCTTGCTTCCCCATCATATGATTGTAAAAATATCTTGTTTTAAAACGGTCTTCTTCCCACCAGGCCCTCACCGTACTCATATCATGGGTTGATGGTGATACCACACTTAAATAGGGGGCATCTTTGAGATGGAAGAATTCTGTTCCCGTTTTCTTAGGCATCCGCTGTATTTCCAGGCTTAAAATACCCAGTTGCTGCATCACTTCAGGTACACAATGAGGTACCATACCCAGGTCTTCGCCGCAAACCAACATAGCCGTGTTGCTTTTAAGACCGGGTAGCTTTTTCATCGCTTCTTTTTTCCAAAGTTCATCCTGGCGATGGTAAAAATAATCTATATAGAGTGCAGATAATTCTTTTTGGGAATGTCTGTCCAGGCCTTTAAAAGAAAGGGTATCGTGCATCGAAATCCGGAAATGAAATTGCTGTCCGCTGGTACCTTCCACTTCAAAAAAGATGACATTGCTAACCAGGTCATACAGGCCCTGTTTAACCTTATTGTCAAAAGTTTGATCGGTTTTAAAATAGGCCTCAATTTTACGCTGGGTATTAAAAACTTCTTTTAGTTTCAGTGCGGTGAAAAAAGTTTTTTTTACGGCATCCTTATGATCGCCGAAAAGTTCAAGCAGGATCGAATCGGTTACATAGGGTTCCGTATAACGCTGTCTTTCGTAACTTATATTTTTTGCGAACAACTCATTGATAGAAACCGGTATAGCCGGATCAAATCTACCTATCAGGCCTTCAACCGCGTGAGCCGGAATGCTCCAGATACGAAAAAATCCAAGTATATGGTCAATCCGGAAAGCATCGAAATAATTGCTCATCTGGTCAAAACGTTTACGCCACCAGGTAAAATTATCTTTTTGCATGGCTGCCCAGTTGTACGTAGGAAAGCCCCAGTTTTGTCCTTTGGCCGTAAATGCATCGGGAGGAGCCCCGGCCTGTTTATCCATATGATACAGACCCGGCTCAATCCAGGCATCTACGCTGTTACGGCATATACCGATGGGAATATCTCCTTTGATTACAACGCCGTTTTTATGGGCATACACTGTAGCCTCTTTTAACTGCAGGTGTAAATGATATTGTGTAAAATAATGCAGCGCAATTTCATCATAATCATCCTGCAGCGGACTTACCAGTTCCCGGATTTCACTTTCGTTATACAGGGCATGTGTTTTCCAGGAATTAAAATCTGCTGTTTTATATTTATCCCTTAGATACGCAAAAGCAGCATAAGGTTCCAGCCAATAACGGTTGCGTTCATAAAAAGTGATATACCCCAGGTCATCTTTAAAACTTTCCTTTTGCAGTTGATATAATTCCCGGATAGCAGCAATTTTTATTCTCGTCACTTCTTCATAATCAAGTTCAGCAAGTTTATCGAGCTGCTCTTTTTTTGAAGCCAGTGCAGTAACTATTTCCGCATTTTTTTTCCCTGCAACAGATTCCAGGTTTAACAGCATGGGATGCAGTGCGAATGCGGATATGGATGAATAGGGATAGGAGTCTTTCCAGGTATACGTTGCGGTAGTATCATTTACCGGAAGTAACTGTATCATTTTTAGCCCGGTTTTTTTTGACCAGTCGACCAATAACTTAAGATCGTTAAATTCCCCGGTACCAATACCATTTTTACTGCGTAAACTAAAGATTGGTATGGCAACTCCTGCGCCTTTCCAGTTTACGTTATGCAGAACGGCAAAACCATCATCAATGATGGTTAAGGTATTTTTGCCTTCTTCCTTCAATAATACCCGGTTATCCCCTTCTTCAAACCTGATAAATTTTTTATCTGCCTGGTTATAAATTCCGTACTTATAACTAAGTGGGAAAGATGATTTACCGAGATCAAGTTTAATCGACCAGCATTTGTCATTTTCGGTTAGCCATAAAACCTGCATTGTATCCCAATCGTGAAAGGCTTCAGAAGAACCCCCAATGCAGAGTATCTCGTTCTCCTTTAAACCCGGGGCTTTTATTCTGAATTCATGGGTAACAGACTCAGCATGCGATTTGATGGTCGTTTTTTTTACCTGCCTGTTTTTAAATATAACATCTGTAAATGGAGCCGTTAAAAAAGCGTTTTCAAATGCACCGGCAAAGTCCCAGGTATCGTACAGCACTATTTTTGACGCTTTAACCCTGCTGCAATCAATCATGCGGTCGTTACCAAACTCGGTAACCTGGTCTCCATTTTTGTCCTGCAATACATATTTATAGCAAAGAGGATCAAACAGGTCCTTTTCATCAATTTCAATTTGACCATGCCAAAACTGTTCATTTAAATAGGTAAGTGGAAAGGAACCTGTTAATTCATCATTACCCAGCAAGCCGGTATTACCGGATACAAAAAGGGTTTCTCCGAATTTGGTCGAATAACATATATAAAACTGTACAATCATCAAAAAGGGTTAAGAACCGGCAATATAACACTTTACAGAAAAAATTTTACATCAAATCTCTAAAATGCACCAGATAATAAGTTCTGCCTTATATTTGCAAAAATTAATTAAAATGGAAACAACCAAAAAGAAGACCGGGTTATACTGGGTATTGTTCCTGATCTCTGTAGCTGCTTTTTTTGCAGTATTATTTTCCCCTTTAGGAAATTACTGCAGCATGGTACTGCCTTTTAACTTCACGCTGTTTGTTATGGCACTCGATTTAATGTAAATCATCGTCTATATTTTTATATGCCATTTGCTTTGCGGTAAATGGCTTTTCTATTAGTTGGTAACAATGAAATCGGGGCGGCTGATAAAACTGCTTCTGAACCTGAACCGGAAATTGCTGCTCAATTCAAGTTTCCAGGTTTGCATATCCCCGTTGGTTCTTGGAAAATAGTAGCCTTTCAGTTGTATAGTGCCAAAAACCAGGTTTTCGTTCCGGGTACGCACCCCTCCCCCGATAGCTGAAAAAATATCACTGTGTTGCAAATTTTGTTTTGATGGCTTCAACAAAATAACATCAGCAAATATAAAAGGGGCAAACCTGAATCCCAATATTTTAGTTGTATTGTAAAACACCGACTCGGTTTTTACAGTCGCCCTTAGATCTGAGTCAATAGTACCATTATTAAAATAATTAAGTCCAAATTCGCTGTTTAAAAATAAAGGTGAGTTCAGCACCGGGTTAACCCGGGCAGTAATTCCGGAATTAATAAAAATGCGGTTAAACCAGGTGTTGCTTATTTTTCTAAGCCTGGTAAAATGATTCACGTCAACCAGCATATCAACATCTTCGAACCGTTTACGGCGATAATAGCCTCCAAACCTGTAGGTAAATCTGCTGTAAAACCCACGTTTTCTAAAATGCGCCAAAGAAATATCAACCCCGGTATAGGGTCTTTTGATTTGCTGTTTTTTCACATACCCACCGGTAAATGCAACACTAAATCCCTCCGGAATATCTTCAACTCTGCCAAACCCATAAATAAAACTGCTTTTATAAAATATCTGCTTAAAGACGTTGATGGAGGCGAGGGTGCCTGTAAAATCCGTAAGCCTGTAATCATAAACCGTTTTAGATTTTAGCGGTGTCACCAAATAGTGCTGTTTAAACCCGCGAATGGCAATAAAGCTGTGGGTACGTCTCTCCCTATTGATATACAGCAATTTCTTCCTGCCTAATTTATAACCCAGCCAGGCATCCATATTATAGGAAGCATATTTAAAATCTGAGGCATACACCGAATCGGTATCATACACATTGCGGGTGCGTTGATAAGACCATTCCAAAGCACCGGTAGTGGCGATATAAGGGGTAACCAATGGCTTCTCTATCCTGTTGTACACCATTGTTTCCTGGTTGCGGTTACTTGTAAATGCCTGGCTGTAATCCTGGTAACCGGCAACCCAATCAATAAAAGAACCGCCTATATTACGTTTTATGAATTCGCCGCCATAACCCGTTTGTGGAGACCTTGGATCTTCGTGATAACCACTGATCAATAGGCGGGTGCCGCTACCCATAAAATTCTCTTCCCGCAGTTCTACCTTACCCCTTTTTGAGCTGCTGATCGAAAGTTTTACCCCTATAGAAAAAATATCCCTGGTTAAAATAACCACATCAACTGAATCAACGCTTCCATCGGCATAATCGACCAAAATACGGGCGTCTTTGATAAAAGGCAGCTCACGTAAATAACGTTCATTATCTGCCAACAGGTAAGGATATAACTGATCACCCACATTAAAAAAGAGATTGTGTTTTATTACTTTCTCTGATGTTTTCTTATGTAACAGTTTACCTATACTAATACCGATATTATTTTTTACACGTGCCGTATCATCTATATCATATTCAAAATCAAGCCTGACCGCTTCAATACTCCTGATGATCTTTCCCTTGAATTTTAAAAACGGGTTTTCCACTTTAACCGGTGTTTCATCGGGCGGCGTTCTGGAAATACTTTTACCAAACCGGCCCAGTAAACCTTTTTTCTTTGCCAGGAAAAAAGTATCGTTGTGTTCAGGAGATTTCTGGGCTGCCCCTGTTTCGGGCAAACAAATAAATAAACAGATGAGAATAAATATGTAGGTACTGTTTTTAATCATTTCCTAATAAAGAATCAGGGGGCAATAAATATGTAGGTTAAAGGTATTGAATTGTGGGGAACAGCGTGTTAATTCTAAGATTAGCTTATTGATTAAGTTGTTTCCGGCAGGTACCTGTCAGGTGATCACTTACCTGCGTAAACCTGAACCCCTTTATTTAAGTTAATTGTCCTGGTGTGTTTTGGCTAAGATTTAGTCTTTGTTTTTCCGCGATTAAAATTACCTTTCCTTAAAAAAAAATTATGCACCGCTATAAAAACTGTCTTGTGTTCTGCCTGTTATTGTCAGCCAACCTGATTGCCCAGGATCAACCGGCACCCGACACGCTATCCATTGATGGTAAAATATTTCAAAAAGTTGAGGTAGAAGCAGATTTCCCGGGTGGCCAGGCCGCCTGGTATCAATATCTTAAAAAAACTTTAAACCCAAATGTGCCTGCGGACAATGCAGCTCCGGTTGGCAGATACACAGTAATTGCCAAGTTTGTTATTGGCCGTGATGGAAGCTTAACTGATTTAGCTGCTGAAACCAATCTAGGATATGGAATGGAAAAAGAAGTTTTGCGCATATTGCAAAAATCGGGTAAATGGAATCCTGCCAGGAAAGACGGGAAACCAATTAACGCCTATCGCCGTCAACCGGTTACTTTCCAGGTTGAAGAAGATGGATTTGAGGTAACATCAAAAGTTCCTTTCACTGTTTTTACAGGAACCGACAATATCATCAACGTTGAAATCAGAAAAGTTAAAAACAGCAATATTACACTCTCCATATCACAGGGAAGTATTACTTCAAATGACAATGACCAGTTTGTTGCCCGTGTTAATGAACCGGGAAGGGTTATCATTACGGCCTATCTCAAAAAAAATAATAAAGTACTGGGCATGGCCAGTTTTGAAGTTAAGACAAAAAATTAACCGTTCTTTCCTGTGTCTTTTTTTTAAGGTTTGTTTACCTTACCGACCTGGTGCTTTTATAGCTTCGGTTAGCAGCCTGCTGCATGGTTACCGATTGAGAACAGGAAACAAAAAAACAAACAATTACGAATAGTAAAATTAAAGTTTTCATAGGAGGCAATTTTTGGATTAAAAAATAATTACTACATAAAAGTAGCCTTAAATAAGCTAATAAATATGCGTGAAACTGCCCGATTTTTCAAGTAAATACACTTGCGGTTTTTACGGAAAACAGGTAAACAACTGGCTTTCATACAGGTGTATTGCTAAAACCAATTCTTTATTTATACGTTGAAAATTTTTTATGCCATTAATATCAACGTTTACAAAAAAGATATGAATTGAAGTATACTGCTATCCTACATTCCTCATTTACGCTACTCAACAGGAATTGGCAGGAAAACGGATGTTAGATTGAATTAAAAACAGCTTGCCGGATTGGCAAACATGGCAACGCATTAATGTATTTTAATTGATGTAATATGAACCCACTTTTTTAATGGTAGCGGACAATGGCAAATGAAATCCCTATCGGTTTCATAATAGCAAAAGTCAACTATAAGACCCTGAACCTGAAACTGGGGATCCAGGTTCTCAGGAGCTTTATATTTCCAGGCTACTGAATCGGTAACTAAAATCCACCCCAAACCATCGGTATTGGGGTCTCCACCATAATAAACCATACCGGTGGTACAAACGGTTGTACTATCCGTCTTATTTTTTTTGCATGAAACAGTGGCTACTGCAACTATACACACAAACAGTAACAATTTTTTCATATTAATTCATTTGCTTATAAAAAAGCAAAAACTGTTCCAGTTTTCATTCAGACCAATATCTTCGCAGTTAATTGGAATAAATGTGATGAATTGAAAATAATACTGTTAGCGATTCAGGTGTTCCCCTGTTGTGGCAATAACAGCCGTTCCAAACTAAATGCCTTTCTGCAAAGCCAACATGTTGTACACTATTATGAAGACCAAATCTCTGGTAAAGTAAAAAAGAATTTTGTAACTTACTAAATCATTAAATCACAGCTGTATGAAATTAGTATACATTTTCCCGGCTCTTTTTATAATAACTTTTGGTTGTGGACAAAATAATAAGAGTAATAATAAGGAATCGTCAATGGAGTTTACGACAGAGGCTTCTATAGCAAAAAAAAATGATAACACTCCTACTAAACATATCTATGATATTAAGTCTGCAAAAATTACTTTCAACTACACGAGTATTGCAGAAAAAGGTATTGAGACACTATTTTTTGATGATTATGGGGAAGTTGCTGTTTTGGTAGTTGATAAAAAAAATAAATTGGGTCATACCCTACAAACAACAATCTGGAAAGACAAAAAATCTACCATAATAGATCATGAAAAAAAGATAGTAAGTAAATCTGTCTTTCGTCCAAAATCAACTGAACCGCCTTCAATTGCCGAAATAGATGATAAGACAAGGAATAATATTGGTTATCAAAAGTTGGCTACAGAAACCGTTGCTGGAAAACCATGCGAAGTTTGGTTCAATGCAAAACAAAATTTCAAATATTGTATTTGGAAGAAAATAGGTCTAAAAGAAATACTTGGCACATCAATTCAAAAAGAAGCTACAGAAGTGAAAGAGATTTCTGAAATCCCTACTTCAGTTATGGAAATCCCAAAAGATTATAAACAATAATTATTTTTTCATTCTCTATAAATTTTAAGCCAAGCTTCATGTATCTATAGTTTTAGTAATCAACACTAGCAGACGGATAACAGCGTACAAAATCGGATTTTGCGTCAACTTGGGCTTGACTAACAATCTTCAGCATTAGTTCGCTACCAATCATCGGCTATGGGCTTGACCGTTAACTAAGACAAATTATTTTCTTAGTTTTTGCATTTCGTTTAATAATTTACATTCAAGTGGGGTCTGACACAGGACCAAATACCCAAGCTGCGCAAAGCCCTGCCCGATCTGTAACGTATTAACCCGGCCATGTAAGCGTAAATGAATAAATGCCATTTTTGGGCTTCCTGATCTGCATGGCTGAAATAGCGCCATAAATTTTTACCAATCTTTTAAATTCCAAGTGGCACAAAAAGTTAAAGTTTTTATAAAGGCCTGTCTTTTTGGTGCTTTCGGAAGGCTTTGCTTTGTGCAAATTCGTTTGTGCCGCATCCATTTGAAAAATAATTTATTATGAAACTAACTACAAAGCTTGCAGGTGCAACGGTTATTTCCATCGCCCTGCTTTATTTTTTTAATCAATCTTCCAATCGAAAAGTTTCGGCCGGGACCATACCTGAAAAAACACATAACGCCTGTGTTATGCGGACTATTTTTGGTGAACCGCAAAAAGCTGTTGACCTGAAGGCCTATATGGATGATTTCAGAAAAGGAAAAATTGATTCTTCCATACAGTCGGGAAAAGAATGGCTTTTGCAGGCACAGGCACCAAATGGTGGATGGGGTGCAGGTTCGCATGCCCGCCAGGATGTAACAGACCCCGGAAAAGTTGAGCAGGACCCTGCCTCTACCGCCATGGCTCTGATGGCGCTGTTAAGGCTGGGCGAAAAGATTGAAGGCACCACCCACAGTCATTCCATCATGAATGCATTAAATTATTTACTTAAAAACGTTGAGGAGGCCCCTGATAAAGCACTTAATATTACCAGCATTACCGGCACCCAACCACAGGTAAAACTTGGAGAAAACATAGATGTCATCTTAACAAGCCAATGTCTTACCAATATCATGCACCAGGTAAATGACAATAACCCGATATACAACAGGCTGAAAAAAGCCATTCAAAAATGCGTTACTAAAATTGAAATGGCGCAGGATAATAATGGTGCCACCAAGGGCGGTGGCTGGGCACCGGTGCTTCAAAGTGCGTTTGCCGTAAATGCGCTTGAGCTGGCCGAAGCCAATGACATTCAGGTAGATTCAGTAAAACTAATGGAAGCCAGAAATTACCAGAAGAAGAATTTTAAACCGGGCTCTGCCAGCACAGCCGATGCTGCCGGCGTGATGCTTTATTCTGTTTCGGGCAATGCACGGGCAACAGCTAAGGAAAAAAGAAAAGTAAAAGAGGTTTTAAAAGAAGCCAAAATAAAGGGAATTATAGCAGATGATAAGGAAATTACAACCGATAACCTGGAAAAAGCAGGTTTTTCAGCCAATGAATCACAGGAACTGATGACCAGTTACAGAATGAACAGCTCGGCCAACAAAACGGCGCAGGATAAAGATGTACTCAGTGGTTTCGGTAATAATGGTGGCGAAGAATTTGTAAGTTTTTTATTAACCGGCGAATCATTAATCATAGGTGGTGAGGAAGAGTGGATCAGCTGGTACCAGAATACCAGCACCATTCTTGCCAATATTCAAAATAGAAACGGGTCCTGGCAGGGTCACCACTGTATTACCAGCCCGGTTTTTTGCACAGCTGCCTGCTTGCTTATTTTGGGAATCGATAAAGACCTGGCCCAGTATGAAAAAATAAGTATCCGTAAATAAATCAAAGTTAGTTTTTGGGTAGATTACCGGCAAAGGCAGCACAACCGGAATTGAACTGAAGACCAACAGGTGTGAAAAGTTTTCGTTTTAAATTTAAAAGGAATAATCGACCGGAATAAAAGCATCGTAATAATTCCAAAAATTTGACGTCATGTGTCCGGGTATAGTAAAAATTTCTACTCTATTATTGAGATTAATAGTAGTTACCCTGCTTAAACCATAACCCATATGAAACCAGCTTAAAACAGACGCATTGGTTGCCTTCCATGCGTACAGGAATATGTTGCCGTCTGCAACGTATACAACATGGAACAACAGTATAACCATCAACGTTACTAACGGGTTGAATGTGATTTCGGTAGCCAATGTAAACCTGCATCATCACAGGTTGTTACCTTAAAAGGTGGCCCCAATGCCAGTTTTGTAATAAAGGTGAGCGGCGGGTTTACCATGGGGGGCAGTGCGAAAATTATGGCCGGCGGAAACGTGGATGCTTCCCGTATATTCATCAATGTTATTGGAAGCGGATCCGAAGTTACCATTCAAATCAATAATTTCACAGCAGGTACTGTTATAGCACCATTCCGGAAGATAAACCTGCACAACGTAAACGGACAGGTTATTGCAGGAGGTGAAAGCCTAACAGCCATGTCAGGCGGTGTAAATAACCAGGTACAATATAGTCCACCAATGACAAACCTCGCTGCCGTGGGTTATTTTATGTTTAAGGATATGAACCTGAACTGTAAAAAAGATAATGGGGATACCAGCGTGGTAAACGGCAAGGTCATTTTGTTCGACAGCTTAAATAATGCGCTGGACAGCATGTATACAGATTACCGGGGCTATTATTTTTTCGACAGTATACCGGTTCCGGATACCGGTAATGCTTCTTTCCGGGTACGATTCATTAACGCGGTGGAAAATTTTACCTTCGTTAATCCTTTTGCTGTTGGTAGCGACAGTACCAATCAAAGCGTAGCTGATCCCAAAACCGGCTTCAGCTTCTATTTTACCCTTAAGCCGGGGCAGATAAAAATGACCATTAACCCGGGTGTGCAGCCGGCCGGCCGCATATTACCAATAAAAATGGGCACTTGACGGGCAGGTTTGCAGATGGGTTTATGGCATTAAACTGGTATACGACTACTGAAATAAATTCGAGCCACTTTGAAATTGAACGCAGTAATGACGGCGTAAATATTGAAAAAACAGGTCAGATCAAAGCGCAAAATAACAGTAATAACCGAACTACCTATTCGTTTATAAACCTGCTGACTAAAATCGGCATTAATTATTACCGGTTAAAGATGATGGATATGGATAGCCGGTTTGAATACAGTAAAGTAATTGCACTTAACACCGAATCAAAAGGAATAAGTTTGCTGATGATCTACCCAAATCCGTTTGGCAATAAGGTACAGGTGAAGATAGAATCGGATGTAAAAGAAAAAATATCACCTGTTGTGGTTAATAATAGCGGCGCAGTAGTTCGTTCACAAACCGAAAAAGTAGTAATTGGTGGCAATACCATTGAGTTGAAAAATGTGGCAAATTTACCTGGGAGAATTTATTACCTGAAGGTAAAAACTTCTGCAAAAACGTTTAGCACTAAGATCATGAAACAGTAATTGTTTCGTAAAACTCAATGGGTGTAATCCTTTTCATCCGTATTTTAGATCGTGTTTACAAAGTTACTTCGGCGCATTAATAGGAATCCCCGGCAAATTAAAGGGTAAATTAATCCCGAAGGACCAAAAAGGTGTATCCAGCGTTACATTGTAATTTAAACCAACGCTCAAAATATTTTTAAAGGCAGTAAACATTAATCCCGCACCAAACTCCGGCGTACCATCTGTATTAAAGTCGGGGGTAGAAATTGCCAGTCCAAATCCAAAATCTATAAAATCATTATATAATTTGGATTTTCGCGAGCCTACCTTTAATAACAAGGCTGCCGATGGGGCATATAAGAAGCGTTTGTCAGTTCTTGGTGTAAAACCTTTTTCATTAAACGAATCGCCCATGATAATTCCAACAGCGGTTTCAGAATGCAGGCCTATTAATTGCATGACCAAAGGACGTGATTCCAGGGTTTCATTTTTTTCTGCTAATGGGCCAGCATTATCAATGGCATTTTCTTTTTGTGGTAATCTTAAGACTAATACAACTTCCAGTTCGTCACCATTATCTCTTGCACCTGAACGTTTTAATTTAATATAACCGGTACCTGGCAGATCACTTAACGTAAACTTTACGACCTCAGCACCTATCGCATCATTATCATTAAACCGGTCACGCTGGTTCTTCAAAATACTGATCGCGTTTGCCAGGCCGCTGATCTCATCAGAAACTGTTTGATAACATGCAGCAAATGTTCCAATCACCGGGTCTATCTGTGTTTTTATATTGGCAAATGTTCCTGCTGTTGTTTTAAATTGACTAAAATTAATTTTTATGCTATCCACACTTTTGGCTAAGGTTTTGGCCTGCGCGATAATTTCAAAGGGGGTATTGATGGTCCAGTTTGAGATATTCTGGGTCACCAAACCAACTATCGATGTTAAGCCATCAATTTCAGCAACCAAAGACTGTGCATCGTCCTGTAATGCGGCCTTCATAGTACTTCCTGCATTGGCGTTATTGATAAAATTTTGAATGCCTGTTTTTAAGTCCCCAATACAGGAAAGATCTGGTAATTTTGTTAGTAACGCAGCCTTAAAACTTTCAAAATATTTGGGAGCTTCTTTGTTGTAATCCTCTGCTCTTTTTTGAAGCTCTTGAAGTTTCGTTGCCTGCTCTGGCGTTAAAGAGGTTACCCAGCGTGGTATCGTAATTAACTCGCTTTCACTTATGGTATCAAAATTCTCAATATGCACACGATTTTTTTTCCCTTTATCTCCAAGAACATGGGCAATCATACTCACCGTATAAGATTTACCGTTTGCATTGGCAAGATTCCCTTTGACGAGATTTAAATCCTTATTAAGATTACTAAGAATATAGACCTCCTTTTTTAATCCTGAGTTTGGATTGCTGCTTCTAGGCCCAAATTTTTGCCGCCATTCGTCAAATAAGGCATTGGCTTGTGCACGAATATCTTCATTGCCCGTTTCTGATAATGATTTATAAAATGCATCTAACTCTTCGTAAAATGCTTTCTTATCAGTCGCATTTAAGGTCTGTTGTTGAAGGCGCCTTAATAAGGTCTCCTGATTTGTTAAAGCTTTTTCTAAAGCATCGATGCGTTTCTGAAGATCCAATTGATCGCCAAAATCCGGATGGTTCGAACGTATTCTATTAATAAGGTTTGTCTTGGAAATAGCTATTTCGAGATTACCGTTGATATCAATGATTTGAGCACTATTGGTTTTCACCGTATCTATTTTTCTGCCATTTTTTTCAATAATGGTCAAGATTTGCCCATAACCCAAAAAGAGACTAAAAAAAAGACCTATAAAACTGAGTATACATTTTTTTTTCATGGTAGTTGGTTTTAGAACTTGTTGGTTAAATGATGCTGCCTCTTTCGGCTTCAACAAAAAGACCTTCAAGACGTACAAAGTCCATTGCACCATTTTTATGAACTCTGGAAAGCGCTTTGCGTTCGGGCCGTGTCAGGCAAAAGGCTTTAATGTCTTCGTAAGGAGTATCGTCTTCAATAATTTTTGCTTTCTTTAAAACAGGTTTTAGTTTTTCTTTAAGCACTTCATAATTTTTTACCCACATGACCCAACGTTTCTCACCTGTTGGGGAAGTATCTGCGAGTTCATCGGCAAGATCTACACCTGCCTGTATAGATGCTGAATTGCCTAAGACGACCATAATAATCTTATCACTTTCAATCAATTCGGCATACTCTTTCAGGGCAAGCTCTTTATCATTTAATGGAATTTCTGTAGTTTTTTGTAATGCCATCGTTGTTTAGTTTTAGTATACGTTAATAATAACTCCAAAAGAAAGTTCGTCAGTAGGATTTTTGGATCGGGAAGCCCGGTTGCTTTGTCATTTCCACATTTAAATTCTTTAAACGATCATAGCCTTTACTTAGAACGGGTAAAATGAAACATCATATCCCGTCATACACACATCCTCTCCTCTATTTCGGTTACAGATCATTTGCGGCTATTGGCGAACTGTATTTATTTCAGCAAAAATATAAACATTAAGATAGCGTTTATTTAATTAAATCCAAAGGGTTTTCGAAATACTTATTACCTACTCTAAAAATAGGCGTACAAAGCTCCGTGGTTTTCGAAGAGATATGTCCTGGTAAAACCTGCATATGTTATAAATTAACGCATCTTCGGGATCTTGATAAAAAACCAGACCACTACATTCCACTTCTTCTGCCCTTTACCAACACACCTATGCGTCTCCGCAACATCTTCCAAACCATAACTGCTATCAACAGCTGTTTTTAACTGTCATGGCTTTGCTACCCGTTGGTCGAAGCCCAGACGGGGGCAAAAAAAACCGCGGCGGAGAACCCTCCGCCGGCCGGTTGTATACTAAAAAAATTCCGAGTTCATTTTTTTAGTAATTGTGAGCATAGCTTTACCAACATCGGGGTAAATGAGATTCCTTGATATCTTTTCTTCTTTGATCTTTTTCAAAATGCATGACCTGAGTTTTTTGTGTATGTTAAAACAATAGATTCCCACAGTTTCCGGGTCTTTACCCGGACATAGAAATTCCTCCAACGAAATAGTTCTCGAAGGATTAAATATAAAAAGCCCTTCTTGGGTTATAATATGCTGGTTAAATACAGATAAACTGTACGGCTTCATTCGTTCAGCGTCTGTTATATTTCCGGGTAAATTACTATCAGCCAGAAAACGAAGCCTTGTAAGCGATCTTTTATCTGTCTCTTTCGTCATTCCTTCACCTGTTTTGTTGTCTTCAAGCATTTTGTGAAAGTCTTTGTATTCACCTGACCTGAGCAGCTTTATTTTGGCCAGATTATTATCGATCCAGTAAATTGATGAATAATCTTTTATCCCGCTTCCCTTGTAGTTGCCAGGCTTACCCATTGCAAAAAAAAGAGCAATATCCATGTTATAGGTCCAGTCAAGAAATGGAGTTATTCCCCGGTAATGCTGTAATAAACTCATAAACGAAAAAGTATTCTCATCCCTGTCCAGTTTATAATGATCCATCACTTTCCTTAATAGAGGTTGCTCTCTGGCATACCCGATCAATTCTTTAAAAAAAGTTCTATAATATTTTTTACCGCTGTCTTTCCGTAATTGTTCCACCCAGTTTCGTTGGGCGCTTGCATACAACTTAAATTTTGCTTCACTTACTCCTCTGAAAAAATGCGATGAATCAGTGTGTTTTTTTATTGCAGCATACCATTCCCCGAAGTCAGCTTTTGTTTCAATCTTAAACCATTTATTATAGTTCCCGTTTAAGAAGCAAGTTGATTTTTCTTTTAATGTTTTGTATTCTGAAAGCTTATTCATGGCGCATATCGTTTATTGAATGTAATAAACTTGCTGGAAAAGCCAAAAAGAATGATTATTTATTTATGTACAAAGAGTGGCTTTAGCTTTTTACTGTTTACGGGGCACAACAAAAAAGAAAAGACGTGGCGACGTACCGAGCCCCTTCGGGGTTTTATGTCAGTAGAAAAATAAGTTCGTTATTTTGATAAGCCCCATCGGGACGATATGTTTTTTCCGCTATCTGCTTCACATTAATATATCGCCCCCATGGGGCTCTGCAGTATTATAACAACAACATAATGCAGCTGCTACTAACATTTCGCCTCTACGAGGCCTTAAAGTAAAGCGCGTATGATAATTGAAAAGTTAACTGTTGGAAATTCTAACTCCGAAGATGTGATATTTTTTGCAGCAGACCTGCCAGTTTTGTTATCGCCAGGTATAAGGGATGTTGTTTCTACATTTCAGTTTATCGCTTTCATAGTTCCATGTAGGATCACAGTCTTAAATCATGCACCGGGCTGATGTCAACTTTTTTTTGCTGTTCGTCGAAAGCGCAGACGGGGATATTGTGCTACCGCGGTAACAAGGTAAGTAGTCACCCGGAAGCAAAAACCGGGGGGCGACGTACCGAGCCCCTTTGGGGCGTTATGTCAGTAGAAAAATAAGTTCGTTATTTTGATAAGCCCCATCGGGGCGACATGTTTTTTCCGCAATCTGCTTCGCATTAATATATCGCCCCCTTGGAGCTCTGCAGCATTATAACAACAACATAATGCTGCTGCTAACATTTCGCCTCAACGAGGCTTTTAGGTAAAGCGTGTATGATAATTGAAAAGCTACTTACTGAAAATTCAAAACTCCGGCAACAAAAAAACTGACACAGTTTAATTTACAGACATCTACAGACCCCAGGAATACCAAAAAAGCCGCTCATCACTGAACGGCTTTCAAGGTATACATTCGAAATTTTACTTCACTTCTTCAAAAGGCACATCCTCCACTTTACTCTCTTCTGCGCCATCCGGCTGTTCACTTTTACCATTGGCCCCGGGTTGACCATCAGGCCCCGGTTGTGCCGCACCTTCCTGTGTAGCCTTATACATGTCTTCGCTGGCAGCTGTCCAGGCGGTATTCATTTCTGTCATGGCGGCATCAATCTGTGTAATATCCTGTGATTTGTGGGCTTCTTTCAGCTTGGTTAAAGAAGATTCAATAGCGCCTTTTTTATCAGCAGGTATTTTATCGCCATATTCTTTGAGTTGTTTCTCTGTCTGGAAAATTAAACTGTCGGCAGCATTTATTTTTTCTACTTTTTCCTTTTCTTTCTTATCACTTTCTTCATTCATCTTGGCGTCGTTCTTCATCTTTTCAATTTCCTCTTTACTTAGACCACTGCCCGATTCAATACGTATCTTTTGCTCCTTACCGGTGCCTTTATCTTTGGCAGATACATGCAAAATACCGTTGGCGTCAATATCAAATGTTACTTCAATCTGCGGTACGCCGCGTGGTGCCGGTGGAATACCATCCAGGTTAAAAATACCCAGGTTCTTATTATCCTTTGCCATTGATCTTTCGCCCTGCAATACATTGATCTGTACACCCGGCTGATTATCAGAAAAGGTAGAGAATATCTGCGATTTTTTTGAAGGAATGGTTGTATTGGATTCAATCAACGGCGTCATCACACCGCCAGCTGTTTCAATTCCCAGCGTTAATGGTGTTACATCAAGCAACAAAACATCTTTGATGTCGCCACTCAATACCGCACCCTGTATGGCCGCACCAATGGCAACAACTTCATCGGGGTTAACACCTCGGTTTGGTTTTTTACCAAAGAATTTCTCCACCAGTTCCAATACTTTAGGAATACGGCTGCTACCACCCACCATGATCACTTCTTCAATCTCAGAGGCGGTCATACCGGCATCTTTCAATGCCTGTTCGCATGGCTTTAGGCAACGCTCAAATAATTTATCGGCAAGTGATTCAAATTTTGCGCGGGTTAATTTTTTAACCAGGTGCTTGGGCACGCCATCAACCGCCGTAACATAAGGCAGGTTTATTTCTGTTTCGGTTGAAGAAGAAAGCTCAACCTTTGCTTTTTCTGCAGCTTCTTTTAAACGCTGCAAGGCCATTGGATCTTTACGCAGATCAATTGCTTCATCATTTTTAAATTCGTCGGCCAGCCAATCCATGATCACTTTATCAAAATCATCACCACCCAGGTGGGTATCACCATTGGTAGATTTTACTTCAAACACACCATCGCCCAACTCCAATACCGAAATATCGAATGTACCTCCACCCAGGTCAAAAACCGCAATTTTATGGTCTTTTCCGCCTTTATCAAGCCCGTAAGCCAATGCGGCAGCGGTTGGTTCATTAACTACACGACGAACATTTAAACCGGCAATTTCTCCGGCTTCCTTGGTAGCCTGGCGCTGTGCATCGTTAAAATAAGCCGGTACGGTAATCACTGCATCAGTAACTTCAGCACCGAGATAATCTTCGGCTGTTTTCTTCATCTTCTGCAATACCATGGCACTGATCTCCTGTGGCGTATATAACCTGCCATCTATGTCAATACGTACCGTATTATTGTCACCCTTCACTACTTTATAGCTCCAATGACTGATTTCTTCGGTTACTTCATCAAACCTGCGGCCCATAAACCGTTTTACACTGCTGATGGTGTTTTGCGAGTTTGTAATGGCCTGGCGTTTGGCAGGATCACCTACTTTACGCTCTCCATTTTTAAGAAAAGCCACTACGGACGGGGTTGTACGGCGACCTTCTTCATTTGCAATTACCACCGGCTCATTGCCTTCCATAACGGATACACAACTATTGGTTGTCCCTAAATCAATTCCTATTATCTTTCCCATGATATAAATTTTTTGTTGTACACCGAATAATGGGCAATGATTATGCCATTTGAATTCTTATGCAATTTTGTCAGATAATTTGGGAACCTGGGCTCATGTATAGTGCCCAACATTAACGAAGTATGACCGGGTCTTCAATAATAAACAAAGAACTGTCCTTCAAATAAGGCAGGTTTTGCCCGTAACTGCAGTTGAACAGGTAGCGGAAAAAGTTAACATTGCTTTTCGGTAATTCCTGTTGACATTTTTCATTACCCGGAAAACGAACAAAGCAGATATTGTCAAAATTATAAGGGTCGAAATCTCCGGGACCCCCGTAATCATAAAAACCATGGTCGCTCATAATAATAATGATCGACTGCGGATCGTTATCAACAATATTATTGACCAAATTTTCAATGATACGATTGGTATATTTCAAATAGGACAGGTACTGCGATTTATCAGCGAGACTGTTCATGTCGAGTATTTGTTGAGGCGTGTTAAAAGCACCCGTACTGTCGCGATAAAACTGTCCATGGGGCAACAAAAAATGGGCGTAACAGAATTTAGGTCTTACCGTTTTTTTTACCGGACTCCTGTAAACCATTTCTTCCACCACTTTGTTGTATGCATCTTTTCGATACATGTAATATTTTTTCAGGAAGGGGATCTCAAACCTGCCGGTAAGCAACCACCAGCCAATGCCCTTCATCAGCCGGTTATGAAAAACCTTATTGGTAAGGAGTCCCGCGTGAATGGGGAACAATCCGTTTGATTCGAACAATGCCGGATAATCTTTTATATCGAAAATGGAATAATTTTCAATGGAATAATTCAGCGATTGGAAGATTGAAAAAACCTGTCCATTTCGTATTTCACCAAACCGGTGCTGCATATCGGGCTGTGTAAGCAATTCCTTATTATAATTTTCCGGAACATACTGCATGTTCATGATCGAAGACATACTGAAGGGTGTAAAATCATAATTGGCAAATGTGGGCAGTTCCTTAAAATTCCTTTGCTGCAGAAACCGGTAAAAACTATCGTTCTTAAAATTAAAACTGTCGCTGAGGCTTTTGTAACCGGCATATTCATCCAACAACAAATAATATACATTTGGCGTTTTCGAAACCTTTGTTTTATCAAAAGGTACCGGATCGGTTAGCGCTGTTTCGTCATAAGTTGCATACCTGTTAATTAATAAAACAGCATCGGCAATACAGAACAGGAGAAAGACCACATTTAAATACAAGAACAACTTTTGATACAGCGCTGAGCTTCGTTTTAGCCACCAAATTACGGCCACATTGAAAATGATCAACACCGGAAGCAGTACGGTAAAAGATTGCAGAAATTGCAAAAATGAAGTGGTTTTAATAAAATCATGAATAGCGCCAAAAAAAAGATACCACAGGCTTAAAAAAAACGTAACCAGGGAAACAAACCCGTATTTTTTTGTTATTAACCAGGCCAGTCCAAAAAACACGGCCATACATAGGAGCGCAATGGCTGCTACCTTAACCACTTCTTTAACATGCAGGTATCCGTAATTTTCTACACTGCCATGCAGGCAAAAAAACAGGACCAGCAACAGCAGGAAAAAAGGGAACTTTTGAAAGCGCTTTATCATTTTCGTTTCATTAAAAATAAAACCCGGTCTGTTTTACCAACTTTTTCTTCTTTTAAAAATTGATACCTGTCAGAGAAGATCAATTTAAAATGTTCCAAACTGTAATCGTCAAAAATGTCTTTACGGTTTTGCAGTAACAGTTTTACCTTCTCATCATTCTTGGGTACAAATTCAATAATGAGGTAATTTCCCATTTGCTCCAGCCAATCGGCAATTAATGGTAATGGAACATTGTTGGCTATGGCCAGGTGATGAACCAATGCCAAAGCCAGCACCAGGTCTGCTTTAAGCCGCCCGGTTATTGACTCCCTTTCTCTGTTATTCCAGCCGATGGCCGGCGAAGGCGTGGTGAGGTTGTTAACCAGGGGCAGGATGTTCGACCTGCCCTCCCGCTTTATTTTTATATACAGGTCATTGATACAATTGGAATCCGCATCTGCTGCAATGACAACTTTGTCGGCTCCAAACAGTAAACTGAAATGGCCGTCATTGGCGCCCAGGTCAATTACCGTTTGATGATCAATGGTTTTGATAAAGGATGCAACCAATGCTGTTTTAGCACCCAGGTATTCATTCCCCAAAATAGTACCGGTATAATAATCATCCCAGGTAGTTTTTACTTTTTTGCGTGATAATTTCTGTACATAACTTTCCAGTCCTTTTAACAATACCTCCATCTTTTGTTTGGAAAAATTATTTTCCGCGGTTGTTCTTTGTTTTTGCTTACCCGAAATTTTTGCCTGCAGGTGCACATGCAGCAGTGTATTCAAATTCCATTTAGATCTTTTAGGCAACAGGCTTATCAACACATCCATGGGGATGCCGTTTGGATAAACCGTAAATAATTTATTGGTATCGGGATGGCAATAATGCATCAAAAGCAATGGTGCCAAAAAACTTTCGCTGAACTGGTGATAAGCAACCCAGGGTTTGCCTTCGGTATAATTTTCAAATGAAAGTGTATCAATAAAAACCGGTTTGCCTTTATAAAACTGGATATTAAAAGGCGTTGCATCTTTCAGCATCATTCCTTTTTGCAAAGAAGCAACTGCCAACTGCAGTGTAAGTAACGCTGCATCTTTCCACATATCAAAACTCCACTCGTAGGGGTAGCTGATGAATGGTATTTGTTCGGGCAGCAACAGCCTGCCTTGGGTAAATCCAAATGTATCTTTTTCAACAATTTCCCGGTGTGCAACAATTTTCCCTTTTTTTACCAGTTCCTCATATAGACCGCTATGCAGGAAATGGGTATAGTGAACTTCATAGGCAGGTTGAATATACCGGTAAATCATGCCATCCTGCTGAAAGACGAAACCGGCGCTATCTCTAAATGAAGCGGGAAGAGGTTGCATGTAATATTCGTATTTTTTAGTTGATCGTATTACCCAGCCGAATCTTTATCCGCTTCATCTTTTGGTTTTTTGCCGGTAAAATAGGATTTTATGGTTAACCAAAAGTTCTTAAAAAAGAAGCCCACACCCAGTACAGCAGCAATGATCATTTGCAGAATATAACTGCCGCTTCCGGGATCGATGTATAATAAAAAGAAATGCATAGTTTTTTTTAAATCTACACGAAATTAGTAAAAGCAAATTAATAGCTGCAGAAAAAGAAGCAGAACGGCACCTGTCCGGGTTTTTCATTAAATTTGAAATACAAAACTCAGTTATGTCTTTTATCAACTACCATACAATAAACAAAGTAACTATTTTTCCGGGTGTACAAAGTGCCATGGAACATTCGGCGCAAATAAGTTATGGCTGCGTAACCCTGGAAGAAGGCGTAACCGTTCCTTTGCACAGTCATCCGCAGGAACAATGGACCTATATTGTGGAAGGCCGGATGGAATTTACTTTGAACGGCGAAACACAATTGTTGCTCCCGGGTATGGGTGCATTTATTGGTTCCAACGTATTGCATGGCGCTGTCGCCATTACTGCCTGTAAAGTTATTGATGTGTTTACCCCGGTGCGGGAAGATTATAAGGCACTGGAAAAATAAATGTTTTGTCATTCCAACGCAGGAAGGATCTGCGTGCCGGCAGGCGGGGAACCACCTGTAGCGATTATATGCCTGATAAAGCATGAGGTATCCTGTATGTGAGATGCTTTGCCATCGCTCAGCATAACAGGCAGCCCATCATCTTTTTACCTTAAAACTAAAATGTTTCTGGCTCAGGTAACTGATGGTAATGATGATGGCCGTGGTAATACACTGGCTAAGGAATGGCCACCAGCCAAATACTTCTACAAATATCTTCAGGATAAAATAGTTAAGTGAAAGATTAAATACAAATGATAACAGGTAGCGAAACAATTGTATCCTTCCTTTTAAATTAGAATGAACAAATACAATGTACTTCATCAAAATAAACCCCACTGTAAAATTTACGCAAAAGGAAATGAACAGGGCGGCATTGTGTGGTTTTAAAGTATAAAATCCCAGCTCCACGTTTTCGCCTTTAAATGCATATACGAGTAATATCTTAAAAAGCGCCAATCCAAGTATGGTATTGGCTCCCCCACAGGCAGCATACCGGAAAGTTTGCTCCGGCATAAACCTGCGGAACGGCGGATAAAAGAAATCGATACATGTTATGATGCTGTTTCTGAACACTTACATGATTTATGGTTTTGCAATGTACACCGTTATATGTACGATGTTGTATGTACGATGTACGACTGTAATTGAAAGTTAACGTACATCGTACACCAAAAATCGTACATTAAAGATGCACTGGCATACACCGTACATCTAACATCCAACATTAACTATAAAGTTCCGCTCTTGCCTCCTGCACCCTTTCATCCTCCAGGTATTCATCGTAAGTCATCAATTTATCTATCATACCTTTTGGCGTAAGTTCAATGATACGGGTGGCAACGGTTTGCATAAACTGGTGATCATGCGTGGTTAATAAGATAACACTGTTGTAGGCTACCATATTATCGTTAAAAGAAATGATACTCTCCAGGTCCAGGTGGTTCGTAGGTTCATCCAATATCAATACGTTTGGATTTTGCAACATCATTTTACTGATCATGCAACGCACTTTTTCGCCTCCGCTTAACACATTGGTCTTCTTTAAGATCTCATCGCCGCTAAATAACATCTTTCCTAAAAAGCCGCGTAAAAAATCTTCATCCACATCTTTGGTTGTTGGTGGTACATATTGACGTAACCAATCCATCAGGTTATAATTACTGCCTGCAAAGTACTCCTGATTATCGTTGGGCAGGTAAGCCGTAGTAACGGTGGTACCCCACTCATAAGATCCGCTGGTAGCTTTAACCAGGCCATTGATCACTTCAAAAAAGCTGGTTATGGCTATGGGGTTGCGACTGATAAAGGCGATCTTATCCCCTTTTTGTATGTCAAATTTTATTTTACTGAAAACCATTTTACCATCAATGGCCAGGGCCAGGTTATCCACTTTTAAGATTTCGTTACCTACTTCTCTGTCCTGCTTAAAAATAATACCGGGATATTTCCTGTTGCTTGGTTGAATATCTTCAATAACCAGTTTTTCCAAAGCTTTTTTACGCGAAGTAGCCTGTTTACTTTTGGATGCATTTGCGCTAAATCGTGCAATAAATTCCAGGAGGTCCTTTCGCTTATCCTCCATCTTCTTGTTCTTATCCGTCATTTGCCTGGCTGCCAACTGCGAACTTTCGTACCAGAACGTATAGTTACCGGTGTATACTTTTATTTTGCACCTGTCCACATCTGCCACATGGGTACATACGGCGTCTAAAAAGTGACGATCATGACTTACCACCAGTACAATATTCTGATAATCGGCTAAAAAATTTTCCAGCCAGCTGATGGTTTCCACGTCCAGGTTATTGGTAGGCTCGTCCAGTAATAAGATATCCGGGTTCCCAAAAATGGCCTGTGCCAGCAAAACCCGCACTTTAATGTTGGCCGCAATGTCTTTCATTAATTGCTGGTGTAATTCATCTTTTACACCCAGGTCGCTTAACAGGGTAGCGGCGTCACTTTCGGCGGTATAGCCGCCCATTTCACCAAATTCATGCTCCAGGTCACCGGCTTTGATGCCATCGGCTTCTGAGAAATCTTCCTTGGCATACAGGGCATCTTTTTCCTGCATCAGTTTCCACATCTTTTTATGACCCATCATCACCGTATGTAAAACAGATACCTCATCAAAAGCATTTTGGTTTTGATTTAAAACGGCCATGCGTTCACCCGGGGTTATGTCGATGGTTCCCTTATTGGGATCAATTTCTCCACTGATGATCTTTAAGAAGGTAGACTTACCGGCGCCATTGGCACCAATGATACCATAACAGTTTCCTTTCGTAAAACTGATGTTAACCTCGTCGAACAGAACCCGCTTACCATAGGCCAGCGTTATATTATTTGCGCTTATCATAATTTTTAAAAAGTGTGCAAAGATAGGGGAACCGGCTGGCAGTTTGCAAAAATGCAGTTCGCAAATTAAAGTCTGCGGCCGCCTGAATTGCAAACAGTCAACTGTAAATTGCCAACTGGCCTTTATCTTTGCCGCATGTCCATAGTTAATCATTTACAACAAAGCACCGTTGAAAGCCTGTCGGCTTTATATCATCAGTCCTTTACAGATAGGGATTTTCAGATCAATCAAACCAAACCCGAATTTGAAGGGGATTATACCGTAGTGATGTTTTCCCTGGTTAAGTCTTTAAAACTTTCGCCCGATGCCATTGGCAACCGGTTGGGTGAACACCTTATTAAAAACTACCCGCAATTTTTTACTGCATACAATATTATCAAGGGATTTTTAAACCTTACCATTTCTGATGCCTACCTGCAGGAGATACTGCACAAAAATCATAACGATATCTGTTATGGCAAAAAACAAATGAATGGTAAAAAAGTGATGGTGGAATATGCGTCGCCCAACACCAACAAACCATTGCACCTGGGTCATTTAAGGAATATATTTTTAGGATGGAGTGTAGCCGAGATCTTAACAGCCAGTGGTTACGAAGTAATCAAAAGCTGTATCGTAAACGACCGGGGCATTCATATCTGCAAAAGCATGCTTGCCTGGGAAATGTTTGCCGATGGGGCTACCCCGCAAAGCACCAACACCAAAGGCGATCATTTTGTTGGCGGGTATTATGTGAAGTTCAATGAGGCTTACAAACGCGAAGTGGAAGACCTGGTGGAAGCCGGTATGCCCAGGGCCGAAGCGGAAAAAGAAACCTGGACCATAAAACGCACCCAGCAGATGTTATTGGATTGGGAAGCAGGAAAGCCTGAAGTAATGGAGTTGTGGAAGAAAATGAACGGTTGGGTTTACGAAGGTTTTGACAGGACCTACAAAACGATTGGTGTTAACTTCGACAGGATCTACTACGAAAGCAATACCTACCTGCTTGGAAAAGACATCGTTAAACAAGGCCTGGATAAAAAAGTATTTTATCAAAAAGAGGACAGCAGTATCTGGATAGATCTGACCGGTGATGGATTAGACGAAAAAATAGTGCAGCGAAGTGATGGGACTTCTGTTTACATAACCCAGGATATTGGTTTAGCCTTGCTGAAATACGAGCAATACCAAATGGAACAAAGTATTTATGTAATTGGTAATGAACAGATTTACCATATGAAAGTGTTGAAACTTATTTGCCAGAAACTGGGTATGCCCAATGCCGGCAATATTTATCACTTAAGTTATGGTATGGTAGAGTTAACCAGCGGTAAAATGAAAAGCAGGGAAGGTACCGTGGTGGATGCCGATGATATTATTGAGGAGATGATCAGCACTTCACAACAACATACAGAGGAACTGGGAAAAGTAAAAGATTTTACGGAAGATGAATTGAAAGCATTGTACAAAACCATTGGTTTGGGTGCAATGAAATTTTATTTGCTGCGGGTTGATCCTAAAAAGACCATGGTCTTTAACCCGGCCGAAAGTATAGACTTTCATGGGTTTACCGGCCCGTTTGTACAATACACGTATGCCCGTATACAAAGTATTTTGAGAAAGACTGAAAATGAAATGGTAGCGGAATTACCTGCCGGATCCTTATTAAAAGCTGAAAAAGAGGTGATGGTAGTTGCAGAACAATATCCTGTAATTATTGAACAGGCAGCCATCGAGCACAATCCCAGCGTAATAGCTAATTATGTTTTTAACCTGGCCAGGACTTTCAATTCTTTCTATGCAGAACACTCCATTGCCAATGCCGAAACCGAGGCCAAGAAACAACTTCGTTTAAAAATATCTTTACTCACTGCAAACGTTATAAAAAGCGGAATGAGCCTCCTGGGCATTTCAGTGCCTGAAAGAATGTAATGGTTTTACTATCTTGATTTGATAAGTAGTCCAAAGCATTACGTTGAAATCTCAGATGGAATTTACCGATAGCAAATGTTTTTTGGACTAAATACCGGTATAATCGGTATTATCAACAATATATTGGATCATTGCACAACATTTATTTAAATTAATGTGTTTGGTTTACACTTTGTTATTTTCGCAGTTTAAAACCTATTTTTGAAGCATGAAAAAGAAGGTTACTAAAATTGGTGTACTTACTTCGGGTGGCGATAGCCCCGGTATGAACGCCTGTGTACGGGCAGTTGTACGTACAGGAATTTATCACGGCCTGGACATGTTTGGCATCATGAGGGGTTTTACGGGCATGGTGGAAAATGATATTGTGCCCATGGAGAGTCGCAGTGTAGCAAACATCATCCAGCGGGGTGGCACGATTCTAAAAACCTCCCGTTGTATGGAGTTCTTTGAACCCGAAGGCAGAAAAAGAGCCTACGAAAACCTGAAAAAACGCGGTATAGATGGATTGGTGATCATTGGTGGAGATGGTAGTTTTAGGGGAGCACAGATCTTCAGCAACGAGTTTGATATTCCCTGTATTGGTTTACCCGGTACCATTGATAAAGATATTGCAGGCACTGATTTTACGATAGGTTTTGATACGGCTGTAAATACTGCCGTTGAAGCCATTGATAAAATAAGGGATACAGCCGAAGCACATGACCGTTTATTTATTATAGAGGTAATGGGTCGTGATGCCGGTTATATTGCCCTGCACAGTGGCATTGCAACCGGTGCCGAAAATATATTGATTCCTGAAAGAAAAACAGAAATACAAACGATCATTTCTCAGCTCGCAGAAAAAGAAAGACGGCATAAATTAGTAAACCTGATTGTTGTAGCCGAAGGCGACGATTATGGCGGAGGTAACGAAGTAGCAAAAATCATTAAGTCACATTTACCGCTTTTAGAAATACGGGTTTGCATTTTAGGCCATATACAAAGAGGCGGAGCACCCAGTTGCATGGACAGGCTGATCGCCAGTCGTATGGGCTACCATGCAGTTGAATCGCTGATAGAAGGCAGGCACAATGTGTTTGTGGGTATCGTAAACAATAAAATGAATTATTTACCATTGGATGAAGCCATCAAGAAAAAACAAAAGATCAGTGAGGAGTGGATCAAGATTGTAAAAATTCTATCGACGTAGAGACGATATTGGATACTGGATTCTGGATATTGGATTCTTGATAATTAACAATAACCCAAACAATACATGAGCAAACACATCAGTAAATACCTGCACAATAACCTGGATAAAGAAACAGCGATTTCACACTCTCAAAAAAGGACGAAGATTGTTGCAACAGTTGGCCCGGCCTGTGAAAAATTTGAACAGTTGCTTGAACTGGCAAAAGCTGGTGTTAATGTGTTTCGGTTAAACTTTTCTCATGGTTCCTTTGAAAACAAAAAAGAAATAATTGGTCATATTCGTGAAATAAACAAATCGCAACCCATCACTGTTGCCATATTGGGTGACTTACAGGGCCCTAAATTAAGAGTAGGAGAAATTGAAAACGGGTATATTGAATTGGTGGAAGGGGATGATATTATTTTTACGACCGAAAAATTAATCGGCACAAAATCCAAAGTATATGTATCCTACCCGAATTTAACCAAAGACGTAAAAGTAGGTGAACGTATCTTTTTAGATGACGGAAAAATGGAAGTAAAGGTTAAATCTATTCTTAACGAAAAAGAGATCCTGGTAAATATTACTATAGGAGGAAAACTCTCACCCAAAAAAGGTGTAAACCTGCCCGATTCCGAGCTGACCATGCCCTCTATGACAGAAAAAGATTATATCGACCTGGAATTTATCCTGGAAAATAATCTTGACTGGGTAGCCCTTTCTTTTGTTCGTAAAACAGCAGATATCATCGAACTGAAAAAGAAGATAGCAGAAAAGGGATGCAAGATAAAAGTCATTGCTAAAATTGAAATGCCCGAGGCTTTGAAAAACATCCGGGATATCATTGTAGAAAGCGATGCCATTATGATCGCCCGTGGCGACCTGGGTGTTGAACTTCCGGTTGAGCAGGTACCCATTATTCAAAAGGAACTTATCAAAAAATGTATGCACCGTGCCAAGCCTGTAATTGTTGCTACGCAAATGATGGAAAGTATGATGGACCGCACCAAACCCAACAGAAGCGAGGTAAGCGACGTTGCCAATGCGGTTTTAGAAGGTGCCGATGCGGTGATGCTGAGTGGAGAAACAGCCATGGGAGAATATCCCGTTCAAGTGGTAGAAACCATGTGTAAAATTATCCTCGAGGCTGAAAAAACATTGTACGATTATAACCGGGATGATATTTTATCCCCGCAGGCACATTCCCCTTCTTTTTTAAGCGATGCGATTTGTTACAGTGCGTGTAAACTGGCCTTTGATACCAATGCCAGGGCTTTGATTGGAATGACACAAAGTGGTTATACCGCGTTTATGCTAAGCAGCTACCGGCCAAAAGCACCGCTTTATATTTTCAGTAAAGAAAAAACACTACTCGCCCAATTGAGTTTGAGTTGGGGAGTTCGTGCATTTTATTATGCCGAAGAAGAAAGTTTAGATGATATTATTTTTGACCAGATCAATATTTTAAAAGACCGTGGATTTATAAAAACCGGCGATGTGGTAGTAAACACCGGCAGCACGCCGGTTGAACTACACCTGCCGACCAATACGGTGAAGATCACAACAGTTGAATAGAAGTCAGTCGGGAGCCTCGAGTTCAGAGTCTGGAATTCGAAGTTTTGATTCCGGAGACTCGATTGAAGAGCGATTGCTGACTGCAGTCTCACGACTCCTGACTAAAGGCTCCCGACTCACGACTCACGCCTCTCAATACCAGCTACAAATAATTACGGCTGCAATAATATTCCCCGCTATGGCATATCCTGCATTGATCACAAACAAACCAAACGGTTTTTTTTCATATAGGTAATTAATACCTATCGTTGCAGCAGAAAAACAACATCCTGTTAACGCGCCTAATTTTAAGCCGCTCATCCAGCCATCGCCCCTGATGCCGAGACGTTCTGCCAAAATTGCAATAGCCAAAGCCTGGATAAACATCATCAAAATTGAACCCCCAAGCATAACTCCCATACCTTTTTTAGCTTCCGGGGCGTTAACATCAATTTTTAAATACGCGATCCATTTTTTTACAAAAAGTACCGGAGAATACCACAGGGAGCCCAGCGCAAAATACGCCAAAGCAGCTACGGCAATAGCTCCCCAGTTTAAGTAATCAAATAAATTTCCCATGATCGTTGATTTTGGTGCTCCCTTGGCTATTCAAGAATGAGCAGGTGAAAAATTGTGTAACCTGATCTTATTTACAAAATAAAAATATTTTTTTCAGCCCGCGCCCGCGTATTGCCTCTAAAGCCCAGGATTGAATGCAGCTAATTCTTTCTCTTTTCCTCATTTCCTCTTTTCGCCTCTTAGCCAATTTTCTTATTCCCTTTTCTCCTCTTAGCCAATTACCTCTTTTCCATAAAACCCGTTAAATTCTTCCTTGCCCCATTTTGAATTTTTCGCTGAAAAAACCGGTTCCAGCCCAATAACCAACCCATAAAACCCATCGCCTGTTTACTCCATCTATGTAAACTGAATGCATCACTGTGTTCAATGATCTTTCCACCCCCGAAACGCATATTGGCTTTAATCTTATTCACCACTTTTTTGCCGGTTTTTGAAAAAGTATAGCTGGCTACCCATTCGCAGGTACTGTACTCCCCGTCCAGGTGCTTAATATTTGAATACGTTAATGAAAAATCCTTTGCATTTTTACAAAGCATTTCCCACATGGCCCTCACCTCTTCTCCCCTTAATAAACCAAACACTGGATCAGAAAAAACAACATCATCACTATAGCAGCTGTTCATACCACAATGGTCGAGTTTTTGAAAAGAAGAATAGAATTTATTGATCAGCGCATCCCGATTAGTCGTCATATACAGTTTAGTTTCGTTAAATTTAACACTCAAATAATTATCAAATGAAAAAATATTTACTGTTAATTACTTTATCCGTTCTTATTATACCCGGAGTTTTCGCCCAAAACAATGATTCGTTAATGCTCATGGAGAGCTATTATAAGGTAGAAAAAATGGTTCCCATGCGTGACGGCGTGCGTTTGTTCACAGCTTTTTATATCCCAAAAGACAGTTCAGTAAAACACCCCATCTTAATGAACCGGACGCCTTACTCCTGCTCGCCTTACGGAGAAGGCAACATAAATCCCCGCCTGTTCCAATCCTACTGGATCAATTACCTAAAGGAAGGATATATTATCGCCATACAGGATGTACGTGGTAAATATATGAGTGAGGGAGAATTTGTGGATGTTCGGCCTTTCAATCCAAATAAGCAGGGAAAAGAATTTGACGAGGCCAGTGATACCTATGACGCCATTGAATGGATGATCAGCAATATACCGGGAAATAATAAACGGGTAGGTGTTTTTGGTACGTCTTATCCCGGTTTTTATGCAACCATGGCAGCACTAAGCGGCCATCCGGCATTGAAAGCTGTGAGTCCGCAGGCACCGGTTACCGATTGGTTCCAGGGCGATGACTTTCACCACAACGGTGCCTTCATGTTAATGGATGGATTTAATTTTTACAGCAGCTTTGGTAAACCCCGGCCCAAACCAACAACGGAGGGAAGCCGTGGTTATGACATTCCATCCCAGGATAATTATGATTTTTATTTAAAGACCGGCGCGTTAAAAAATTTTAGCAAGATCCTGGGCGACAGTATCGCTTTTTGGAACGACCTGATGAATCACCCGAGTTATGACAGCTGGTGGAAGGCACGTAACCCCCGTAATTTTGTAACCAATATCAAGCCGGCCATACTTGTTGTAGGTGGCACTTTTGATGCCGAAAATTGTTTTGGCGCCTGGAATTTGTACAAAGCCATTGAAACAAAAAATAAAAACACGGATAACCGTTTGGTGATGGGTCCCTGGTTTCACGGCGGCTGGGGCGGCAGAAGTGAAGGTGATTATTTGGGGAACGTTCGTTTTGAGAAAAAGACCAGTGAATATTATCAGCAAAAAATAGAGATCCCTTTCTTTAATTTTTATTTAAAACTAACAGGTACTGTACGCGATATTGCAGAAGCTACCGTTTTCTTTACCGGCGAAAATGAATGGAGAAGATTTAATGAATGGCCCTCTGAGCAACTTACCTTTAAAAATCTTTATTTAAAACCAGGTGGCAAATCAATTTTAGTTACCACTACGGCCGACAGTGTTCGGCAAGCCCTGTTCATAGCTTTGGAAGACGTAAAAACTGCCTGGAAAAACAGCGGTACCTTTCGAAATAATGAACCCTACACCGAGTACCTGAGCGATCCCGCACACCCGGTGCCTTATACAGAAGATGTTGGTTTAAGAAGAACAAGAGAATACATGATCGACGACCAGCGCTTTGCCAGTCGCAGGCCCGATGTACTTAGTTTTAGTACCGAGGTATTGGAGGAAGATATTACCCTGGCGGGACCCGTTATTGCCGATTTAATGGTAAGCCTTTCCGGTACCGATGCGGATTTTGTAGTAAAACTGATTGATGTATTTCCCGATAATTTCCGGTACGAAGGCAAACATCCTTCCGGAGAAAATGCCCGCACGTATTACCCGATGGGCGGTTACCAGATGCTTGTACGTGGCGAAATCATGCGGGGCAAATTCCGCAACAGTTTCGAAAATCCCGAAACCTTTATACCCAATAAAATAACGGAGGTGAAATTTACCCTGCCGGATGTGGCGCATACTTTTAAAAAAGGCCATAAACTAATGATACAGATACAAAGCAGCTGGTTTCCGCTGGCAGACAGGAACCCGCAAAAATTTGTGGACATTTATCATGCTGATGACAGCGATTTTCAAAAGGCAACGATCAGGATCTATCATGATGCGGCACATGCCAGTAAGATTTTATTACCGGTTTTAAAAAACTAAAAAATTAAGATGAAAAAAATATTTTTCTTTTTATTGACATTTGTAAGCCTTAAGGGCAATGCTCAAAATAGTTTAAATATTGTTCCGATGCCTGTAGAAGTAAAAATGGGTAAAGGGTTTTGCGTAATCAAAGAACCTATAGGCTTTTTACGCATCGATTATTCAAAAGGCGATGAGATGGGAAATGACGGCGTAGCTTTTTTCCGGGAATATTTGACAAAAAATTTTGGATTAAAGAAATTTGTTGATGGGGATAAGCACAGTTATGGCCTGCCAACAGAGATCTTTTTTACAAGAGCAGATTCGATAAAACCTATGGGATATTATGAACTGACGGTATCAGGTAATAAAATTTCCATTAAGGGAACTGCTTTGGGAAAGTTTTACGCATTGGAAACGTTAAAACAAATGATAACTGTAAATTCGAAAAAAGAGATCGTAATTCCCAATTGTGTCTTAAAAGACCATCCCCGTTTTCCCTACCGCGGAATGCATCTTGATGTTGGCCGCCACTTCTTCCCTGTTTCCTTTATCAAAAAATATATTGATTATTTAGCTGCCTATAAATACAATACCTTTCACTGGCATTTAACCGAAGACCAGGGCTGGCGGATAGAAATTAAAAAATATCCTGAATTAACAGGGACCGGAGGCTGGAGAAACGGAACCATCATTGGCCGTTATCCCGGCAAAGAAAATGACAATAAACGCTACGGTGGTTTTTATACCCAGGCAGAGATCAAAGAAGTGGTGGAATATGCCACGGCAAGATATATAGAAGTAATACCTGAAATAGAAATGCCGGGGCATGGAAGTGCCGCTATTGCTGCCTATCCCTGGCTGAGTTGTTTCCCGTTAAAGCCCACGGAGATACCCCCCAACATGATCTCACCAAAAAGTATGGATGAACAAAAGAAAGGCAGGATTAAACTGGTACAGGAAACCTGGGGTGTTTTTGATGACGTTTTTTGTGCGGGTAAGGATTCCACTTTTAGTTTTTTAGAAAATGTGATCGATGAGGTGATCACGCTCTTTCCTTCAAAATATTTCCATTTGGGTGCCGATGAATGTCCAAAAACACACTGGAAGATCTGTCCGGCATGCCAAAAACGGATGCAGGACAATAACCTGAAAGATGAACATGAATTACAAAGCTGGTTTGTACAGCGCATTGAAAAATATGTAAACAGCAAGGGCAAAATTTTAATTGGCTGGGATGAGATCCTCGAAGGAGGCCTGGCACCCAATGCGGTAGTCATGAGCTGGCGTGGTGAAGCCGGTGGCATTGAAGCCGCAAAACAAAAACACAAAGTGATCATGACTCCCGGTAACCCTGTTTATTTTGATCATACGCAAAGTGCCAATGAAGACAGTGTGACCATTGGTGGTTTTAACCCCATTGAAAAAGTATATGCATACGAACCCATTCCCAAAGAACTCAATGCCGACGAAGGAAAATATGTTTTGGGTGCCCAGGCAAATATGTGGACCGAGTATATGAACAATACGAGGAAAGTTGAGTACATGATGTTTCCCCGTATGATCGCGCTAAGCGAGGTTTTATGGAGCCCAAAAGAAAAAAGAGACTGGAAGGATTTTGAAAGAAGGTTGCCAACGGTTCTCGAAAGGTTGGACAGGCAAAAAATTAATTATAGTAAGGCATATTATGATCTGGAGGCTACGGTTTTACCATCTGAAAACTTTAATGGTGTTTTATGGAAATTAGAAACCAATAATGCCAAAACAAAAATCTATACCCATCAAAGTAAGCCAAACGGGAACTGGGTTGTTATGTCTAAAAAGGGCGATTTGTATAACATGCCGCAACTGGTTAATACCAGTATGGACCTCTCCGGCTGGCTTTTATTGAATGATAAGCCAATTGGCAATAGGTATACACAACGTTTCAATTTCAACAAAGCCACCGGCAAAAAAATTACCATTGTAAACGAACCATCCAAATCTTATCCGGGCAACGGTTCATTTAGTTTGGTTGACGGTATACAAAACGAAAAAGGCCTGGCCAGGTCATCTGAATTCTTAGGCTTTAGCGGTGCTGATCTTGATGTAACCATTGACCTTGGGAAAGATATGGATATTTCCAAAGTTACCCTGCATGTACTTAAACAAAGCGCCAGCTGGATCTATTTACCCAGCCAGGTGGAAGTAACCTACATCCCTTTTATTGATACCACCATCATAACCCGGCATGCGCCGTTGGAGTCCGTTACCGCTGATATTAACGCGGATGATGACTTGGATAAGATTGAGATCAACAAAGAAAAATTCTGCAGGTATATACAGGTAAGGGCAAAAAATTACGGCATCATTCCGGCGGGTAAACCCGGTGCAGGAAACCCCGCCTGGTTGTTTGTTGACGAGATTGAGGTGCACTAGGTATAAGGCCACTACGAAAAGTGTTTAGAACATTGAAATATTAAGGCAGTAAAAACAAGCTATGTAAGCACATTGTATAAAACGGCCCGGCAGTTATCAACCGAAAACTTAAACAAAAAAGATTCAACCACGCATGTCGAAACCGATCAAAGATACCACCCCTGCAACCGGTGCAACAACAATCAAACGATCTTTTTTACAGATGCCAATTATCTCTATTTTCTGCAAAAGATAAAAACCGAACTGAAAAAATATTATGACATTCTTTGTTATTGCCTGATGCCGAATCATTTTCATGTAATGCTGGTACCAAATAACGAAGGCTGCGGAAATTTGGTATTGGCAGGCAAAGAAACTCGTAAGCAAAACCTGTCGAAAACCATCAGTAAAACTTTAAGTTCTTTTACAAAAGCCATCAACTTACAAAATAATTCATGCGGTAATATTTTTCAAAAAAAACAAAAGCTAAACTATCAACAGACATGGACTTTACTTAAGGTGGATTTACCATACGGGATTACGTACTAACCTGTTTTCATGATATCCATCAAAATCCTTTAAAAGCTAAACTGGTTACCCATTTAAAAGATTGGACTTACCCTTTGTATCCCGATTATTATAATCAACAAATGGGAACCATCTGTAACAAAGCGCTAACCGTGCAATTACTCAATTTATCTGAAACTTTTTTAGGGAAGCTGGTATTGCCATTTTGAATGATCAAATAATTGAAGGAATATTTTAACTTAGAGGTGGATTAGGTGTCTGGCCGCATTAACTACCGGTTATTATAAACGATTTTCAATATGCAAAATAATTTTCAGCATGTTTTTTCGTAATGGCCTTACACCTGTAAAATAAAGATATGACCAAGATTGACCTCACCGATTCATTAGAAAAAATCCCGGTTAATATTTTCCCGGATTCCGGATCAGGCTCTGCATTCGTAGCCAAACAGATTGCAGCGCTCATCAAAGAAAAGGAAGCCGATGGTAAAAAACCGGTTATCGGCCTGGCCACCGGCTCTTCACCAAAAACATTATATGCCGAGCTGGTACGTATGCATCAGGAAGAGGGACTGAGTTTCAAATACGTGATCACGTTTAACCTGGATCAGTACTATCCTATGGATAAAGATGCTTTGCAGAGCTATCATTATTTTATGCGGAAGAATTTATTTGAGCAAACAGATATTGATCCCAAAAATTATCACCTGCCCGATGGCATGATACCAAAGGATAAGGTTAAAGAACATTGTTTAAATTATGAAAACCAGATACGGGAAGCGGGCGGACTGGACCTGCAGATATTAGGAATTGGTGTAAACGGCCATATCGGCTTTAACGAACCCGGCAGCAGCATTCACTCCAACACCAGGTTAATCAGTTTGGATAACAGCACACGCATAGCCAATGCCTATGATTTTGGCAATATGAGCCAGGTGCCACGTATGGCGATCACTATGGGCATCAATACCATATTCAAATCCAAAAAGATCATTTTAATGGCCTGGGGCCAAAACAAGGCTGCGGTGGTTAAAAAAGCTGTTGAAGATGAAGTGACCGAAGATCTGCCGGCTTCACTGTTACAGAATCACCCCAACTGTAGTTTTGTAATTGATAAAACCTGTGCTGCAGAACTAACCCGCTTTAAAAGTCCCTGGTTAACCGGCGAGTGCGCATGGACCGATACCATGGTAAAACGCGCCGTAGTGAACCTGGCTTTAAAATTGAACAAACCCGTTTTAAGCTTAACCAATATCGATTACAATGATAATGGCCTGAGCGATCTGCTGGTTGAAAAAGGTGATGCTTATGAAATTAACCTGCAGGTTTATTATTTGTTGAGAGACAGTATCACCGGGTGGCCCGGCGGCAAACCGTCTGATTACAGAACCAAACATCCCGAACGAAACGAACCATTTCCTAAAAAAGTGGTACTCTTTTCTCCGCATCCCGACGACGATATTATCAGTATGGGCGGTACTTTTATGCGGCTGCACGACCAGGGGCATGATGTGCACGTGGCTTATCAAACCAGTGGAAATATTGCTGTAACCGATGAATTTGTAACCCGCTTCATTGACTTTGCCGTAGGTTTTGAGCATATGTTTGATATCGACGAAACCAAGAGTAAAAAAATCCTGGATGAAGCAACAGCTTTTTTAAAAATTAAAAAATCGAGCGAAAAAGATACTGATACCATACGTGCCATTAAAGGGCTGATCAGAAGGTGTGAAGCCAAAGCCACCTGTAAATATGTTGGCTTACAGGATCACCAGTACCATTTTATGAACCTGCCTTTTTATGAAACCGGCACTATTGAAAAAAATCCGATGGGTGAAGCGGATGTGCAAATGACCATTGATCTTTTAAATAAATTAAAGCCAAATCAAATTTATTGCGCCGGCGATTTTGCCGATCCGCATGGCACACATAAAGTTTGTTTTGACGTAGTGATTGAAGCGTTGCGCCGCATTAAAGCAAGCGGCGCCGATTGGATCAATGATTGTTGGCTATGGATGTACAAGGGCGCCTGGCAGGAATGGGATATCACCGAAATTGAAATGGCCATACCCATGAGTCCCGACCAGGTGATCAAAAAACGACATGGTATTTTTATACACCAATCGCAAAAAGACAGTGTTCCTTTTCAAGGCAGTGATGACCGCGAATTTTGGCAAAGAGCCGAGGAACGCAACGCCAATACGGCCCGCTTGTATGCCAGGCTGGGTTTAACACAATACGCTGCTATGGAGGCTTTTGTGAGGTTGAAATTTTAATATGTGTTTGCTTTAAAGGAAATAAATTATCTTCCAATGCCTAAAATCATTTCTTATTATTTTATTTCATGAGAAAAATTATACCGTATACTTTTATTTTGTTGGTAAGCTTTTTTAATTCTTATTCGCAAAATTTATCTTTTACCTGTGCAAGAACAATTAATGTTTCCTGTGGCGCTGCCTGTATCAGCTTAAATGCTCAATTTCCGGATCTACGGGCCTTAGCTGATGACTATTCATTTAATAATGTTAGCAGCATATCTGCCTGCTATCCGATAGTTCCTCCCGGACTTCCCGGTAACCCAACCAACCTGTTTGTTGATGACAGATATTCTGCCGTAATCAATCTTCCTTTCCCATTTCCTTTTTATGGTACAGTTTATAATTCACTGGTAATAAGTACCAACGGGTATATCAGCTTTGATATAACCAAGGCCGGCCTGTTCAGCCATTTTAGCACAGCAGCCGGAAACCTGCCCACTGCCGGCTATGACAGGGCCTTAATTATGGGCCCTTATCATGATCTGCAACCGGAGTACCCGACTTCACCTACTCAAAGAATAAACTACCTGGTTGCGGGTACAGCACCCAGCAGAAAATGGGTATTAAGTTTTTATAAAGTTCCGTTATTTTCAACTGCCTGTCAGTTTTTAATAGAAAATACACACCAGATCATTTTACATGAATCTACCGGCGTAGTAGAAGTCTCTGTTTTTGATAAGCAAATATGTACAAACTGGAACAGTGGAAAATCAATGATTGGCATGCAGAATTTTAACCGTGACAGGGGAATCATGCCTCCGGGAAGAAGAGTTTCCGATCCACCATGGGGATCGGTTGGCATGAACGAAACCTGGCGATTCATACCTAAAGACGGTGCTCCTTTATACAGGAGCGTAGAATTATTGGATGCCTCCGCAACCGTAATTGCAACAGGCGACACCAGCCGGGTAAATCCAACTACTTTCGAGTGGAATTTCCCCAATGTATGTCCGCCGCCGAATGTTCCAACGCTTTATGTTGTAAAAACCACCTATCAGAAAATTGATAACTCAGGCACCTTTTATAGTTTAGATACGATAAATGTTTTAAGGTTGAATTCATTGCCGGCCACAACAACTACCGTTCCTACAACTTGTGGCACCAGTATAGGTTCCATAACGGTTACGCCAACAGCGGGTACCAGCCCGTATACATACACTTTAAATGGCGGTGCACCTGTAACCGTACCCGGTGCCTATACTTTTACTAATTTACCGGCCGGTGCATATATAGTGGTGGTACGTGATGTTAACGCATGCGACAGCACAATCAATACTGTAATTACAACCACAACAAGCATAACGGCCACGATTGCTGCCACTTCAACATCCTGCCCGCTTTCGGCAGATGGTACGATAGCGGTTACGCCAACATCCGGCACACCTCCATATAATTATTCATTGGATGGCAGCCCGCCTCAAAGCAGTAATATTTTTACCAATGTAGCTTCCGGTCCCCACATCGTGGTATTTATGGATAATATGGGCTGTACCGGTTCCATTACCACCAATGTAGCTGCCGGCAATACAGCTTTGATCGGCAGCATCATTACCACATCAACAACCTGCCCTACGCTAAATGACGGAACCATAACAGTAACCATTACCAGTGGTACACCGGCCTATACCTACAGGCTCGATGGCGGGGCACCACAGGCAGGTAATATATTTACCAATGTGGCAGCAGGTATGCACACAGTTGTCGTTACTGATATGTTTGGATGTACCGGTTCTTTCCCTGCCAATGTAGCCATGGGTACCAGTTTAACATCATCCGTGAACAGCGGAAACCCTCCCTGTTTCAATGTTAATGATGGTATCATAACGATTACGCCAACCAGCGGAACGGCTCCTTACCTGTATTCTTTAAATGGCGGTCCTGCACAGGCAGGCAATACGTTTACCGGGTTAGCTGCAGGTGCCTACACCATCGACTTTATCGATGCACGGGGATGTACGGGCACAAAAAATGTTACACTAACTACCAACACAGCAATCACGGCAACTGCGGTGTTAACCAACCCGCTCTGTAATGGCAACAATAATGGAATCGTTGTCTTAAATCCTTTGGGTGGCGTTGCACCTTACGAATATTCGATTGATGCAGGTGCTACTTATCAAACCAGTCCGATCTTTAACGGTTTGGGTGTTGGTACTTATAATTTTTTTATCAAAGATGCCCCGGGTTGTATTTATGGATTTACTTATTCACTAACCGATCCCACAACGTTAAACGTATCTGCATTATCAAACTTTGCAACCTGCCCCAATAACGATGGAAGCATCAGCATTACCGCCGGCGGTGGAACACCTGTTTATGAATATTCCATTGACAATGGTATCAGTTACCAGCCGGGAAATGTGTTTTCGAACCTGGCGTTTGGCAATTATAATAATATCAGGGTAAAAGATGCCAACGGTTGTATATCCAATACAACGGCGGTAGTGGTACTAAACGATACCATGCGTTTGAGTTTGTGGCCCGACAGTACCATTTGTTTCGGCAGCAGCATCAAATTAATTCCGCAAACCAATGCACTTACGGAAACCTTTACATGGACCCCGGCCGCTACTTTAGATTTTGACAATGTACCCAACCCGGTTGCTACTCCAACAGATACTACGACTTATACCCTGCATGCAAAATGGGGTATCTGTCAGCGTTCTGCGTCTGTTACCGTACATGTTTTACATAAGCCTGTGCCTGATGCAGGTAAGGATACCACAATCTGTTATAAAACGTATGCTGTTTTAAATGGCAGTGCCGGCAATTTATCAGGTGGGGTAAATTATGCATGGACACCGGCTGATTCACTGAACACACCAAACGCTTCAAGTACCATTGTAAGAATTGATACCACCCGAATGTTTACACTAACCGTTACAGATAATTATGGTTGTAATTTCCTGGTAACAGACAGCATGTGGGTTAACATGCAGCCACCGCTTGTCGTTTTTGCAGGCAACGATACCACGGCAATGTTCAAAAAGCCGCATCAACTTTTGGGATCGGGGGGGTCAAATTATTTGTGGAGCCCGGCAGGTCCGTTAAATAATCCGTTTATAGCAAACCCTTTGGCAACCTTATTAAATGACACCTATTTTTCTGTTTTGGTTACAGATGTGATAGGTTGCCAGGCAAGTGATTATGTTTTTATAAAAGTATATGAAGGCCCAACCTATTATTTACCCAATAGCTTTACTCCTAATGGTGATGGATTGAATGACAAATTTATTCCAATACCGGTTGGCATTAAAAGTACCGATTACTTCAGGGTGTTTAACCGTTATGGACAACTGATGTTTGAAACCAGGCAATGGATGGTTGGTTGGGATGGTATGCAAAAAGGAAAGCCTGCAGAAGCTGGCGCCTATGTTTGGGCGATAAAAGGCATTGATAAAAACGGACAAATCATTGAAATGAAAGGGGTCGTTGTTTTATTGCGATAATGGTTGATGCAGGAACCCGGGTTGCCGGCTAACCAGATCATGATATCCGGTCAACGGCCAATCTCTGATTTTTCCCGCTGCTTAGTATAATAAATCAATAGGATTACCCACATAAGGCGCAAAACGAAGATAGGAGATATTTGAATACCAATTTATTTAGTATATTGCAGCTAAAATAATTAGTATGTTTCAAGGTGTATCTATTAAAGAGTTCAACAAGTCCTTCAGAAATGAAGA
>JANNSN010000053.1:0-13214 GCA_031402615.1 Chitinophagaceae bacterium
AGGGTACCCGGCAAAACCCGGTCTTCTGTTTGTTTGGTGAATTTTAATAAGGCTGTTTGAGGTGCAAAAGCACCAATGCCTAATACATCAAAAAAATTAACTACAAAACCAATCAGGCCCGTCTTAACCCAACTCACAGGTTCAAGGTTCTTTTTATGTTTTAAAAAATCTTTGATTAAAACAATACTGTACCAGATCGTTAAAACGGTCAGAGAAATCCAAACGAATGTGATCATAATGTTCTTAGTTTAGGTATTGGGATATTGTGAAAATAATTCATACTTATATTACCGGGATATATGTTTTAATTAATTCAAAATACTTCAAATGAATAACAAATTTTATAATTAACTTTCAACACTATTAAAAAACAGGAAGTGGTTTAACTATAGTATGTTTTTTATTCTTTTATTTAAACCATGTATCTATGCCAAACAAGATCAGTATCCTTTAGACGCGTCTTTGCTAATGTATATGGAAATCAAAGAACTTACAATGTATCAGATGAAATTTAATGACCCTAAAAAAAAATTACATTGCCCGGTTATGGAATGTATCGATCATTTGATGAAGGTAAAGCATGGCAACTTAAAAACAATTTTATATCATGAACAAAATCTACAACATGAACCGTAAACTTTCATCCGGGTTGATCTTTATCATCTTCGTTTTTTGCATCAGCAGCAGTTTTGCCCAAAATAAAAAATTAACCCTGGAAGATATTTATTCGAACAGGATGTATAATGGCAAAGGTTTTGGCCCGGTAAGGTGGATGAAGGATAACACCGGTTATTCAACTCTGGAAAATAATGCAGATGCAAAAGGAAATGATATTGTAGTGTATGATGCAGGCAGCGGAACCAGAAAAATTTTGGTGAATGCCAAACAACTGATCCCTGCAGGAGCAAACAAACCCTTATCCATTGCCAATTATATATGGAGTGATGATAACAGTAAATTACTTGTTTTCACCAATACCCGAAAAGTGTGGCGCGAAAATTCACGAGGCGATTACTGGGTGCTGGACCTGGGTAGTGGAAAACTGTCACAGTTGGGCAGGGGGCTTGAAGAAGCCACGATGATGTTTGCTAAATTTTCGCCTGATGGCGGAAGGGTGGCCTTTGTAAGCAAACTCAATATTTATGTTGAAGAGATCAGCAGCGGAATCATTACGCAACTGACAAAAGACGGTGGCGATCATATCATCAACGGAACCTTCGACTGGGTTTATGAAGAAGAGTTGGGCAACCTGGATGGTTTTCGCTGGAGCCCCGATGGGAAAGATATTTCCTATTGGCAATCGGATACAAAAGGGGTTGGTACTTTTTACATGATCAACAATGTGGATTCCAATTATTCTGTGCCTATTCCATTACCCTATCCAAAAGTAGGTACCGATAATTCAGCTGTTAAAGTGGGTGTGGTATCAGCAACAGGCGGTACAACAAAATGGTTTGATGTACCCGGTGATCCACGAAATAATTACCTGGCCAGGATGGATTATATTCCTGGCTCCAACGAGGTAATGATACAGCAGCTAAACCGGTTGCAGAATACCAATACCGTTTGGGTGGGCAATACAAAAACCATGGCATTGCAAAATATACTGACCGATAAAGATGAAGCATTTTTAGACATTCATGATAACATCGAATGGCTTGATAATACAAAAGCATTTACCTGGACCAGTGAAAAAGATGGCTGGCTGCATTTATACAAAGTTTCCCGTGACGGGAAAGACATGAAGTTGATCACCAGGGGTAATTTTGATGTGGTGAATATCAACTGCATAGATCCCGTTGGCGGCTTTGTATATTATATTGCGTCGCCCGAAAACTTTACCCAGCGGTATCTGTATCGCAGCAGGCTGGATGGGAAAGGCGAAGCAGAAAGGGTATCGCCGGCAAATATGGCCGGGCAGCATGGTTACCAGATCTCGGCCAATGCAAAATACGCCATACACAGTTTTGAAAACTCCTTTACGCCAAGGCGCATTTCGCTGATCGATCTCGCTCCGCATAAAGAAATAAAATTGCTGGAAGACAACGCCGTTTTAAAAGCAAGGATCGTTGAACTCGGTTTAAAAAATAAAGAGTTCTTTAAAGTGGATATCGGCGATGTGATATTGGACGGCTGGATGATCAAACCCATAAATTTTGATCCACAAAAAAAATACCCGCTTTTATTTTTTGTGTATGGTGAGCCTGCCGGTTCAACTGTGCAGGACAATTGGGGCACGGGGGATAATCTCTGGCACCAGTACCTGAGCAATCAATTGGGGTATATTGTCATCAGCGTGGATAACCGGGGTACCCGTGTGCCCCGCGGGCGTGATTTCAGAAAAAGTATTTACCGCCAGATCGGGTTACTGGCTGCCGACGACCAGGCCAAAGCCGCAAAAAAAATCACCTCCATGTTTTCTTTTATTGATGATAACCGGATAGGCATCTGGGGCTGGAGTGGCGGTGGACAAATGACCCTCCATTGTATGTTCCGCCATGCCGATGTTTACAAAACGGGTATTGCGGTTTCCTTTGTGTCGCTTCAAACCCTGTACGACAATATTTACCAGGAACGTTACATGGGCCTGCCATCCGATAATGTGAATGGGTACCGCGATGGCTCGCCGTTAACGCATGCCGGTAAACTGCAGGGCAACCTGATGATTATGCATGGTACCGGTGATGATAATGTGCATTACCAGAATTTTGAAATGCTCGCCAACGAATTGATAAAAAACAACAAACTGTTTTCCATGATGTCGTACCCCATGCGTGATCACGGCATTAGCCAGGGAAAAAACACCACCTTGCATATGCGGCGAATGATGGAAAGGTTTTGGAAAGAGAATTTGTAAATAATACCATCTTGATTTAATAGTAGTCCAAAGCACTACGTTGAAATCTCAGATGTTATTATGCCAGCCTGTACCGATATATTCGGTAATAGTAAATGACATTGGACTACATACTGGTATAATCGGTGTAATTCCTGCGCGGCTAGTCAGGCTGGGGATTCTGGTGCCCTTTTTTGGTTACTTTTTTGCCCCGCCCCTACGAACGTGGCGGAATCCAGGGGAAAAGCAAAAAAGTGACAACAAACATCGAAGAACTTAAAATTTAATACCTGGCATAAGCAATAATAAACCCGCAAAATGCAATTACACAAAGAAAAAAAATCTTTGTACCTTACTTACACTCAAAAATCAATCACCATGAGCACATACCCCAGTATATTCAACGACGTCATCGGTCCGGTAATGAGAGGCCCGTCCAGTTCGCATTGCGCCGCATCTTTACGCATCGCCCGCCTGTGCCGCGACCTGATGGATGAAAACATCAAAGACATCCTGATAGAATTTGATCCCAACGGCTCATTGGCAACCACACACAAGAGCCAGGGATCGGATATGGGATTGTTTGGCGGCTTTTTAGGCTGGGAAGCTTATGATGAACGATTACCCGAATCAGATAAACACCTGGAAACTGCAGGCATACCTGTTACGATCAATATTGTTGACCTGGGTGCTACACATCCAAACCTCTATAAAATAACCTTACACAACAACAAAGAAACCAGGAAACTCACCGCTATCTCCACCGGTGGTGGTATGATAGAAGTTATCGCTATTGATGGCGTAACTGTTTCTATGGCCGGCGATTATTTTGAAACATTGATCTATTGTGATGAGCCCGACAACATTATTGCTTTTTTAAAAGCTTCGGTACCATTTGATGAACTCGAATTTCGCCAGGGAGTATTTTCTTTTATAGAAATGAAGTCACAGGCTTTTTTTGATGAAGCTATTTACAGGGAGCTGCTGGAGATGGAAGGAGTAACCTGCATCAAACAACTGCAGCCGGTTTTACCCGTGATGGCCCGTAAACATTTGCAGGTACCCTTTATTACCTGTAATGAAATGATGGCGTATAATGAAGGTAAAAATAAATCGCTGTGGGAGCTGGCTGTTGATTATGAAATGGCCCGCGGAAATATTAATGCCCGGGAAGTATTTGAAAAAATGAGGGGTATTATACATATCATGGGAAATGCTATTGAGCTGGGATTACAAGGCACGCATTATGAAGACCGCATTTTAGGAAGCCAGTCTTTGCAGTTTAAAGAAAAGTGGGAGGCCGATAAACTGATTGGTGGCGAAACCAATAACCGCATCATCATGTACGTGAGTGCCATGATGGAAGTTAAATCTTCGATGGGTGTGATCGTTGCTGCTCCAACTGCAGGAAGTTGCGGCGCCTTACCGGGTGCCTTGTTTGGCACGGCTCATTCCATACAACTGCACGAAGATGAATTGGTGAAAGCGATGTTATCTGCAGGGCTCATCGGTGTATTCATTGCGGCGCATGCTACTTTTGCCGCCGAGGTAGGTGGTTGTATGGCCGAAACCGGCTCAGGTGGTGGTATGGCAGCAGCGGCCATTGTGGAAATGAAAGGCGGTTCATTACAGCAATCCATTGCAGCCGCATCTTTGGCGCTGCAGAACTCACTGGGTATTATTTGTGATCCCATCGGCAACCGGGTGGAAGCTCCCTGTTTGGGAAGAAATGTGATGGCCGCAACAAACGCCATTTCCTGCGCCAACATGGCATTGGCAAACTATGAAAAGCTGATCCCTTTGGATGAAGTGATAGAAACCATGAAGGCAGTGGGAGACCAAATTCACCATACGTTGAGATGTACCAATTTGGGTGGGTTATCCATCACGAATGCGGCAAAAAAAATTGAAGCCATGCTGGAGGAAGTGCCGGGTAAGTTTTTTAAGAGTTGTTGAAAAATATTTTCATAGATATGGGAGGCGGTATCAAAACTAAGATTTTGATTAATCGCCGGTGCATAGCATAGGGAGGGAAAGACCAAAAGGCGGGAACATTTACTTACCTTAATTTTCAATGTCGGTCTTCCCGGCTAAAAATGGCCCGGTTTCTAAAGCGGGTTTCTAAACGGGCCTTGAACAAATCCATAACCAACTTGCCGGTTATCATCTCTTACCTACCCATTGCAGTTACCCAGGAGGTAGTAAATAACTATAAATAGGAGTATGGTACTTAAGCAGCCTCCGCCCAGTTTTTTTGCACCATAACCTGCGATCAGTGTCCGAATGAATTTATTCATATTGGCTGGTTTGAGGCAAGGTAGTAATTAATCCTGCGATAGCTGAATAATATACCCCGGCGTTATTCAATCGCTTCGTAGAACGGCTTGCCGGCGTGCCAGTTCACTAATCTTTGGCAGAGAGTGGAAATAGGTTGAATAAAAGAATATGTTTTCAATTGCACCACCTTAAAAAGGCGGTTAATGAGATGAAAATTGATTTCAGGCTTTAGCCAAAATCGAATTGTTGGGCTAAAGCCCAATAACCGAAGTGCCAATTTTATCCCCTGCTTATTTCATCCAAACACTTGTGGTGGAGAAAGGAACCGAGGGATGGGACTGGAAACCATTGTAAAATTCAGCCGCAGTTAATGGAAATACTTCCATTCATCGGACGATCAGGTTTTACCGGATTTAAATAACAATCAATTTAGTACTATGAATTTGCTGAAAAAAAATTTATCTTCGACTTCACTTTACCACCCTCTGTAAACTGCATTTCAACCCTTATTTATTTATTCATCTCAAAACGATTAACATGAAACAAATTTTGGTATTCGCTATTACGCTTGCTGTTATGTCGTGCAACGACAAAAAAGACGTAGGAAACACTGCTGAAGCCAAGGCCAGTGTTCCTGCCAACATGTATGGATTTACGCCGGCTTATTCTGCTTCCTTTGTAATGGACTCTTCTGCCAATTCTGAAACAATACTTTCCCTGTGGAACGATTGGAAGACGGGAGACCTGTCTAAAGCCCGAGGACATTTTGCCGACAGCATTTCAATGTTCATGGCCGATGGAAGTATGATGGTTGGACCGACCGACACCATTTTAAAAGGAATGCAGGCATACCGCAATACTTTTAAGAATATGGAAGTAGTTGTTGACGCCATATTTGCAGTAAAAAGCACGGATAAGAATGAAAACTGGGTAACCGCCTGGGGAACCGAGATCCAAACCAGTATGGAAGGAAAAACAGATACCTTGAGCCTCCAGGAAACCTGGCGCTTCAATAAGGCCGGTAAGGTAGATATGATGATGCAGGCCATGCGGAAAGGCATGATACCACCGCCTCCGGTTAAATAATACCAATTATACCAGTATGTAGTCCAAAGCCATATGCTATCGGTATAATTCCATCTAAGATTTCAACGTATTGCTTTGGACTATTTAGTAAATCAAGATGGTATAATTTTTTATTGATGGCGTACCCGTTTTTTTACGGGTACGCATTGGCATTAGCGGTACGCTTTTGCCAAAATTTTTATTTTCTGCTTTTTTTTATTTTCCGGTTTTTGCAGGGAAGTCCTGCGTGCAAACTCAGATAGCCGCGGCAGAGACTCAGCAAAATTGTTCAGACGACTCTCTGAACGGGCCTTGAGCCTGGCACCTGACCTGCCTGGGCGGTCTTGCTCCGTGCTCCGTCTCTGAAGCTTTGGCGCAAGTGACAGTATCTGCGAGAAGGCAAAGGGGGCAGATCATGTGTCTGTCTCAGATGGCTTTGGCGTTGACTCGCTTCTAAAGTATTGCATTTCGGGTTCATGATTTATGCCGATTATACCAGTATGTAGTCCATTGCCATTTGCTATTACCGAATATATCGGTACAGGCTGGCATAATACCATATAAGATTTCAACGTAGTCCTTTGGACTACTATGAATAAATCAAGATGCTATTAAACTGCTTTGTCCATTTTTCATACTTATTGGTTTAAATTGGTTTTATAAGAGACGAAAACAATAATATAAGTCGTTGCAAAGTTTCAGCCGGTAGAGCAATAAACCTTATTTTAAAAAAATGGGTCTAAAAATTAGGTCACCGTTTCACACAACATAATTTAAAAAATGAAGGCTGCAATTTATAAAACATTTGAGGGAGCTATCACCATTCAACAGGTAACGGATCCTTCTCCAAAAGAACATGGGGTGGTTCTTAAAGTTAAGGCTACCGGGTTATGTCTCAGCGACTGGCACGGTTGGATGGGGCATGATGCGGATATCATTTTACCCCATGTTCCGGGACATGAGTTAGCGGGAACCATTGAAGCCCTGGGAAAAAATGTGAAAAATTTTAAAGTAAGCGATCGTGTTACTGTTCCTTTTGTTTGCGCTTGCGGGAGCTGTGACCAATGCATGTCGGGTAATCAACAGGTATGCGACAATCAATCTCAACCCGGTTTTACACATTGGGGTTCTTTTGCCGAATACGTTGCACTGGATCAGGCAGACACAAACCTGGTAAAAATTCCGGAAGCGATCAGTGACGTTACAGCAGCAACTTTAGGCTGCCGCTTTGTTACTGCTTACCGGGCAATTGTAGCCCAGGGAAAAGTAACAGCCGGACAATGGGTAGCCATACACGGATGCGGAGGTGTGGGACTCTCTGCCATCATGATTGCCAATGCCCTGGGGGCGCAGGTTATTGCGGTAGATATTAATGAAAAAACCCTGGCATTCGCAAAGGAGCTGGGCGCTGTAGCCACTGTTAATGCAAAACATAATCCGGATATAGTTGAAATGGTCAAAACTTTAACCCATGGAGGTGTGCATGTATCCGTTGACGCTTTGGGAAGTGCCATCACCTGTTTTAATTCTGTTGCCAACCTTAGAAAAAGAGGCAAACATATCCAGGTTGGTTTAATGACCGGGGATCATCTACACGCCAGGGTTCCGATGGATCAGGTATTGGCCAATGAACTGGAGATCATTGGTAGCCATGGAATGCAGGCTCATAAATATCCGGAAATGCTGGACATGATCAGCAATGGAAAACTGAATCCGGAAAAACTCATAGAAAAAACCATCACGCTTGAAGAAGCTACCTTGGCCCTGCCAAACATGGATAAATTTGAGCATACAGGCGTTTTGGTTATTGATTCGTTTTAGTATGCTCCCGGGTTCGCTTTGCTCTCTCTCTGCCAATATTCAAATCATAAAATGTCCTTACTTTAATTTTATTCCGGTTACCTTATACCGATCATACCAGTATGTATTCCAAAGCCATTTGCTATCGGTTTAATACCATCTAAGATTTCCACGTAGTGCTTTGGACTCTTATTAAATGAAGATGGTATTATTTTTCACCGGCGTTGGGCGGCATCGGTATCAGGGCACTGGTTCTTTTTTTATAAGCCCGGAACTTTTCGTTGCCGGCATATTTTTTTTCCAGCATAGGAATACCGGATACAAATAACAGAAGTATTGTTATAGTGAGCGGACTCACCATAAAAAAAACACCGGAACGTAAAGGAATTACAATGATGAAAATACCCCACCACATCAGCAACTCACCAAAATAATTGGGATGCCGGCTGTATTTCCAAAGCCCGGTCTGCATGATATCGTCCTTATCTTTTCGCTGCTTTAAAAAAACGGAAAGTTGGTAATCGCCAACCGACTGAAAATAAAAACCAGCCAGCCAGCAACCGGAACCCATAACGGTAAAAATATCCCATGCTGCAGGGGCATTAACGGCAGTAAACATTACCGGTGAAATGATGATGAGCAGGATAAATCCCTGTAATAAAAAAACCTGCACGTAACTGCGCCAGTAAAAATTCCTGCCCCAATCCTCACGCCATTGACGGTACCGGAAATCCTCTGTTTTGTTTTTATTGCGGCTATAAATATGCAGGGCCAGTCTGGATCCCCAGCATGTAACCAATAGGTAAAGAAAAAGGCTCACCGGCGACCAGGCCTGCGTCAAAAAAAGATATAGGCAGATAAGGATATATCCCGGTCCCCAGGCGATATCGGCCACATCATTTCTTTTTTTAAACAGGGCTATACCATACCATATCGTTGCATAAACAATAATAATTATGGCAGCATGTATAAAAACAGTGAGCATCAGGCGATCCATTTTACAATATAATACCCTGCGGTGCTTACCGTGGCAGTGAGTATGGCACCCCAGGCCATGTCGATAAATACAATGGGCAAGGGCCAGTTTTTAAGCGTGGCCAGGTTGGTAAGGTCGTACGTGGCGTAGGTAAAAAAACCAAAGAGCGCTCCCAGCAGGATGGCTTTACCCGGGCTGTTCTTTTCAAATGCCGGCATAATGGCAAAAATAAAAATACCCACAATGAAGAGCAGGTAAAAGATGATGGCTGCTTTCCAGTTAATGGTATCACTTAAAAAACCAACCAGGTATTTACGGTACAGGTTTTTGGCAATTAAGCCCAGCCAAAGCATGTCAATGGCAAAAAATACCATCGTGGTAAGCAGGTAGCTGATAATGAGTTTATAAAATGACATGGCCTTATTTTTTGTTGTTCTTACAAATTAATCATTATTGGGGAGATACAGGAGAAAAGAAATGCCGTTATGTACATGATGGGGTTTACCGGTATACAAAAAATTATTTTTCTTTTTTGCCGGCAGGCAGGTCCGGAATGTATCATATGTTACCAGGTTTATTTTTCAGCAAGATCTCCGTTGACAGAAATGCTACCCCAAACATGCCAAAATTTCAAAGGGTAAAATAAATTATCCCATTTTGGGAACTTTTCTTACCTTTGACAAAACTTGAAAAGTTGAGGATTATTGCAAAGAAAATTTTAAGAGATTTTTGGAAGTCACATCCAGGCTGTGAACAGCAGTTAAAAGCCTGGTATCAGGAAACCTCGAAAGCAGGATGGACAAGCCCCAAAAAAATCAAAATTGAGTATCCAAGTGCAAGTTTTTTAGCTGAAAACAGAGTCGTTTTTAATATTAAGGGTAATCACTATAGACTGATCGTGAAAATTAATTACGACTATCAAATGATTTGGTTTCGGTTTATTGGCGCCCATGCTGAGTATGATAAAATAAATGCTAAAACAATTTAAAATGAACATTAAGCCAATTAGAACAAAAAAAGACTACGAACATGCACTTTCCAGGCTTGAAGTAATTTTTGATTCAAAAAAAGGAACAGATAAAGGAGACGAGTTGGAAATATTGGGGATGTTAATTGAAAATTACGAAAATGAAAAATTCCCAATTGGTTTTCCTGACCCGGTGGAAGCTATTAAATTTAGAATGGAACAACTTGGTTATAATCAAACCGATTTGGCAAATGTTGTTGGACTAAAAAGCAGGGCAAGCGAAATCCTGAATCGCAAAAGAAAACTTTCTCTTGAAATGATCAGGCAGCTACATGACAGATTGAATATTCCCACAGAGGTTTTAATTCAGGCTTACTAAAAAAGCACTCCCCGAAAGCTATGTTGCGTAAACTAATTTAAATGAGACAGGCAACATCCTCAACCCGCATCTTTTCTTTTCGGTTAGCCATACTATTTATGGTACATTGCCTTTGATGAACCCGTTCGTGGCCATCCAGGCAAACAGGTTTGGCAGCCAGTCTACCGGTTCCATTTTATTGTGCAAACCAAAACCATGGCCCCCTTTTTGTGGTATATGTAATTCGGCCGGTACTCCGTGTTGCAAAAGGGCTTCGTAAAACAACAGGCTGTTTTGTACTTTAACCGTTTTGTCATCGGCGGCATGTATGATAAAAGCCGGCGGCGTTTGTACGGTTACCTGCCTTTCGTTACTGTACAGGATTATCTTTTCTTCAGCTGCATTTTTTCCCAGCATATTATTTCTTGAGCCTTTATGCGCCAGGCTGTCGGTAAAACTGATGACCGGGTAAGCCAGTATGAAAAAATCGGGGCGCAGTCTGGTGTTTTTTGTATTTTCTATTCGTGCTGTTTTAAAATGTGTGGCTATAGTTGAGGTTAGGTAACCGCCGGCCGAAAAATCCATCATGCCTATCAGGTTGGGGTTTATGCCAAATTCCGCGGCCCGCTCCCTTATTATTTTAATGGCTTGCTGTGCATCCTGTTGCGCCACCCATTCTTTGTTCACCACACAATCGCTGTCGATGGGGTTGCGGTATTTTAACACAAAGGCGGTGACCCCTTTTTTATTAAATGCCTCTGCCACCTGGTGGCCTTCGTGGCTGATCGCCAGGCGTCTATAACCACTACCCGGGCAAATGATCATCGCCGTACGCGATGAGTCCTTAACCGCCGGCTGGTACATATACAGTGCCGGTACAGTAATACCTTCCAGCCTGCCCGGGGCAGGCTCGTGCTCGGTTTTGTTGCAGGGTTTACTGTTGGGTATGGCGCCCGGGTACAGGGTTATCATTTGTTGTACCTGAACGAATTACATGGTCATGATAAATAAAAAAAGAGTAACCGGTTTTTTCATGATAGGGGTTTTATGGGTATGAAAATAGGTCATTTAAGGAAATAGTGGGGATGCAAGATGTTCTCCTCTCTTTACTTGCTGATCATCATGCTGCGATTTCATTTAAAAGCATATACATGAAGCGTGAAGAACTGCGGCAGAAATTTCGATAGCATAGCTTTTGCATAAAGCTGGTTTCCCGGGTGAATCTCTGAACGGGCTTTGTGCGCAGGCCCGGGATACGACTACCGGCAAGGAAGACTTGCCGTCAATCAGCAGGTGGGTCCTAATACCGACCAGGGCAAAAAGGTGATATTTTGTCATTGGAAGATCAGCGTATTGTTTTCCCAAACGGCATCATTGAAATTTCTATCAGCTTAAAATGCTGGCGGGCAAAGGGAATACCAATAACCGTAATGGTTAATAACAGCCCGAAGAAAACATGCACCAGTGCGGTATACCAGCCCCCGCTCAAGAGCCATAAGATATTGAGGAGCGTAGAAAGGCAACCTGTATTTTTTGAACTGCTCACCACTTCTTTACCAAAGGGCCACAATACCAGCCCTCCCATTTTAAAACACTGCAGCCCCCAGGGTATGCCTACCACCGTAATGCAAAACATGATGCCGCAAACAAAATAACCCAGCGCTGCAAAAAAGCCGCCGAAGATGAGCCAGATAAGATTGCCGGGAAAATTCAATTGATCTTAATTAAAAAGGTTTATTGTTGTTGTATGAAGATACCATAAAGTTAAATCAGTAAAAACCAAAAAGGACGATGTGTCGGGACTCCGATACCCCTCGGTTTTTCAGGCGCGTCTATGAACGATTTTTGTGCGCAGGCATGGGATTCGCCATTAATCTGCATGGGGTTCTTAATACGGCATGTCCCGCAATCCTACACACTTTGCTTTGTCGGAGACTGAAAAAAGCCATTTCTTTTTTCTTTTGCAAAACCTTTGTAAACACCCATGCGGAGCCACCTTAATACATTAAGAAGAATAGACCGCATTGCCCGAAAGCCGGAAGCTGATGGCTGCCGAAGCCTCTTTGGGCATAAGGCCGTCAATACAATTGTCTTTTAAATCTATGCCTGCAAGCGGTGTTACCTTAAAAAAATTACCAGACGCCTGGTTATGACAGCCGAAACGAGACGGTGGCAGAGGCAACGGTGATAATACTTACCGCGGCTGAAATAACCTGAGATAACAGTTAATATTCTGCTCTTTTAATAATTGGACAAAAGGGAAGTATAAAAAAAATATCATTCAGATAGATACCTTCAAAATTTTATTGTTCTTTTTTGCTTCTCCAAAAAAGAACCAAAAAAAGGAGCCCCGAATCCGATTACACCCCGGATTCGGGAAGCAGCTTTGTTGAGCGGTAGTGCTACTGTGACTTGTACATTTGTAAATCTACTCTTGGAAGAAAGTGGTTCAATTAAATTCAAATGATTCACAATTAATACTGGTGACTATAACACCATGTTGCTTTGAATTCATGCCTAAAGAACAACATCTGAAGCTGTAGGGCAGCAAAGGGCCGTAACCGTTTCTCCCTTAACTTTTTTTTCTTCTGTGTCAAGACAAAAGGAAAGTATAAAAAAATATCATTCAAATAGATACCTTCAATATTTTATTGTTCTTTTTTACTTCTCCAAAAAAAAACCAAAAAGGAGCCCCGTATCCGATTACACCCCGGATTCGGGAAGCAGCTTTGTTGAGCGGTAGTGCTACTGTGACTTGTACATTTGTAAATCTACTCTTGGAAGAAAGTGGTTCAATTAAATTCAAATGATTCACAATTAATACCGGTGACTATAACACCATGTTGCTTTGAATTCATGCGTAAAGAACAACAGCTGAAGCTACAGTAGCACAACTGATGCGTAAAGCTCTGAGGCAGTAAGGGGCCGTTAAAAT
>JANNSN010000054.1:0-19264 GCA_031402615.1 Chitinophagaceae bacterium
GGCAATGTCATTAAGTTAAGGGTCTTTAACTCAAAAAGCTGCCACATTGCAGTTCCCTCTCCCTTGGAGAGGGGTTGGGGTGAGGTCTTTACAAAAGCTTAACTTAATGACATTGCCCTTAGGGGCGACAGTTATTATGCCAAACACTTATTCACAAATAACCATTCATTCAGTATTTGCTGTAAAGCACAGACAGAATTTTATTACCCATCATTTCCGCGATCGTTTGCATTAGTATATTGCCGGTATTATTACCAACAAGGGAGCTAAATCTTTAGCTGTAGGAGGATGGAAAGACCATGTACATATTTTGTTTGGGATGCCGGTTACAATATGCATTTCAGATTTTATTGGAGCAGTAAAAGCCAATAGCAGCAAGTGGATAAATGAACAACATTTTGTAAAAGGTAAATTTCAATGGCAGGAGGGTTATGGTGCATTTTCTTATGCCAGAAATCAAAGAGATGTTGTAATTAACTATATTATTAATCAGGAAGAACATCACCGGAATAAATCATTCAGGGAAGAGTACTTAAAAATGTTGTGTGATTTTGATGTGGCTTACGATAATAAATACCTATTTGAGTTTTATGATTAATGGTATATCATGTCTCCCCGATAGCGCCATGTTATTCAGTTGAGGATTTTGATATTTTAAAAGCCACATCGTGGAGGAATTTTGGTAGTAGTATCCAAAATAAATTTTGAGCTAAAGCACCAACCGGGCAATATTTCTTTATGGATGACTTCGATAAAATATCGCCAAGGTGTGGCTTTAAGAGCATTAATAATTTTATCCCTGGCAAAAATACTGCCTCTCAGAGGCTTGCCTTAATGCCATTGCCACATGAGGTCGGGTATACCAAAGAAATAAAGGACCACCTTGCGAAATTTACAGCCTGGTTCAACAAAAATATGGCCCAATAATATCATTAACTCACCACCTTATTGGCACAACTGCTGCTGGCGAAAGCCTCTGGTTTGGCTTTAAAGGCAAAGCCCATTCCCAGGATATAGCCCATCGCTTCGCGTAAGGCTTCATTGCTTTTAAACTGGGGATTGGTATTGATATCGGCATGTACTTCCATATCCACATCATACAATGTAAACAGGTCGCAGAGTTCATAGGCAATTTCAATACTCTTGGCAACTTCAACCAGCATCCTTTCCTTGATGCTGTATTTGTGTACTGTTTTTTCATTGTGAATAAACATGAAGCCGCCATGGCCCTCGCGTACAAAAACAATAACCGTGGCAAATTCGGTTTCTTTACCTTTTACCTGGCTGTCGGTACCAATACAAACTTTTAAATGAAAGCCTGCAGCTGTTTCTCTTTTGATGGTTTGTTCTACAGCATCCTTGATGTGTAACTGGATGGGATCTCCGTTAAATTTTCTCCATAGCATATAAATGGGTTTTCTAAATTTACCAATAAAAATTAATACAACGACGCCCCAATATCGTTTATCCGCAGGATTCTGTAAAAAGGGAAAATGGTAACAGTAAAACAACCAAGAGATAATAATAACTTAACAGTTCGCCATCGCAAAGGCATTTTAAAACAGCATTCTCCAGGTTCCCCCTTCAGGGGGCGGAGGGGGTTCGAAAGTTCTGGGTACAAAAAAAGGGGATAGCCCCTAACGCTACCCCCTGACTTACACATGAATCTACCTTACTGTTTTATAATAATTTCTATTTTTGATATACTGTTTAAGCAACCGGTAAAAAATAGGGGATAGCCCCTAACGCTACCCCCTGACTTACACATGAATCTACCTTACTGTCTTATAATTCGTTCTGTTTGCTGTTGATCTTTACTAAATAGCTGGATGATGTACATGCCTCTTGCCTGCCTTGAAACATCGATCCGGTTAATTCCTTTGAGGCCACTGCCTGTGGAAATTCTCATTCCATTGGTATTACTCAATACGTATTGATAATTTTCTCCCGCATTTACAACGATTTCATTTTGTACCAACGTTGAAACACTGAAAAGATTATCTGCATTGCCTGTTCCTTTTAATGCGATCGTATTTGAATACACGGTTTGGTCTATTACCGATGTAACTTTTAACCGGTAGAATACGGTATTGCTTTTAAATGGACGATAGGCATATTTCGTTGACGCGGCTGTTACGCCGGTTAACGCACTGAAGTAACTGCCATCATCAGAAGTCTGCACTTCTATTGTTTTGATCGGTTCGTCTGCAATTATGCGCCAGCTTAAATTGTGTTTGTCTTTATCTGCCGTACCGCTGAGGCTTACCGCATGAATGGGTAATCCACCCAGTGACCCGGTTAAGGTATAAGCACCCAGGCTGCCATATGCACCGATATTACTGTTTCCCGTTCCATAAATCTTAAAGTAATAGGTACCCGCATATAATATCGTGTCGATCACTACACTTAATGAATTCATGGGATTATATTGAGCGATCATAGTTGTAGGTGAACTGTATAATTCAATCCTGGTATCCAGGTTGGCTCCAATCCAGTTGGCCGACACATTAAATGGGATTACGGATAAATTAAAATTTGTGTTTTGAGGCAATGTAAATTTGAAAGCATCTTTATCCGAATTGGTACTGATAACCCCGGAGTAATTAAAATTATTGCCCTGCAAAGGAAAGGTACCTGCATCGAGTGTTTCAGAATAGTCATCGGTACGGTAACCGAATCCGTTTTGCGTAGCGATGATGGTTAAATTATCCTGCAAATTCGTACATCCATAGGGTGTAGGCCCGTCGTTCCAGTTGGTAAAATTCCTGGAAAGGCTGTTGCCCATAATGGGTGACCAGGCTGTTTCACCGGTACCGTAACCTGAATTATATTGTTCAATTGGTGTATTACAATTAACCCCGTCATATTTCGACTGGTGTGATAAACCAACAGTATGACCGCTCTCGTGAGAAATAATTTCGCCCACTTTTTTGGGACTGTACGTTAACCTGTCGCTGAATACAAAAGCCGGTGTATCGTCCTGCCAGGTAAAGGAACCGATATAAGCTACCCCGCTATATCCTGTCATATACCAGCTGCTCGTTGCCGTAATGATGATACGCATCCGCATGTTTAACGGAGCCGCCAAAAAAACAGCTGAGTCTGTGGTGATATTAATATTAAAAGGGCGATAATCTTCGGCAGTACGGTTAAAGGCCTCTGTTATTTGTGCTTCTGTTAGTCCGGAAGGAGCACAATTAATGGGATTGCCGTTATTCCAGATGGTACCATTTACATAATGTCCATCGAAATCAAGAAACAGGGTTGCCACTGCAGAAGGGTAACTATTTAACCTGGGAACACTGAAAGCATTTAATGAGATCAGAATGATACCGGAAAAAATCAGTGATGTAATAAGCTTTTTCATTTGTAGGGGTTTGGATGATTCCTGGATTATTTTATATATCTTATAATATTATGGATTTTGCAATGTGCAATCAGGCATTACACGATCAATTTCCATCTTCACCAATTGATATTCCCCTGTCGTATTTTTCTTTAATTCAAAGCCATCAAAATAATTTTTATTGATGATCCGGCCTGAATAAGAAATAGAACCGTCGTTATTGGTAATTTTTGAAACACTGAAAATGGTATTCGAAAAATCGGGCGAAACAACGATGGCTGTTTGCAGATTGGCGTATTTTACCAGATTGCTGGTTACCGTACCTGAAAAATTAAAATTATCTGAAAAAGAAAGGCTGATTGGTTGCCCCTGTGTGGTATTAAAAACTTTGGTTAATTCCTGTTGATTACAATGAACGATTGCAGGGAAACTATTGAACTGCCTTGGTTTTTGATTAGTGTTTTGTGAGAATCCTGTCATTGCTGTGCATGAGAACAGAACATACAATGCATAGGTGGCATAGTGTTTCATAGGATTTATAGAGTTTTCGTGGTAATTGGATAAATTCTTATAGGAAACGGAGCCAGGGATATTTTATTATCTTATCCTAAAAAAAACTAGCTACAAGCCTTTCAAAGCGTAGTTCTACGATTAAATTACAAGCATAAACACGATTTGGAATGGGATCAATACTGGCCTGTACTCAGTAATACCAGCGTACAGGCTTCAAGTGGTTTAATATTATTTTCAACAGCAAGCTGAGCCAGTTCTTCATTTTCGGCACCGGGATTAAATATTATTCTCCTGGGATGAAGGGAAATGATATAATCATAATAATCTTTTTGATGATGGGGATTTAGGTATAGGGTTACGGTATCAATACCCGGTATTTCCCTTTTTTCCGTGTTTATGGAGATACCGGCAGCCATGCCTTTTCTTTTTCCGATGGCAACAACCGGGTGCTGATTTTTTGCTAATCTTTTTATGGCCAGGTAGCTGTAACGTGCGGGGTTTTCTGATGCACCCAGCACCAGCGTTATTTTCTTATCCATCTATTGCAAAAATCTTGTTTTTATTCGGGGTGAAGGTACCATACATTCCTGTCGCATACCAAACCAGGTATAACGGTTTTTGGCAATCCAGTTATATACTCCATCCCTTATAAATCGGGGAACTATAATAAAAACATAACACAGGGGCCAAAGGCCGCGTAAATGCCGGCATACTTTCAAAGCTGCTGTTGACCGCTGAAAGACAACTCCATTTTCAATAAAAATAAAGGATTGCAAATCAGTTGGGGGCATGTGATATTGTTTTAATAATTTTTGGCCAGCTTCTGATTGCAGCGGCGCAAACATAATGTTGGATTTGGAATTTCTTTTAATTACAAAATTCACTGAACTGTTACAGAAATTACACACACCGTCAAATAATATAATTGGATTTCCATTCATTGTTATAACAAAGTTACTGTTTTGCACTTACTATCAATTGTTTCAAATTTAATTAAGGCAGAAATAATTTGAACCACATAGGAAAAATTTGAACCACATAGGAACATAGCATTGCAATTTTTCGGGATATTTATTCTAATGCCTACGCAGTGGGGCTCAAAGAGGCACTGCTTCCATGTTTCAAAATATTGGCGAACGCTTCGTCGACGTTTGGGTACGTAAAATTAAATCCTGATTCCAATAACCGCTCCGGTATTACCCAGCGGCTTTTTAAGATCAATTCTGTTTCGGTCTTTATGAAAATGGCACCTATTTCAAGTAACCACCCAGGTAACGGCAAACCGATTTTTATGCCCAGGTTCTTCCTTAATAATTGCATTAAAGTTTTATTGTTGACAGCATTTGGAGATGAGGTATTAAAAACTCCGGACAGGTCTTCCTGTTGACGTATAAAATTAATGATGTTGAACAGGTCTTCAATATGTATCCAGCTGAACATCTGATGTCCGCTCCCCTGCTTTCCGCCAAGTCCAAAACGAACGAGGTTTGTTAGTGGCTTCATTACCCCGCCATCTTTTCCTAAAACAATAGCCATTCGCAAGGCCACCTGCCGGGTTGCGGATAGTTTAAAACTGAAGAAAGTTTTCTCCCAATTAGTTGCCACGTTAACCGAAAAGCCGTCACCGATCTCTCCCTTACTTTCGGTCATGGGCCTGTCTTCTGCATGACGGTAAATGGTAGCAGTACTTGAATTTATCCAAAGTGCAGGAGCTTTTTTACAGGCAAGAACGGCATCTCCCAATAAGACGGTCGTATCGATCCTGGAATCGTAAATTGCTTTTTTATTCTTTTTGGTATACCTGCAGTCAACGGATTTGCCGGCGAGGTTTATCAACATATCTGCATGTTCAAGCGCGTTTACAATGCCCGGAACATCATTCCAGTTGATATGTTCCTTTTGTCTGGAAATGATGATCACGCTGTATCCCAGGGATCGATATTTTTTAGTAAGATACTTTCCAACAAATCCCGTTCCTCCTGCCAGGATAATTTTTTTCTGCATTTAATTGAGTATAAAAATTAAAATGATAAACCTGTAAAGAACCCAGGTATATGAAATCAGAACCGGTAACCCCAGTTTAGCTACCCTTCTTTTATGATCGAAAAACATCATAATAACAACTGCAAAAAAATAACTGATATGGAAAGTATCGCTACATGCTGAATAATGATTTAACAGGAGCAATGGAATGAGTAATAATGCACCAACAAAAGAAACAAACAACATATTGAAGTAATAGTTCAGTTTAAGGCTCCGTTTTCTTTTGAAAATGAAAGGATATTGAAAAAAAAACATTCCCATCACCATAAACAATTCAAACTGCCAGTTATAGGCAATCGTAATCAAATGCCCAACCAGCAGGGCATATTGACTTAACAAAAATACGGTTACGGCAATGAAAATAACCATTGCCGTAATTTTAAAACCAACTGTATGTATGATCTTATCTTCTTTCATATTGGTAAATCAAGCTATGCCTGATTATGAACAATGGGCGCTTTATACCTGGCTTCCTGGGTTGCTTTTTTTCGAAGCGTAAAAAATATATACAGGTTAAAAAAGTGCATGGCTCCCAGGATCAGAATGATCAGGCCGATTTTCAGGCTCAGGCTTTCGATCACTTCCTGAACGTTTACAATTTTATGGGTTACCTGTAAGGTGTACACGGCATACCCGATATTGATCAGGTAAAAACCAACCAGCAATAAATTATTCACACTGTCGGCGAGTTCCTTATTACCGTGAAAAATGTCAATCAGGAATACTTTTCCGTTTTTAAATAATGTTCGGGCAACCCAAATAGTTAAAGCCATGGTGATGACCAGGTAAAAGCTGTACGTGACGATAATGTAGTTCATAAAATTTATTTTTTAAGATTAACAATTATTTTAAAAGTGCTAAAGGACGTTGATGCATTTTTTGTACTTCCTCGTAACATAACCAGGTATAATACACGGCCATTAAAGGGGCAGTGAACAATAAAATGATGAAGGACCCCAGGGGCATGGTCAGTAAAGCTATCAGGGTTATCCAGTGATATACATACCTTTTACCTTTCTGTTGTGTAAAACTGCGATAGTATACATGCACCAGCATACTGATCACCTGCCATCCGCCAACTACAAAGTACCCGGTTAAAAATGTATTGTCCATATTGACGATGCTGGATACGGCGAATCCTGTTATTAAAATGATGCTGACCCAGGTATCCATTTTTTTAAACTTTTTCATTATTTAAAATTTCATATTTTCAGAAAATTTTGAAACATATTTTTTAAATAAAAGCCGAAAAATTTCAGCTTATCTCTTTTCCCTTCCGGTACAGGTTAGGGTGAGGTTTATTTAAAGATCTTTAATAGGCTGCCTAAAAACCAGTCCTCTTCTGCTTTTATCATTACATCCAGTGCTTTATCGGCCTGGCCGCCAAATTTTTTAATTCCCGCAATTGTTTCTATAAATTGTTTTACGTCTTTGTCTTTTTTATCACCATCAATTTGTTCAAGCTGCCCCAATAATTTCAACATGGGATCAAGTTCCCTTTTTTTCCTTTCCCGGATGATCTGTGTTGCAACTTTCCAGATATCTTTTTCAGCAGAAAAAAACTCTTTACGTTCACCTGGTATCAGTACACGGTCCACCAGTCCCCAATCCACCAGGTCGCGGGTATTCATATTTACATTGCCCCTGCTGATGCTCAACTGTTCCATAATATCATCCTGCGTAATAGGTTCGGGACTAATGAGCAATAGTGCATGTATCTGGGCCATGGTGCGGTTGATACCCCAATGCGTACCAAATGCGCCCCAACTGCTGATAAACTGTGCTTTTGCCTCGGAAAGTTTCATGATTGATTAATGAATGGTAAAGGTAAAACGAATTTATTGTATTTTCAAAATTTATTGAAAAAATATTTTGATTTGGTTCTACCTTCCACACGCTGGTTTATCCTTACAGATTTGTCATTTCGACGCAGGAGAAATTTATTCATCTTTAATACCATTAAAAACAGATTCCTCCTGCGTAGGAACGACAGGGTAGTTTAAATGTATAACAGGCGTGATTATAAGAAACCGGATGCAGCCGGTATTAAAAAAAGTGTCAGTTTTGAATCCGACACTTTTTTATGTTATCCCTAAAGTTACCGGGATCGAAATGACAGCAATTACAACAACATCGTAACCGGGTTCTCTAAATACTTTTTAAGTGTTTGCAGGAAAGCGGCTCCCACAGACCCATCTACCGTACGGTGATCGCAACTCATCGTTAGTTTCATAAAATGGCTTACACCAAAACCATCCCCTTTTTTAACGACTACTTCTTTAATGCGCCCAACTGCTAAAATCGCACTGTCGGGCGGATTGATGATGGCCGTAAATTCTTCAATATCCATCATGCCCAGGTTGGAAATAGTGAACGTATTTCCACTGAATTCATTGGGTTGTAATTTTTTATCTTTTGCTTTTCCGTATAATTCCTTGGCTTCACCGGCAATTTGAGACAGGGTTTTTTGATCGGCAAAGCGAATAACCGGTACAATTAATCCTTCAGGTGTTGCTACCGCACTGCCAATATGGATGTGGTGATTCATTCTAATAAAATCCCCCTTCCAGCTGCTGTTTACATTTGGATGCTGGCGCAGGGATAGTGCAGCCGCTTTGATTACAAGATCGTTGATAGAAATTTTTACCGGGCTTAATTCATTTAATTGAACCCTTGCAGCCATGGCATTATCCATGTTTATTTCCATGGTTAAATAAAAATGCGGAGCCGCAAATTTACTTTCGCCCAAACGACGGGCTATGACCTTACGCATTTGGGTTAATGGTACATCCGTATGACTTTCTGCTAAATCGCCGGTCGTGCTTAAATTACCGCCGATAGGGCTTGCAACGGCTGTCGGGATTTTGGCAGCCGTTGGTACAAAACTGTCAATATCTCTTTTAGTTATTCTTCCCCCATCACCACTGCCATTTACTTTATGCAGGTCGATACCTTTATCCGCGGCAAGTTTCTTAGCTAATGGAGAAGCCTTTATCCTGTCATTGGAACTACTGCTTTCATGAACAGGCTCAACCTGATTCGATACTATTGATTGGCCGTTGGTTACAGGTTGTTCGTCTGCAACTACAGGCTGCGAACTGCCGACTCCCGCTTTTTCAGCGGCAACATAAGCACGCACGTCAGTGCCTGCTTTACCAACAATGGCAATGATCTCGTTTATTTTTGCGGCATTTCCGGCTTCCACGCCAACATATAACAAGGTACCTTCTTCATATCCCACCACTTCCATGGTAGCTTTATCCGTTTCCACTTCCGCTAACACATCATCAGCTTTTACATGATCCCCGACTTGTTTAAACCAGGAAATAATCTTTCCCTCCGTCATGGTATCACTCAGTAAAGGCATACGTACTTCCCTGGCACCTGCAGGCAGCGGGACAGTTTCTGATTTGGTGCTTTCGATTTGTGTTTGTTTATCGTCTGCTTTTTGTGGTTTTTCAGCAACGGCAGCCTTTTCGTGATCGCCGCCCTCACCAGATAACAAGCTCTTATAATCCTCGCCCTCTTTGCCAACAATGGCAATAATTTGATTTACCTGGGCAGCTTCCCCGGCAGGTATTCCGATATACAATAAAGTGCCATCCACATATCCGTTTACTTCCATCGTGGCTTTATCCGTTTCCACATCGGCAAGTACATCATCGGCTTTTACTTTGTCACCCACTTTTTTGTTCCAGGATATTATTTTCCCCTCTGTCATTGTATCGCTTAATAGCGGCATGCGTATCACTTCTGCCATAATATTAATATCTTATTTTATCTTGAAGTTCGAAATTAAGGCAAAATGAGTACATGTAAGGCAGTTTGGTTTAATAATCGAGTTCCAGCCTTAGCCTGTCTTTTAATTCTTTCACCAAAGGATACTCCTCAATAATTTTCAGGTATTGTTCCCGGGAACTCAATGGCTTTTCAGTTACCTGTCCGGCTATTTCATTTTCTACAATAATTACATGATAAGTGAGCTGGCGGTTACAGAAATATTGCTGCAGGTCATCCACCAGTTCTGCCCTTTCCTGTTCAATAAATTTTTGCTGGATATTATTGCCCGTAATGATCCCGATCGAATTGTTATCGATGATCTTTAATTCCGCCATTTTAAAATTAGTAACTGCCGAATGATTTTTCTTGGCATTCAGTTTTTCAATAAATTGCTCCCAACAGCGTTTAAGTTCCTCCGCTGTTAATTCTTTAGCCTCATTACCATTCGTGTTATTTTGAGCTGTTAGTTTTCTTCGAATGGCATCCAAAGATCCAAGCGATTTTTTTGGTTCAATCTTTGGTGGTTCGGTTTTTGGCGGATCGGTTTTTGGGATTTTTCTTCTTTCAAGCCCCGGTTCCGGTTCTTCTATCGTTAATGTGGCTTCGGTTTTTATCTTTTTTACAGGCGCATGTACCGTCAACTCATCCGGCTCTTTTACCTGAATGACCTGCATGGACCTGAAAGCAACCGGCTTTGCTAATTCAACCAGTTTTTTTTTAGCAATTGTTCCTTCGATGTTAATCATTTCAACGGCCTGCTGCAAATAACAGAGTTTAATAATGGCCAGCTCAACATGTAATCTTTTATTACGGGCCTGTTTATAATTAATTTCTGACTCGTTCAATAAATTTAACGCTGCGATCAGCCAGCCCGTAGAAATTTGCAGGGCTGCCTGTAAATACTTTTGTTTAAAATCATCTGCCACTTCGAGCAATATGGCTGCCCTGGTATCTTTGCTTACCAACAGGTTTCTGATAAACTCACTGTAACCTTCCAGCAAGGTATCCCCTTCAAAACCTTTTCGGTTAATCTCATCATATAATAACATCGCATCGCTCAACTGCTGTTGCTGCATACAATCCAGCAATTTAAAATAATAATCTTCATCTAAAATATTCAGGTGTTCGAGGGTGTTGCTGTACGTTAATTCGCCATTGGTAAAACTCACAATTTTATCAAGGATGCTCAGTGCATCCCGCAAACAACCTTCACTTTTTTGTGCGATCACATGCAGCGCTGCCCGTTCGGCTTTTATATTTTCCTTATCGCATATTTCCCGGATATGCTCAATGGTATCATTATTGGTAATTCTTTTAAAATCAAAGATCTGGCAGCGGCTGAGTATGGTAGGGAGAATCTTATGTTTTTCCGTTGTAGCCAATATAAAAATGGCATAGGGCGGCGGTTCTTCCAGCGTTTTTAAAAAAGCATTAAAGGCAGATGAACTTAACATGTGTACCTCATCCACAATATAAACCTTGTATTTACCGGCCTGTGGTGCAAATCGCACCTGTTCAACCAGGCTGCGGATATCATCAACGGAGTTATTACTGGCAGCATCCAGTTCGTGAATATTTAAAGACGTTCCTGCATCAAAGGAAATACAACTGTTACAGGTATTGCATGCTTCTCCCCGGGCGGTTTGATTTTCGCAATTGATGGTTTTGGCTAAAATCCTGGCGCAGGTTGTTTTACCAACACCCCTCGGGCCACAAAATAAAAAGGCATGAGCCAGTTGATTATTTGTAATGGCATTTTTTAGCGTTGTGGTAATGTGGCTCTGCCCAACCACGGTCGAAAAATTCTGTGGTCTGTACTTCCTGGCCGATACAATAAACTTATCCATGTGCTGCTAATTTCGGTAATCTTAACTGTAAAATCCAATTTGTTTTTACACCGGTCAGGTTACTACCGGGTGCCGTTTAAATTCTTTGGTTCTGTCGAACAAATACCGATAGGTCGCCAGGTTTCGACTGCGGTGCGTATCGGCAAAATTTTCGGCTACATTGATCATTTTGGGATTAAAATCCCCGATCCACTGCATTTCATAGTCGACGTACTGGTAACGAGGCACCTGTATAATTTTAGCACACTCTCCAATGATATAGGAGTCAATACCCGTGCCCTGCCACTCGGGCACTACGCCAAAAACCATCCCCACAAACTTTTTCGTTGGCTTGAATTTTTGTCTCCATACAAATTCAAGTTTCTGAATCAATCCAAATTTGCCATCCAGGTGTTTAAAATACCGGTTAATGTCGGGCAGGTTTATGAACATCGCAATGGCGGTTCCTTTATGGTAGGCAAAATAAACAATGTTTTCATCCATTACCGGTTTCATCTTATTAAACAAGATCAACACCTGTTCCTTATTCATTTGTTTAAGCCCGCCATGGCCTGCCCATGCTTTATTGTACACTTCAGAAAAATCTTTAGCATACTTTATTAAATTATTTTTTTTGATGGTCTCGAAACTGATATCGGGGTTTTGTTCATGAACATGGTGACGTTCCAGTGTTTTGCCGGCCAGTTTTTTTTGTGCATCCATGCCAAAACATACCTGGTTATAAAAAACTCTAAACCCGTAGTTTTCAAAAAGATTGATATAGTAAGGCGGATTAAAATTCATACAATATAAAGGAGGGCTAAATCCTTCTGTTATTAAACCCCACCAGCGGTCACGTTCACCAAAATTAATGGGACCATCCATGGCTTCCATGCCTTTTTTCATCAACCAGTTTCTGGCATTATAAAATAACAGGTCGGCCGCATCCTGGTCATTAATACAGTCAAAAAATCCAATTCCTCCAACCGGCACATCATCGCCCTTGTTCTTATATTTTTTATTCGTAAAAGCCGCAATACGGCCTAACAAGTTCCCATTATCCTCTTTCAGGATCCAGCGTATTATTTCCCCGGAACGGAATGCCTTATTTTTTGCCGGGTCAAAAACCTCATGAATATCCTTATCCAACGGTCGGATCCAATTGGGTAAATTTTTATTGATTACTACAGCAGCCTGAATGAATTCCTTCGCGGTCGCCTTATCTGTAACGGGTATAATTTGCATGGTATTTATAAAACTGCAAATATACTACTTCGCCAAATGCCATCATGATGACGTCTTAACTAAAACAACGGCAGCGTACAAAGCAGGAAAGTCAGGTCAATTGCAAGCCCGGGTTTTGCAAAACACATGCATCAATTATTATCATTTTTGTGCAATATTTTATACCGGTTTTCTGTTTTACTGTATGTATGATCTCCAATTTTAGTTACTAAAAACGGGTAAGCAACGGTTTTCTTTTTATTTGAATCATATGTAAACCCTGGTGAATAACAGTACCAAACAGAAAAACACAAACAGCATCATTCAGCATTATTAAACTACATTTATATTTCAATTTATGTCAATGAAAAAAAACATAGTTTTTACTTTTCTAATAAGTTCCATAATGATAGTTGGTTGTTCAAAGACGGATACCCCACCACCTCTTCCTCCACCCGATCCCTGTTTGGGTGTAACTCTTACTCCGGTTGCCGGTGTAGCGCATACAACAACCGGTCAAACGCAGGGAACAATAACAGTAACCTCACCAATTGGTTCGGGCTTAATGTATCGGCTTAACAGCACTGTTTATCAGGCATCTCCAAATTTTTCAAACCTTGCTGCCGGTAATTACATCCTTACTGTAAGAAATGCAGATAGCTGTAAAGGCAGTTTGACACTGACCATTAACGGCTATGGCCCAAAATTTTATCATGTGCGTACGCTTGTTAAAGGCTACTGTGGTCCCTGTCATCTTAACGGAACAATAAACGGCGGCAAGAATTTTGACACGGACAATGATATTGTAAACTCCTGGGACAGGATAAAAGCAAGAGCAGTTGATGGTAATCCTTCTTTTATGCCACAGGGTGGACAGTTGACCGCTTTAGACAAACAAAAAATTACTGATTGGGTAAATGCCGGGCATCGGATTACTGACTAATAAATATCCATGCAGGCAATAAAAAAACCGGCGAACAATTCACCGGTTTTTTTTATATCTACCTATATCCATATTATACCGATTATACCGGTATGTAGTCCAAAGCCATTTGATATCGGTATCATACCATCTAAGATTACCACGTAGTGCTTTGGACTACTTATTAAATCAAGACGGTATTATCTTACTTTAAGCATTGGCCGCACCTGTTGGGTGGCCCCATTTTGGAAACGGGCATAATAAACACCACTTGGTAAACGCGAACCATCAAAGACCACGGTTTGCCTGGAAGCAGCGGGAACATCCGCATCAAACAGGTTAACCAATAACCTGCCGGCAGTGTCCATAATCTGCACCAAAGTATGACCGCCAGTCGTATTAAATTCTATTGTTGTTTTATTAGTAAAAGGATTTGGATAATTGGTAATTAATGTACTGCCCGATGTATTGGGAATGGATGTTTTACAGGTATCTCCTTTAATGATAGGCAGATCCTGTAATTGTGTATTGATACCCGGCGGAAACAACCCCGTAACCGTATCTTTTGGAACACAGAACCATTTTTCCAGTAATGTGGAATAAATACTTCTGAAATCGTACTGCATCGTAACGTTATCATTAACACTGGCTACCGGCTGAATGGTTGGATTATCTCCCAATACGCCTCCGTCAACAGGTTTTCCAAATACGAACAATGGAGCCGCAGCGCCATGATCAGTTCCTACACTGCTGTTGCTCTTAATTCTTCTGCCAAATTCACTATAGGTCATACCCACCACCCGGTCTTCTATTTCCAGGTAAACCAGGTCATCCTGGAAAGCTTTAATGGCTGAACTTACTCTTCCTAACAGTGTGGCGTGGGTGCCTGTGGTTGTATCATTAATTATAGTTTGCAAACTGTGGTTATCAAAACCGCCGAAGCTTACCATGTACACTTTTGTCTTTAATCCTCCTTTGATCAACCTGGCAACGATCTTTAACTGATCAGCGAGACCATTATTTGTTGGGTAAGGGCCTTGAGCGGTTACCCGGTTGGCTGCACCGGTAATGGCATCTGCATATTGCCTGGTTTGCTTGGCCACCGTACGGATATAACTCAGTTCCTTTCCCGCTTTGGTCTGGGGTACAGGATCATCGGTTCCATTGATCAACTGGTAAAAATTGGTGGCACTCGTTATACTCATGGCCATATTAACACTGGGGCCCTGTGTTGTTAAAGAAGCGGTTGATCCAATTTGAATGGCCAATGGGTCGGGCATAGACACATTTGGATAACCTGTCGGGAAATTGGGGTTTTCGAAATTAAGATACCTTCCGGCCCAACCCGTATACACTTCCTGGTTTTGGTTACTCGCAGTCATCCAAATATCGGTTGCTCTAAAGTGAGAAAAATTCGGTTGTGGGTACCCAACAGCCTGGATAATTTTTAATTTGCGCTCGTTATACATGGTCTGCATCCCGATCATAACTGGATGTAACCCCGTATTGGCATACCCGTTCAGCGATAAGATACGGTTTTGCGGAATGGCAATATTTGTACGGGCACCATAATACAAACTGTAGGTACTAACGGGAATCACCATATTTAATCCATCGTTACCCCCGGATAACTGGATAATAACAAGCACGTGGTCGTTATCTATACCGCCACCCATCAGCGCCTGTACCAACGGCGAGTTTTCATTTAAGGCTTTCACTGTATACCCGCTTATTAATGCAGGTAAAGTAACCGCTGCCGATTTACCTAAGAATTCCCTACGTTTCATGTGATATATTTATTTTATGAATGCCATCCATCATTCGCCAAAAAACAACCCTGTTCAAATTCGCAACCGGGCTAATTACCCATGGATCTTTTAATAACCAGATCAGTTTAACAATTAACTCAATTGATATTCACTTAAATTCATCAAATATCTAAACAATTCCCTCACCCGCAGGTTTACAATATTAAAATTAGCGGTTGAAGGATTAGCGATATAAGCATGCCATGCATTTGTCCAGTAATAATCGTACTGTTGCCCGCTTAGTAACAGTTGTGTTTTCATTTCCATTTTTACCTGTGGTGACAATTCCATCCTGAATAAGTATTTCAATGCTTCATCTATCAGGTCATTTGGATTGCCCGGGTTGGTTAAGGTTTTAGCATAGGCTACAAAATCAAATCTCATTCTAAAATTATTTCTTACATAACCGTTGACCGTCATAATATCTGTAAACTGATTCCTTTTAGGTAAGGTATCTGAGGTGATCCAGGTTTCATGAAATAAAGGTTCCTGGTAATAGGCAGGCATACCCGCAACATTTGGAGGGTCGTGCAAATCAACCCCTAAAACAAACATGAATGACCACAATGTATTCCAGTGACCATAACTGGTATTCCAATCGGTTGCCGGCGGCATACTTACACGATATTCCCGCATAGATCCGAGAACAATATCCAGGGGCGTTTTTATGATACAGTTTTGATTCAAAACATCATAGAAATGTTCACTCTTAAATAAGGCAGTTAAAACGGGCTTAATTTCATAGTTATTGTTACGGAAAATATCTGCCAGCGGACTGATCACATTTGCTTCTGTGGCAGCATCAATATCATAATAAATAAACCAGCGGTAAAATTTACGTACGATATATTTGGCCACTTCGTTCCGGGCAAAGATCATATTCATCAGGTCATTAATTTCCAGGTCTCCAGCCGTGGCGCCCGTTCTTCCGGTAATAACCGTGTTGTTATAAAATGCCGAAAAAACTTTATTTACAGAACTATGCCTGGACGACGTAAAGTATGATTGATAGGTATTGCCATCTATCCGCCATCCCGTTAGTACTTTTGCCATTGCTTTTACATCATCCTCGGTGTAATGGCTATCGGGCCCTTTACCAACGGTAAATAATTCCTGTAATTCTCTTCCAAAGTTCTCATCGGGAGCTATAGCTGTATTCAAATACCCGTTTAAATAACGCAGCATAGCAACGTCTACGGTGATATTTCTAACCATTTGTTTATAATTGCCCAGGCAATTTTGTCTGATGGTTTGATGTTGTTTGTATATCCAGTTTGCATTTCCAACTTCATTGGCTTCATTGCCAAAATGATCAACCCAAAAAAAGGTCATTTTCTCCCGGATACTCCTGTCCTGGTTTAATAACACACCCGTCCACCATTTTTTATACGAAGCTCTACGCTGGCTTTGAACCGTTCCGTCATTATTTATATCATTTATCCAGGTACTACCCTGCGCAATATTTGCATCGGGCGTACCGGGCTGAGTTGACGTAGTATATTCTTTTACCGGTGGTGTAGGATCAGGCGCTGTCGGATTGATCAATTCATTTATTGCCTGGTCCATGGTGAGCGATGCAAAATAATCTACATCTGCTTTTTCAGCCCCAAACATGGTTCTCTTCAAAAGATGAATAACCTCATTGATTCCCCAGGGACCGGTATATGGATTAATACCGCTTGTTGTACGGGCCGGAGATACCCTATTAACTGTAACCGGGATTTTCGGAGCCTTTTTTTTGGCTTTACTTAGTGTAAGAAAGTCTCTTCTGTCCATAGCAGTTTTTTTGATGACTATGATTATAAAATAGTTATGACTGAATTGATTCGATAAAGTTTAATTAAGGGGTAATTTCATTTATTGGGATTCCATTTCAGCATATAACGCTGCTCTTCTGTTGATTATTTTGCCAGCTTAAAGATAATATTTTCCGTTTTTTAATAAAAAAAATGATAATCCTATTGTATATTTTCAATAATTCCTGCAATGCCCTGTCCGCCGCCAACACAAGCAGTAACAATACCGTATTTCCTGTTCAGCCTTTTCATGTCGTGGGTAATTTGAATCGTGAGCTTGCAACCGGTACAACCCAGGGGATGGCCCAAAGCAATAGCACCCCCGTTTATGTTTACGATATCCGGATTTAAGTCTAAGGTTCTGATAACAGCTAAAGCCTGGGAGGCAAAAGCTTCATTCAATTCAACTAAATCAATTTGAGAAAGATTCATCCCTGCCTGTTTTAAAACTTTGGGAACAGCTTCAACAGGCCCAATGCCCATGAATCGTGGGTGAACACCCGCGCTGGCACAGTTCACCAAACGGGCAATGGGTTTTAACCCCAGTTCATTGATCATTTTCTCCCCCATTACAATTACAAATGCTGCACCATCGCTGGTTTGAGACGAATTACCCGCGGTAACTGAACCGCCCAACGCAAATGCAGGTTTTAATTTTGCCAATCCTTCGGGCGAAGTATCGGCCCTTACGCCTTCGTCGGTATCCACGATAAAATCACGTTTTTGTTTTTTGCCTTTGGCATCCAAATAAACTTCATTGACAGTAATGGGTAATATGCCAGATTTAAAATGGCCTTCCTTAATGGCGTTACCTGCTTTAAAATGGCTGCTAAAGCTAAATGCATCCTGGTCTTCCCTGCTTACTTTGTATTCACTGGCAACTGCCTCAGCAGTTAGCCCCATGGCCAGGTAATAGTCAGGTTCTGTTTCTGCTATGGCAAAAGAGGGAACTGTTTTCCAGCCCGCAGTGGGTACCAGGCTCATACTTTCGGTGCCCCCGGCAATGATACATTCGGCCATGCCGCTCCTGATCTTGGCGGTAGCCATCGCGATACTTTCCAGTCCGCTGGCACAATACCTGTTTATGGTAATGCCCGGAGCATGAATACCTACTGCTTTTGCCGAGATCATACGGCCAACCTGTAATCCCTGCTCTGCTTCCGGCACCGCATTACCCACAATCACATCGTCCACTCTTTTTACATCAAGCTGGGGCAACGTTGCCAGCAATCCTTTAATTACATTTATTGCCAGGTCATCGGGCCTTGTAAACCTGAACCCCCCTTTTTTACTTTTTGTAATAGCTGTTCTGTATCCTGCTACTATATACGCTTCCTGCATGTTAAAATAGTTGATGGTTCATAGTTCATGGAAAAGGCAAGATTTAGTTTCGATGAACTATGAACCATTCGCCGTTTTCCAAAAAGGTTGTTTATGCAACTTTATTTATCAAAGTTATAATTTCTGTGTGAAAACAAAAAACTGATTACTGAAGTGTATTTTTGCTCAAATGTATAAACTGCTTCGTTCTGTTTTATTTTGCTTTGATCCTGAACGGGTTCATTATTTTTCGATGAATCTGTTAAAACTCATCTGTAAGTTCCCTTTTCAGAAGCAGGCCTTAAAATTTTGGTTTAAGCCAAAGGGAAATATTTCCTATTCAATCTTCGATCTACAATTTCCAAACCAGGTTGGCCTTGGTGCTGGTTTTGATAAAAATGCCATGTATTTAAATGAGTTGGAAGCCCTTGGTTTTGGTTTTGTTGAGATAGGAACGGTAACTCCCCTGCCGCAGGCCGGCAATGATAAACCCAGGTTATTTCGTTTACCAAAAGATAAGGCCCTGGTTAACCGTATGGGATTTAATAATGAGGGTGTTGAGGCAGTTGCTAAAAGATTGAAGAAATGGAGGTTGAGCCAGGAGTCGGGAGCCGGGAGCCGGGAGCAGCTTAACGCCGAACTAAGAACTAAGAACTCGCAACTCACTACTCCCGACTCCCGGCTCC
>JANNSN010000055.1:0-21659 GCA_031402615.1 Chitinophagaceae bacterium
TTCGGACGACACCGTTTTACAACCTGATGCAGTTGTAGTTTGTGGGGAAATAACCAAAGCATTTCTTGATTTTCCGGCAGCCCTTGTTGTTGAAATACTTTCGCCTTCAACAGCCATGAAAGACCGTAACAATAAATTTACCATTTATCAATCTCAAAAAATACCCTACTACATTATTATCGACGTTGATAAAAATGAAATAGAAGTTTATCATTTAAAAGAAGATGCCAAATATCAATTAGAAAAAATACCAACTGAATTACCTTACACATTTCATTTAGATGAAAATTGTTCGGTTGATGTGGTGCTTACTAATATTTGGGAATAATTTTTTTTTAGCAGTTAATACAAAATTGCCCCAAATACCTTCTTCAACAGGTCTGTGGTCCTGGCCGCAAAATTGGTCCTTATATTTATTTCCTCTTTTGCCACCAGATCAAATAATGCATTGGTTGCTTTCATGGTCACAAAACCAGTAAGGTCGGGATTTATTTTTTTAATAACAAAAGGGAGGCTGTTGTACCTGGTAACTATATCACCATAATATTTTGTTGCATTCACCTTATCCAGGGAAGATTTAATAACCGGCAAAAAAGCCGCAGTTAACTGTGCCGTTGTTTTATCCCTGAAAAAATGGGTGGCACTGGTATCTCCGTTTTTCACCAACCCGATCGCATCCTGGATGGTCATGCTTTTGATCGCGTCAACAAAAATTGGTTTTGCGTATCCTACCGCATCTTCGGCCCCCCGGTTAATTTGCAAAATGGCTTTATCCACCATACTGCCCAATCCAATATCCCTCAATGTATTTTCAATCTTAATGGCGTCGGGAGGTAATAAAACCTTATAAATATTATCCTTGAAAAATCCGTCTTCTTTATTTAATTTAAGCACCGCCCCCGCCAATCCCTGGCCCAATGCCTCCTTAATACCGGCACCGGCCTCCGCCTCTGTAACACCCGTCATTTGGGGCAATTGGTTAATAAAGCCACAGCCGCAAAACAGGCCCGGGAACATGATTGCCATTAAAACATTTTTCATTGTTCAGGTTTTTAAGTATGCTTAAATATAGAACTGTTTTGTTTATTTATGATCGTAAGACACAGAATTACACAAATGAGTTGTATACGGTATATTTGCGGCTTAATCAGCAGTTAACGGCTGGCCATCTTACCAATAAATAAAAGCAGGTGAAGCACAAAAGGTTAAATGCTGCACAAATCAATTTATGAGCATACAACATTTATCAGAACAGGAGATCATTCGCAGGGAAAAACTTACCGAACTTAACAAACTGGGTATTGATGCATACCCGGCTGCCTTGTACCCGGTAAACAGCACATCAGTTTACATAAAAGAAAATTATAAAGGCGACGAGAATAAGGACCAGTTTGCAGATGTATGCCTCGCAGGCCGCATTATGAGCGTTCGTGATATGGGAAAGGCAAATTTTGCCGTGCTACAGGATTCGGTTGGTAAAATCCAGTTTTATATTAAGCAGGACGATATTTGCCCGGGCGAGGATAAAACCATGTATCAAACCGTTTGGAAAAAATTAATTGACATCGGCGATATTGTTGGCATTAAAGGGTATGTATTCACCACCAAAACAGGTGAAATCTCCATACACGTAAGAGAGTTTACCATCCTTTCCAAATCATTGCGGCCATTACCAGTTGTAAAAGAAAAAGATGGTGAAGCATTTGACGAAGTTACCGATCCGGAATTCAGGTACCGTCAGCGTTACGCCGATCTGATCGTAAACCCGGCAGTAAAGGAAACATTTATCAAGCGTACCAAAATGGTAAATGCCATCCGCGAATTTTTAAATGAACGGGGTGCACTGGAAGTGGATACCCCGGTTTTACAAAGTATTCCCGGTGGTGCAGCAGCCAGGCCGTTCACCACACATCACAATGCGCTGGACGTTCCCATGTACATGCGTATTGCCAATGAATTATATTTAAAAAGACTGATCGTTGGAGGTTTTGAATGGGTGTATGAGTTCAGCCGCAATTTCCGCAATGAAGGGATGGACCGCACGCATAACCCGGAGTTTACAGTGTTGGAATTTTATGTGGCTTATAAAGATTATGAGTGGATGATGGATACCACGGAGCAAATGCTGGATAAGGTTGCTATGGCAACCAACGGCTCCACCAAAGTAATGGTGGGCGATAAGGAAATAGATTTTAAAGCACCTTACAAAAGGATCACCATGTTTGATGCCATTAAGGAGCATACCGGTTTCGATATCAGTGACATGGATGAAACGGGTATCCGGGACGTTTGTAACCAATTGCATATGCATGCTGATGAAAAATGGGGAAAAGGAAAACTGATAGATGAGATCTTTGGCGAAAAATGTGAGGCCAATTATATACAGCCAACCTTTATAACAGATTACCCGGTAGAGATGAGTCCGCTTACCAAAAAGCACCGCAGCAAACCCGGACTGGTTGAGCGTTTTGAGCTGATGTGCAACGGCAAAGAAATTGCCAATGCCTACAGCGAGTTAAATGATCCCATTGAACAACGTAGCCGTTTTGAGGAACAAACCAAATTGATGGAACGTGGCGATGATGAAGCCATGTTTATTGATCATGATTTTTTACGTGCATTGGAATACGGTATGCCGCCAACCAGCGGTATTGGTTTTGGTATCGACCGGATTGCCATGCTGCTTACCAACCAGCATTCTATTCAAGATGTGCTGTTCTTCCCAATGATGAGGCCTGAAAAAAATGACGATTAGATAATTCCCAAGCTAAATAATGCGCCGTTGTTTGGCCTCCCTCTCTCCCGATAGCTATCGGGAGAGAGGGAACGAGGGTGAGGTCCCAATGATGAGGCCTTAGAGAAACGATGATTAGTTAATTCTGAAGATGCTGGTTATTATTAAGCCGGGCCTCCCTCTCCAAAAGGAGAGGGAACGAGGGTGAGGTCCCAATGATGAGGCCTGAGAAAAATGATGATTAGTTAATTCTGAAGATGCTGGTTATTATTAAGCCGGGCCTCCCTCTCCTTTTGGAGAGGGAACGAGGGTGAGGTCCCAATGATGAGGCCTGAGAAAAATGATGAATAATAAAACTTAATGGTACATTAGCAGTATAATGAAAATAATTTTCATACTGCTTTTTTTTTGCACAACTGATCTGATTGCACAAAAAAATATAACCTGCCTGATAAAAATAGAGCTGGGTAATATCACCCTTGAATTATATCCTGCCAAAGCTCCCATCACCGTTGCTAATTTTTTAAAGTATGTAGATGCACATGTATACGACAGCAGTTCTTTCTTTCGTTCGGTAACAATAAATAACCAGCCAAAAGATTCAATAAAAATTGAAGTGATACAGGGGGGCGATATAGATTCAGCAAAAGAGTTTGCAGCCATTCCCCTTGAAACCACAGCCCAAACCGGCATATTGCACAAAGATGGAACCATTTCCATGGCAAGGGGTAAACCCGCCACGGCAACATCCAGTTTTTTTATTTGTATAAACGATCAACCGGCTTTGGATTTTAGCGGTAAGAGAAACCCTGACGGGCAGGGTTTCGCAGCATTTGGAAAGGTTATTAAAGAAATGGATGTTGTAAAAAATATCCAACAACGTTATCCTGAACAGGGACAATATTTTAAACCCCCGGTATATATTTTTACGATTACCAGAAAATAAAAACTATGCAAAAATTCTTTCTTACATTCTCAATTGTATTAATCCTGACCCTGGCATTTGAAAAGATGACGGCACAAAATTTTGTAAGCAATCAACGTCCTTCAAGTGGTACCAAAAGACTGAATGCATGGAAACAGCATCAATCTTTACTGGCCACTTCTCCATACAAAGCCCTGCAATGGCGTAATGTTGGTCCCGATAATATCAGCGGACGCTGTACGGATGTTTGGGGCATCCCCGGTAACAGGAATATTTTGTATGCCGCTTTTGCAACAGGTGGTTTATGGAAATCTGCAGATGCCGGAAAAACATGGCTGCCTATATTTGATCAATTGGGCACACAGGCAATTGGCAATATGGCCATTGCCGCATCCGATCCCAATATTATTTATGTGGGCACCGGCGAAGCCAATATTTTCAGGGCATCATTACCCGGCATCGGCATGTTTAAATCTGTTGACGCCGGAAAAACATGGCAACATATCGGGCTGGAGAATACAAGCACCATTGCCCGGGTTGTTGTGCATCCAACCGATCCTTCCATAGTTTATGTTGCGGCAAGCGGCAACGAATGGAGTTACAATAATGAAAGAGGCGTATACCAGTCAACTGATGGGGGAAAAACATGGAAAAGAATATTGGGTAATGATAACAAGACCGGGTGTATAGATCTGCGCATGGACCCAGCAGACCCCAATACCGTTTACGCATCCATGTGGAACCGTATTCGCAAACGCTGGAGTGACCCGGTACCGGAAGATGGCGACTATATTTATAAAACAACCAATGGCGGAAAAATATGGAAACCGCTGACCAACGGCCTTCCTGAAACAAAAACTACCGGCAGAATTGGCATTGATATTTCGAGAAGTAACCCATCAGTTATTTATGCATTTGTTGACAATCACGATAAAAAAAGAGAACCAAAAGAAGGTGAACTGGACAGCTACGGCAGGATAAAAGAAATTGTGGTAAAAGGTGTGGAAGTGTACAGAAGTAATGATAAGGGTGAAAGCTGGACAAAGATGACAGAGAATAATGATTACATGGAAAGATTTTGTGGTACCTATGGCTGGGTGATGGGACAGGTTAGGGTTAATCCCCTGGATGAAAACTGTTTGTACATTTTAGGATTAGCCATGGCAAAATCAAACGACGGAGGCAAAACCTGGAAACCTTTTCGTCCTTCGGATACAACCAGCGATCCAATTCATGGAGACAATCACGCTCTCTGGATCGACCCGCTTGACTCAAACTATATTATTAATGGTGATGATGGTGGAATCGCCGTAACCTACAACGGTGGAAAAAAATGGACAAATTTTTATAAGGACATTCCAACCACGCAATTTTATAATGTTGCTTATGATTCCAGGGTCCCCTTTAATATTATTGGTTCGGTGCAGGATGAAGGATCGCTTATGGGAAATATAAAAAATACATTTGGCATAAAAGACACGACGATAAAACAGTGGCAGTGGGGACCCGGTGGCGAAGGGGTTATCCATGCCATAGACCCCGGTGATGCCAATACCATGTATACCTCTTCGTTTTATGGCCGGTTAATAAAAGCGAACCTCGACCTGGTTGATTCTTTGCAAGAAAGAAATGTTGCTCCCAAAAAAACGGATAGTGAAGAAACACACCGGGGTGAGTGGTTGGCCTATACCATGATTTCGCCGCATAACAGTTTTACAGTCTATCATGGAATGCAATATCTTTTTAAATCTGTTGACAGTGGAAATACCTGGAAAAGAATTAGCCGGGATCTGAGTAACAACAATAAACAAAAAATGGGCAAAACCCCTTATGCCATTAATCACCAGGCTATAACTGCTGTTGATGAATCTCCATTTAAAAAAGGACTGTTATATGTTGGTACCGACGACGGCAGGGTTTGGATTAGTGAAAATGACGGAGGAGACTGGATCGAAATAATAAAAGGTTTGCCAACAAATACGCATGTGTCGCGATTGATCGCTTCCAGGTATAATGCATCAGCAGTCTATGCAACTTTGAATGACAGAAGAGAAGATAATATTACTTCCTATATGTTTAGGTCATCGGACTTTGGTAAAACATGGGTTACCATAAATGGCAATTTACCTGCAAGCCCGGTAAATGTGATCAGGGAAGATCCTATCCATAAAAATATTTTGTACTGTGGAACAGATATGGGCGTTTATATTAGCCGGGATGCCGGAAAAAAATGGATACCATTAACCAATAATCTTCCGGCAACTGTTTCGGTCCAGGATCTTTTTATTCATCCAAAAACCAACCAATTGGTTATTGCAACCTACGGCCGTGGTATCTATGTTTTAGACAACATCGCATCATTGCAGAAATAGTATTGTCGCTGTTTAAATTATAATAACGTGTTTAACTAGGATGATAATTATCCATTCATCCATTGGAGTTCATTATTTTCTCTCAAAAAAGTTATCTTGTCCACTCAATTAAAAAACAATTCAAATATGATAAAATTTGTAAAGCATATCACAACATTGGCTGTGGTATTGATCTTCGGCCTGGCATCCCAGGCGCAAAAAAAAGATTTAACGGATGACCAGTATTTCAAAAATAATTTTAAAGGGATAATCCAACCACTTCCTTCGGTGGTAAAATGGATCGATGACAGTCATTTTATTTTAAAAAGAGATGGGAAAAATTATGAGATCGATTGTAAAACAGCTGCCGAAAAAGAATATGTGGAATCCAATATCAATAATGGACCTGTGGCAACTGTGCCAAGTGTTATCACTAAAGGAAATGATCTTTACCTGTCTAAAAATCCGGAAGATATCCGCTTAACCAATGATGACGGCAGGGAAATCAATCCAACGGTTAGCCCGGATGGTAATTTTGTTGCCTATACAAAAAACAATGATCTATATACCGTTAATCTAACCTCATTAAAAGAAACCCGTATTACTAAAGATGGCAGTGAAACCATTTTAAATGGTTATGCAAGCTGGGTATATATGGAAGAGATTTTGGGACGCCGTGGCCGGAACCGTTCATTTTGGTGGAGCCCCGATAGCAGGCATATTGCATTTTTCAGATCAGATGATTCCAACATCCCGGTTTTTACAATTACAGATGCATCGGGTTTACACGGCGTTGTTGAAACACAAAGATACCCCAAGGTTGGAGACCCAAATCCCGAAGTGAAAGTTGGTATCGTTAAACCTGAGGGTGGTAATATTGTTTGGGCTGCTTTCAATGAAAAAGACGACCAGTATTTTGGTTTGCCATACTGGAAACCCGATGGAAGTTCCTTACTGGTGCAATGGATGAATCGATTGCAGGATAATTTAATTATCTACGATGTGAACCTTTTTACGGGCGCAAAAGCTGAGTTTTACAATGAAAAACAAAAAAGCTGGGTTGACCTGGATGACCAGGGCAAAAGGATCCGGTTTATGAAAGATAAAACCGGCCTCATACTTACCAGTGATGTAAGCGGTTGGGATCATTTATATTTTTATGATATGAAAGGCAAACTGGTAAATGCCATCACCGGCGGAAAATTTACAGTTACCGATCTGACATACGTAGATGAAAAGAAGGGTGTTGTTTATTTTACGGCAAGAACCCTGGAGAACACCGCCCGGAATGATTTTTACCGGGTGAACATTAATGGTAAAAATATGGAGCGCCTCACACTGGGCGATTATAACAATTCAATTAATCTTTCACCTGAAGGGTCCTATTTTGTTACCACTTACAACAATGCATCTACACCCACCAAAATGACCCTGATCAGCACCAAAAGAAAGATCATTAAAGAACTTGGTGACAGTAAAGGGGAAGAATTTGATAACTATAATTTAGCAAAAACGGAGATCATACGCGTAAAAAGTGATGACGGGTTATATGACCTGCCCATGAAAGTTACCTGGCCGGTAAACATGGACAAAAGCAAAAAGTACCCGGTGTTGGTTTCCATTTATGGCGGACCAAATGCCGGTACTGTAATGGATACCTGGGGTATCAGCGGAACACAGCTTTGGTATGCTAAAGAAGGTTTGATACAGGTTAGCATGGATCACCGTGCCAGCGGGCATTTTGGCAAAGAGGGTGTAAGTAATATGTACCATAACCTGGGTTATTGGGAAATGAAAGATTACAGTACCATGGTAAAATGGCTGATTGCCAATGCTGGTGCCGATGCATCTAAAATATGTATCGTTGGATTTAGCTATGGCGGTTATATGGCCAGTTATGCTTTAACGTATGGTAGTGATGTATTTACCCATGGTATGGCCGGCGGTAGTGTTACCGACTGGACCTTATATGATTCGCATTATACCGAACGCTTTATGGGTACACCGGCCAATAATCCCGAAGGTTATAAAAGCAGTTCTGTATTGACACATGCGGCAAAATATAAAGGTATGATCCAGATTGTACACGGAATGATAGATGACAATGTGCATATGCAAAACAGTATCCAGTTCATCAGTAAGCTGCAGGACCTTAAAAAAGATTTTGAATTTATACCCTACAGCGGCGGACGCCATGGCTGGGGAGGTAATAAAGGAGCACATTTTCAAAACATGAAAACAAAATTCATTTATAAATATTTACTGGAGAAAGAAGTGCCTGAAACAATGTTGCGGTAAACGCTTTTAATATTTCCTGGTCCCACATGGTTGTAACATGTATTTATAACTGTGTGGGATTTCTTATACCGATTATACCAGTATGTAGTACAAAGCCATTTGCTATCGGTATAATACCATCTAAGATTACCACATATTGCTTTGGACTCCTTATTAAATCAAGATGGTATTATTTTTATTACTGCACAGCGCATATTTCGATAGCCTTCAGCAATGTAAATGTCATTCTTATTTTGGAATCCTGTATTTAAAAGTGTATTTTATAGTCCTTAACTAAAACCAATTAATATGAAATCACTATTTCCAACCAGGATCGCAGAAATACTTTATGCTTTGATCATGGGCTTTTTTGGTGTGGCACATTTTATGAATGCCGACAAAATGAGTGCCATGGTTCCGGAATCTTTGCCTGCAGATGGTACCATCTGGGTGTATATAACAGGCGTTGCATTACTGGCAGCTGCATTGGCCATACTCATTAACAGGTTTAAAACACTGGCCTGCTACCTGTTGGCAGTTATGCTATTGATCTTTGTTTTTACTTTGCATTTGCAACCGGCCATGGATGGCAATCCGGCTAATTTTTTAAAAGATGCCGGGCTCGCAATGGCCGCTATCATCATTGGAAACGGGGCATCAAAAAAATAAAACAAAGAGGCTGTCAAAAGTATGTCATGTTGAGGCATGCATAAAAAGTGTTTGATGCGTTTTGTACATGACAAATGTTCAATTTTCAGAAGATTGTCATTGGCAACTTGTCGAAACATTATTCAGCATTGTTCAAATGTTCAACAACCTTCGACAGCCTTAGCCTGACACTAACGTCAGGCTTTTGAGAAAACCTCTTCAGCCTGTATTAAATTTAATATTAACTCCGTGTATTCAATTTCTTTTTCAACGTAAGGTAATCCAGGAAATAAATAACCCTTACAGATAAGCTGTTAAACTGGTCGCCCGAAATGGTATTCCCAAGGTTCTTTGCATAATTTTGTTCAAATTGGCGGTTAAAACTTTCTCCGATATCTTTCCAAACAATACTAAAGAAACTTCCCTGTGCGAATTGCCAGTTGTACACCATATCCACACTTAAATAATTGTAATTCTGATTTACATTCTTTGTAAATGGAGCAGATGGGGTTTGCAGTTTACCATAGGTATCGAGCTCGTAAAACTGTTGTGGATCTACTTTACTCCAGTAATGACGGGCTCTTAAAGTAAGTCCCATGCGGTTGGTAAAACTGTATTTAACATTGACCACATGCTCAACACTTTTTACATTTCTTCTTGAAAAAATGATGGTATCGCCCATATTAGCTGCCCAACCCGATTGATTTTTACTGCTGCTTACGTTAACTGAATGATCAACCGAAAATTTACTGTTGAAACGGATCTTTCCGTACAGGCTATACTCAAAATTTTTACGATTAAAAACGCCGCCTGTCCCGGCATTCATGCTCCCGCCCCAGGATAGTTTTTTAGCCGAATTACCTTCCCACCAGAGGTTGGCATTAATCCTCCCCTTATCCTGGAAAACACGGCCATACTTCCTGGGCTCATAAAAATCATTACGGCGGGGCCCTCCGTTTATGTTGGCACCGATCCACCAGAGTTTTTTGGTTTGTGCATTAAAATTAAAATTGATGCCGGCGTTCTGATACATCATTTCCCTGCGCCTTAAAACGTCAATGGGCGTTACAAGCCTGCTGTAAAATAAATTTGAATTGATTCTTATTTGGTTGAACCAGCCTGTTGGTTTTATCCAGTTATAACCAAACCAGGCACCCTGGTCCATGGTATTGTTATTGGTAAAATAACCAAAATCACTTTTGTCATACTTATCGTTATACAGTTCCTGCCATACATTAAAATTAAAACGGCCGCTGGTTTTACCAAAATAAACGCTGTGTGCATAGCCTGTTGTATTTTTGCCGTTTTTTCCCGCCAGGTTACTCATACTTACATTACCACCAACATTCCATTTATTTTTTTTATCATTAAGATCAAAAAGTGCAGAGGTAACATTCGCATCATAGGCATCGCCGCTTCGCCAAACATTGGTGTTAACCAGAGAAACGCTGCTGTTGTTCTTTAAGGTTTGATCCAACACCAAAACATTGTAATTGGTTAGCGGCATATTCAACTCCTGCCTGGTTTCCTTGGTATTTACATCCTGGAATTGGGTATATTGATTTTGCGTTACCGCATTTAACATACCAATGCCCAATCCTTTTTGGGTACGCCCGCTGATCTTTGTTGCATTAATTATTTTAGCCTGTCCCGGATCTTTAATAACCGTTTCATTGGGTAAAGGGGAATGCCATTTTTTAAACCTGGGTTCAACCCCAATTCTACGGCTATAAAAAAGATTGCCTTTATTAAACAACTCAGTTCCTTCGGTAAAAAAAGCACGGTTTTCGTTAAAGCGTTGTTCAAATGGCGTTAGGTTTAAGATCCGGTTATCTGATTGTACCTGGCCAAAATCCGGGATCAACGTCATATCCAGCGTAAAAGCCTGGTTAATGCCATACTTTACATCCATACCGCCATTAAGAGTTGTACTATTTTTACTGTCTTTCGCAGTGCCATCATGATTGATATAGGTTGAAAAGTAGGGTGAAAACTGCAAACGCATGGGCGGTTTAATATTTTCCAAACCCGTAAACAATCCTTCCTGGGTTAAAAAGCCGTTGGCATTTGGATCTATTGACTGCCAGAATAATTGTTGGGCGCTTTTTTGCCGGCGTCTTACAATATTCAATCCCCAGTCCTGCACATTTTTTTTACCAAAGCGGATGGCAGAATAGGGAATAAACATCTCAAAACTCCACCCATCCTGCTGCAATTTTGATTTACTTTCCCAAACGGCATTCCAGCTAAAATCTTCGCTGTTGCCATTGCTGTTCGGCGATACTTTGGCATCCCATTGTTCGCCCAATGGCGTAACAAAATATTCAAAACCGTTGAGTTTATCATAATAGGTATCGAAAATAATTCCTACAAAATCATTATTCCCGAAACCATCCCGGCCCGATAATTCGGATGCAATACTGTCTGTAGTTTTTTCATGTAAATAGCCGCCAACATAAATGCCTTCATTATTGTATACAAAATAAATTTGTGTGGCATTGTCCTTGCTTTCCGGGACAAAGGGAACCGGCCTTAAAGAGGTAAATTCACTTGCCACCGGAGCATCCTTCCAGGCAGCTTCGTCTAAAACTCCGTCAATCTTAATGACTGAATCAGTCCTTTTAGCGGCTAATTTCTTTTTTTCAGTTTGTGCGAATGCAGTAGATGTAAGCAGTATGCAAAAGCATAATGCTTTAATTGAAAAACATTTCATGGCTATACTTTATTGGTTTTCGAATACATCATTCATGGCGTAATGATGTGATTACGAAATTAAACGTACCAATTCATGAAATGTTACCGCTCATCAAAGAGTAAAGCTTTTAGGATTTATTTAACACGGAATATTAAACAAAAAGATCTTTATACAACTGTGCTCCCGGCACTACAGCATATTTTTCGAGATCTGTTATTCCTTCTGCAGCAAGTACATCTTCATCTATAAATGTATTGCCTGTGCAGGTAGTTGAGGGTTTGGATAAAATATAATAAGCCGCATCCGCAATGATATCAACTGTACGGCTCATATTCATTAAGATTTCGCCACCCAGTAAATTATTCACTGCAGCGGTGGCAATGGTTGTCCGTGGCCAAATGGCGTTGGCGGCTACATTGTATTTTTTAAGTTCGGCCGACAATCCAAGGGCGATCATACTCATATCGTATTTACTGATGGTATAGGCCAGGTGATTCTCAAACCATTTCAGGTCCATATTGATGGGTGGCGATAAATTTAAAATATGTGCATTGGTTCCTTTTTTCAGATGAGGAATGCAGGCACGGCTCATCAGGAAGGTTCCCCGTACATTAATATCGTACATCAGGTCGAAACGTTTGGGTTCGGTTTGCTCGGTTGGGGTAAGGTTGATGGCCGATGCATTGTTTATCAGGATATCGATACCCCCGAATTTCTCCACGGTTTTATCAACAACCTGTTGAATCTGATCTTCAAAACGGATATCACATTGAACAGCCAGAGCCTGTCCGCCTGCAGCCTCCATCTCGGCCGCTGCAGAAAAAATAGTGCCGCCCAGTTTGGGATTTTCCGCAACACTTTTAGAGGCGACAACAATATTTGCACCCTCCTTTGCCAAACGCAAACCAATTGCTTTTCCAATTCCCCGTGATGCACCTGTGATGATCACTGTTTTATTTTTAAATGACATGTGTTTCTTTACGTTGTTAATTTTTCAAATGTACTTTATTTAGGCTTTACATATCGCCACATCCTTAAAATATCTGCTATACCCAAAGCACAGACACGCTAAGTTTATTGAATAAACCTACAGGATTTAATACCTAATCCATACGCTCAATTAATTCAAACTTACTTCATAAGTTTTACCAACATTAAGCAATTTAGAAATCAAGCAATTGGCTTTTACGTCTTCCATACACTCGTCAAATTTCTCCTGTTCAATACCGGGAACAGTTACTTTAACCACCAAATGTGCATTGGTAATGGCTCCACCTTCCAAAGAAATGGTACTGTTTACGTCAATGGTTTCAGCGGTAAACCCTGCTCCGTTTAAGACAAAACTCAATTTCATGGCAAAACATCCCGAGAGCGACGCAGCTAACAGTTCTTCGGGGTTTGTTCCAACTCCTTCCTCAAACCGGGAACTGAAATTGAACTGTGTTTTATTTAATGTAGTGCTTTGTGTTGTCAGGTGGCCATTGCCTTCCTTGCCTGTTCCGTTCCAAACGGCTGTTGCGTTACGTTTCATAATTGTAGTTGCCCCAAATTCGCCGGCTGGCGGAGCTTTACAGCTGTTTTATTTGAGGTCTTTTTTAATAGTTAAGAACTGTTTATTTAAAAGACTTTTTATATTCGTCTTCATTAAATCCAACTACCAGGTTTTTACCTGCTTCCATAATTGGTCGCTTAATGATACTGTTATTATCCAACATGATTTTTATGGCTGTTGATTGATTGATAACTTTTTTCTGTGCAGCTTCCGGCAATTCCCGCCAGGTGGTGCTTCTTTTGTTAAAGATCGCTTCCCAGCCTTTATGATGGCACCACTGTTCCAGTTTCTGTTTGCCGATACCCTGTTGCTTATAAACATGAAAAGTAAAATCAATTTCATGCTGCTTAAGCCAGTTCATCGCTTTTTTTGTGGTATCACAATTTGGGATTCCGTACACAGTTATCTCTGCCATCCTAAAACTCGGTTAATGTTGGTTTTGTCTTCATGATGTTTTCCACCTTCTCCATTACATCAGGTGTGAGCATGGTAACTACTTCCAGTGCTTTCAAATTATCCAGCAACTGCGTTTTTTTTGTAGCGCCCAAAATAGCCGTGGTCACATTCGGGTTTTTAATACACCAGGCAATACTTAAAGATGCCGTGCTTACACCCAGTTTAGCGGCCAGTTCTGCTAATTTCTTTACTTTTTTTACTTTCTCATCCATCACCCATCTTTCTTTTAACCAATCAAATCCCTCTAAAGCAAAGCGGCTGCCCTTTGGAATCCCATCGTTATACTTACCGCTTAAAAGCCCCGATGCGAGCGGGCTCCAGATGGTTGTGCCCAGGCCAACATTTTTATAAATTTCTAAAAACTCCTTTTCTATTTTTTCACGTTCAAATAAATTGTATTGCGGTTGTTCCATGGTTGGACCAACCAGGTTGCGTTTTTCGGCCACCCGGTGCGCTTCCATAATTTCAACCCCGCTCCATTCACTGGTGCCCCAGTACATTATTTTTCCCTGTTGAATTAGGTGGTTCATTGCCCAAACGGTTTCTTCTACAGGCGTGTTTTTATCAGGCCGGTGGCAATAATACAGATCCAGGTAATCTACCTGCAGTTTTGTAAAGCTTCGTCACAGGCTTCCAGTACATGTTTGCGGCTGTTACCTGTTTGATTGGGCTTATTGGCTGTTCCCCGCCAACCAAAAAACACCTTAGATGAAATGGTATAAGAAGAACGGTCCCATTTTTTCTTCTTGATTACCCGCCCCATCATTTTCTCACTTTCGCCCAAAGCATAAGCTTCGGCATTGTCGAAAAAATTAATGCCCTTATCGTAAGCAATGCCCATTAACTCATCGGCAACCTTATCATTAATTTGTTTACTAAAACTTATCCAGCTGCCAAATGACAATACACTTAACTGTAAACCGGAACTTCCAAGTCGGCGATATTCCATAATTATTTATAAATTTTGTGTTCCGCTAAAGATACAACATCACTTATTCTGCGTTTAAAAAAGTTGCCTAAAAAGGTAAACCTGATGATGTAACAAATCAAAAGCCGGTTTGTTGCGTAAAACTCAGTCTGTTGGAAATTGTGAATTGGGAACATTAATGACGCCTACGGGTTTAATGATATGCCAGGCTTTAAAATCCTGGCTGGCATCCATCCCTATACCATCGATGATCTGCAATTTCCTGCGAATACGTACGGGTTTATCGGTGTAAAATTCAGCTCCCCGCTTATTTCTGTCCCACCAGAGTTCATTGCAATACAAAGTATCGCCGAGTACATTAATAACTTTCACACTGTCTTTTAAAAAGACTTTGCTCTCCTGTTCAAAATATTTTCCGTACAATGCATCCAGCCGGCTGTCTATTTCTCCGTTTTCATTAAAAAAATCAACGTGTAAAGATTTGGGGAATTCAATATAGGGGTTTACCTCCTGCACCTTTAACATTAATGGTGATAACAGTTTTGCTTTTGCATTACCGCCCAAAGTATAATTAATGTCGGCATCTTTAATTTCCTCAACACCCAGACTTTTACGGTTATACTCATTTACCTCGTGATCGGTATTGCCACAGGATGAAAAAATTGTGCTTAAAAAAAGGCAGAAGGCTATTGAAAGAATAAAAAAATTCGGGTAACCAATATTCGGGTGGGTATGTTCCCTGCAATAACGGGATAAACACTGCGACCGTGCTGCCATGAAAAAGAATTGACGGTATGAATAATAATTCCTACAAATACATTACACCGATTATACCAGTATGTAGTTCAAAGCCATTTGCTATCGGTATAATACCATCTAATATTTCAACGTATTGCTTTGGACTGCTTATTAAATCAAGATGGTATTAGTTATATTTTTGCTTTTGAAACCAGCGGGCATTCATGGATAAACCAATACTAAACCTAACCACGTTTTCACGTATATTGGTTTGTTTGTTACCCCGGTTTCCAAATTCCAAACCGGTATTTAATACCACATACTCGCCGGTATAGCTGATACGCTTTAGTGTGGTTAACGGCATACCGGTACCAATAGTAAAACCAAATTGGGGCCTGTTTACCGTTGTTTTTACATAATCTGAACCGTAATAAAGCCCGGCCCTGTACTTTACAAAATTGAAATATTTTGCAACCGGGGTATTTTTCTTTGCCGGGTAGAATTGTGCGCCTGCCCTGAAAGTTAAACTGTTCTGCACCTGGTCTTTTTGATCATAAAAACGATAATTAGCCCAGTTGCCATATTCAACGTCGGCACCAATCAACCAATGATCATCCTGGTAAGCCAACCCAAAACCAACCTGTGCCGGGTATTTGATGGTACCTTTTACAGCATTTTCTTCATAAACACTATCCAACCTGTAATATCCGCCATTTTGATCGTAAGCTATGGTTTCCCTGGTTACATCTTTTTTGGCGTTTAAACTTTGTTGCAGGTTTCCATAAACGCCTACTCGCAGATTTTTTGTAACGTATTCATTTTCATCTTTTTTCAAAGCAATATCATATTGCATTCCGCCGCTTAAAAATAAACCCCCAAAAGTTGTTTTGGTTTCTGAATTGGAAAGATAATAGGGGATACTGTCGTTAATAAAAGCAAGTTTAGTGCTGTAATCTTTGCTGCCAAACATATAACCTGCAAAAATACCAACACTAAAATTTTTATTCCTGAAGCCGGTTCCAAAAAATGCCTGGTTAACACCCCCGTTACCCTCATACAAAGTATTTAAACTGTCAATGCCCGATAATCTTTCATTTTTCGCAATCTTATAGCCAATATTAGTTACTGGTTTTATACCAAAATTCATGGCCCAGAACATTCTCTTTTCGAGCATTTTTGGAGTGGATAGCGGAAATGCCATTTGCAAATAAGAAATAAAAGTATTGGCAGAGGTGAATTTTTTTGCCTGGCTGGTACTTTTTAAAATCCGGTAATCGATATCGCCTCCCACATCAAAAATCGTACTGCTTATTAAAGTCAGGGAAGCGGGATTTGTAAAATTGATACTTTTGTTATCGGCAATACCGGCAGCAATGCCGCCCATGCCTCTCGAAAGGATATTTTTATTCGGAATAAGGTCTCCCAAACCATATCTTGAATAAGGAGAATTTTCCTGCGCTGACGCGGTCATCTGCAAGCCACAAGCCACAAAAAGAACCATTAAAATTTTAGCCATTGTTAGTTTCGCTAAGTGCATATAATCCCTTAAATAAAAAGTGAGGGTCGGCAAATATCTTGTTTTTAAGTTGACCGGCAAAATAGCTTGTATCCCCCCCGGTTAAAACCGCGTTAAAGTTGCTGTATTTTCGGGCATATTCGCTGATAAAACCATCGATCTCATAGGTAATTCCGGCAATTACACCACTTTGTAAATTTGTTTTGGTATCGTAACCAATTATTGGAAAATTCCAGTCTTTTTCAACAAATGGCAGCTTGGCTGTAAAAACCTGCATGGATTTAAAACGCATTTCCATACCCGGGGAAATGCCTCCGCCCATAAACTCATGGTATTGATTGATAAAATTATAGGTGATACAACTGCCTAAAGCAATCACCAGGTTATTTTTTCCGGGATAAAAATGAACCGCTGCTGCTGAAAGGGCTAACCTGTCGGCACCAATGGTCTCGGGCTTACCAACCGGTGTTGTAAAATTGGCTTTGGTCAGGTGCGAAAGTTTATGAAAACTTGAATGGGCTGCCAGCAGGCTTTCCATTTCGGCATTGTGTTCTACTACGGAAGATAAGATCGTTTTCTGCGGTTTATAATCAATCAATAATTTTTTGATGGTTGCTGTTTCGTCATTTGGAAAAACGATCTCTTCCTTGAAATATTCGTTTTCAAAAATGGCCGCTTTGAGGCGGGTGTTGCCAAAATCAAGGCAGATAGTTGTCATGCTGTTTAGATTGTTGCGTTTATTGATACCGGAAGCCTGATACTGGAAATTAACTCTATGATTAATGTCTGTTTGCTAAAACTTCACTCCAGCCCTTTTAAATTCTTGAAATGTCCGTTCAGTTTTACTTTTTCTTTCAGCATTTCCATTTCGGCAAGTACCGGTATTACTTTGGTAAGATGGCGCTTTATATATTCCTGGCGCTGCGACTCATGCACCAGTTCCAGCATTTCATACTCTTCCGCTAACGACATGCCTGCATGATGAGCAACATCATAACTCCATAATTCTTCATCGGGTTTTGAAAATTTTTTCTCAATGTTAAGCAACTTATGCAATTCCTTAATTCCTTTTACAATTCCCTGCATTAAAGTCCTGTTACCGTTTTCGTAGTTTCCCGGATAACTTACAATGGCGCCGCTGTATAACCTGCCAGGTAATTCATTGATAATTTCCAGTATCCTGAAAACCTCTAACCCTTCGGATTTAATATCCATTGTACCATCGTCATAAACCCGGCTTATTTCTTTTACGTGCACCAACGTACCCGTTTCCCTGATTGCATCATCCATCACGGCAGGAATTCCAAATGGTTTTTTGGTTTCAAAACTTTCAGCAACGAGTTGTTTATACCTGGGTTCAAAAATATGCAGGTTAAGCTGCTCTCCAGGGTATACCACAATGGCTAAAGGAAATATCGGTATAAAATTAGTCAACGTTTTCTGTATTTATTATTTTAAACATGCTTATGGCTAACTTTGCCAAATTACAAAATTAAGTGTTTATTGAACTGTATGAAAATAACCGGGATAACGATAATAAAAAATGCCATAATCAATGATTACCCGGTTGTTGAAGCAATAACTTCTATTTTACCCGTTGTTGATGAAATGATCGTATGTATAGATAAAGGTAGTGACGAAACGGATGCACTGATTAAAAATATCGTATCTGAAAAGATAAAAATCGTTTACAGTGAGTGGGACATGCGTATACGCAAGTCGGGCTCCGTACTTGCAGTTGAAACCAACAAAGCGCTGGCGCATGTTTCCGATGATACGGATTGGGTATTTTATATCCAGGGTGATGAAGTGGTACACGAAAAATACCACACCAATATTGTACAGGCTGCCACTTTTCATTTACCGGATACGCTGGTGGAGGGCCTGCTTTTTAATTACCTGCATTTTTATGGTACCTATAATTATGTCGGCGACAGCCGCAGATGGTATAATAAAGAAGTACGGATCATCAGGCACAACAGAAATATACAATCTTACCGGGATGCCCAGGGCTTCAGGTTAACTAACAAAAAAATAAAGGTTAAGCAGCTTGATGCTTTTATCTACCATTATGGCTGGGTAAAAAGTCCTGCCCAAATGGCCGCCAAACAAAAACACGTAAGCCGTTATTGGAATGAGGATTCTGAAGAATGGCAAAACTATATCAAGACGGAAGAACTCTATGACTTTAACGATTTTGATTCATTAACAAAATTCACCGGCACGCATCCTGCCGTTATGCAAAAACGTGTACAGGAACAAAGCTGGGATTTGGAAATTGATATCAGCAAAAAAAAATTTACGCTCAAAGAAAAACTCCTCTACTGGCTTGAGAAAAAAACCAGCTTAAGGCCGTTTGAATTCAGGAATTATAAACTGGTTTAGCGCCCGCTGTGATCAAACTTTTATACCAGGCAAACTGCTAACGGGATTTTGTACCGATTATACCAGTATGTAGTCCAAAGTCATTTGCTATCGGCATAATACCATCTGAGATTTCAACGTATTGCTTTGGACTCCTTATTAAATCAAGATGGTATTATTACCGTTAAACAATAAAACCAGTCAGAAAGATTTATATTTCTACACCCGATATTTATCATCAGAAAAATATGTTCATCGCCGGCACAGATTCCTCCTTCGCCGGAATGACAGGGCGGATTGTATGTCCATTGGCATTAGTACAAACTCCTGTACACATCAAGATATTCTTTGGCAGCCAGGTTCCAGTCGAAAACCGCGGCCCTGGCTTTAATTTTTTCCATTGGCATATGTGTTCTGTAATGTTCAAGGCTCTCCTCAAGCACAAGCCGCATATGCGACGGATCAAAATCGTCAAAATAATATGCCACATTGCCCCCTATTTCAGGTAAAGAAGTAAGCTTTGACAAAATCACAGGTTTCCCAAAATACATGGCTTCAATTACCGGCAGTCCAAAACCCTCTGCCAATGACGGAAAGGCAAAGCACGCACAATGCTGCATGTACCAGAATTTCTCTGCCTCGGATATTGGCCCGGTAAAAATAACACGGTCCTGCACCCGGTGCTTTACCGCTTCATCAATTATTTTATTTTTATACGCTTCGCTTTGTGTAATCCCCGAAATGATAAGTAAGCGGTTGTTATTTACAAGCAGGGCCGGCAATACGTGAAAATTCTTCTTGTCCACGATGGTTCCGATCGTATAAATAAACGGGGCTTCTATTTCTTTTTTTACCGGCGTTATGCCGCTGAACTGTAAGGCCGTATTGCAGCCGTTGTAGATTACTTTACAGGGCTTATTCTTCATATCAACATGCGCCTGTATATCCTGTAAAACAAATTGGGATATGGCTACGATATAATCTGCGGAATCTATTTTGGCGGCCAATTGTTTCAGGTACTTGCTTTTTTTCTTTTCGCTTTTATGCTCATATAAAAAATTGAGATCGTGAATGGTCAGTACAACCGGCATTTTTTTTGTAAAAGGGAAATAATTGCTGCCCTGGTAAGTACAATGCCAAACCCGGTAATTTTTTTTCAGCGGCAGGTAAAATTTATGCAGGGAGTGCTGGTTTATAAAATTAAAGGTATCGTTAAACACGGCCGTGGCCGGTTGTCGCACATACAAATAAAGGCTTTCGTTTTCTTTATCGAGGTTGTGTTGCAGCGCAAAAGCCAGGTTAAGGCAATAATGATACAAGCCCGTATTGGGATATTTCATCCGTTCACAATCCAGCACAATTATATTGGGACCAATACTCATTTCAGGAATTTAATACAGCATCAACGGCGTAGCAAAAATTATTAATGGGTACAAAAGTTATTGAATAACCTAAGGATTCCAGGTATTTTTTCATGGATCTGAAATTATGGGTATCCTTGTTTACATCATGCACTTCAATGGCGATATGTTTGGCCATTTGAACAACCGAAGCTGCTGTATTATACAAAATATCGTATTCGCTTCCTTCACAGTCGATCTTTAACAGGTCGATCTTATCCAGCTGGTTCAGGGCCACGATCTTGGATAGTGAAATACAGGGGACCGTTATTTTCTTTGTGTTATGCACATTAAAATCTGCAAATACAGAAGCAACCACCTGGCTGTCCGCATGATCTTCCATGAACAGGTCCAGGCTGTCTTTTTCGGTACCGGAAACGGCCGCCTGGTATAATTTTATAAATTTTTCGATCCGGGGATTGTCTTTGATCACCTGTTGAAAATAAGCAACATTTGATGGCAGCGGTTCATAAGCGAAAATTTGAGCGCCAGCAATTTTCGACAACAATATAATATTAAAAAAACCGGCATTGGCTCCAATATCCACCACCACCGGGTTTTCGGGAAGTGTTTTCACCAGTTTGTTGATGTCGTACACGTCTTCCATAAAAATTTCCTTAAATACCTGGTACAAACTTTCGGGAACGCCAAATTGAATTTGGTTGGGACGGGTCTTAAATATGAGTGTGCTGTTATTTCGTTTGTTTTTTTTAAATATATACTCCCTTGGATTCTGTATGTTCCCGAATAGCTTAACATAGCGCATCGTACCTTTTACCGGCATAACATGTAGTTTAAATAATTATTCCTAACCGGGTAAAGTTACATTTTTAAAACAGGCTAATGCCATCTTGATTTAATAAGTTGCCCAAAGCAATACGTGGTAATCTTAGAAGTTATTATTCCGATAGCAAATGGCTTTGGACATACTGGTATAATCGGTATAACATCCCGGCCGGCAATGTCATTAAGTTAAGGGTCTTTAACTCAAAAAGCTGCCACATTGCAGTTCCCTCTCCCTTGGAGAGGGGTTGGGGTGAGGTCTTTACAAAAGCTTAACTTAATGACATTGCCC
>JANNSN010000056.1:0-139290 GCA_031402615.1 Chitinophagaceae bacterium
GGCGACAGGGTGTTTACCCAAATGTACTCCATTGGACGTCCTTACGACAGGATGGATGTTGATATGAGAGCTTATGGAAAAGGATTATACTGGGTTGAGATCGGCGACCGTAACGGAGACCGTTTAGCGATGTGCAGAGTGATTATTCAATAAATTTTCCTTTCAATAGACTTCAGGAGCTGCCTTTACTGGTGGCTCCTTTTTTTTGAACGTATATCTATAAAATTATTTTTTATTCCATCTTGGTTTAATAAGTAGTTCAATGGACTACATACTGGTATAATTGGTATTAATTAATTTCTTGAACTTTCAAAATTAATTGAAAATTATGTATCTTTGTACTAAAAGCAGCAAATATGAAACTCATCATAATCGGCGGAGGTTTTGGCGGTTTACGACTTGCACGTAAACTTAGCAATAAACCTGGTTTTGAAATTACGCTTATCGATAAATTTAACTACCATCAGTTTCAACCATTATTCTACCAGGTAGCAACAGCGGGTTTGGATGCCAGTAATATTTCATTTCCACTTCGAAAAGTTTTTCATAAAACAAAGAACTTACATTTCAGAATGGCCGAGGTATTGAAAATTGAAACGGAAGAGAGAAAAATTATAACGGATATTGGGAGTTTTGAATACGATATTTTAGTCATTGCCACTGGTGCCGATACCAATTTTTATGGTAACCAACAGTTATCTGAGAATGCTTTTCCTATGAAAAGTACGGTGGAAGCCCTGCAATTACGACACAGGCTGTTGCACAATTTTGAGGATGCGCTCAGTGTAAAAGATCAACTGGAACTTCAGCGTTTAATGACCATTGTAATAGTTGGTGCAGGGCCAACAGGAGTGGAACTGAGTGGTGCCATAGCTGATATGAAAAGTTATGTTTTGCCTAAGGATTATCCGGAACTTGACTTTAACCAGATGAAAATATTTCTGTTGGAAGGAACAGGTAAAACATTGGCTGCCATGAGCGAAAAATCAAGTACCCAATCACAATTATATTTAGAAAAATTAGGAGTAACCGTTTTAACTAACAGCCTCCTTAAAAATTATGACGGTAAAACAGTGGAACTGCAAAATGGCGATACCATTGAATCTGCCATGGTAATTTGGGCTGCCGGTATTAAAGGAAATGTACCGGAAGGCATCAATAGCGAATTGATTGCAAGGGGTAACCGTATAAAAGTAAACCGGCATTGCCAGATAAACGGGTTCAAAAATATTTTTGCAATTGGTGATGTGGCTTATATGGAAGAACCAGCCTGGGCGAACGGGCATCCTCAGGTAGCACCCGTTGCAATGCAGATGGCGGATATGATTGCAAATAATTTACGCCGATTGGAAATGAAAAGCGGCATGAAGCTATGGGATGAATTTGTTTACAATGATAAAGGTAGTATGGCAACTGTTGGCCGTAACCTTGCTGTGGTAGATATGCCTAAACCTAAATTACATTTCGGTGGTTTTTTGGCCTGGATGATTTGGATGGGCCTGCATTTGATGCTGATACTGGGTGTGAAGAACCGTTTTTTTGTTTTTATCAACTGGCTGTATAGTTATTTTACCTATGATCAGAATTTACGTTTGATATTTAAAGAGTTTTACAGGGAACAAAAAAGAGTAAAATAATAAATCACAACCTGCATAAATACAAAATTTTAACAGCGGAATGGAAGAGTCTGATCATGGCTAATTATTTTATCTATCCTACTGTTCTAAAACCCTATCTTCCCAAAAACACCGTACTTGATTTTTTAACAATAGAATATAAGTAAGTCTTGTTGGATGTATGTTTATGAATACCAGGTGCAACACCAGCCCTGGAAAATATTTCCGGTAAAAAACCATTTGGTAGATTGCGATTTCGAAACTTTATACCGAGCCGAATTTTCTATTTTACATAAGCTTAAACCCGCATCTGTTTTTGTTGCCAGGGATCTGCCATTTAAGTTATGATAAAAAGAAAATTATACCGATTATACCAGTATGTAGTCCAAAGCCATTTGCTATCGGTATAATACCATATCAGATTTCAATATAGTAATTTGGACTACTTATTAAATCAAGATAGTATTATAAGTTCCCAAGTTGTTTTAAGATCTTCTTTGCCCTGCTTTTAAATCCGGCAGTTTGGTGAGGAAGTTGATCCTCAATCAACAGTTTTAATTCAGGTTTAATCTCCGGATATTTTTTTGCAAGATTGCCCAGTACGGTCATGGAGAATACTTTAACAGCCAGTGCTTCATCGGGAAACTCCAGGTATTTGAAACAGATGTCCATGATATCGCCTTCATATTTTACCGGGATCTCTACATCCTGTAACAGCCGGATGCTGTTTCGTTTTATGGCATTATGCAGGCCGGGCTTTTTAAGCTGTAAGATTCGTTTTTTTCAATGTTTATTTATGAAAGTTGGATTAGCCATAACACAATAACTTACCGGCCAGGCTGCCCTTTGTGTTACCCTGTATTCTTCCTGTAAAAATAAAGTAAACAAGGCATCAAAACGTTGCTGACCGGTGCCAACCCAGTTTACAACTTTTGTACATTGTGCCTTTGAATATTTTTTTAATATTTCTGTTCTTACATCCATCAATTATACGAATTTAGCAGATTATGAAGGAAATATTATTGCAATTTGAGTTGAATACAGAAGTTTTTCATGCACGGCCTTTTGGTAACGGTTTGATCAATACCACCTGGATAATCGAAAACAAAACAGGTAACGGAAAATTTATTCTTCAAAAAATAAACGACCAGGTTTTTAAGCAACCCGTTGACATAGCCTTTAACATCAGGCTCATGGATGATTATCTGAAAATGAATTTTCCAAACTACCTGTTTGTATCTCCGTGTAAAACAACTGTAGGAAATGATATGGTTAAAAGCGACGATGGATATTACAGGATGTTCCCCTTCATTGCAAATACGCATACAATTGATGTACTGGAAAAGCCACAGCAGTCCTATGAAGCAGCAAAACAATTTGCCCGGTTCACAAAACTGTTGTCTGGCCTGGATGCATCACAGTTAAAAATAACGTTGCCAGACTTTCATAATCTCACACTCAGGTATCAGCAGTTTGAGCGTGCATTGGAATCAGGCAATACCGAAAGAATGGCTCAAACCAAAGAGTTGATTTCGTTGATCAAACTCAATAAAGGAATTGCTGATGAATACGAGATGTGTAAAGTACACTTAAAAATCAGGTGTACACATCATGATACAAAGATCAGCAACGTGTTATTTGACAACGATAATCATGGACGCTGCGTAATTGACCTGGACACCGTTATGCCCGGATATTTTATCAGTGATGTGGGAGATATGATGCGTACTTATTTATGTCCTGTAAGCGAGGAGGAAAAGGACTTTTCAAAAATTACGGTACGCAAAGAATTTTATGATGCCATCGTAACAGGTTATCTGTCTGAAATGGGAGAGGAGCTGAGTGTCGTTGAAAAAAAATATTTTCATTATGCCGGGAAGTTTATGATATATATGCAGGCCATACGTTTTTTAACCGATCACCTGCATGATGACGTTTATTACGGCGCAAAATATGAAGGACAAAACCTGGTACGCGCCGGTAATCAGATGACCTTACTGAAACGGTTAATTGAATTTAGTGCTGGTTAAGAACGATCTTTTCTGCGATGGGATGTTCACTCGTAAATGTTAATCCAAGTATGGCAGCCATCGTTTGGGCAAATTGTTTTTGATAGAATTGCTGTGATGTCTTAACTTCTCCTTTAGGTATAATACCCGGTCCCATGGCCGCCATCCAAACCTGGTTACAGTCTTTTATTTTATTATTGTGACTTGTCCATTCATCTTTTTTGGCATCACCTCTTCCATGATCTGTGCTGATAAAAATGGCGGTCTTGTTTTTATATGGTGGATGGGATTGTACATAGTTCCAGATATCCTGTATCCATTTATCTACCATAGTGGCAGCCATTAAATAGTCTTTATAATGTCCCAGATGTGCCCATTCATCTGTTTCGCCATAGGAGATATACAATACTTTTGGTTTTTTTGTTTGCATATAATTCATAGCGCCGTAGTGCGTAAATACATCAAGTACTTCTTCCTCACCAAATGGTTTATAAGAATCTTTTGCCAATGAATTAATTGTTTTTTCTGTTGTTGTAGGATTTGTACCGCCTAACAAATCAAAAGCCGAGTACACCGGAAATTTTCCACGCTCTTGATTCAAAATTCTGTCAAATGCATCCCATGCACCGAAAGCTGCAACCTTATTTTTGTATTTAGATTGTTTGTTTAAAAACTCCAGCAGCGTGGTGTTTGGATTTGGAGGATAAGAATTGCTGTTGATTAAAGTGTCGGGATAGCCGGTAAAAATTTCGTTATATCCCGGGTACGAAAACCAGTAGGGATTTGCATTATCAATTTTATTGCCATAATTTCTGTTGCCATATATCTGCCCGTTTTTTTCCATGGTGCTCCACAAAAAGGGCATCAGTTTTTTTCTTCTTTCCAGCGGATTCACCGCCCAGTATCTTTCATAAATAACCGCGCTGTCACCCTGGTTAAATTTTTTATTATTGGCAATGGCGCTATCCATACCGGTAAATACTTCCTGCCAGCGAAGCCCGTCGGTGGTTATGATGATGATATTTTCGGCTGATTGTGAATAAACGGCAGGGGAAATAAGCAACATGAACAGCGGCATTATTTTTTTCATTATGGTTGTGGTTTTGGGTTTAAAACTAGTTGTTATCTGGCATAAACATGGTCCCGTTATGCATGGCGGTAGATGCCGCTTTTATTTACAGTTATGTGCGTTTATTTCCAGCAGTGCTAATAGAGAACTTGCTTTTTTTCAGCAATTCTTCCCGCAAAATGGGTTCTGCATAAACGTTTACCGCTTGTTATGTCATGTTAAGGAACACCCTGTTCCGATTATTCGGGAAGCATCTACCTGATCATTTATTTAGCAAACTGGTGAAGTACCGCCATCATCTTTTTTACCTCATTCGAATCAACCGACACCGATGTTAGTTTTTCTTTCATTTCCTCATTGTTATACTTCATCCGGCTGTTAATATATATTCTTGCAGACGTATGAAATTCTACCGCCCCGGTTTTTTCAGCAAGTTCTTTAATATTTGCAGACCGGACACCACTACCAGGCATGATCACAATCCTTTCATCTGCCTGTTTTATTAACGCTGCGATCGTTGCAGCACCTTCCTGGGCCGTAGGCATTAATCCGGATGTAAGCACCCTTTCACATCCAATTTCAATGATATCTTCCAATGCTTGCGAAAAGAATTTGGCATTTTCGTAGTCCGTTTTACTCCCCGCCAGGGAGGTTAAGAGAGGCATTGTTACCCTGTCAAAAGCCCTGTGAAAAGTTACGCCCATTGGATAAGCCAATGCAGTCAATTGCCTGCATCGTTTTGTATCCACAGTGCCATCTGCGTTTAACATACCCATCACAACTCCGTCGCAGCTTAGTTCTTTACAGATCTTGATATCCGCTTTCATCATGTCAAATTCTGTATTACTATATAAAAAATCGCCTCCACGGGGGCGGATGATAGGATATAATTCGATCTGCAATTTTTCCCTGGCCGCCTTAATAAAACCATAAGAGGGTGTTGTACCCCCTTCGCCGGGGTTATCACAAAGTTCTATCCGGTGTGCACCTGCAGCCTGTGCCATGATGCAACTTTCAATAGTAAAACCAATGACTTCTAATTTGCAAAAAGCTCCCATCCGGTAAGGCAGTGGCGTTTCTAAACTGGCTTTTGTACTATCAACCTGCATCGCTCTTGTTTTTATGAACACGGTTATTTTCGAACGCTAACGTTCTCTCAGAGATTCATGGCAGCAAATATTTTGACTGATGAATTTGGTTTTCATGATCACTCTTAACACTGAAAACAAATCCTTTTTGTATGGCAAAGGCTCCATATTGTCCTTTTTTGTTTAAGGCTAAAAAACCTACCTGCAGGGTTTTGGCTTTTACCGGATCCCGCTTTACAATTCTTTCTATTGCTTTTTTACAGGCTTTTTCGGGTGAATAACCACGACGCATAAACTCCACCACCAAATGGGTTCCGCATATGCGTATAACTTCTTCACCGGTGCCACTGCTGGTGGCCGCCCCAATTTCATTGTCTACAAATAAGCCTGCCCCGATAACCGGAGAGTCTCCCACACGGCCGTGTAATTTAAATGCCATACCACTGGTTGTAACAGCGCCGGATAAATTACCGTTTATATCCATCGCAACCAAACCCATGGTATCATGATTGGCTGTGCCATCGTCGAAAAAGGGTGGGGCAAATGGGCCGTTTTGTTTTTTAGCAGCCTGGCCGGCAGGCAGGTTTTCTATATTAATAACCGGTTGGTATTCACTTTTTTTTAGCCACTCGTGGTATGCTTTTTTTGCAGATTCGGATAATTCACCGGGTTCCAGCCTAAAGCCGTTTTCAACTGCAAACTGTTGGGCACCGGCACCAACCAACAATACATGTGGTGTTTTTTCCATCACCCTGCGGGCAACCGAAACAGGATGTTTTATTCGCTCAATACCTGCAACAGCACCGCAATTGGCCTGGTGGTCCATAATACAACTATCCAGCGTTACGATACCATCCCTATCGGGAAATCCTCCAAGTCCCACACAGCAATTGATCTCATTTTCAATATGTATAGCGCCTGCTTCCACGGCATCCAAAGCTGTACCGCGTGCAGACAAAACCTTCCAGGCTTCGGCATTAACAGGCATACCACTATCCCAGGTAGAAATGACGATGGGTTTGGTAGTTTGATTAATATGGTTTGCGAAAGATTTATTGGCTGTTAGGAGCGGTGCAGCTAAAGCACCAATTTTTAAAAATTTTCTTCTATTCATTCTTTAGATTAATTTATTAATGATGCATGGAAAGTTTTTGGATCATTTCTGTAGAAGCCGCATCAGCATACAAACCAAAAGCGCTGGTCAGTACTCCTTTGATGTTACCTGTTATCGATTCAACAGCATACACCACATCTTCATCTGCCGGGTTGCTGTTGCCTTCAAACCGGTGTACTTCCACAATTTCAAATTCATGTGGATCCAGGCAGGTGTTATTTTCCGAACATATCAGTTTATCAAATGCCAAATTAAAATTAATGGTATATCCTCTTTCCATCAACCCTTTTAAAGTGCCAACCACGGTATCATACGATTTCATAAATAAAACTTTCATTTTCAATCTGGCAATATGCCATTGCTTTAACCCAGCCGGTATATCCGTGGTTAAGTTTACCTAAAGTTACGAATTGCCGGTTGCAGTTTTGCCATAATAAATTAAATAAATAATTACACATAAAGTTATCACAGCCGTTAACAGAAAAGTAAACATCGACCCAAAGTGATACCATAACAAACCACACAGGCTGCTTGCTATGAATGCACAAATACTTTGAAAGCCTGAATACGTACCGATAGCTGTTGCCGTTTCGCTTTTGTCAACAATATTGCTGATCCATGCTTTCGAAATACCTTCGGTAGCGGCAGCATAAACCCCGTACAAAAAAAACAACAGTATAAAAATTGATGTCTTGCTGTTAAAAGCAAATCCTGCGTAAACAATAAGGAATATAAACAATCCGGCAACCAGGATCTTTTTAAGGCCGATCTTATCCGCCAGGATACCAACGGGGTATGCCAATAAAGCAAAAACAAGATTATAAAAAATATACACGGCAATGATCGTTGTATCAGTCAGTCCGCTTTCTTTCATTCTTAATAAAAGGAAAACATCCGAACTATTGAACAAGGCAAACAATAGTAACCCGGTAACCAGTTTTTTATAAGCTGCCGGGCTATTTTTCCAATAACCAATAAACGCGAAAACCTTCAACTTTTTTATTTCACTGCCTGCATTTGGAACAGGAGTATTTCTTTTTTCTTTAATTAACCAGGTTAAAAGTACAGCAAGTAAACCAGGTGTAAATGCAATCAGGAAAAGTGTTTGATAGTCATCAGGATTGTAATAGAGGTAGAGCAATGCCAGGGCTGGCCCAAAAACGGCCCCCATGGTATCCATACTCCGGTGAAAACCAAATACACGGCCCCTGGTCTTCGTGGTACATTCATCACTTAGCATGGCATCTCTTGCTCCCGTTCTGATGCCTTTTCCAAGCCGGTCCATTGTTCTTGATAAAAATATCCACCACGGATAAACAAAAATGGCCAGCATGGGTTTGCTGATGGCACTGAAGGTATAACCTAATTGAACAAACGGGAGCCGCTTTCCGATGGTGTCGCTTAATTTACCGAAATAACTTTTGCTTAAACCGGCAACGGCTTCAGCAATACCTTCTAAAACACCAATAAAAATGGCTGTATAGCCGATATGTTTGAGGAAAAGCGGCATAACCGGGTAAAGCATTTCACTGGCCAGGTCTGTAAATAAACTCACGAAAGATAAGATCCAAATGGTTTTGGTTATAATCTTTTGTGGAGAATTTGTGGGTGGTTGCACAAGGCGTCATTTTTCCGAATGTAGCAATTTGTTGGTACATTGCATGGATAAAAAAACAATTTGACGCTGGATAGTAATGAACCGCAATTTTTACACGGTTCATTTTTGCAACGTGAAATAACTTACATATGGATAAAAAAAATAAAGCCGGAAAAAAATCATCACAAACCGACATCTTAAAAGGGAAACTGGATATTTCGAAAAGTGGTATGGGGTATGTGATTGTAGAAGGTAATGAACAGGATATTCTGATTCGGCCTAACGATTTTAACCGGGCACTGCACGGCGATATTGTACGGGTACAAATAAACAAAGGACTGTCTACAGGCAAAAGAACAGAAGGTAAAGTGGTGGAAGTGGCCGAACGGAAACAAACAGAATTCATCGGAAATATTCAAATGAATAAGAATTTTGCCTTTTTTATTCCTGCTTCTGAAAAACCAATTCCTGACTTCTATATTGCGGCCGATAAATTAAACGGGGCAAAGGATAAGGAAAGGGTTGTTGCAAAATTGATCAATTGGGATAAATCAGAAAAAAAACCCAATGGGGAGGTGGTTACCATATTAAAATCGGAAGATGAGAATGATATGGCCATGAAAGAGATTTTGATTGATGCGGGATTTCCGCTGGTTTTTGATAAAGAAGTATTGGCCGAAGTTAAAAAATTACAAAAACATATTTCACGGGAAGAAATCAGTAAAAGAAAAGACTACCGGGACATTTTGACATTTACCATTGATCCCGATGATGCAAAAGATTTTGATGATGCACTTTCCATCCGAAATCTGGATAATGGAAATTATGAAATAGGTGTGCACATTGCAGATGTTAGCTATTTTGTGAAACCCGGTACGCTGCTGGATAAGGTTGCTTATGAACGGGCCACAAGTGTGTATTTACCCGACAGGGTCAACCCGATGTTGCCCGAGAAAATTTCGAATGAACTTTGTTCATTGAGGCCCAACGAAGATAAATATACTTTCTCCGCTATTTTTCAAATTACAAACCGCGCTGAAATAAAACATACCTGGTTGGGCCGAACCATTATACACAGTAATCACCGGTTTACGTATGATGAGGTACAGCAGATCATTGAAAAAAAAGATGGCTTACATGATAAGCCAATTGTTTTATTAAATGAGCTCGCAAAAAAATTCAGGGCCGAACGTTTCAATAACGGCGCCATTAATTTTTCTTCACAGGAGGTTAAATTTGAACTGGATGAAAAAGCTAAACCCATTGGCATTGTTATCAAAGAAAGTAAGGATGCGCATAAACTGATTGAAGAGTTTATGTTGCTTGCCAACAGGACGGTGGCTACGTATGTTTCCAAAATAAAAGTAAATAAGGAGCCTATTCCTTTTCCCTACCGGATACATGATACACCCGATGATGAAAAGTTAAAACCATTCGCAGCATTCGCCAAAAAATTCGGGTACACATTTGATTTGCATGATGAAGCGGCGGTTGCGGGGTCCTTTAACAAATTACTGAAAGATGTACAGGGAAAACCCGAACAGCATGTATTGGAACAATTGGGCATTAGAACGATGTCAAAAGCAATCTATACATCGTCCAATATTGGCCACTACGGGTTGGGTTTTGAGTATTATTGCCATTTTACATCGCCCATACGTCGTTATCCCGATGTGATGGCACATCGTATTTTAATGCAATGCCTTGAAAAAGATCTGAAACTGGATAAAAAAATGGATGAACGTTGTAAGCACTGCAGCGACAGGGAGCGCAAGGCCATGGAAGCCGAACGTGCCGGAAATAAATACAAGCAGGTTGAGTTTATGAAAAATTACCTGGGTGAAGAATTTGATGGAATTATAAGCGGTGTTGCTTCTTTTGGCTTTTTTGTTGAAACGGTTACGCATAAATGCGAAGGAATGGTTACGGTGAGAGACTTAAGCAATTATGATGATTTCAGGCTCGATGAAGCTGATTATGCGCTTGTAGGACTGCGTACTGGTCAAAAATTCAGGATGGGAGATAAGTTACGGATCAAAGTGGTTGCAGCCAGTTTAACCAAAAGACAACTTGATTATGAGTGGGTAACAGACACGATTTCTAATGCTACAGGCAAAATGATCGTTAAAGCCACTGCAAAGTCCGGGGCTCCTGCAGCAAAAACGAAATCAGCAGCCAGGCCAAAAACAAAAAAGAAAACATAGATCACTAACATGCTAACCATGCTGTTCTTTGCACAACGACGGGGCGGCAATTCAGTAATTCAGCTTTTATCGGTATTTTATGATGTATTCATTTATAGAACTTTCCCGGATTTTTGAAGAAAAATTTAACGACCGGCATTTTCCGGAACAGCCGGAAACATTATATAATCCTGCTCAATACATGTTAAGTCTCGGGGGCAAAAGAATCCGACCGGTTTGTGTTTTAATGGGTAACCAGTTATTTGACGAGATTGATCCGGATGCTTTCCAGGCGGCCATCGCTATCGAACTCTTTCATAATTTTAGTTTAATACATGATGATATCATGGATAAGGCGCCCCTCAGACGGGGTATGCAAACGGTGCATACCCGGTATGGGGAGTCAACGGCATTGCTCGCCGGAGATGCTATGTTGGTAAAAGCCTATGAATACCTGAATAAAATAAAATTAGCCCAACTACAAAAAGTATTATTCCTCTTTAACCGCACTGCTGCTGCCGTTTGCGAAGGACAGCAGCTCGACATGGATTTTGAGAAACTGGAAACAGTGGGCATAGATGAATACGTGCACATGATCACGTTAAAAACTTCGGTATTACTGGCTGCCAGCCTTAAAATGGGTGCGCTGTTGGGTGGTGCCGGGGAAGGCAATCAACAGCATTTGTACGAGTTTGGCAAAAATCTGGGTATTGCATTCCAGGTGCAGGATGATTATCTCGATGCTTTTGGTGATCCGGCAAAATTCGGAAAAAAGATCGGTGGAGATATCATCGCCAATAAAAAAACGTTTTTAATGATTCATGCTTTTGAAACAGCAGGGCCTATACAACTGGCTGAACTGAAAGAATTGATAGAAAATAATGATGCAGGTAAAGTTGACAAAGTATTGCAGATCTTTAAAGATTGCAAAGTGGATGACTGGGCAATGGAATTAAAGAATAAATACCTGCAATCTGCATTAAAGCACCTCGAGGATGCGGCCGTGCTTTCTGCCCGTAAAAAGCCATTACAGGAACTGGCCGGCTATTTAATGATGCGGGAGCGCTAGCCTGATAATTCCATAAATCGGCACATAATTTTAATTTGCTTAAATTACTTCCTCTAAAAATCAAAACCAACATGTTTAAGTCTCTATTCCGCACGAAAAAAATTGAAAATATTTTGGCTGAGGCTGGTGATGATACACATGGCGGCGGTGGGTTAAAACGTGTATTAACCGTTCGTGATTTAACGTTCTTTGGTATTGCTGCCATCATTGGTGCGGGCAGCTTTAGCAGCCTGGGTGCTGCGGTATTTGATGGCGGTCCGGGTGTTGCTATTCTATTTGTGATCACCGCAATAGCCTGTGGTTTTACAGCACTTTGTTATTCTGAGTTTGCAAGCCGGATACCTGTTGCCGGCAGTGCTTATACCTATGCCTATGCGTCCTTCGGTGAATTATTTGCATGGATAATCGGCTGGGCACTCATTATGGAATATTCTATCGGAAATATTTATGTGGCTTATAGCTGGAGCGATTATTTCGTATCTTTTTTGAGTAAAGTTAATATTCATGTTCCCGAGTACCTGGCTACCAGTTATTTGGAAGTTAAACATGCTATGGCTGCCGGAAGCACGAATCCCGATGTACTGGCAGCATGGAACAAGGCACCTGTTGTAGCCGGATTACATGTGATTTTTGATTTACCGGCATTGATCATTAATATCCTGATCACTTATTTGGTATACCGCGGAATAAAAGAAAGCCGCAATTTCAGCAACATCATGGTGGTACTGAAACTCGCTGTAGTGTTATTGGTGATTTTGGTAGGTGGTTATATGATTTTTTCAAACGGATTATTTTTTAACTGGACGCCTGCAAATGATGACGGGGTAAAGTCGTTCATGCCTAATGGGTTTGGAGGCGTGATGGCGGCAGTAAGTGGTGTATTCTTTGCCTATATTGGTTTTGATGCCGTGAGTGTATTGGCGGAAGAGAGTAAAAACCCGCAAAGAGACTTGCCGAGAGGCATGATCCTGGCATTGGTAATTTGTACCATCGTGTATATCCTACTGTCCCTGGTTTTAACGGGTGCCGTTAATTACAGGAATTTTGATGGGGTGGGTGATCCGCTGGCTTTTATCTTTGAAGAACAAAATTTAAACCTGGGGTGGATGCAGCTGTTTGTTGCGGTGGCAGCTGTAATTGCCATGACCAGTGTTTTACTCGTTTTTCAGATGGGACAGCCACGTATCTGGATGAGCATGAGCCGCGATGGTTTGTTGCCACCTGCATTTCAAAAAATTCATAAAAAATTCAAAACGCCCTCCTTTGCAACAATTATCACAGGGTTCGTTGTAGGAGTACCCATTTTATTTACTGATAAAACTTTTGTATTAGACTTTACCAGTATAGCCACTTTGTTTGCTTTTGTTTTGGTTTGTGGTGGTGTTTTGTTCCTGCCTGCAAAAGAAAAAATTCCCGGCAGGTTTCACCTGCCGTATATTAACAGCCAGATTATTTTTCCGTTGGTTGTTGTAGCCGGCATTGTTACCGCGGCCCTGTTATCCAAAACTTATTTTGCCGATATGTTTAATTTTGATTTTAGTAACCAGGCGGATTATACTTCGGGCAAGTTGAGCTTTATGGACATGGCTACTCCAAATGTAACATTAATAATTTTTTGGTTATGTGCATTGGCACTGGCAGTATCAACCTTGTTTAAAAAATTCTCTTTAATACCCATGATGGGATTAATAACCTGCCTGTACCTGCTGACCGGTATGACAAAAAGCAACTGGGTATGGTTTATAGGTTGGCTGGTATTGGGTTTGGTGTTTTATTTTTTATACGGTTATAAGAAAAGTAAACTTGCACCAAAGACAGCATAAACTTTTAAATGATCTGTTTTTAAACGGCACAGGTAAATTAACTTTGTGCCGTTTTTATATCTGTAAATAATGAAGTATCAACCCGGCGATAAAATAATTGTACTGCTAACCGATGAAGAAGGTATTGTATTGGAGATCATGACTGAGAAAATGGTTTTGATTGAAGTGAAAGGCGTAAAATTCCCCATCTATACCGATCAGATTGATTTTCCTTACTTTAAAATGTTTTCGGCACAAAGAAAAGTTGAAAAAAAGAAGACATTTATTGACCAGGTTCAAAAAGAAAAGGCCATGCCAAAAACAAAAGAAGGCAATGGCGTGAGGTTGTTATTTTTACCCGTTTTTGATAAAGATATTTTTGATGATGATGTCGTTGAAAAATTCAAACTCTATCTTCTGAATCAGAACGATATGGCTTATACCTTTACCTATGATCTCATGATTGGCGGAGATCTTGAATTCCAGTTACCGAACAGCATCGGGCCACTGAGCGATTTTTACCTGCATGACGTTAAATTTGAAGATTTGAGCGACAGCCCAAGATTTGCATTTGAATTTGCACTACAAGAACCGGATAAAAAGAAGGCTCCCTATTTTGAAACCTCATTAAAATTGAAAGCAAAGCAATTATTTAAAAAGATTGAGGAGATACAATTGAAGAATGAACCTGGTTTTTCTTACCTGTTATTTGATGACTACCCGGATAGGGTAGAGGAGGAAAAAGTTGACCTGGGCAGGTTGGGGAATGCCGGTTTCAGGGTTTATGATGCCAATAAGATTAAACAGCATCTTGAATCGGCCCGTTCGGTAGTTGACCTGCATATTGAAAAGATAACTGACAGTTGGAAACATCTGCCAAATTTCGAAATCATGACCATGCAATTGAAGGAATTTGAAAAGTATTATGATCTTGCTGTGGCGCATTACCAGACTTCTTTAACCATTATCCATGGTGTGGGTGTTGGTAAACTCAGAGACGAGATCCATGAACGCTTAAAATCAAAAAAAGAAGTGTCCTCTTTTGTAAACCAGCACAGTCAACAATTTGGTTACGGTGCAACGGAAATCTATTTTAAATACAATTAACTCCTATGCCGCTTCCTGAAGATACCTGGGTACAGGTTACCTTTGTTTTTATGCTCAGTGTGATTCGATATATCGTGATCGGTGGACTGGCATTTTTAATTTTTTATGTGCTGCTGAAAAATAAATCGCTATATGCAAAAATTCAAAAAAAATGGCCGGCAAAAGCAGATTATTACCGGGAGATCTTTTATTCGTTGATCACATTTGTGATTTTTGCAGGAACTCCTTTGATCTTAAACAACAGGTATATAAAACCTTTTACAACCATTTACAAGGATATGGATCAGCACAGCATGCTGTATTTCTGGATGGTTTTTCCGTTGATGCTCATTGTTCATGATGCCTATTTTTACTGGGCACACCGCCTGATGCATCATCCAAAACTGTTCTCCTTTTTTCATGTGGTGCATCATAAAAGTACTAATCCATCACCCTGGGCGTCCTTTGCATTTCAGCCAACAGAAGCCTTTATTGAATCGGCCATCATTTACGTTTTTGCCTTTACATTTCCGGTTCACCCGATTCACCTGTTGGGGTTTCTGGTTTTCATGACGCTGTATAATGTGTATGGCCACCTGGGATTCGAAATTTTCCCCAAAGGATCTAACCGGCATTGGTTTTTTAAATGGTTCAATACTTCGGTTAACCATAATATGCACCACCAGTATTTTAAAGGTAATTATGGTTTGTATTTTACCTGGTGGGACAGGCTGATGAAGACTTTACATCCAGCCTGTGACAGCCGATTTGAAGAGTTGAATAAAGAAACAATTCAGTTAAGAAAAACCTGGAAACAACATGCCGTTTAACGAACTGGTAATTTATATTGTCTTCGTGGTTGGCTTTGCCCTTACACCCGGACCCAATATGATGCTGTTCCTCACTTATACTTTTGAATACGGCCGAAAAGCTGGCTGGGCAACTGCTGCAGGAATTGTGTGCGCATTTGTTGTACACATCCTGGCCATTATTCTGGGCTTAACCGCCATACTCGTTGCCATGCCGGGAGCGCTGGATTATTTGCGATTTGCAGGCATTGGATACCTTTTTTATTTAGCCATTCGCAATTTAAAAAATGTACATTGGAAAAAAGCCGGGGATGCAAATCCCAACGACGGGCTGATGCAGTTTTATCTAAAAGGGCTGGTCAGTAACGTATTGAACCCGGGTTCCCTTTTCCTATATTTTTCGCTAATGCCACAGTTTATTCTTCCGGACAGGGGGCAGGTGTTACAGCAAAATCTCGTATTAGGCGGAGTACAAATGCTGGGGAGTTTTATCACCAATTGTTCCATTATATTTTTTGCCGGTTATGCAACCCAATCTTTGTTTAAAAATGAAAAGTACCAGCATTGGGTAAGGTACACCATGAGTGCTTTAATTATTCTGTTTGCTTTCAGGATGATATTTTTTAAATTGAATGAAGGACCTTAATGATTCAACGGCCGTTTTTTTACCATTTCTCCACTGGTATCTGTCTCACTACCCATGACCAAAAAGGCAATTGAGTCAGCTTTAAGTTCATTTAATTCGAGCCTTGGAATGACTGTAAAAACTATATCAACTTCTTTTGTTTCTCCTGATGTTCCAAAGCCTCTTTTGACGGTATACAATGTAACACCCCTGGCCATTATATAATATCATCTGGATTTACTAATTAGTCCAAAGCATTACGTTGAAATCTTTGATGGTATTATACCGATGGCAAATGGCTATGGACTACTTACTGGTATAATCAATATAAAACCGGTTTTTGACTTAGCAAGACCTGCCCGATTATTTTCGTTAATAATGGTTACATTTTATAGCAAGTTGAACCAGGTTTTTTGTACTGTTTTTAATGTAATCTAAATTCCGGCAAAGTGCAATCGGCTGTGTCAGGTTGTCATCAGTGTTTGATCATCAATTGAAATTTGCAGAAATGGTATAGCAGTCCTTTTCATTGATTCTTTTAAAAATTCGCTGTTAATATTCCTGCACCTGCATAGTTTTCTTCATTCGTCCAGGCAGCCTTCGGTAATAAAGTCTTGTAGTTGCTGAAAATAGTTGAGCACCTGGTATGCAGTGTTGGCAAAAATGCTGGCAGTGCTGAATCATTTATTGACACAAAGGTGTGTGTGTACTTTTTAAATAACATTTTGAATGTAGTTGTTTAAACAGTAGTTAACTAATAGCTTATATATCAGTATTAAAATCCTATGTATGATTTTGGTATAGCTTAACAGGTTTGTAGAAGTTAAAATATAAACAACTTTACGATTCAATGGTTAAACATTGTATATTCGCAGTATTATTTTTAAATTTTAGATTAATTTGTAAAAGATGTTAACGACCAAAATAAATAAGAAATATAAAAAATGGATGATTGCCATATTTGTGTTGCTTTTAACGGGCGGTGCCGTGATTTGGTACCTGTTTACACTTAAACATGATGATACAGCTGGTTTAAAGACAGATTATACAGTTAAGGCGATGGATTTTATCAAAGAATTTCAAAAAGACCTGAACGGAGCTAACAGTAAATACTCTGAAAAAATAATTGTAGTAAATGGTGTGGTCTCGGCAATTGATATCATTGATACAACTGCCAATATAAAAATGATCGATACGGCAAACGGCGCTTATATCATTTTTGCGTTTCAAAAGCAACACCTTAATGAAGCAAAACAATTAAAAGAAGGAGATGAGGTTTCTATTAAAGGAAGTTGCAGCAACGGCGCTTTCAGTAATATCCTGGAAACTGAATACGTGACGTTTAAACGATGTGCAATTAACAAGTAAAAAATTAAACAAAAAATAAAAATCAAACAAATGAAAAAAACAATTTTATCAGTAGCTTTATTGCTTACCACAGGTTTTCTGTTTGCACAAAAGAAAACGACTACATCTGCTGTAATTAATTTTGATGCAACAACCAGTATTGATGCGCTTCCAAAAGCTGAAAATAAAACGGTTATCGCTTCGCTCGATACCAAAACCGGTAAACTGGCATTCGAAGCATCGGTTAAAAGTTTTTCATTTTCAAATCCAAAAATCCAGGAACATTTTAACAATGCTGGCTGGATGGATAGTAACCAGTTTCCCACTGCCAGTTTTACAGGAAAAATCAGCAATATAGATGATGTTAAATTTAAAAAGGACGGTACTTATAATGTAACTGTAAAGGGAGACCTGACCATTCACGGTATTACTAATCCTGTAGAAACTACGGGTTCAATAATGGTAAACGGCAAATCGCTTAAAACCTCTGCAGACTTTAGTATTAAGTTGGCTGATTACAAAGTTAACGGCAGTGCTGTAGGTGCCGGAAAGGTTTCTAAGGAGCCGAATATTTCTGTAGTGGCTGAATTTTAATTAATGGTGGTTTGTAAAATAAAAAAAGCTTTTGTTCAAAAAAGAACAAAAGCTTTTAACTTTTAGTTATTATCGTAATTTCTAAACCGATTTAAATTCGGCTTCAATTATTTCATGAAAATTGGATTCGCTTTCCAAAATCCAGGAGGGTAATTGATCCGTGGTGATCTTCCAAACAGAATCCATCATTTCCATATTGAAAATAATACGGTTTGCTTTGGCATCAATAACGTCTACAGTAAATAATCCTTCCAGTTTGCCATTTGGTTTTCTAAAATTAAATTCCTTTAGTTGACCATCGCATTTTATCAGTCTTGTAAACTGTATGTTTTTTACATACTTTAATTCCATGAGGGTTGTGTTTGGGCAAACTTAAGGATTTAACTGCAATTGAAACATTTTACTTAGTTAACAAGCTGTAAATTTTTTATAAATGATTAAATGGCAGGATTTTAAGGCACATAAAATATTTTTGCCTTTATAAACCGTACGATTATTTACTCAAAACCAAATGTGGAACAATGCATTACAACCTGATTTCAAACAGGGCGGCCGGATGATGATGATAGTGCGCCGGTAATCCTTCCGTATTCTTTAGATCAAACATACCCAGGAAACGAAACCCGGCAAGGGTATACAGTTCAATTAACTTTTGGTTGTTGCCAAGTGTATCCAGTCTTACAAAATCTTTGCTACAGTCTTTCGCAAATACCTTTGCCCACTCCACGATGGCCGAAACAAATTTTTTTCCCCTGAAATCGGGATTGGTTGCAATACGGTGAATATACATCGCCTGATCAACATTTCGATCTTCCCAAATTTGCTCATCGCTGAATGTAATGGCCCAAACACAGGCTATAACATTGTTAATCATTAATTTCCATTGTCGTTTTTCGCTGATTTCGGTTTCAATCAGTGACCTGTCAAATGTTGGCCAAATGACCACCGTACGTTTTGATTTTTGAAATTCCGATGCTAGGTTGTAAAGCCTTAATATTTCCGGTATATCTTTTTCGGTACTGTTTTGAATTTCCATTTAATATCAGTATTTATTTTTACCTGCGAAGAGATTAACATATCCACCTTATCGCTATTGCCCGTTTTCAATCTTCAGTTTTTTAAATAGATTCTCTTCTTCCATCTCCCGCACGGCACCGGCTTGTAAACCATCCAATTCAAGGTCTTCAATACCCAGGCGTATAAGTCTTTTGCATTTGAGCCTGATGGCGGCGATCATTTTTCGCACCTGGTGAAATTTGCCCTCTGTAATGGTTATCAGCAACCAGGTAAAAGGGTGGTAGGCTGTTAATCTTTCACCCAAATCATACAGTGCCGGTGCGTTGTTTACACGGCGTACCTCGCAGGGAGCAGTCAAGTAGGTGACCGCATTTTTTATCCTGATGTTTACGCCGTTTTGCAGGCGGTTTATATTTTCGTCAGACACGATATTATTTACCTGGACCAAATAGGTTCTTTTATGTGGTATTTCACTTAAGAACAAAAGGCGCGTTAGTTTTTTGTTGGTTGTTAATACCAGTAAACCTTCCGAATGGGTATCCAGCCGGCCAACAGCATGAATACCTGCAGGAAAATCAAAATCAAGATCGCCCAGCAGTTTTACTTCATGCGAACTTACAAACTGCGATACCATATCGAAGGGTTTGTTAATGATAAAATAACGGTTACTTTTTGTTTGCATGCAGTCGCAGGTTCATCCAAAATGATTTGACGGATTAATGATACGGAAAAAACAATGAACAAAAAACTAAAAATGATGAACCAAAAACGATTAACCATCAACGCAGCAACACTGTACTCCCTTTGGCCTTATAAATTTTATTATCAACGCCAATACCTTCCAGCATCCATACCAACGTATGTGTTTGCACCGGAATCCCTTTAAAGCGACCGTCCCAGCCCATTTTGGGATCCCCGGTCTGATAAACAAGCTCTCCCCATCGGTTAAATATCTGAAAATATTTCAACTCCTTAATACCGATCATAAACGGCAGTAAGAAATCGTTTAACCCATCATTGTTTGGTGAAAATGCATTCGGAACATAAATGACGATATTCTTATTTATTTTCAAAACCTGTGTGTCGATTGTAACACATCCGTTTTTTGCTCTTAACTCAATAGTATATTGCTGCTCAAGATTACCCAAAAAAACGGGCTTATAACTACCAGGGTTATCCAAACTGGTGGCTGGTGTCCAAAGAACTTCGTCGCCAATAGGCCGTGCCAGTAATGTTAAAGGCAAATTCACAACGGCATAAGCCACCGGATTATTAATACCCGGAACCGGGTCACTTACCGTCACAAATCGTTTTTGAATACTTAAAGGAAAAGGACAATGAGCTGTACTTACCGATAAACTCATTATGTAATTTCCGGCAACCGGGTAAACCTGTACCGGGGGGTTGCGTAATGTAGATATTTGACCGTTTCCAAAATCCCATAAATAATTCACCGTGGTAGTACCTTGATCAATCGTATGATTAACCGGCAGTACGGGTAAGTTTATACAAACCGGGTCTACAGAAAACTCAGCAAATACACTAGTATAAACAGTTATGGTCATCGTTGTACTGTCGGCACACGTATTATTGCTGCTAACGATCATGACTACTTCGTATGTGCCCGGATTTTTATAACTGTAATTAATGTTACGGGATGTTCCTGTAAAGCCGTCACCCATGATCCATTTATACCGCATGGCACCAACTGCATTTGTGCTGGTATTTGTAAATATAAATTTATTATTGAACTGGCATTGTACAGGTTTATTTACGGTAAACCCGGAAGCAGGGATCGAGGAAATATTTACATCCTGGGCTTTCGTATTTAAAGTACAACCAAAAAAACTATAAACTGTTGCATGGTAGGAACCGGTTTGAGTTACCCTGTAACTTGTTTGATTGGCGCCTGGAATGGCTACTCCGTTCCTGTTCCATTGAACGCTGTCTGCCGGCAAAACCTTCAGTACAGTACTGTCACCACTGCCAATACACCATTCCGGTTTTCCTAAAACCAGTATGCTGTCATATAATTTTGTAGCCCGCACTGTTACGGTATCGATTGTTAAACATCCTCCACCATTGTGTTTAACCGTGAGCACGTATGTCGTAGTAGTATCAGGCGAGGTAAAGGGATTGGCAGCCGTAGGGTCGCTTAAACCGGTTTCCGGAGTCCATTGGTAAAGCCAGCCAGGCTTTGGAGGCACACCAAGTTGAACCTGGTTATTATTGCAGGATTGACGATTTGGACCGGCATTAGCCTGGTACGTTAGCGTATCAGTAAGCACAGTAAATAAGGTGTCAGGACAACCATAGCCACTATAGGGTACAACAAGAACGGCAAGGGTTGTGCCAAAGGGAGGTGGCGGTATTATAGTCAATGATTGCTGATAGCCTAATACTTGTGTAAATGTACTGTTGTACCAGGTATAATTTTGATAACCGTAAGGCGCATTCACAGTAACATAGAAATCATCGGGGCAAAAATTGGCGCCTTCAAATCTGTCGCTGCATTCTGTATTTACGTCAATATACGCGTAGCCGAAATGTATCCTGAATGTACAATCGGCAGTTTTAAAAAACAGCCTGATCGTTTTACCAGCCAGGTTATCAAGATTGATGGAAACTGCTGTCCAGTTTTTGTACCATACGGGAGTATTGCTACCCGGGTTTGGCGACTCTTGAAAACCGGGCAAAGGGGAACCATTGGCAAAAAAGGAAAACGAAGAACAGGAAATGGGATTACCGTCGGTTAAATTTTGTACCAACAGGTCAAGCCTGGGTTGTTGAGAAACATGATGTCCCGGATCTTGAAACACAACCGCATAATTATAGATCAGGTTGTAGGTATTTGCACCGGCAGGGATGGTAAAATCATAGGAGACGCCCTCAGATTCACGACCCGCTGTATTATTTCCCAACCTGATCGAATGACCGCTTCCATTAGGACAATTTTTTGGAAAGTTACCATACTCATCGTTACCCGAACCGGGGTTTTTCGCATACATGGTATGCCTGTTTTGAACAGGAGCTCCGGAATAATCAAAAGTGATTTTATTAATACTGTCAATCGAAGCTACAGTGCCGGTATAACAGGTCCAGCCCGAGAAATCTCCGTTTTCAAAATCAATATTAAGCGGACAGTTCTGTGCATATGCTGTAAAACTGATCAAATTGAACAGGGACACGGTAAAGAGCAAATATGGTATGTGACGATATAAAAACATATTCATTTTATCTCCATCAAACTCAATTGGAAGTTCTATGTCATGGCAGCGATTGAAGTTAAAACAATTTTTTGGCTTCTTTAAGCTTACAATTAACTTTATTATCCTGAAGTTTATTGCTTCGCAAATGAGTTCATGTAATATTATAATTGTCCATCTTAATAAACACGTGAAATGGAAACAAAAGGTTGGCATTTAAAATATTAAAAACCTTGTTACCTGTTTCATATTCAATTATCTTTGCAAGATGACAATTGAGCATCTAAAATCTATAAGGGATCGTGTCCTGGTCTTGGGGAGGTTTCTTTGACGTCGCAAACAGGGAAGCTAAAACTACAAATGACAAACAACTTTCACTTTCGCCGGGCTTTTGGGATGATAACACCCGTGCAACTGCTATTCTAAAAGAAATAAAAGTAAACGAATACTGGATGAATCTATACCGTGCAGTTGAAACGGCTGTAGAGGATTTTGCCATATTATTTGAATTTTGGAAAGCGGGAGAAGCTACAGAAACTGAAGTCAGAGAGGCTTTTGACCTGGCAATTGAAAGAATTGAAGAAGCCGAATTTAAAAGTACGCTCAATGAACCGGAAGACCACTTGCCGGCAGTTTTGCAGATAAACAGCGGAGCCGGAGGCACCGAAAGCCAGGACTGGGCAGAAATGCTGGCCCGTATGTTTAGAATGTATGGTGAAAAGCAGGGATGGAAAGTGACAGAAATGGACTGGCAATGGGGAGATGGGGCCGGTATTAAAACCTGTACCTATGAGTTTGAAGGTGATTTTGCCTATGGTTTTTTAAAATCTGAGAACGGCGTGCACCGCCTGGTACGCATTTCGCCATTCGACAGTAATGCACGCAGACATACATCTTTTGCTTCCGTAAACGTATATCCCCTGGTAGATGATACCATCAAGATCGATATTAATCCCGCCGATGTAAAAATGGAAACATCGCGTAGTGGTGGTGCCGGCGGACAGAATGTGAATAAGGTAGAGACAAAAGTTCAGTTAACCCATATCCCTACGGGTATTGTAGTGGTTTGTCAGCAGGACAGAAGCCAGCTTGGTAACCGTGAAATGGCTATGCAAATGTTAAAAAGCCGTTTGTATGAGATTGAATTGCAAAAGCGAAATGCCTTAAAAGATGCCAGCAACAGTAAAAAGAAAAAGATAGAGTGGGGAAGCCAGATACGGAGTTATGTTTTTCACCCTTATAAAATGATCAAAGACCACCGGACTGATTACGAGGTAGGTAATGTGGGCCCGGTGATGGATGGGGAACTGGATGGTTTTATTAAAGCGTACTTGATGAGTGAGAAGGAAGTGGAGTCATAATATTATTGTAATTTCGAGTTTCCAAAAACCAGATTTTGATAAAAAATTATTTTGGAATATTGGGTTCAAAAAATCTGACCTGGATACTGCTGCCGGGTTTATTATTTTATGGGTGTTTGAACGGGGAAATATTTTGGATGTAAAAAAATAAAAGAAGAAATTTAAAAAAACTACATGGATTGAACCAGAGGCATTGCAATTTCTTTCGGCAATTTTTAATATTGCATAAAAATAATTTCGTAGTTACACAGCGAAACAAGTGAAGAGTCCGCTTTCGATTTACTACATGAATTAATGAATTTTAAACCTTTAAAAGAGTATGCTTTGGTTGGTGGATCTTCTTTTGCGCTTCAACTTGGTCACAGCCTTTCAGAGGACTTGGATTTTTTATCTTGAAAAATTTTGATAAAACTAAAATACAGGTGGGATTAAAGAAAAAATTTCAGAAACAGGATAGATATAAATTCGTTAACCAGGAATCCGCTGGGTGTTTTTTTCTTATATGGATAGTATTAAAAAGGAGATGGGTAGGCTTTGCCTGATATAGCAACTGCCAAAGCGTAAGCGATTTCGATAAGGGTAACAAAAAAGGATTTCTGGGATATTGACAGACTGTTAGACCTATTTAATATTGAAGAGATGGCTGATGCATATTGTACATGTTATTATCAATATGTAGCTTTAGGGATTCCTAAAAAGCTTACCTTTTTTTCAGAGGCCGAAGGAACTAAAGCCCCGGTTTGCTTAAGGAATAAAACATGGAAGCAGGTTAAAAAAAGCATCTAAAATAAATAAATGACCAACTAAAATACAGTTACTATGCAATACGGAGATTTTTATTACCCTATGCCGGTAAATGAACCTGTTCTAAACTACGCGCCGGGTTCGAAAGAAAAATTAGCGCTTAAAGCCGCGTTAAAAGAGCTAAAAAGCACCAAAGTTGATGTGCCCATGTATATTGGCGGTGAAGAAGTTAGAACCGGAAAAACCGTGGAGATCCGTCCGCCGCATGAACGAAAGCACTTATTGGGGCATTTTCACGTAGGTGAAGCAAAGCATGTTACCAAGGCTATTAATGCGGCTTTAAAAATAAAAGATAAGTGGGCCAACATGAGTTGGGAAAACCGGGCAAATATATTTTTAAAAGCGGCCGATCTGTTGGCCGGAAAATACCGCCCTTATATTAATGGCACCACCATGCTGGGGCAAAGCAAAAACTGTTTCCAGGCAGAGATTGATGCAGCATGTGAATTGATCGACTTCCTTCGTTTTAATGTTCATTACTTAAGTGATATCTATCGCCAGCAGCCCATCAGCGGACCCGGCATGAATAACCGGTTGGAGTATCGTCCGCTGGAAGGATTTGTATTTGCTTTAACACCTTTCAATTTTACGGCAATTGGCGGTAACCTTCCAACATCTGCTGCCATGTGTGGTAATGTGGTTATCTGGAAATGTGCCAACACACAGGTGTACAGCGCACAAATGTTCATGCGTATCTTAAAAGAAGCAGGCTTGCCGGATGGCGTTATCAACCTGGTTTTTATTGATGGCCCCACCATTGGGGAAGTCGTTTTTAATCACCGTGATTTTGCAGGTATACATTTTACCGGAAGTACCGGCGTATTTAACGGGATGTGGGAAACCATTGGTAAGAACATGGCCCATTACAGGTCTTATCCGCGCATCGTTGGCGAAACCGGTGGCAAGGATTTTGTAATAGCGCATAAAAGTGCAGATCCCGATGTGGTGGTAACAGCATTGGCAAGAGGAGCTTTTGAATACCAGGGGCAAAAATGCTCGGCAGCTTCAAGAGCTTATATCCCCTCCAATTTAGCGGCGGCAGTTAAAAAGAAATTAGTAGAACAGGTGAAGACGATGAAGATGGGAACAGTTGAAGATTTTACTAATTTTGTGAATGCCGTCATTGACGAAAAGAGTTTCAATAAACTGGAAGCTTATATAAAAAATGTAAGGAAAAGAGATAGTGGCGCCAAAATATGGGTAGGTGGTAAGTGTGATAAAACAGACGGCTTTTTTATTGAGCCCACCATTATTGAGGCAACAGATCCGCATTATATAACCATGTGCGAAGAATTGTTTGGCCCCATTCTTACTGTGTATGTTTACGATGAAAATAAATTTGAAGCTGCTTTAAAACTGGTTGATGAAACTTCTCCATATGCGTTAACCGGTGCGGTAATTGCACAGGATCGTTTTGCTGTGGAACTGGCAACTGAAAAGCTGAGAAACAGTGCAGGTAATTTTTATATCAACGATAAACCAACCGGGGCGGTTGTAGGACAACAGCCTTTCGGTGGTGCAAGGGGCAGTGGTACCAACGATAAAGCTGGATCCAGCTTAAATTTATACCGCTGGTTAAGTGCCCGTACAATAAAAGAAACATTTAATGCGGCAACGGATTACAGGTATCCTTTCCTACAGGAAAAATAATTTTAAACCAGCAACCAATAAAAGAAATGACCGCAAAAATTATATTCACATTACCTGCTGCCAATATTATTGGTGCAAATGAATGTGTCTTATTAGGAGAATTTAATAACTGGAATTTAGAAGAAGGGTATTACCTTCAAAAAAAGGCAGATGGCTCAATGACCGTTGAGGTTGAATTAGAGTCGGGTAAGGATTACGAATACCGGTACCTGCTTAGCAATGGCAGATGGGTAAATGATGATGCGGAAAAGATTACATCCGAAATGTCGGGATACCCGGTAGAGAATTGTATTGTGAGGGTGCCGGAAATTAAAAAGAATGCGGCCAGTGCAAAGCCAACAGCTGTTAAAACAAAAACTACAGTAAAAACAAAACCTGTGGTTACAGTAAAAGACGATCTTACAATAGTTGAAGGCGTTGGCAGTAACATTGAAGCATTACTTTATAAAAATAAAATTTACAGCTACAAACAACTATCAAAAGCTACCATTGCCGGGTTAAAGGCGATCTTGGCAGCCGGGGGCAACAAATACAATATACACAATCCGGGCAGTTGGCCAAAGCAGGCTAAGCTGGCGGCTGAAGGGAAATTTGAAGATTTGGAATTATTAAAGAAACACCTCCAGGGAGGAAAATAATTCACGGAAACCGTAATTCACAAAAGAGGCTTACTCTAAAAAGTTCCATGGGTTATCATATTTAACCTGCCGGACAGGCACCGTGTGACAGATTTGATTCATTTTTGGTCAGCCTTTTTTTTATCGGTCAATAAAAGATAAATTCGCTTTACAAATATTTTAAGTGAAAACAATTTTAGATAAACAACAATTGCATCTAACCATACTAAGACTGGCACACCAGCTTTTAGAAAACAACGTGACATTAAAAGAAGTAGTTTTTTTAGGTATACAACCCCGTGGAGTACAGGTTGCTGAAAAATTGATGGCCTGTATTCAACAGCTTTGTCCCGGAGAGAAACTGCAATACGGATTGTTGGATATTACTTTTTACCGCGACGATGTACGTGACGAACTGCATGAAGCAAAAAGAACAGATATCCCTTTCTCTATTGAAGAAAAAAAAGTGATTTTAATTGATGATGTGTTATACACCGGCCGCACCATACGTGCGGCATTGGACGCCATACAGGATTTTGGAAGGCCCAAAAAAGTGGAGTTATGTGTTTTGGTCGACCGCCGTTTTAACCGGGAACTGCCAATCCAGCCCGACTACTGTGGCAAAGCCATTGATACGGTGATATCGCAGAAAGTAAAAGTGGAGTGGGATAAAGAGGCGGTGGTGCTTTATTAATGGATAATGGTTTAATGGATAATTGATAATTGATAATGTTTTAAATCTGAGAGTCTCTGGTGAAACGAAAGCTGCAAAAACCTGAAAAAATTATCCATTATCCATTATTAAATTATCCATTATCAAATTGTACATTTTACAAAATTTGCGTAATCTTTGGTAAACCACTAACTTCGCTCCTTAATGCAACTATCTACCAAACATCTATTGGGCATTAAAGACCTCACTCCGGAAGATATTTCCCTTATTTTATCAACAGCGACCCAGTTTAAAGAAGTTTTACAGCGATCTGTAAAAAAAGTGCCGTCATTACGTGATGTCACCATCGTGAACCTTTTTTACGAAAATTCAACCCGAACAAGAATATCTTTTGAATTGGCGGAGAGAAGACTTGGCGCTGATACGATCAATTTTTCTGCCTCGGCTTCTTCGGTTTCCAAAGGCGAAACGCTGCTGGATACGGTAAATAATATTTTAAGCATGAAAGTGGATATGGTAGTGATGCGGCACAGTGCCAGCGGGGCCCCGCATTTTCTGGCCAAACATATTCCGGCCTCCATCATTAATGCCGGCGACGGTATAAACGAACATCCCACCCAGGCATTATTGGATGCACTATCCATACAGGAAAAATTGGGAACACTGGAAGGGAAAAAAGTAGTTTTGGTGGGTGATATCATGCATTCACGTGTTGCGCTCAGTAATATTTATCTTTTAAAGAAGATGGGTGCCGAGGTGATGGTAGCGGGCCCGCCTACACTTATTCCAAAATATATTCGGGAAGCATTGCAGGTGAAAGTTGAATATAATCTCAAGCATGCGCTGGAATGGTGCGATGTGGCTAACGTATTGCGTATTCAGCTGGAAAGACAGAACCAGGTACTGTTTTCATCTTTAAGAGAATATAACCTGGCTTATGGTGTAAGCAGAAAATTACTGGATGGATTAAAGAAAGAAATAGTAATTATGCATCCGGGGCCAATCAACAGGGGTGTGGAGATCGACAGTGATGTAGCCGACAGTAAACAATCTATAGTTTTGCAGCAGGTGGAGAATGGGGTAGCAGTAAGAATGGCGGTCTTATACCTGTTGGCCGGAAATAAAACGAATGGATAATTATCAATTATACAATTATCCATTATCAATTATAGAATTATCCATTAAACAATTATCCATTAATGAAAAGAATTTGTTTATTCCCCGGAACTTTTGATCCCGTAACACTGGGACACACAGATATTATAGACAGGGCCTTACCCTTGTTTGATAAACTGGTTATTGGTATTGGCCGAAATGCCAATAAAAAGCCCATGTTCGATGAAAAGCAACGGGTAAAATGGTTAAAGGAAATTTATAAAAATGATCCAAAGGTTGATGTTGTAGCCTATGACGGACTAACAGTTGATTGTTGCAATAAAGTGGGAGCAAATTTCATTCTTCGTGGTATCAGGTACGTTAACGATTTTGAATATGAAAAAGCGATTGCAGATATGAATAGAAGTATTGACAACGAAATTGAAACCATATTCCTGACCTGCCTGCCTAAATTTACTTCAGTTGCCTCAACACTGGTAAGAGATGTGTTACGTAACGGCGGCGACGTTACCCAGTTTTTACCCGACGTGGTTAAAAAGTCGATTAAAAGGAAAAAATAATCACCGAAATCAATTTCAGCCATGTCCATCTGGTTTAATAAATCATTGACTTTACCCGATATTAATCCCCTTGGACCAAAAACCATGGGTGAATACTTAGGTATGGAATGGGTAGAACTTGGAGACGATTATATTAAAGCCCGAATGCCCGTTGATGACCGCACGAAACAGCCTTATGGTTTATTGCATGGTGGCGCCAGTTGTGCACTTGCAGAAACTGTTGGCAGTTTTGCGTCACATTTTGTAATTGATACTGGTAATTTTATCTGCGTAGGGCTGGAGATCAATGCAAATCATATACGCAGTGCCAGAAACGGCTACGTAACAGCAACCTGTACACCCCTGCATCTGGGTAGTTCTACCCATGTTTGGGACATCAAAATTCATGACGATAACCAAAAACTGGTTTGTGTGAGCAGGCTTACCGTGGCAATTTTAAAAAAGCCATCCGTGTAGTTGAGCGTCACTAATTAGTGGAAAAACCTAAATTTTAGTAAAACTAAATTGCCACTTGTCATTTGCTCATTGCTCACGGCGTATCAAAGAAAATACCTAGTATATTTTTTATAGAAGGATAAGTATTTTCTACCGGGCTTTTAATATCTATGGTTTTTACCCATTTTATTTCCGTAATATGTTCTTCGGTTTGAGGCTTTAATACCTGTTTAGACGAACAGGTCATGTGATACCAATGCGAAATTTTTAAAAAGTGCTTACCAAATTCATCATAAACATGATAGGTTTGGCCTATTTTCTTTTTTAATTGCAGACCTGTTGCACCGGTTTCTTCGGTTACTTCCCTCAAAGCAGTTTCTTCTTCCTTTTCTCCTTTTTCGATCTTACCTTTGGGCAGATCCCATTTTCCAAGCCGATAAATAAAAAGTACCTGTTTTTTATCATTTTGTACGATTCCGCCGGCAGCTTCTATTACTTTAAAATTCTTAAAGAAGGTTTCTTTTAGCTTTTCCAGGTCGTTATGCCAGATAACACCGGCATGAAATTCCTCCTTTTTTATCTCATGTAACATAGATTTAATCGCCTTGGGCGATACCTCATCTACAAAAACCGCATCAGGGTGGTGCAGCAATTCATTCAGTTCTTTGTCAATTTCATTACAAAGAATAACGGGTTTGTCGCCAAAATATATCTTGATATACATAAGCCAGGCTTTTAGCAATCAGTAATGCATGGTTGGTCATTTATTAATATAATAATTCTTTAGTTTCAGCTATCGGTTGATAGCTAACTGCTATTTACTAAATTTGCAACATGACCAACGAAAAAGCAGTAGCTGAAAAGCTTTTACAAATTAATGCAATAAAATTGAGTCCGCAAGAACCATTTACCTGGGCCAGCGGATGGAAAAGCCCCATTTACTGCGATAACCGAAAGGCTTTATCCTTTCCTTATATCCGTGATTTTATAAAAAGTGAATTGTGTAGTATTATTTTCGAGAAATTTCCGCAGGCTGATGTACTGGCCGGAGTAGCAACTGCGGGTATCGCCTGGGGTGCCATGGCAGCCGACCAGCTTAAACTGCCCTATATATATGTACGGCCAAAGCCCAAAGAACATGGATTAACCAACCAAATTGAAGGCGCCCTGGAAAAAGGTCAGCAAGTTCTGGTTATTGAGGACCTGATATCGACTGGGAAAAGTAGTCTGCAGGTTTGTGATGTATTAAAAGCAGCAGGAGCAAAAGTGGTTGGCTTGGTCTCTATCTTTACCTATGGCCTCGACATAGCTGAAAATAGCTTTAAAATAGCCGAAATTCCCCAACAGTCACTTACAAACTACCCTACCTTAATCAGTTTAGCTGTGGAAAAAGGGATTATTACCGAAAAAGAACAAAATACCTTGTTAAATTGGAGGGCCGATCCTGCCAATTGGAATGGGATTTAATAACTTTAGCTAAATGATAGTCATATGAAAACAGTTTCACTTTGTATTTTAGCCCTTTTTTGTATGGTATCCCTAAGCTTTGCACAGGCGCAAAAGGTTTCTGGAAAAGCCGTTATTAAAACGCCTGCTGTTCAGTGTGAAACCTGTAGTGACAGGCTAACCTTTTTTTTATCCAGGGAATATGGAATTACTTCTGTAAAAGTAAATATCAGGCAAAAAACCACAACGGTTACCTGGTTAAACGACCGGTCTACGCTCGAAAACATTAAAGTAGCCATAGCAAATCTCGGATTTGATGCCGATGATATTGAAGCGGAAGAAAGCGCTTATAAAAGACTTCCGAAAGATTGCAAATTGCATAAAGTACCGGTAAAACCGGCATCACCTGTCATCCAACAAAAATAATCTTGTTTTTTGATAAAGATCAATCCGAATAAGCATGTTACGGGCTTTAACCTATCCGCTTTTTAGATCAGAAGGCGGAAAACATGTGCACGCCCTCATAATTAACGGGAAATGTTTTGTACACATTTGCTTTTCCTAATTTCACCGTTCCGGTTACTTTTACCAATACTTCTTTACCTAACAAGGACGGCAAAGCATTTTTCAACAGGTTCTTCATGTCTACATCTACTATCAAAGGCATTGTAAATTCAGACAGTTTTGCAATCGTAATTTGATAATCCTGTGTACTGTGCCCCAAATAATTATTGTTTACGAAAATATCCAGATCCGTGTATTTAAGCTGCAATCCAAATCTGTTTGGGTTGTAATAGATCAGGTCCACTTTTAAGTTGGTAGCGGCAAACCCCATTTTGTTGATACTCAGATTTTTAAAATCACGGTACTCCAATTCTTTAACTGGCTGACATGATGTCGCTAAAAGGAACATCAAAAAAAATACTATAGGGTAGGATATGAGTTTATATTTCATGCTTGATTTATTCAGTCTGTAATTTAAGGGAAGAAATTTAATTGTCAATTGTAGAATTTAAATGAGCTTTTGCCATACTAAGTATTTTAGATTAGGGTGTGATATTTTGAAAGAAGTATTAAAAAATTTTTACCTAAAATATGTAGGAATATAATAAATTTATAAATTGCTCTTTTACAATTATTTATTTAGTTATATTTAAAATATTAGATTCATTAAAAAATAAAATTTATACACGTACGGAATGCTAATTTAGATTATTTTATTAAAATACCTTAAATAGTATTCAAAATAATGTAATCATCAGACAATAAGTTATTAATAGATATTATATACTATATAATTAGAGATATTTTTTTATATTGTTAAATATTTTATTCTAAAGATATAAAATACCAGGTTATTGACTTTTTATTTATGTGATTTAAAAATTGGCTGTATAGTATTGCTTTATCTTAAGTGTATAATAGGTTTAATGAGTAACTCTTGCCATGTTAATTAAGACAAAATGTCGGTATATGAAAATATACGACTAACTGTTTATGTTGACCTTAATAAAGTTTAATGTTAATAATAACCGCGATAATAACCAAAATCAAATAATGAAATACTTATATTGTATATATTATTCAGTTAAAACAACCAGAAAAACCAGTAATTAAGAAACAGCATTATTAAATGTTGTTTTTGAAAACGAAATGGAGGTTTTCAATCAAATTAAAAACAATCAATGACTGAACCATTTTTTTTAGATAGGCAACGACACGAAAGAAAAAGTCATCTTTTGACCTGGAGTTATAAAAAGTTGCCCGGGAATTTAATAACTTTATTGGTGAATTAAAATATAGTTGTTTTGAATCAAGTAGCAATTAATAAAAAATAAGTAATAAAATACCCGATTGTAGGTACTTTAACTCTATTGGCAGTAAAATTACGATAAAAAAATTTGGTTGTTAAAAAATATACATTATGTTTGTATTGTTATCGCACTGATTGGTTATCTCCCCCAAACCAATCTTGTAGAATTACCCTAATAAGATCCACAAGACAGTTTTAAATAAACTGTTAATCCTATGGTTGATCCGCTAATCTAAACCATAAGGACATGAAAAAGAATTCAACGGGGATTTCCAAATTATTACGTGCACTTTCCATTTTATTTCCTGGAAATAAAATAGCAAAAGTTGATATGATCGGTAACGCCTTACAAAAGGAGAATCATGAATTAGTAGCAGGCCAAGCTAATGAAGTTGGCGCTGTTTATAAATTTCCGGTGGTTACGCCGGGTCTGGAAGCATTGATTACAATTACCGGCCTGAAAAAGGAGGAGCTACAAATCAACAATCAACTTAGTGAGGAAGAAACAAATGACAGTGGAACTCAAACCCTGGTTAAACCCGTGTCGGTTAAACAGGATGAGGAATCCTGGGTTAGTTTTAAAATAGATTTTAAAAATACTGATATAGTTCCGGAGGTTCAAAAGAAAAGTTTTAGGATCTCACTAAACAATATTTTTTATAGCCTGTTTTAACTTACATTCCTTCTTGTGAAGGTAGGTAGTTGAACCTGACCATTATTTGCAAATTACATTTTACACGCTGATTGCCGTTTAAATTAAGCGGTTTTTTCTTTAATATCAGTTAACTCTGTAGAAATCGTATCATATAATTACAATAGCCTTTAAGTTCTATAGAAACATGCTCTTCGCTTGATATCTATTTATTATAGGTCATTATTCAGTTTGATTAATAACACACAATAGAAATTCGAATTCCTTTAAAATTATACAGTTCACGTTCATTGCAATAGTAATTTTACTTATTCATTTTATTTAGCGCAATAATACCATCTACGATTTCAACGTAATGCTTTGGACTCCTTATTAAATCAATATGGTATTAGTATAAACTACATAGGCGGCAAATTGAAATCGAAATTCAAATAACCTTTGCTATAATTGCCAGTTGCGGATAAAATCATTATATACATTTATAATCAGTTAGTTATATTAACTATTCGAAATTCCAGGGCTCATTGGGTCTAGATTATTGCTATAAACCGGAAATATAATTAATGACATAAATCAAGCAGAATTTAACTCTTTCATTAACGATAAAAATTAATGATTAATTTATTTCTAAATTATTTGATATAATGGTGAAAAACATCGAATCAAAAAGGAAATATCATTGTAGAATTTTACCTACATGCAATTTTACGTAAAAAAACTCAATATGCAGTAAAATTACGGTGTAAAATATTTGCGGTTTCCGAAATTAGTTCTATGTTTGTGTTGAAATTAGAAATGACTGATACCTCGGTTATCCTAAACTTCAAAAAGCTTAATCTCTACTACCTCTAAAAAACCAACCAGTAAAACAACGCATATTATATGTATGCTAGTTTGATCGGGAATTTTTTAGAAACCACAAACACAAGAAAATGAAAACTTTAATCTCTCCATTAACGGTCAACTGGCTTTTAAGTTCTCTTTTTACATTATCTATTTTATTTTATGCGGGTAACGTTGTTGCTTCAACAACTAATGAAACCAATGTAACGACTGGTGAACCTGTAATTGTAATTAAGTATACAACAATTTCTTCCGGTATTGAATATGCATCATTGGCAGCTAATGCTACTGAAAAGTCAGTTTTTATTAACTGGGTTACTTCATCTGAGCAAAATAACAGCCATTTTGAAGTTGAGAGATCAACTGATATGAATTCTTTTAAAACAATAGCTATGGTTTTAGATGGCTTTGTTGCCCAAGGAACCGGTAAATCTTATAAATTTAAAGAAGATGCAGGTGACGTTAGGAAGGGTAAAACTATTTACTACCGTTTAAAACAGATCGATACCAATAGCCAAATCCATTACAGTGCTGTTATGGCTGTTCAAATGAACACCACAGTCACAGTTTTTCCGGCAGCAGAGGCTACAAAAATAAACTCAACCGGTAATAACACTGATTTATCAGTTATTACTATTCAAACATTGTTATCCAAACAGTCTAACATCAATACAGGACTATGAACAATATATCGGCAGGAGGTAATTTTAACCTGCTGCCGGTATATGTTGTCCTGGTTCTAAGAAATCAAAGACGGGTATCAAACAGTGATCCGTTTTAAACCAAGTTTCTGCACTTTAATCAAAATTCACTGTTCATTGTTAAGCCGAAAAAGCGTAAAAAAAGAATTACAATTTAAGCTTGGTTTAAAACACAACATAGTAAAATTATAATTATGAGCAAACTGTACAAAAACTTATTGAATATAGAATCGAGGTTTCTACATTTAATTTTCCCGGCAATAAGCCAACATGGGAAGAGACCAGTATTGCAATTGATGCTGATCAAAACGGGTATCGAAACGAACAAAATTTTCATTCAAAAAAGGATTAATTAATTAGGTGAACAGCCAGCACTATTTGGCATTCATACATATTTTGAAATTATAGTATAAAATGACTTTAATACCGGCATACTGATAAAACCCTTTTCCACGTTTAGGCCCCACTGCCCCGGGTAACTAAATGTAAGTGCCTGGTTTACGATGTTTTCTTTGGGGGTTACAGAATCGAAAGATTCTTAACAAAAGCTGCATTTCTATGCGGCTTTTTTTTGTTGCTGCCTTAAATAAATTTAAAAGCAGTTTGCCATTGATAAAAAGCAGTATCTAAATCAGTATTTTTTGATTATTAATATCTATATTTGGTTAATGCTTTTGTTGTATAAAAACTGTGTATTTTTTTTATCCCTAACATACAGCAAAACCCCTAAAAACAGCATCCCGTTAACGGGATTGATGACGACAATGCATATCATTATTTTATACTAAGACAACATGAGAAAAATTATAATTTTAGTGGTTACTGTTTTTTTGGGTTTAACCGGCATTTCCCAGGACTTTAGTAATAAGGGTAAGGACTTTTGGGTTGCTTATGGTTACCACCAGGTAATGAATGCCGGTGGCGGTGGCGGAAATGGACAAGAAATGGTTCTTTATGTTGCCACTGATGTAGCCAGTGTGGTTACTGTTGAAATGCCCGGGCTTGGGTATAGCCAAACATACAATATACCCGCTAATACAATTTTCACTACTCCCACTTTTCCGAAAGCCGGGGCACAGGACGCCAGGCTGAACGTTGCAGGGCTTTCTGACAGAGGAATACACATAACCAGTGACTTCCCTGTTGTTGCTTATGCACATATTTACAATGCAAGCGTATCCGGAGCTTGTATGCTTTTGCCCACCAGTACGCTGGGCAAAGAGTATTACTCGATAAATTACACGAATAATTCCAATACAGCCAATTCAAATTGTTGGTTTTATGTTATTGCAACAGAGCCAGGATCTACCGACGTAGAAATTACGCCCAGTGCAGCTGCTATTGGTCTTCCGGCCGGCGTACCATTTACCGTTACTTTGCAACAGGGACAGGTATATAATGTAATGGGAACCACGGCTGGTAATTTTGGTACGGATTTAACCGGGTCAATAGTAAAAAGTCTTGCAGGCGCCGGACAATGCAAAAGAATCAGTGTTTTTTCTGGCAGCGGAAGAATTTTTATTAATTGTGGTGCGGGAGGTACTTCGTCAGATAACTATATGGTTCAATCTTTTCCTAAAACAGCCTGGGGAAGAAAATATTTGACAGTACCTACAGCCGGATCGATGCCCAGAAATATCTACAGGGTTTGCGTATCAAATCCAGCAGCTGTCGTAACAATTAACGGCGTGGTTACTACATTGCCACTTATTAGTAATTTTTATTACGAAATTCCGGCAACAAATGTTCCTCAATTAATTGAATCTGATTTACCAATCACGGTTTCGCAATACGTAACTACACAAAATTCGTGTGGCAATTCAACCCCCGGCGATCCTGAGGTAATATACCTTAGCTCAATAGAACAAAATATTAAAGATGTTTTGTTTAATTCTAATTTATTGGTTAATACTGCTGGAGCACCACACCAGCATTGGGTAAATGCCGTAATTCCAAATAGTGGCTCGGCTTTAAGTTCATTTAGGATTGACGGATTGATTCCAACAGTTCCGTTTGTTGTTCATCCTCAAAACCCGGCATACTCTTATATACAAGTACCATTGACTTTAGGTCAACACAGGATGGTATCTGACTCTGGTTTTAATGCAATAGCGTATGGATTTGCAACAACTGAAAGTTACGGGTACAATGCCGGAACCAATGTTCGTGATTTAACACAGCAATTGGAATTGGAAACTACTTACGGTATAGAAACTTCGCCTTCGGTTTGTACGAATTCACCATTTAAATTTAAAGTGTATTTCCCGGATTCAACTTTAAGTGCAACACCTGCACCCATCAGGTATGATTCGTTGCAGTGGAGGTTAACCAATTCGTCACTTATTGTACCCAATAATTTTCCAATACTCGTTCCCGGTACGGTAGGAACACCACCTACTGTGTTGATTGATTCAACGAATATCCGTAGCGGCAGGCAGGTAAACTGGTATTCTTTACCCGGAACCTATCTTTTTAACGCGCCGGGTTTAGACACATTGATCATAACGGCCTACCGAAGTACCAATGAAGGTTGCGGAACCTCTGTTGAATATGTATTTCCGATACAAATATCAGATCCTCCGGTTGGAGATTTTACCTGGACACCCAGTGGTTGCGTAACCTTGCCTTACCAGTTTAACGAAACTACACCGCAGCTCCCGAAACCTACTTACAGATGGTACTGGAATTTCGGAGACCCGGGTAGCGGAGCAAGTAATACATCGGTAGTCAGGAATCCATTGCATCTGTTTTCGGCACCGGGTACCTACACAGTTAAATACGTTGCTTACACAACACCGGGCTGTGTTGTTGATACCATAACAAAAACAACTATTGTGGTGCCTGATCTGCCAAATGCAGCAATTGCCGGTAATATAACAACCTGCATTAATTCGGCTCAGCCAACAATTACTTTTACAGGATCATTGGGAACCCCCGAATATATTTTTAATTATACCATTGATAATGGTAGTGGCCCGGGCCCGGTTATATCTACCTTACCAAGTGTGGCTGGCGTTGCTACCATATTGGCGCCCACAAACGTAGCCGGAACATTTATTTACAACCTGGTAAGTGTACAAAATGTTGGAACAGCAGCCTGTATTAGAAATATTTCCGGGCAGAGTGTAACCGTTACTATAACTCCTGATGCTACCATTACTTTAACTTCGGCCACAGGTACCAATAACCAGGTGGTTTGTATAAATAACCCCATAACCAATATTACTTATTCGGTTGGTGGAAGTGGAAATGGGGGTAGTGTAACAGGTTTACCGGCAGGTGTAACCGGAACTTATGCTGCAGGAGTAATTACCATTACAGGTATACCAACAGTAAGTGGTGTTTTTCCATATACAGTAATTACAACTGGCCCTTGTATTATACCTACAGCAACCGGCACTATTACAGTTACTGCTGATGCAACCCTTAATTTAACTTCTGCCGCAGGTTCCGATAACCAAACCTTATGTATCAATACGCCACTCTTAGTGAATATCACTTATGCAGTTGGTGGTACAGGTACCAGTGGAATTGTAACAGGGTTACCGGCAGGTGTTACTGGTGTATTTGCGGGAGGAACAATTACCATTTCAGGTACACCAACTGTAAGTGGTGTATTTCCTTATACTGTTAACACTGCAGGTCCTTGTGTTATACCAACGGCAACCGGGACAATTACCGTAACTGCAGACGGAACTTTAACGTTAACATCGGCTGCAGGAACAAATAATCAATCGCTTTGTATCAATATACCGATAATCAATATTACCTATTCCGTTGGTGGAACCGGAACCGGTGGTACTGTTACAGGTTTACCGGCTGGCGTAACTGGCACTTTTGCAGGAGGAGTGATAACAATTACCGGTACACCAGCAATAAGTGGAGTATTTCCTTATACTGTTAACACCACTGGTCCCTGTATTATACCTACAGCAACCGGCACTATTACAGTTACTGCTGATGCAACCCTTAATTTAACTTCTGCCGCAGGTTCGGATAACCAAACCTTATGTATCAATACGCCACTCTTATTGAATATCACCTATGCAGTTGGTGGTACAGGTACCAGTGGAATTGTAACCGGGTTACCGGCAGGTGTTACTGGTGTATTTGCCGGAGGAACAATTACCATTTCAGGTACACCAACTGTAAGTGGTGTATTTCCTTTTACCGTTATTACAACAGGTCCTTGTGTTATACCAACGGCAACCGGTACAATTACCGTAACTGCAGACGGAACTTTAACTTTAACATCGGCTGCCGGCACAAATAATCAATCACTTTGTATTAATGTACCTGTAACAAATATTACTTATTCCGTAGGTGGAACTGCAACTGGTGGCAGTGTAGCTGGTTTGCCTGCCGGAGTTTCGGGCGTTTTTGCAGCAGGAATAATTACTATTTCTGGAACACCAACCGTTACCGGCACATTCCCTTTTACAGTTACAACAACAGGTCCTTGTGTTATACCTACTGCAACCGGTACCATTACTGTTAATCCAGATGCCGGTATCAATTTAACTTCTGCGCCGCCTACAACAACACAGGAGCTGTGCAGAAATTCAACCATAACTAATATTACTTATTCGATAACTGGCGGAGGAACCGGAGCTACGGTTACAGGTTTACCAGCCGGTGTTACCGGCGTTTATGCCGGAGGGATATTTACAATCAGCGGTTCACCCTCCGTTGCAGGAACTTTTCCATACACAGTAAATACAACCGGTACTTGTATTCAGGCTAATGCCACTGGTACAATTACAGTTAATCTGTTACCAACTGCAGCTTTTAACAGCAGTGTACCATCCTGCGAAACAAGAACCATATATTTTACCGATTTATCTGTTCCTAATGTTGGTGTTTTAAATGGCTGGACATGGAATTTTGGAGACCCCGGGAGTGGAGCAGCTAATACATCAACTTTACAAAATCCGGCACACAGTTTTGCTGCTGCAGGTTCTTATACAGTTACATTAAGTGTTACAAATGACAAAGGATGTATCAGCAATCCGATAGCTTCTGTGCCAGTAATAATAAATAACAGGCCGGCAGCAGGATTTATAATTCCGGAAGTTTGTTTAAGTGATACCTACGCTCAGTTTTTAGACACCAGCAGTATAGTATTTGGATCTGTTAACGGCTGGGAATGGAATTTTGGCGATCCAAATGCAACAGTTCCAAATCCCAATACGTCAATATTACAAAATCCAACACATAGCTATACCGCTGTTGGCTCTTATAATGTTCGTTTAATCGTAACCAGTAATACAGGATGTAAGGATACCATTACACATATATTAATTGTTAATGGAAGTTTTCCGGTTGCTAATTTTAGTGTGCTTAACCCAACTACACTTTGCGCCAATGATTCGGTTTCTATTGTGGAAGCTTCTACCGTTTTCCCGGGAGTTATAACCAAAGTTGAAATTTATTGGGATAATGTTGGATTCCCCGCTGTTTTTGAGATTGATAATAGTCCTTTTACCGGTAAAATATATAGACACTTATATCCAAATTTCCAGGCCCCACTTGTTCGTACATTCACCATTCGTTACCGGGCTTATTCCGGCGGGGTTTGTGTTAATGACCGGATTGCAAATATTGTCGTTAATGCGGCACCATTGGTTCAGTTTAATAATATGCCCAACAGTTGTCTTTTAATACCTCCGTTCCAGATTACACAGGCCAGCGAAACAGGAGGGGTACCAGGAATAGGTGTTTATACAGGTCCCGGCGTTTCACCAACAGGTATATTTACACCGGGTGTTGCGGGTATAGGAACACATACCATACTTTATACATTTACTTCAGCGGTAGGTGGATGTGTTGATACCATGAGTAATACCATTACTGTATTGGATACGGCGCATGCTGTGTTTTCACATATTTCTCCAACATGTGAGCAGGTTCCAACTTCGTTCACCGATCTGTCAACTGCGCCGGCCACGGTTGTGCTGGCCAATACCGTTTGGAATTTTGGTGATGGGACACCAGTAGAAAATCATGCACCCGGTTCTACCTTTGGGCATGTATTTGCTGCACCTGGTAGTTATTCGGTTACGATGTACAATGTATCTGCCTTCGGTTGCAACAGTACGGTCACATCACAAACGGTATCGGTTAGTGCCAATCATGCGATTGTATTAAATGCCGGAAGTAACAACAATCAAAACCTTTGTATCAATTCGCCTCTAACCGATATCGTTTATACCCTCAGTGGTGGTGCTACCGGCGCAACAGTAACTGGTTTACCAGCGGGTGTCACCTATTCAATAGTTGGTAATCAATTAACCATTTCAGGTGCACCGAGCCCACTGGCAGGCGGCCCGGTATTTATTTTTACTATTTTAACAACAGGCAATACCTGTGTGATTGCCAGTGCCAACGGCACGATCACGGTTCAACCAGACCATACCATTGCTTATGCTTCGGGAGATACAGTTCAATCTGTTTGCGTTAATACCGCCATTAATCCGTTTACTTATACTATTGGTGGTGGTGCGGCCGGAGTTGCAATAACCGGTTTACCCCCGGGCGTTGGTTTTGTTGTTGCGGGAAATTTGATCACAATCAGCGGAACACCTAATACAACAGCAGGTGGACCGGATTTTCCTTTTACGATCACAACAACAGGTAATGCCTGTCTTCGGGCAACGGCAATAGGTTCCATTAAGGTTAACCCTTATCCGGTAACTGATTTTACTCCTGATAAACCGGATTATTGTATTCCAAATGCAATTGTACAATTCATTAACGGATCTGTAATGCCGGATGGAAGCGGAATGACGTATGTTTGGAATTTTGGTGATGGCTCGCCGCTAAATACCGGCGTAAGCCCAACTCATTGGTTTGCAACAACAGGGCCTTTCAATGTGAAGCTTTCGGCCACCAGTCTGGCGGTTTTAAACGGAGGTATTGTTGGATGTACAACAGAAAAGACTGTTGTTGTTAATAGAATTCATCCGCAACCAAAAGCCGATTTCAAATTCAATAAGCCAAGTGTTTGTGTTGGCGACAGGGTTACTATTACAGACAACACGGATGGCAGGGATGGAATAGTAAATCAATGGCATTGGGATTTTGGCAACGGAATTACGGACAACCGCAATCCATTAACTTACCTTTTTGCTGATACCATTACCTACAATATTACCCTGTATTCAATAAATAACTTTGGTTGTAACAGCGATACTATCACGAAACCGTTCACGGTTTACCCTTACCCACATGTAAATGCCGGCCCCGATAAAGTTGTGTTGGAAGGAGGTTCTGTTCAGCTTGAATCTGTAACTTTTGCTAATAACCCGCAATATCTTTGGACACCTGATCTATATTTATCAGATGCCAGGATTCCAAGGCCAAGGGTTTTGAGTCCAAGGACTGATATGACCTACCGTTTAACGGTTACAGGAAATGGAGGATGTGCCTCGACTGACAATGTATTTGTTAAGCTGCTTAAATTCCCGGTGATACCAAACACATTTACACCAAATAATGACGGAATAAATGATAAATGGAGGATCGATTACCTGAATACCTACCCCGAAAACCGGGTACAGATATTTACCAGGAGTGGCCAATTGGTATTTGAGTCCAAAGGTTATAATACACCCTGGGATGGGACCTTAAAAGGTAAACCATTACCGTTTGATACTTATTATTATATTATTGAACCAGGTAACGGGCGCGACCCGATTACCGGGTATGTAACCATTATTAAATAAGCATAGATGTACAGCGATATATTAACGATATCGTTGTACATTTTTAAAAACAGGATTAACATATTGTTCGGTTAATAAGATTAAACTTTATAAAAGGGAAAAATTATTACCGGGTGAAAAAAGTAACAGGCATGAAGAAAATTTTATTGATAACCATATTATTTTGTTTTACAGGATTTATGGTATTCAGCCAGGCGAAGCCATTTTATACACAGTATATCTTAAACAATTATATTCTTAATCCGGGTATTACCGGTATTGAAAACTATACCGATGTTAAAATGAGTTACCGTAATCAATGGGCCGGAATTAACGGGGCCCCGGTTACGAGCTATTTCAGTATTCACGGGCCTTTAAATAAAAAGGACCTGCGCACCAATGCCACTTCTTTTCAGATTCCAGGTGAAAATCCTGCAGGGCCCAAGGCCTGGGATGAATATGCAGTTTCGCCGGCACATCATGGAGCGGGATTACAGGTGATCAACGACAAAGCGGGTTATGTAAGCCGTTGGTCGGTAGCAGCTTCTTATGCCTACCATAAACCCTTATCGAATAAAATGACCTTGGCTGCAGGTTTTAACGCCGGTATCACCAGTGTAAGTATAGACAGGTCGAAGATAGAGTGGGGGAATCTTGACCCCAACGATCCGGCGATAGGATATAACAACGGCTCGATCAGCAAAGTTAAACCCGAAATAGGTGCCGGATTATGGTTTTATACCGCAAGGTATTTTATAGGCGCGTCTGTTTTAAACATTATACCGGGTAAGGCACAGTTTGTTAAGAACACGGATTACGGCGAAACTTTTTCTCCTAACTTTTTTGGTACTGCCGGGTATCGATTTGCACTAAGTGATGAGGATTTTACCGTTTTACCTTCTGTAATGGTTCAATACTGGCAGCCACAGTTAACCAGTTTACATGCTAACGTTAAGTTGCAATACCAGGATTTTATCTGGATTGGAGGCAGCTATCGTTTTGCCGACCTAATTGGTGGTTACTCAGGAATGATCGGAGTTAATGTATCCAATACCTTCAACATCAGTTATGCCTATGAGCATGCTACAACATCACGCCTGCAAACTTATACCAAGGGTACCCATGAAATAGTCATTGGATTCCTGATAGGCAATAAATATGGAGACAGTTGCCCGAGGAATATTTGGTAGTTTTTTAAAGCCTTTCAACTGCCACCGGAACTGGTTGGGAGTTATGAAATGGCTATTGATGCATAGAAATCTACAATCTAATATTGATCTTTATTGTTGCGCAGGATATGCTTTTATAAATTTATTTTTTAAGGAAGAATCTGTTTTAAGTAAAAGAGAATCATTATGAATTTCATGGGCTCTCAGTATCCATTCGGGGCGAAGCATCCATTTGTCGTTTTCAAAACTTAAATAGTATACTTTCACAGATGCAGATCCTGATCCTTCTTCTTTAATGATGATCTGCCGGGCGGCATTATTTTCTTTTATGGCAACAGGTAGGTAGAATTCTACGGGTACCGAAACCTGTTGATCCAATTTGGGCTCAGGGTTACTAACGTCTTTGAACTTTGAATTTGTTTTAACCGACTTTTCAATTATTGGCTTATTGGCTGCTGACAAGGTTTCCATGATTTCTGTTGTCTTCAGTTGATTAATTTTTATTTGCTTTCCATATTCATTTTCAGAAATAATATAGTCACTAAAAGGTAACCCAAGTATTTCCGCAGAGGACCGTAGTGGATATCCTGTTCTCCCGGATTGAAAAATAATAGCGGCTGAAAGCAGGGCCAGCAAAATTAAACCGATAAGCGGAGCAACAAATTTAAACCGTAATGGCTGATCAATTATTTTTTCGTTGGTAAAAAACTGAATGCGCTCCAATAAATGTTTTTTCCTGTTCACGGCAGCCAGTTGAAAAACCGGAACCAGTTGTTTCATTCTTTCTGCCTGTAACAATGTTTCGGCATATAAAACAGGGGAGTAGGCAAAAGACACTACGTTAATATCGCAATGCTTCTCCCGTTCAAGTCTTATTTTTTTACAAAGACTAATCACAAATGGGTTAAAAAAGAAAATAGTTTCTGCAAACATCAATAACCAGTTGAGCAGGTAATCATTTGTACGGATATGCGTTAACTCATGCAGGATAAGGGTTTCAGCCTGGGTTGTGCTGATATGATTGACCAGGGCCACGGGCAATAAAATAATGGGTTTAAAAAAACCAAAGGTAACCGGTGTTTGTACGGAACTGCTCAACCAAAGTTTTACCTTTCTTTTAATGCCAAACCGGATGCCTGTTACTTCCGTAAATAGTTTAAGATCCACGGTTGGTTTTTGTAAACCGGTTTTATAGTACTTAGTAAAACGAACCCAGCAATATGCAGCATGTATACATTTAAACACGATGATGAAAATGTAAAAAATGAAAATCCAGGGAGTGATCAGTGCCAGGTTATTTTCGCCCGCAGCAGCAGCTATTTTTTGAATAAATGTGGCTGCTATACCCATGCCTTGTGCATCAAAAAAATAGCGGTAAAAAGTAAATACAAATAATGCTATTTGAACGGTAATGGCAGCATAAAGAAAATTCCTTTTTGCAAGTGGGGCATTGTTTTTGTGCATAAGTTTATCCAACGTGATGTATAACAGCAGCAAAAGTGCAGCCTGCCAGAAACTGTGCAACATGGCCATACAAAAACTATACGAAAACTGAACCATAAGCGTTTAACCGTTTAGAACCCCGGGAACAGGGTTGCAGTTTAAAAGTTTATTTGTCTTTTTTGAGTTGATTGATCAGCTGTTGTATCTTTTCCAATTCATCATTACTGGCTTCATGTCCGCCCAGCGCCTGTAGCACCAGGTCTGATGAGGAACCTGCAAATAATGAATTGATCATTTTATTTAAAAACTGTTGCTGTGTCTTTTCTTTGCTCACCGCAGGTTGATAGATATGTGTCTTGCTGCTGGAATCGCGTGTTACCAAACCTTTTTCAAACATGATCTGCATGAGTTTTAGGGTGGTGGTATAACCGGCATCTTTGTTCTTAAGTAATACCTCATGTACTGTTCTCACAGTTGCCGCTTCCTTATTCCACAAAACCTGCAGTATTTCCAATTCACTTTCTGTGGGCCTGGAATTTTTAATTAATGTCATAGTACGAGTGTTTTCGTAAGGCAATTTACGATTTTAATCGTAATTACCAAATCCATTTATTTATTTTTTGAAACTGTTAACAAACTCAGTTATAATTTAATACAGGTAAACGGAAGCAGATTCAATAATCGGATGTTTTAAAAATCTGGGTTAATTAATACCCAGGTTAAAAATACATAATTCAATATACCTAGAAAGGGAAACGGGCATGAAAAAGCCCTGCAGAAAAACGGCAGAGTGTTCAGGAATATGAGTTTAACCTCCTATTCTTATCCGCATCCCCGGCCCACCTCCGTTTTGCATCTCCTTCATGGGTTTTATTTCTATATCTTTTGGCAATTCAAACTCCTTATCTTTTATTTCTTTATCTATTATCATTTTAGTAACCTCAACGGTCATGGTTCTGCCCCTGTTCATCGTTCTTTCATACTGCAAAGGAAAACCTGCCAAATCTTCAAAACCGGTTTTACCGGCGGTTACATTGAAACCTCCAAATCCACCGGCACTGCCCCCGGTACCCGACAGACTTTGGATTTTAAAATCGGGCGTGTACCAGACCGTGGTCGTATCGGACCTGCCGGGTGAACGGGTGCCAATCACCAAAGCTTTTTTACAACTATAGCCTGAGATCTTTTTAGTGTCGTCCTGGTAAACAATATGATAAACCGGCGGGGTATTGTCTCTGCCAAATCCGGCATTTTGCCCCCTGCCTTGCATCATACTGTCCATGCGCTTAAGGGCTTCTTCCTGTTCGGCATCCGTGGCATAAAAACCTGTTTTTTTACCCATCATTTCTATAATGGTGGTTGTTAACTTTTTACGATGATCTCTGATTACCGTAGTGCGTCCCATTTCACTTTCCGAAAAAGTTTTTTGTAAATCATTTTTGATCCAGGTGGTCGTTTTGGTTTCGCCGTCGCCGCCAAAACGCACTACCCGCAACTGTTCACCGTTTTCCGAAGTAAAATTTCCACCGGGAGCATCATCAAATTCGGGAGCTACAATTGTAGTCTTGGTTATAATGGTGGCCTCGGTTAAAAGCTTTGGCTGTGCATAAACTGCCAACGAGCCAGTTAAAAGCAACGTGGTAATTATTTTTCTCATATTCATATTTATTGAATTTCAAATTTACGAATTGGTTCGTAAATACAAAATCAAAAAATGGGTTTGGGTATTATTTAACACTGGTTAGGAAACTATCAAAGGCTACCGTTCAAAACTATATTTCGTTATTGTATATGTCACCTATTCAACTTATTTAAACACTAAACTATTTTTATGAAACAAATTCTTAATACACTATGCGTCGCTTTTCTATTCATCACGTTTATATCCTGTAGCAAGAGTGATGACCCGGCAACTGATCCAAACGTAACTTTTTTAGCTACATTAAATGGCGGCAACAAAGTGCCGGCCAACGGTTCTACAGCTACGGGCAATGCAACGCTTACGTTCATCAGCACTTCGAAAATTTTAACCATTACGGTAACGCACAATGTGGGAACACCTACAGCCGGGCATATACATAAGGCCGCAGCCGGGACAAATGGTTCGGTTATTTTTGGTTTTTCGAGCCCGGCTTCGCCTATCAATTACACCAGTGTTGCATTAGATGCTGCCAAGGAAGCTGATCTGAATGCCAACCTGTACTACGTAAATGTACACACAGCTGCCAATCCGGGGGGGAAATCAGGGGACAATTGATCAGGCAATAGCAGAATAGTTTTTACCTGTTGTTTTTAAGGGGTGATCTACCTAAGATCATCCCTTTTTAATTTTATAAATTCATGATCTGGTATGCACTTCATGTGTTATTTTTTTTTTCTGTTCAAAGACGGTAATAAACTGTGAATAACTAGGGCAAATCGCTGTAGAAAATCAAAATTTTCTATTGCTGCATTCCTTTATATTTGCCGTCTGACTAAAATATAGATAAGCCGTGCGTTTAAAGAGTTTAGAAATCAAAGGATTTAAGAGTTTTGCCGATAAAACCATTCTCAATTTTGATGAAGGGATCACCGGGGTCATTGGTCCCAATGGTTGTGGAAAGAGCAATATCGTGGACAGCATTCGCTGGGTGATTGGTGAGCATAAGATCAGCAATCTGCGAAGCGAAAACCTCGAAAGCCTTGTTTTTAACGGGAGTAAAACCCGCAGTGCAAGTGGTATTGCCGAGGTTAGTTTAACATTTGACAATACAAAAAACCTGTTGCCGACCGAGTTTAACACGGTTACGGTAACCCGTAAATATTACAAGAGCGGCGAGAGTGAGTATCGTCTCAATGATGTAGCTTGCCGTTTAAAGGATATTCATAACCTGTTTATGGATACCGGTATCAGCAACGACAGCTATGCCATTATTGAATTGGGCATGGTAGATGATATCATCAAAGATAAAGAATTCAGCCGCCGGAAAATGCTGGAACAGGCTGCAGGAATTTCCATTTATAAAACCCGTAAAAAGGAAGCCAAGCTTAAGCTGGATGCCGCTGAGCAGGACCTTGCCCGGGTGGAAGATCTGTTATTTGAGATCAACAACCAGTTAAAGAGTTTAGAAAGCCAGGCCAAAAAAGCGGAGAAATACTTCGAGATTAAAAAAGAATACAAGGAAGTAAGTATTGAACTCGCCAAAGCGGCGCTTGAAGGTTTTAATGTTACCTATCACGAGCTGAATGAAAAACAAAAGCATGAGGTGGATAAGCGTATTGAGCTGGAAACGGCCATCGCTAAAGAAGAAGCGTTATTAGAACAGGAAAAACTTGACCTGATACAAAAAGAAAGGGCATTGCAAACCATGCAACATGCATTTAATGAAATGCTGGATGCCGTGCGCAATAAAGAGAATGAGAAAAGCCTTACCGGCCAGCGTTTACAATATCTACAAGAAAGAGAAGCAGGTTTAAACGGGTTTTTACAAAAAGCAGGCGGGCAGTTAAAGGGACTGGATGAAAGTATACAGTTTACAGGTAACCAAATTGCTGAAGATGAGATGCAATTAACAGCATTTGAAACCAAACTCGTGGATTTAAAAAATGCCGTTGAAGAAAAACGCAAAATATTTGACGATAAGCGCAGTCATATTGACGAGTTGCGCCGGCAAAACCAGGCGATACAAAGAGCGCAGTTCGAAGCTGAGAAAAAAGTAGCTGTTGCCGACACCTCCATTCAAAACCTGCAACGCGCCATTGCACAGCTACAGGAAGAAAAAACCCAGCGTCAAAACCAGCTGCAGCAATTGGAACCTGAGAAAAAACGCAAGGAAGCTGAACTGGAGCAAAAGAAAACCGACCTCCGGCAAACACAGGAACATCACGAGTTTACCAGGGAACAAATTTTGCAAACGCAAAATAAAATGGAAGGACTGCGCAATGACCTGGCAAACGAAAGCCGGGTTTTAGACAGTAAGAAGAACGAACATGATCTGTTAAAAAGTTTGATAGACTCGATGGAAGGTTACCCAGAGAGTGTGAAATTCTTACACAATAATCCGGATTGGAATCATACTGCACCCTTATTAAGTGATATTATTTATGTAAAAGAAGCCTACCGTGCGGCTGTTGAAAATGTGCTGGAGCCTTACCTGAACTATTATGTGGTTAATAATTTGGAAGAAGGTTTGCAGGCGATTCATTTACTGGATGACAATAAAAAAGGGAAAGCCAATTTCTTTTTGCAGGATAAGTTTACCGGTTTTGAAAACCATCCCCAACCTGCCGGAACAATTGCCGCTTTGAGTGTGGTTGAAATAGACGCTAAATATGCCAACCTTGCCAAACACCTACTGGGCAATGTTTTTATTGCGGAGAATGAAGATGCTTTGAGAAACAGCAATGGAGCCGTGGTACTTGAAAAAACCGGTAAATATGTAAAGGGTAAGTATTCGCTTACCGGCGGAAGCGTTGGCTTATTTGAAGGAAAAAAGATAGGCCGTGCTAAAAATCTGGAAAAATTAATTGAAGAAATTGTTACACAGGAAGCGATCGTTAACACCCTTAAAACTGCCATCCGGGATCATCATAACGAAGTGATTGCTTTTAATGAGCAATTAAAGGAAAATGCCATCAGGCAAATTCAACAGGATATTAATAACCTCACCAACCATGTATTTTCCCTGCAGAATAAGATTGAAAATCTGATGCAGGTTGAGGAAACAAGTACGGCAAGAATTACCGAACTGGAGAAACAACTGGAGACAAACCATTCGGATATTGCCAGTACCCGGGAAACATTAAACCAGTTCAACACGCAGATTACAGCGCTTACTGAAAAAGCAGAGTTGATTGAACAGGATTATGCAACTGCCGAGGAGGATTATAACCTGGCTACAGGCACATTTAACGATAGCAACCTGCAGTTTACCAAGCAGCAAAGCAAGGTTGCATCCTTAAAACAGGAGTTTGCATTTAAAACCAACCAGCTCAACGATCTGCGGGTTCAGGTAGAAAGCAGTAATGCACAGTTAGCCGAAGCATCAACCAGTATTACTGAAACTGCGGGCCTGTTAAAGGAACTGGAGTTTTTGGTGATCTCGATGTTGCAGCATAAAGAAACCGAGGAGCGGGCTTTAAACCAGGCCGACCAGTTGTACTATAATCTACGTAATGCTTTAACTGAAAAAGAAACAGAAATAAAATCCAAGCTTAAATCCAAAGAAGGAATTGACACGTTACTCAGCGAGATCAAAGACAAACTCACGGATTTGAAACTGCAACTGGCAGGTATGAAGGAGCGGCTGCATGTAGAGTTTAAAGTTGACCTGGACATCATCATAGATGAACCGAGAACAACAGACACGCCACTGGAAGAATTAAGAGAGAAAAATGAAAGGCAACGTAAACGCCTTGAAAATATTGGTGAAATAAACCCAACGGCGATTGAGGCTTATACCGAAATGAAGAAGCGTTACGATTTTATTCTTGAACAAAAGAATGACCTGGTAAATGCCAGGGAGAGTTTGATGTTGACCATCCAGGAAGTGGAAGCTTCAGCAAACCAGCGTTTCCTGGAAACATTCAACCAGGTAAGAGAAAATTTCCAGAAAGTTTTCCAGGCATTATTTACCGAAGATGATACCGCAGATATGATCATGGTTGACCCGGAAAACCTGGCAGAAACGAATATTGACATCATTGCCAAACCAAAAGGCAAACGACCATCTTCAATTGGTCAGCTAAGTGGCGGGGAAAAAACATTAACGGCTACCGCTCTGTTGTTTGCCATTTACTTAATTAAACCCGCACCATTTTGTATTTTGGATGAGGTTGATGCACCTTTAGATGATGCCAACGTGGGCAAGTTTACGCAAATGATCAAAAAATTCAGTGAGAACAGCCAGTTCATCATTGTTACCCACAATAAAATGACCATGAGTGCAGTAGACGTAATCTATGGCGTAACCATGCAGGAGCCGGGTGTCAGTAAATTAGTTCCGGTTGATTTTAGAAGTTTGAATTAAAGAGGATATACAAACAGAATACTTAAATCACGCTGATCAAAAGCAGGAACTTTTGCGCTTGATCTTTTATCATTTGAACAGGTTTAATTAGACCCGATGGCGCGGGTAATATTGCCCGTTTTTCCTGTTTTTCCCTCCGTATAAAACACCGGAATTCTTATCCGGTCACATGATCTTCCCGTTTAGCGGGTGACGCACCTGCTTAGACAGTTTTACAATTTTTTTATAGTATTTGGTATCATTATGGCTGCATTTGGTATAAACTGTTTTATATGAAATACATTAAACCAATGATGTATCTGGCCGTTTCAGGTTTGATGCTGACAATCGCTTTCATTTCCTGTAATAAAGATACCAGCATAAATTCTAATACTGTTTCCTATGCAGTTCCACCTGGAAAAAATGAACTTCAAATCATGATGACGGACGATCCGTCCATCATCTACGATTCTATTTTCATAGATATACGACGCGTGGAAGTTAAGATAGAAACGGCAAATGGTGCAGAACATTGGGATACACTTACTATTCGTGCAGGTGTATATAATATCCTCAGGTTCAGAAACGGGCTTGACACGTTACTGGCAGCAGGTTATGTTGCAAATGGGGAAATTGAAAAGATCAGGATAACACAGGGCAACAATAATGCCGCAATGCATAACGGATTCAGGATTCCATTATTCCTGCAGCATAATCCAATTACGGTAAATATTGATGGCGATGTTGATCATATTGATCCCGGTCATTTACGTTTATGGCTCGATTTTGACGGACATGGGTCCATACGCCCGCACAATGGCAGGTTAGAACTGGATCTGCGCATCAGCCATTTTCATCATCATAATTCAGGTGAACTGGAAGGGGAAATTAAACCATCAGCCGCTTTTCCGGTAGTGGTCAGAGCAGTTTCGGGGTCCGACACATTAACGGCAATACCTGGTCATGACGGTGAATTTAAGATCAGGGGCATTCGTTCAAGCAGGGTAGACCTGATCATTACACCATCAAATGGTTACCGGGATTCAATTATTACAAATATTGCTATACGTAGAGGCGATGAAACAGAGTTAGGTACGATCAGGTTACGGCAATAAACCCTGGTTAAAATATCAACCTGGTATAGGATGAATACAAGTTTGGTATTCATCGTACACCACAGATTTTTTATTAAATAGCTGAATTTACCTGTTCAGCCTTTATTAATTACGGTTCAGCTTCTTTCTCCTGTTTGGGGATTTCTATGTCCCTAATTTACACCTGTTATCCAAATCGTACCACAAAAAAAACTTTTTATGAAAATCAATTCTACTTTAAATGACAAAGAGCTTATTCAACTTTTTATTGACGGCAATTCAGCAGCTTTTGGTATTGTCGTGGAACGACATAAAACCAAAATATTTACTTCCATCTACATGATGGTTAAAGACAAGTATTTAGCGGAGGATATTTTCCAGGACATGTGTATACGTATCATTAATACGTTAAAAAACGGCAATTATGTTGACAATGGAAAGTTTTTGTCATGGGCTATGCGCATTGCCCATAACATGTGTGTTGATCATTTTCGAAAAGTGAAACATAAACCAATAATCAGAACTGCTGACGGACATAATATTTTTGACGTTCTTAATTTTTCAGAACCGGGCGTTGAGGAAAAAATCATGAATAATGAAAGTTACAGTACGATAAAAAAGGTTGTAGATATGCTGCCTGATGAACAGCGGGAAGTAATCATCTTAAGACATTTTGCCGATCAGAGTTTTAAAGAGATTTCAGAACTAACCAATGTCAGCATTAATACAGCGTTGGGCCGTATGCGATATGGTTTAATGAATATGCGCAAGTTGTTGGTCGAAAACCAAATAGCAATTTAAACAATTAATACACCAGTTTCCCGATCTTACCGGCAGCACCAGAAAAATATACGGCGCTGCCTTTTTTTGCTTTGCGAACGGTATGAAAACTGTCCTTGCTTATCCAGCGCCAGTTTTGGCCTTCATCTGTTGAAAGGTCAACTCCATTTAGTCCACAGCTGATCCAGTTTTTCCGGCCCAGGTACTCCACACAACTGCGGTAACCGTGGGGACCAACAACTGGTTCAGTAAAGGTTATACCACCATCCCGGGTTATCACACAATTTTTTGTGGTATCCTCTTTGGCAGTAAAATCTCCGCCAACAACAATCATACAGTTTTTGTCTTTTACGGCAATTGAATTGGATCCCGTACTTTCTTTTCCCTGTATAATGGGTAAATCTATTTTTTTATCCCGGATAAACAGGCGGGCACGCAAACCACCACTTACAAAAACGGCTTCCTGTTTACTTAACTTACGCACATTGGTGCCGCTGCTGGCAAAAAAAGCTTCCCCTTTTTCAGCCGTTGGGTTATTTTTAGCGGGAATGCCCTGCCAGTTTTCACCTCCGTCAAACGTTCTGGCAATAAAAATTTTATCGCCAATGGGGTCGCCTATTACAATGCCACTTTGTTCATTCCAGAATTCCATGGCATCTAAAAACATTCCCCTGGAGGTATCCTTAAAAACGATTTTCCAGTTTAGTCCGCCATCCGTCGTTTTTAAAATATAAGCCGGTTCAGCAATACCCATAATGATGGCCGTATTTTTATCAAAGGCCTCAATATCCCTGAAGTCAGCTTTTTCAAAACCCTGTACCGTCATCCAGGTCCAGGTGTCACCACCATCAATTGATTTGCCAACCGAACCTGCACTGCCGCTTACCCAAACAATTTCGTCGGATATCACACTCAATCCCCGTAACGAGGCCTTGGTACCGGTATTGAACAGTTTAACCGTTTGCGCCTGCGCCGTTAAACTTGCCAGGCAAATCATACCAAGTACGCCCAGGTTTAAAAAAGATCTTTTCATATTTGTTGATTTAAAAAAGTTGGTGATCCATGCCGTTAACTCCATCGCCTCCTTCGTGATGTAATTTTGAGATAGCCTGTTTTCTGCGTATAAGTTTTAATGAAAGTCTGATGGCAACCACAAAGGAAATCAAAGCACCGCCAAAATGCATCCAGGTATTGCCCACGAATAAAAAGAAATCGAAAGTGCCATGAAAAAATACCGGCCAGAAAATCGCGAGCATCATATATTTTCTTCTGTTAACCGCATCAAATTTTGCCAACCCTACATGATATCCCATCAATACCCCAAAAGTGGCATGGGCGGGTACCGACAAAAACATACGTAGTATACCCGTTCCAAATCCGTGTTGCATTACATAGCCGATATTCTCGAGTGTGGCAAATCCCATACTCACCAATACCGCATAAACGATTCCATCGAACGGATCATCAAAAGCTTTTCGCCTGTAAGGAATAAAGCGCAATGCTAAAAATTTACTGCCTTCCTCACTCATCCCAACAATTAAATAGGAAAACACTGCCGTATACAGGATCCCTCCTCCCATCAAAACTTTGATAGGCCCCGTTAATGTGAGTTGTATTATAACCGCAGGAATAATGGCCAATATGCCCATGAAAAAGCTCAGTACCAATAAACCCAATGGCTCCCTGTTGTATTTGTCTTTTAAATAAATAAAAATACATATGGCGATACCGGGTGCAATGGAAAGGGCTAATAATCCCATATATAAAAGCGGTTTTTGTGTTACTTTTGCCCAAGTTAAATTTTTTACACGATTGCCCAAACTAATTCAACCTATTGATGAGTTATAACTATTTACCATTAGATAAGAACCCTACCGATTTTCTGCAGATAAAAAATTTACTGGCACACGATCAACATGTTTCCATAACTTTTGACGCACACGACCGGATAACCAAATGTCGAAAATACCTGGATGATAAAATGGACAATACAAAAGCGTTATTTTATGGCATCAATACCGGATTTGGGTTTTTACAGAATGTACAGATTGATAAAACTCAGTTGCAGGAGTTACAAAGCAACCTGATCAAATCGCATGCCTGTGGTATGGGGGAAGAAGTGCCGGCAGCTATTGTTAAGTTGATGATCGCTTTTAAAATTAAATCACTCAGCTATGGCCATTCGGGCGTGCAAACAGATACGGTGGAAAGATTGATGGATATGTACAACCATGATGTGCTCCCGGTAGTTTATACCCAGGGTTCTTTGGGTGCTTCCGGCGACCTGGCACCGCTGAGTCATTTAAGCCTGCCGCTATTGGGTTTGGGAGAAGTTTATTGTGCTGGTATAAAAATGCCTGCTGCCGATGCGCTTAAAAAGTTAAACTGGAAACCCATCGGGTTAAAAAGTAAAGAAGGGCTAGCATTGATAAATGGTACACAATTTATGACGGCCTACGGATTGTATAATCTTATTCAATGCGACCGGTTAATTAAATGGGCGAATATAACAGCAGCCATCAGTTTCGATGCCTTTAATTGCAGTGTAGAACCGCTGCATGAAAATATTCATGCCATACGTGCACATAATGGCCAGGTAAGTACAGCCGCTGCCATGCGGCAATTGCTTGCCGGCAGTGAAATAGCTGCCCGGAAAAAAGAACAGGTTCAGGATCCCTATTCATTCCGTTGCATACCACAGGTACATGGTGCTACCAGGGACAGTTTTGATTATATACTCAGTGTTTTTATTAAAGAAATAAATTCAGTAACCGATAATCCAAATATTTTTCCGGATGAAGACCTGATCGTAAGCGGTGGTAATTTTCATGGACAACCGTTGGCGATCACGCTCGATTTTTTAGCCATCGCCATGAGTGAACTGGCCAGTATTTCTGAAAGAAGAACGTACCAGCTGATTGGAGGACAAAGAGGATTGCCGGCATTCCTGGTCTCAAATCCGGGATTAAATTCGGGATTGATGATACCGCAATACACCGCAGCAGGAATTGTAAGTGAGAACAAACAATTGTGTACGCCTGCATCTGTTGATACCATTCCCAGCAGCAATAACCAGGAAGATCATGTAAGCATGGGGGCCAATGCTGCCACCAAGTGTAAAAGGGTAGTGGATAATGTTGAAAAAGTTTTAGCTATTGAATTGCTATCGGCAGTCCAGGCTTTAGAATTTCGCAGGCCATTGAAAACATCACCCGTATTGGAAGAAATCATAGCCGCATTCAGAAAGGAAATAAGTTTCAACGAAGCCGACCGGATTTTACATGATGATATGATGAGGGCGGTGGCATTTATAAAACAAGATGTGTAATCTCATAGAAAATGAGGACCAAAGATTTCGCAGAAGGACTCCGTGTAAACTCCTTTTTTGAGCGAAAAAAATAACAAGTATGACAACCATTTCAAAATACGACCCGGTAAAATACAAAACACCAACCGGCACACAATTAACCTGCAAGGGTTGGGTACAGGAGGCAGCCCTGCGCATGCTTTTAAACAACCTCGATCCTGAAGTGGCCGAACGTCCTGATGATTTGATCGTGTATGGTGGCCGTGGAAAAGCCGCCAGAAATTTTGAGGCGCTCGACAATATTATCAAAGCGTTAAAAATTTTGGAAAACGACGAATCCCTTTTAATCCAAAGCGGTAAACCGGTAGGCATTTTAAAAACACATAAAGATGCACCAAGGGTATTGATCAGCAATAGTCAATTGGTTCCTAACTGGGCTAACTGGAAACATTTTGATGAGCTTGAAAAAAAGGGCCTCATGATGTATGGGCAAATGACTGCCGGAAGCTGGATATATATTGGCAGCCAGGGAATTGTACAGGGCACTTATGAAACTTATGCAGCAGTTGCCAACACACATTTTGCAAAAGATAAATCGTCTCAAGATTCTTCGTTTGAGTTAAATCCACCCTTTGGGGGCGGGGGGACTGGTGCTTCATTACGTGGTACGTTGAACGTAACAGCCGGTTTGGGCGGCATGGGTGGTGCCCAACCACTGGCGATTACGATGAATGGGGGCGTTGCTTTGGTTGCCGAAGTAGAAGAGTGGCGCATTGATAAGCGAATTGAAACACGATACCTTGATGAAAAACATACTGATATAGATACAGCAATTGATGCAGCTTTAAAATATAAGGCAGCAGGTAAAGGCGTCAGTATCGGTGTGCTTTGTAATGCAGTTCATCTTTTACAAAGATTGATGGAAAGAAATATTATTCCTGAAACACTTACCGATCAAACATCTGCACATGATCCTTTGGTTGGTTATGTACCACACACGCTAAACAAAGAGCAGGCAAATATCCTCCGTGAAAAAACCCCGGATGAATATATTGAACGCAGTTACGAAAGTATGTACCTCCATGTTCAACTGATGTTACAATTGATGGATAAGGGAACCATTACATTTGATTACGGCAATAATATTCGTGCCAGGGCTTTGGAATATGAAAGTAAAAACAAACCTATTGAAGGTAACTTCAAATCACTGAATGCAAGATCCCCATTGGGTGAGGCGGGGGGGCTTTTTCCCGGATTTGTTCCTGCCTACGTACGCCCGCTTTTCTGCGAAGGAAAAGGCCCTTTTCGCTGGGCTGCACTCAGCGGCGATCCTGAAGATATTGCCGTAACGGATCAAGTGATGATGGAGCTCTTTGCAGAAAATAAAAGCCTGCTGCGTTGGTTTAAACTGGCACAGGAAAAAATTGCTTTCCAGGGATTGCCTGCACGTATATGCTGGATAGGACAGGGAGATAGAGAAAAAGCAGGACTTGCATTTAATGAACTGGTACGAACGGGTAAAGTGAAAGCGCCGATCGTAATTGGACGTGATCATTTAGATACCGGATCTGTGGCCAGCCCAAACCGCGAAACGGAGGCCATGCTCGATGGCAGTGATGCTGTGGCAGACTGGCCAATTTTAAACGCCCTGGTGAATACTGCCGGCGGCGCCAGTTGGGTAAGCCTGCACCAAGGCGGGGGTGTTGGCATGGGTTACAGTATTCACAGCGGTATGGTCATCGTGGCGGATGGAACAGATGATGCAGCTGCAAGACTTGGTCGGGTACTGCGTAATGATCCAGGCATGGGCGTTATCCGGCATGCCGACGCCGGTTACGATGTGGCAAAAGATTCTGCCAGGAAGCATAAGCTGGATATACTGGAAAGAATAAATATACCAGGAATATGAAGAATATTGAACAAGGAACAAAGAATATTGAACAAGGAACGGGGAATGTTGAATTTCAATCTGGCTATTTATTCGATGAACCTGCTGCAATATGAATGCTGATTTAATCAGCAATTAGAACTTTGAATATGCAAAAAATTAACTGGGGTATCATTGGATGCGGTGACGTAACAGAACTTAAAAGTGGCCCGGCTTTTAATAAAGTTCCCGACTCGGCGTTGGTTGCTGTTATGCGCCGTGATGCCGCAAAAGCGGAGGATTACGCCATGCGTCACCAGGTTCCTCGCTGGTACAGTAACGCCGATAAACTGATAAACGATCCGGACGTAAATGCTGTATACATAGCCACACCTCCGTCTTCGCATGAGGCATATACATTGGCAGCTATTAAAGCGGGCAAACCGGTTTATGTAGAAAAGCCGATGGCATTAAATTATGCTGCGGCGTTGCGTATGGCAATCGCTGCCGAAGAAAAAGATATAAAACTGGTTGTGGCACATTACCGCAGGGAGTGGCCGCTGTTTAAAAAGCTAAAACAATTAATAGATGAAAAAGCAATAGGTGAGATCAGATTTGTTAAGCTGGTATATCATAAACCGGCGCTAACTCCCGGTGAACTAAGCGACGATAAAATGGCCTGGCGTGTAAATCCTGCCATTTCAGGCGGGGGCCTTTTTCATGACCTTGCTCCTCATCAACTCGATATCCTTTACCACTTGTTTGGTACGGCAAAAAAAATAACCGGGTTGTCCATTAACAAAGGTGGTAATTACCAGGCACCGGATGTCGTTACCGGCAATATTATTTTTGATAACCTGGTAGTTTTTGAAGGAAGCTGGAACTTTAATGCCAACCATGCCGCGGACGAATGTGAGCTTAGGGGCAGCAATGGCAAAATCAGGTTTAGTTTTTTTAGCGATCATTTTATTGAGTTGATCGTCAACAGCAATGCTACAGTCCTGAATTTTGAAAAACTGCAACATGTACAACAACCCATGATAGCAAAAACGGTACAGTACTTTTTGGGTAACGTGGATAATCCATGCCCGGGCGATGCAGGAGCTTTGATCATGCAATGGATAGAAAAAATGGCCGGTGCATGATTTTATTTACATTTTTATCGAAAATGATCAATGATGAATTTGAAAAAACGATCTGACTATATTTCCTGGGATGAATATTTTATGGGAGTCGCCCTGTTATCGGCCAAGCGAAGTAAAGACCCCAATACCCAGGTTGGCGCCTGTATCGTGAATGACAAAAATAAAATAGTGGGTGCAGGGTATAATGGTTTGCCCACCGGATGCGATGATGACGAATTTCCCTGGGAGAAGCAGGGCGATTTTTTAGATACCAAGTATCCCTATATATGCCATGCCGAATTAAACGCCATTTTAAATAATATTGGCATGGATCTAAAAGGCTGTAAAATGTATACCGCATTATTTCCCTGTAATGAATGTGCCAAAGCCATCATCCAGTCAGGCATAACCGAAGTTATTTATCTCTCTGATAAATATAAAAGCAGTGAAACAGCAAGGGCTTCTAAATTATTGCTGGATAAGGCCCGTGTCAGTTACCGGGCAGTGAACAGCCGAAATGATCAATTAATACTTTCGTTTAATGAAGATGATGTGTAGGCCAACTTGATGTTTTGCACACCGAATCAGGCTGCATACAATACATTTCCTGTCTTGGATTTTAAAGAAAGAATATATTGAACACCAGCTTCGGTTATCAAAATGACGGCAGGAGAGTGTTGTAAAATATTAATTAAATGCGCTGCCTTCAATTCGTTAAGATGGGTAACAATGTCATGCCAGGCAAATTGCTGCCGTACAATAATTTCGTTAGGATAGACAACCGTTTTTGTGGGACGTGCATCATTTTTTACCAGGTCAAAAATAATTTGTAGGGTTTGATATTTGTTGTCCATTGCTGATCAATTTTAATTTTTTAAAAAGGGTGACAATGGTACGGACTATAATTGCAGTGCATAAATCATTCCAATTTTTACATTTTAACCGTTTCAACCCAAATAATTATCCACAGAAATAAAATCTTACAATTGAAGAACTACATTCCGAAATTCTAATAATGCTGATATTTCAAAAAAAAATCATTGTGTATTGCGGTATTAAGAACGTTTGTTTAGGTATTTGCGACTATCGGCCTACGGGTTTCAACAAAACTGCAGGCAAAGGGGAATTTTACGAATGTGCATCTGGTGGATGGTTCCTGTAAAATGATCTGCAAATTCTTAAAACATTTTGATGATCTGCCCGATACCCCTTTTATGAGGATACACCGCTCGTTTATAATTAATTTAGATTTTATAAAATCCTATTCAAAAACTTCGGGAGGATATGTTACACTGACGGATGGATCTGAAGTTGAAGTTTCGGCCACGTATAAAGACCGGTTGCTGAAAACACCCGTTGTATAATTAAGGAGGTGTTTTATTTACAAATATATATAAAATGTTAAACTGATTTTAACCAGCCGGTAATGCTCATCCTGCTCCGATTGGCCGACATTACCTCATGTTCGGATTCATCGCTTTTGAAGAATACGGCTGTTTGCGCATGGGGTTGTATTTGCTGCATGGTTTTCTGTTGATATACCTGCAGTTGGCCTCCATCTTCCTCCAGCCAGTTTTTGTTTAAATAGGTGACCAGAGAATATTTCCGGTTGCTGTCATTTTTAAACTGGTCCTTGTGCCGTCTGTAGAAACTGCCTTCCTCATACACGGCGTAATGAAATTCGTAGGCATTAATTCCGGTGTAGCAGGTACCGTTGAGGTGCGCAATAAAATCTTCGATCAACAATAAAAATTCCTGTTCAAAAGCATTTTCCCTGTTTTTGTCCAGCCAATAGATCTTGTCGCCCCTTATTTTTTGTGTGGTATCTTTTAACACGGCATTTCCGATTCCGGCGGGGTACATCATATCATTGTGTTGTAATTGCAGAATATTTTGCCGAAGACCGTCAGACAAACTCGCTGATAAAAAGCCGGGTGCAATTCCAACCTGGGATTTGAGGTAGCTGTCGATTAAAAGATCAAATTGTTGAAGCATAAGTTTGTATAAAGCGTGCAAGGTAGGGTAATCCAAAGCCATTGTGTTATTTGTTGGGTTCTTACATCTTGAAAAAATACCGTGTCCTGCCAAAATGCAGCTGGCATTGTTCCCCCAAGAGATGACATCTTTTGTGAAAGATGTCATCTCTTGGGGGAAAAATTTGGATTCAACCGGGTTAACACAAAATAAGCAGTATTGCATTTGATCCTTATATTCGCTTTTCATATCCCCGGGCCACTTGAAGAAAGCCGAATTATATATTCAAAGCAAGGTGCTGGTGAGATACAGAAAAATTAAATCAAATAAAGATCAACGGATATTTTTTTTAAAGAATCCCTTTTTTAACCGATCATGATTAAGATTACCAATCAAAATATCAGCGAGGCAACACATAGAGATATCACTGCCATTAAAGACCTGCTCAATAATTCCTACCGGGGAGAAAATTCAAAACGGGGCTGGACTACTGAAGCCGATCTTATTTACGGTAATGTACGTGCAGATGAACGAATGATCATAGACGCCATGCAGCAGCCTGACAGTGTATTTTTAATCTACAAGGCCCTGGATGGTATGATTACCGGCTGTGTAAACCTGCAAAAACATAGCAACCGGGTTTACCTGGGTATGTTTAGCGTTTCACCTGCCTTACAGGGCGCAGGAATCGGCAAACAATTATTAAATGCAGCTGAAGAATATGCAGGCCTGGTAAAATGCAATTCTATTTATATGTCGGTAATTTCATTGCGCACAGAACTGATCGCGTGGTATAAAAGGCATGGATATACAGATACCGGCGAACGAAAACCATTTGAAGAAGATGGCATAACCGGTAAACATTTACAGAAACTGGAATTTATGATCCTGGAGAAGAAATTATGAGATAAAAAATGATATGCCGGATATAATTACCTTCTCACAGACGAAAGGCATTTCTACAACCACCATAAGAATTACTTATTGGACCTTTACAAAATCAAGGTCATGAAAATCATAACTGAAATCGGTTAAGGGTGAAATGGCCTTCATTTTTAATCCGGCGGGTTTACCATCTTCGCTCAAACTGAAATGCAGGAATGCATCTGCATCCATGCTTCGATCCTCCCATTTTACTACAAAGGTATTGGCCTTATAAAAAAATAACTCACCGTTTAATTTAGGAGACCGTTTTGAATAGAACCAGGTTTTACCAAGTTTGGTCGAAATGGTAATGTCTCCAAACCAAACATCCTTATAATCTCCCATGATTGATTTTAAGCTGGCCTTATCTTTTCCCGACTGCTTAACGATTTCAATTTCTTTCCAGATAGAATCAACCAACTTGTTTGCCATTTCCATCTGTCCCTGCCGCCCTTTCGAATATTCGGCTACCCTGTCGGTGCCTGTGATACCAAAATAACTGTCTTTTATCTGATTGGTTATTGAAACAAATGCTCCGCCTTCCTGTTGGTTGGTTAAAACGATAATGCCCAAATTTAATTCGGGGATCATAGTTATCTGCGTGACCATACCTTCCAATCCGCCGGTATGGGTTATTTTTTTATATCCTTTCTCATCACTCAGGAAAAAACCAAGACCATAAGCTGCAAAATGTGTATTGTAGGGGCCGGCACCACCAACCTGTATGATCGTTTGTGGGGCTGTTATTTCCCGGTAAACATTTTCTGAGAAAAGCCTTTTGGTTAATCCTTCACCATACCTGCCTTTATTTAGCCATAGTTGCAGCCATGTGCACAGATCGGTAATATTTGAATTTACACCGCCGGCGGCATGTCCAATTTTTACGGTACTTCTTGCTATTACCTGTACTTTGCCGTTCACAGGAGCATGACCGTCAATCACATTGCTTTTATCTTTCAGCCTGTCAAAAGAGGCGGCGGAACTGCTCATCCCTAAAGGCTTAAAGATCCTTTGTTCAACAAAGTCATCCCAACTGTTTCCCGAAACCCTGGTTACGATTTCACCAGCTACGATATAAAGCAGGTTATCATAATCATATTTGGTGCGGAAGCCTGAAGCCTGTTTCAAAAATCGCAGGTTATAAATGATATCCTTTAGTTCAAAGTCGCTTGAATCGGGAAAAAACATCAGGTCGCCCGCGCCCAGTCCCAGGCCACTGCGGTGGGTGAGCAGGTCACGGATGGTAAATTCTTCTGTTACATAAGGGCTGTACAATTTAAATTCAGGAATATACTCCCGGACTTTGTCATCCCATTTAATTTTACCTTCATCAACCAACATGCCCAAAGCAGTACAGTTTATGGCTTTACTGTTCGACGCTATCCCAAACAGGGTGTTTTCGTCAACAGGTTGTCTTGCATTTAATGACCTAACGCCATATCCTTTTGCATGAATAATTTTCCCGTCTTTAATAATACCCACGGCAATACCCGGTACATCAAATGCCTTCCGTGAACGTTCTGCAAGGTCATCCATTTGGGAGGTAGTTAAGTTTTGGCAGCAAACCGTGAGGCCAATACCAAGAACCAGCAGGAGGAAAAATATTTTTCGCATAACAAAAGTTTTACCGTTTATTAATCAATTTATGGTTCGCATAAAGTTAGTAAAAATTAACCCTGCTGCTTCCTAACAAATTTTGTAAGAATGACAATCTGTTGCCCTTCAATTTTACCTTCTACCTGATCGGTATTATCTTCAACAATACGAATGTTCTTAACAACGGTGCCCATTTTGGCATTGACCGTAGAGCCTTTTACATCCAGTGATTTTATCAACACCTCCGAATCGCCGTTTTGCAGCGTATGTCCGTTACAATCTTTATGCAGGTCAACACCGGCATCGTTTTCATGATCACCCGTAGCTTTGGCCCAGGCCAGGTTTTCATCAGTGAGGTACAACATATCCACGTTTTCTGATGCCCAGCTTTCATGACGAAGCCGGTTAAGCATGCGCCAGGCAGTTACCTGAACAGCAGGTACTTCGCTCCACATAGACTCAGTTAAGCATTTCCAGTGCCTGCTGTCGGGTTCTTCTTTTTTTTCAATTTGTGCCAGGCATTTGCTGCAGGTCAGAATACAGGTATCTGCAGATAAACCGCTTTGAGGTGGTACTTCAAAAAGTTTTAAACCCTCGGTTGAGCTGCACAATTCACAGGTATTTCCACTTCGTACAGCCAGTTGTTCTTCAACTTTCATTTTGTTTCATTTTCAGCAAAAGTAATTCTTACAAAACATAACCGGTAAAAACATATAGTCGCCGATTCCTTCTCCGGCCTGGCTTATCAACTATTTATTATTACATATCCCATATCATTAGCAAAAAAAATCCGTCACCTGCTTCATGTATTTCGATACCTGTATTTTTTAAGATTCAAGATCAAGGTGAAATCAATTGATAAGATTAATTTTGACAGCATGACACTGAAACAAAAGATATACGGGCATTACCTCCGCATCATACATGATAAAGTGGCGGTGTTGCAACAGGTATTGGCCGACCTCAAAGAAAGTGGCAGCAACGAAACAAAAAGTACAGCAGGGGATAAGCATGAAACGGCCTTAGCCATGTTGCAGATTGAACAGGCAAATACCCGTGCACAACTACAGGAACTGTTATTACAAAAAGCAGCACTCGAAAAAATAGATCCCGGTTTATCTGCGAAGCTGGTTTTAAACGGTAGCCTGGTTAAAACGGACAGGGGCTATTTGTATATCAGTATCGCTTTGGGGAAAATAATGGTGGATGATAAAGCTGTGATCGCTTTATCTCCGCAGTCGCCATTGGGACAAAAACTGATGGGATTAAAAAAAGGGGAGGCAGCGGAAATGAATAACCTCCGGTATGTAATTGAAACGATCGATTAAGAATCCGGATTTGGGTTATTTTAGAAAACGATAGGTCCATTTTACCAGCATCGTATTATGGGTATTACCACCGGAAAATGCATGATTAAATAATGAATTGAAAACCGGTGAATCCAAATCGTTGAAAGCATCTGAAGTATTTCCCTGCGACCAAACAAAAAATAATTCCGAACCTGGTTTGTATTCCCACCTGATCACCATATTAGACCTGAACTGCACAAAATTAAAATCAGGTTTTCCAAAACTATAATCCGTTAAACCGTTTTTATCCTCATCAACATAGTAGGTACTTCCATTTAAGCTTATTTGGTTTGCAGCGTATTGTTGAAACCGGTTATCGTACTTATTCGCTAAAGGATTGGTTACATATCCAAACCGGGTATAGATCGGCCTGGTAATAAACGGTTGTCCATAATACTGGATAGTGAGGTCAGGAGTTAAATTGTAATTGATCCTTCCGGTAAACCTGATCGTTTTTTGTTTCAACTGCGCTACAATGGTTCGGGTGCCGTTGTTATAAACCAGGTTCGTTACAAACTGATCCTGCTTGCGGTAGCCGTAATCATAACTGGTGCTCAAGCTAATACTTAACGCATTTATCGGAACATAGTTAAAGGAAACTGCTTTACTGCTAAAGTGTATATTGTTCTCTTCACCCCAAAACTCAAAACCGTTTACGCCCGCCGAAAACTTTTTCCGGCTATCGCTTCCCAGGTAATAACTCAAACCAATGCCTGCCGGCCGGCGAACAGGGCCGGCACCCCGAAGGGCATTATTTGATATATCGAAATTATTCCAGGTTATGCCGGTGTTGGCCTCCCAGTTATTTGTAAAATTGGCATTTGCATTTATATTAAACTGCGAATACAAAAATTTCCCGCCATAATCCCAACGTAACCAATGATTGTAATTTACCTGGGCTTTCCTGAAAATCGAAAATGCCCTTTGGTATTGTAAACCAACCCAGGTAAAATGGTTTATTTCATTACTGGTTAGCATAAAGCCGATGTCATTAATTTCCAGTTCAGGCGAACGGAATGTTACACCCGTTTCAAATTTTAAGATTTGTCCCAGTTTACCCGATTTACCACCGGTTTTACCAAAACGAAGCGTACCGCCCGTACCTGTTAATGAAGTTCGGTTAGAGTCTAATGAAAATTCGGTAGCACCGGGCCTTTGAAAAAGGTGTTCAAAGGAAGTTTGTGTTTGCCATATCGCTTCTTTACTACCATTGACTTTACTGTAAACAACATTACCACGAATGAACCAGGTTTGATTTTTCCAATAGTGTATAAAGTCAACGCCGGCTGAGTAGGCACTGCGGTGCAATAGTTCATCCAGTCCGTGTTCCCTGTTAACGGCCGTAAAAATTCCGCCAATGATCGTTTTACCGCCATGTATATCCTTTTGCAACCTGCCTACCAAAAAATTGGTGAAGGGTTCAACCATTTCTTTTCGTCTTTTACCATTATTGTCAATTGTAGCTTTCTCTCTTTCGGTAACTGTTTCTAAAATTCCAATACTCCAGCCTTTTTTTGTTTTACCACTAAATTTAGCGGCGCCTAAAATACTGGTGTTTTGCGGATACTTCACATACTCTCCGTTAACAGTAGCCGGATTACCATGTGGCGAACTACCTATGCGGCGCGAATAAAAAAGTAAATCAGCATCATAATCACCACCGGCAAAAGATCCGGTGAGCTGGTATTCAAATATATTGCGGCTTTCAATAAAAAATGGCCTGCGTTCTCCAAAAAAATTCTGAAATCCATCAATGCGAACCTGCGAAGGATCGGCTTCTACCTGTCCAAAATCGGGGTTAATGGTAAAGTCAAGTATCAGGTCATTGGTTACGGCAACTTTTCCGTCGATACCTGCGTTAATTTTGGTGTCGAACCCGTCGGCAAAAGGATTGCCGGGCTCTTTTTTATAAGTTGCAGCCTGGCTGGTTACATAAGGTGCTATTTCTACCTGCCGGTGAAAAGGAATATCTTTCAACCCATGCAGTTCACCAAAACTGCTTACCCAAACGCCGGAGCTTTGTGGAATGTATTGCCAGGACGATTTTTCTTCTTTTCTGAACAGTCGACGCAACACCTGTATGCCCCATACCTTATCTTGTTCGTTTCCATATCGTAACTGGCTTAAAGGAATTTTTATTTCAGCTGTCCATCCCCCTTTATTTATATGCGTTTTGGCAAACCAGATCGGGTTCCAGTTTTCATCCCAATCACTTCCGTTATTACTCACAAATTCATCGCCCCTTACGCCCGAAACTGAAATGGTGAAAGAGAATGCCGTCCTGAGATCATGGTAACTGTCAATATTTATTTCAACAAAATCACCTGGAAATGCATCACGCCTGCCCAATCTCTTTTCTATTAAGTCGGGGGCACTATCTATGCAATTGTAGGCAACATATAAATAATTATTATCGTACAAAATTTTGAATGTGGTAGGCTGGGAGGGAGGGGCCCCATCATTAGGCTGCCACTGCCTAAAATTGCCCGCCCATTCAACTGTATTCCAAACCTCCTCCGATGGAATCCCATCGAGTGTGATCTGCACACCTGTTAAACGTTTGGTATCATATTTTTTTTTAGGAATCAAAGAATCTGCCGGATTCGCATCAGCCCATATAAAACTTAAACTAAAACAAACGATTAGAAAGCAGATCTTATTCATACCGCAATTTATGAAATGTGGAATGGGTATTAAACCCAAAATGTGACAGTGGTTGATTTCGGCGATGTATGGTCGTTATCGGATTAATCATAAACCTGCATTTATCTATTCCGGCTGTTAAAAAAGCAGGCCAAGGGTAGTAAAAGCGACGCTTTGATAACATTTTTCCTGCATTTAATTCGGGAGGCGCATAATAATTCTATTGGGTAATATCGATTTAACACCCGGTACACACATTTCGTTTTAACCTTTAAAAAAGATCACCTGCTGCGAAAAATATACAGGACAGGAATATTAGTAATTTGGATAACAGCGGCGTTACCGGCACAGCAAAATAATTACTATTACCAGAAGCACCCAAGGTGAATGCTGCCGAAGCCGTTGCCGCCCGGATGGTTGACGACGTGAGATTCAGATATTTTTGGGATAATTTGAGACGAAGATCTTCCATATAAACCAAGCGACAGAGCAAGAACGGGTATGGAAACCTTTGGGCTTATTTATGGGTTGGTAGAAGTATTGCTTAATGCAGTTAGCAAAAAACTAAACCGGCCGGGGCAACTGGTGCCCAAAAAGTAGTACCGGGTTGCATGCAATTAATGCAGCCCAAAACATATAAAAAGTACTTGTCTTCATGATTGTAATTAAATGTTGTAAACATGTGGCGATCTTTTCGTTCAATAACATCAGGCCGCAATTTATTAATCATTTTAAAAAGGCAAGACTGTTGTTTTTCCTATTCCCTTTTTTTTTATTGCAAAAAAGGTATATTTAGCATAAAAAATGAATAAGTATAACGGATTTCTAACAGTATTTATCATTGCAATAATCGCTGGTATATGCTTCCTGGTTTTTTATATTCAGGCTATTTTTGGATTTGCCTTAAACGCCGGTGAATTCGATGGCCACGACGTGAATCCACTGGGTCTATTTGCCATGATATTTACTCCCCAGGTTATCATTTCTGGTTTAATTTTGGCGTTGTCCAGCCTGGTTTATCGTATCCTGGGAATTGTTCATGTGGCCAGGAGCAAGACGGTTACAGATGGCGAGAAAGCTTTGTGGATCGTGGGCTTTATCATTATGGGATTTGTAGCAGCGATCGTTTTTTTAGTAATGGCAAAGGGAAGGAAATTTGTTGAGTAATTATTTTCCTTCTTTTACTTTTTATTTATCCTGTTAATCACCCAAAACAACACGGCCATGGCTGTTATCCCCAGAATCAATTTACCAACCCATCCAAACTGGGATACTTCATAAACTGAATAGGCTTCAATCAACAGGGCGGGGAACTTACCCAGGGAACTGGCAATCATAAAAACGCCAAAACTTAGTTGTCCAACTGCAGCAGCAAACGTAATGAGACCAGACGGCACGAAAGGGATGAGCCTGAGATTCAAGACCAGGTAAAATGCTTCTTTACCCTTTGCATTGACTAATCGTTGGACTTTTGGATATTGACCAAGTTTTTTTTCTACCCGTTTTTTGAAGCCTCTTCGATATAACAGGAAGGCTATACCCGCGCCAATGGCTTCACCAAGGAAAGAAATAAACATACCATTCCAAAATCCAAAAAACAGGATGTTCGCGGCTGTTATAAATACACTGGGAACAATCCCCAACACAGCAACCAACACACTAAGGCAAAGGCTTATCAGTAATGCAAATTCATGATATTCGGTAAAAAGCCGGAGCAGGTTATTTATCAATAAAAAAATTTTAATTCTGGTTTGTCACAGTTAAAAAAAAACTATAGGCTTCTCATCGGCTTCCTCCTGAAAGTTATCGGTACTCCCGGAAATATGAGTTGCTAAACTTTCACCAGTAATGGCCATGTTAATCGTTTTCATATAAGCTCAACCTGTTTTTCAGCCTCCATATTTCTTCCTGCATGTTATTCATCCTGTTTAGTAAATAGGATATGGTTTCAATTCCTTCCAGGTTTATATCCAATTCATAATAAAGCCTGGCCAGCTTTTCCAGGTAGGGTAGCTGCGTTTCAGGCAAATACAATTTTTCATCCGAGGTGGTTATTTCAATTAAACCCGAATCTTTTAATGCCCGGATAAAACTGAGATCAATACGATGATGAACACAAAATTCATTGACGATGATCATTTCTTCTGTTTGCATAACGTAAATTATTTTAGGTTACTCAATGCTGTAAATAGACTCTTCTGTTCTTCGGTAAGATTGGTCGGCAATCCCACCTCATAAGTAATATACAGGTCGCCGTGTTCACCTTCTTTTTTATACACCGGGAATCCTTTGCCCTTCAGTCTTATTTTGGTGCCTGGTTGTGTTTCTGGGCTTACCTTCAGTTTTACTTTACCTGTCAGTGTATCCATGGTAACATCACCGCCAAGTAATGCTGTATATAAATCTATTTTGACATTGGTGTACAAATCATTTTTCAATCTTTTGTACTTTGGGTGAGGTGTTATTGAAAAGCTAATGTACAGATCACCGCCCGGGCCACCCTGCACCCCCGGTGCACCGTAACCTTTCAGTTTTATTACCTGGCCGTTTTCTATACCTGCCGGAACGGTAATACTGATATTTTTTCCATTTACTGTTAGTGTTTGCTTGTGGGTGATTAGCGCATCTGTTAAATTCAAACTTATTGCTGCCTGGTAGTCTGCTCCTCTGAATTTGGTTTGTTGGGTTCGTGCCGAACCGCCAAACATGGATTCGAAAAAGCTGGAGAAATCGCTATCGGCACTGTTGTAAAACTGCCGGTCATCAGAACTTCGCTGCCGGCTACCCGATCTTTTTTGTTGTTCAAACTGATCTGCATGCTGCCAATCCTTTCCATAAGTATCATACTTTTTTCTTTTTTCCGGATCACTCAGCACTTCATTCGCTTCATTGATCTGCTGAAATTTCAAATGTGCTTCCTGATCATTGGGATTCAGATCGGGATGCAGTTTCCTCGCCAATTTTCGATAAGCTTTTTTGATATCATCTTCAGACGCATTTTTGTTGATGCCTAAAACATGATAATAATCGATGAATTCCATGATAAAAAGATTGTCATTTGTTATATAAAGTTAACCAAGGTTGATAGCTAAATCAAAACTAATGTTCAATACAAATCAGCAGGAATAAATAGTTACTGAAATAGACCAAGTTGCACGGGAATACCAATTTCCTTTTTTGTAAACGCTGCTTCAGCAAAGCTGCCCGTAATATGTATCAACTCAGTTGCCTGGTAACGGGATGCCACCATAATTTTTGTTCCGTTGGCATGTGGCTCAAATAAACCCGCAGCTACTTCAGGTGAATTATTTTCTTTGGATAAATGGGCAAGCAAAAGATGGGTAAGCGCAGGAGAGCGGTGTTTAACAAACAAATCCAGCGCTTCTTCATTTGACAAATGTCCCAAACCGCCGCGAATCCTGTTTTTTAAATAAACGGGATATTTCCCATTCTCCAGCAGATCCTCATCATAATTGGCTTCCAGGAAAACGGCATGGCATTTACTAAAATGGGTAACCACCTCATTACAAACATTACCAATGTCTGTTAATACGCCAACATGTATGCCCTGGCAACTAATAATAAAACTATGTGGGTCAATAGCATCATGGCACTTGGTGAACGGGGTTACCAGCAGAGATCCTATGGCGATTGGTTCATTTGCTGTAAAACCTCTTGAGATATGACCAATTAACCTGGGGCCATGCTTTGCTGTTTTTTCAGTAATATAAACAGGTAAATTATATTTATTAGCTAAAGTAGAAACTCCTTTGATATGATCTCCATGTTCGTGTGACACAAAAATGGCTTTAACAAGTTTAATGTTTACACCAAGTTTGGTCATCCGCTTTTCGGTTTCCCTGCAGGTAAGTCCTACATCAATTAGTACTGCTTCCGTTTCATTGCCAACATAATAGCAATTGCCGTTGCTACCCGAATTTAAAGAAGTAATATATAAAGACATAATTCCTGCAAAGAAAAACAATTATTGGCTGAATGCCATGTTGATTTTTGACAAAAAAAACGCCAGCATTTTGCAGGTACAAAATGAATGGCGTTATCATTGAAGATCATTTTACATAGGGACCAGAACCTGTATATTAATTGCTCTTTCTTCTTTTTCCATTATCCTGATTTTGACTTCTGCCATTGCCGGATGAAGGCTGTTCATTTCTGCTGCTTTCAACCCTGCGCTCCATCCTCCTGGATTCCCCGGCCGGTTGCGTTTGTTGCCGGGGAGCAGGCCTTTCAACCTGCTGTCTTTGTGGCCTGTTGTTTTGCTGATCGTTGTTTCGGTTGGTTCTGATATCATTTTGCCTGTTATCCCGGTTATTGTTATTATCCGGTTGTGGCACCCTGTTCACTTCCCTTGTTGGCCGCCTGTTTTCAATAACCGGTGGGGTCGTATTGTTATCCCTGTTGGTATTTACGTCTCTTCGGGGTCGGTTATTTTGATTTCCGGTGTTGTTATTTCGTGGATTATCATCCGATTCTATTCTGCGGGAGCGGTTGTCATTATTTTGTGGTCTCCTGCTGTTTACATCTGATGGAACTCTTGAATCACCATTATTATCTATTTCTCCGTTGCGGCGGTTATTGCCATTACCCCGGTTATCATTATTTTGATTCACCCGATCATTATTTCTTCTGTTGTCACGATTATTATCGTTTGCATTGCGGGCATTGTTGTCCCTGTTTCTGTTCCGGTCGGTATAACTAATTCTTCTTTCCTCAACCCGGTTGTTGGTATAGCGTTCCACTTCTCTTCTTTCGGGACCTCTTACGTACCTGCCTACATCACCCCGGCCGTTATAGTAATTATTTATTACGACTGCATTTCTGAACTGGTTATTATGTTGATGAGAAACATAATACCTGCTTAAATTTCTATCGCAAATATTTCTTCGTGGTATAAAGTTCCAGTTGTTAAAAGCAATCGATCCAAAAGAAACATTGATGTTAACGCCGTAACCAAGTGGCGCCCATCCATAGTAATCATCGTAGCTGCTCCAGCTAACCCATGCAGATGCCCACTCATAACCGGGTATCCACATCCAGCCAAAATAAGGATCATATTCCCAGCGCCCATAGTGAAATGGTGCCCAACCCCAGTCATACTCAGATTCCCATTACCATCCATAATTGGTATATTCCCAATGGCCATCCGTATAATAAGGCTTAAAACCGGGTTCATTATATATCCATACCTGTCCAAATCTTGGATTGTTCATCCACCTGCCATAAGGACTGAGTTCCTGCTGAAATGTTGAGAAGTTGACAGACACAGACTGTGCTTTGGTTTCACCACCCGGGGCAAAACTCAAAACTGCTACAAGCAATAGGAAAGTAAATTTCAGTGATTTCATGTTTTTGTTATTTAGGTAATTAAAAGGATGCAAATACAATGCTATGGACTCTACGCAATTGAAAAGGATTGTTAATAAAAAGGCAATAAGGAAAGGCTTTAACTTTTTGATGTGACAGGATTAAGATATCATTAACGGTTTGCTTATCCGAACCGTTTTGATAGTAAGAGCAATTATTATGAACGGTTGCGGTTTGTTACATAGATGGTATAAATTTAATTCCTTAAACTAAATGGATACACGATGAAAAAGATTTTACATGTGCTTCTTTTTTGCCTTTTTGGAAACTATAGCTACGCACAGGAAAATAAAGTTATGATTGAAAGAGCTTGTCTTGATTACCTGGAAGGGTTTTATGAAGGCGATACCATTAAACTTATCAACAGTATTAACCCCGCACTTTTTAAGTTTGGTTACTGGCTAGATAAGAAAACAGGTAAATATGTTCCGGATGGAAATATGACCTGGCAGCAGGCAATTAATTATGCAAAAAGAGTTTTTGAAAAAAAACAGTTTGCTAAACCAGGTGCTCCCAAAAAAGTTGAAGTACTGGATATCATGAATAGTATTGCTGCTGCTAAAGTTACTGCCTGGTGGGGTGTAGACTATTTGCTTCTTGCTAAACAGCATGATAAATGGATGATTGACCAGGTCATTTGGGAAGGGCCCCTGAAAGATCAATGAACTTTATGAAGGCCCATTATTATGCCATCTTGATTTAATAAGTAGACCAAAGCACTACGTTGAAATGGTAGATGGTATTTTACCGATAGCAAATGGCTTTGAACTGCGTACCGGTATAATCGGTATTATTTAGTTTAGCTTTACTGTTATTAAAGTAAGTGAATGAAAATAGTTGAAGCCGGACAAATAATTGAACAAACAAAAAACTGGATAAACGATGTTGTAATTGGTTGTAATTTTTGCCCCTTCGCTGCCAGGCCTGTAAAAAAAGGATCTGTTTTTTTTAGAGTAGAAACTGCTGCTGTAACTGCAATTTGTCTTGAATCATTTTTACAGGAAGTTAACCGGCTGGATAATGACGAAGCAATTGAAACGTCTTTCCTGATCTTTCCCGATAACTTCAATAATTTTGACGATTACCTTAACCTGGTTTCGGTTGCCGAAAAAAAATTAACACAAAAAGGTTACGATGGCATTTACCAGTTGGCCAGTTTTCACCCTTTGTACCTGTTTGCCGGAACACAGGACGAAGATGCCGCCAACTATACTAACCGCTCACTGTATCCCATGCTACACCTGCTACGTGAAAGTAGTATTGATACTGCCCTGCAAAATTATCCCAACCCGGAAACCATCCCCGGGAGAAATATAAATTTTGCGGCTGAGAAAGGTATCGTTTATATGAAAATGTTAAGGGATGCCTGTTTTTAATTGCTCCAATAAAGTGATAATCCACCGGTGACTGGTATTATTACTACAACCGGTGTCAACACAAAACGCTGTGTCAATTTACCGGAATAAACTGTTCTCTGGAAAATGCAATATTCCTTTACAACTAAAAAACAAATGGGGTCGACTATTGCTTCATTCCATCCGGTATGCATTCAATCGCAAATTGAGCAAAACCTTTTTCACCCAACACGGCTTCAGCGTCGACAGCACTTCTATACGTTTTTTTAAGTTTCTGCAGTACACAATCGCAATACACTTTTGCAGTTTCTGAGTCCATGCCCTCGATAGCTTTGGCTTCACAATTAAACATAAACGTGTATTCTTCATTTGCCGGCCATATAAAGCTTTGCGTAGACGGATCTTTCTCGTAAGTATTTTGATCTGATCCTTCTATTGGTAATACCTGTTCATTGACCGCCGGGGTCACGTCATCACCTGATACAGCAACAGCTATAATGATAATAAAGACAATGCCGATCAACACGCCCAAGGCAATATATAATCCTGTTCTTGATTTGGGGGCTTGGTAACCGCCGTGAACAGGGGCTGTTGTTTGATATACCGGGGCAGCAGATGCCGAACTTGTTTTATCGGTAGTTTGAAAAGCCTGGTTGAAGCCCGATCCCATCGCCACTTTTGTGGGTTCTCCCTGGGTTTTGTCATTTGCCCGTCTTTCTTTTTCAAGCGAAGCCAGTCGCTTCATTTCCATTTCCTGTTTAGCTTTAACCTCTTCAAGTTCAGTAATCAGCTTAATGGTATCTGCCTTATATTTACCGTTGGGATACTTATTAAAATAATCGTGGTACTCTTCGATGGTATTTTTTTTCTGTGCATCTTTCCACTCGTCTTCTTCATTTTTTTCTTCCAGGTAATTGTTCAGATCGGGGTAATTGGAAGGCATCTGGTTTAAGATCTGGATAAAGGAATTGATGATGGCAGATTTTTCCTGGTTGGCCGACCCGGAATCTATCGTATTGGTGGTCATCTTGCTGTCCAGTTCAGTAAATCTTCCACTCAGTACGATGATTTGCCCACGCAGCTGACGGGAATCGTTTTTGGCGTCTGTATTTGAATGAGGAACCTCATTTAAAAATTTCAGAAACTCGTCAATTACTTCTTTTAAATAATTGGACGCCAGTAATTTTTCAATTTTTTCGGTAAAAGTCATAAAATGAGTTTTAGTTAATTAAGAATGGCCTGAAGTATTTTAGGGAAATTGGTTTGCATATTTTCTCCCCTGATGTCAATACACAAGCTTTCACGCAGGCGCCTGATTATTTCATCCATATTGTTTCGAAGCTCTGTCATACGCGTAAGTTCATTTTGCAGATCACGTATACTGCGGTTTTTTTCCATCCTGGCGGTGATCAGGCTCTGAATTTCCTTTATTTCCCCGTCAATATGATCCAGTGCTTCGTCCGTGAAATTTCTTTTAAAAAAATCATCGGTAATAAAACAGGCAATAAATTTCTTCTTTTCATCGGTTTTTTCATGGTAAAACGTATTGATCGATTCCATGGCTACCCATGCCGATAAAAGGCTGTTTGTAGATATGAGTGAAATGGTAGTACCGGTTTCCCGAACACATTTTTCGATGAACTCCTTAATATCTTCACCCGCTTGCATGCGTTCGCTGTCGATCACCACCTGTATATTTTTGGCATTTAATTGTTCCTTAAGCTTATTGGCTATTTCCATATCGTGATGATTGTACGATATAAAGACGTTGTGTTCTGCTTTACCCGGTTTTTCGGGCTGTACCTGCACAGGCTTATTTAACCCGGCGGCTGAGCCATTTTGCTGCTCCATTTCATTTAATAGTTCCAGAACAGCATAGCTGACCTGCGCATTGAATTTCATCGCTTCGCTGTCGTCAAGCAATCCAATATTTTCTTTTTTGCGAATATCGGTAAACTTGGCAGATATTGTAAGCAGTTGATTTTGTAAATCAGGGTAAGCAGCAATATCGTCTTTAAGAACTTGCAATACCCTGTCCATCTTGTTTTCCGCAATGAATCTTCGAAGTTTATCTATATCTGTGATCATGGTTAATTGACGTATTTTTTGGGAGCATTCCTAAATGTACAAAAGATTTGTAATACCGGGAGTATAAATGCCGTTATTAGTGTGCCTGGTTTCCGGGTATGTTTTTTCGGGTATTTTAAAGTATTTTTACGGGATAAACGAATTATTATGAAATCATTTTGCAGCGTATTATTTTTTAGTTTTCTTTTTTCAGCGGCTACAGCCCAAACTACCGACGCAGTTGCGGCTAAGCCAGATGAAACAAAAGCCATACAACTGGTGGAGGTTTCCTGTGGTAAATGTAAGCTGGGGCTGCCGGGTAAATCCTGTGATTTGGCGGTTCGCATTAATGATAAAGCCTATTATGTTGATGGGGCAGACATCGACAATTATGGCGACGCGCATGCTCATGATGGTATGTGTAATGCCATACGCAAAGCCGAGGTACAGGGAGAGTTGGTTGATAACCGGTTTAAGATAACTTATATTAAACTACTGCCCGCAGCAAAAGAAGACATTAAACATTAATAGTAACAGGCTTAAGCGAGATTCCAATCATCGGCATCATGGCTGTTATTTGGCGATAAACCCAATTCATCAGCTTTGGTGGTTGTTACCAATCCCAATACCGAACGATTGGCATAGCAGAAACTGGCAGCAACCTGGTTTACTTCCACGATCTCTCCATCACCTAACCCGTTTTTTTGCAACAATTCAATATTATTTTTACCTGTTGATGATGGGTGCAGGGTTAGTCTTTTTGCGTATTGCAATAAAAGCAATTCATGGCCATCAAAAAACAATTCAGGTTTATCATCATGGAGTGCCGAACGAATAGAAAGCGCTTAATGCGCATCTATCGGTAATAATTTTAGTAACCCGGTGTAATGATGAACCACGCAATAAAGACAATGATTGAGCAGGCTCATATAAATGCCAATAGTTTCTAAAAACCATTTGGGCAATGTATTGTTGCTGTGATGAGGTACATTTTTATAAAGCGGCATGTGACCTTCCAGGGTATGTGGCTGCAGGCTATGTGTGGTCAGCATATGATCAACCGGCCTGCCTGGTGCAGATAAGTGCTTATAAATTTCCTTCAGTTTTCCATTTGCCTGTTCGGACAAAATGGTTTTGATCCAGCTTCTGTATTACCAGTTAATGTTGGCCAGCCCGGTTACGGATATAATGAATGATATTGTCCCACTCTTCGGCAGATGAGCGGGCAACAAATACAACCACGGGTTCTGTATCACTTATGTTAAATACTTCATGTGGCACCCCGGGTTTTATATAGATAAAATCGCCGCCTTCATTTTCAAGCACGTTCTTTAATCCCGGCCCAAACGCATGCCGTACTTTTCCGCTGATGATGTGCAGTATCGGTTCAAAGTCAACATGAATATGCGTAAAAGCCACACCACCGGGAGGTATGGTGGCTATATTTGCCGATAGTTTTGAAGTACCCACATTCTTTGCCGACATGCCTTGCTTATCATGTATACCATTCCAGTTTCGCTTTTCGCCGTCTCCACGAATGGTAAAATACCACCATGGTCTTGTACCGCAGTTAACTCAACATTGTCTTTATCATCTTTCATCAAAAAAGTTTTAGTTGTAAACGATTTTGCAAACCATTATGGTTCTTCCTTCTTCAATAAAACAGTACGGATGGGAAAGGGTATGTTAATACCTTCCTGGTTGTACCTGTCATGAAGTTTTTTTATAAATTCACTTTTTACGGCAAACTGTGCATCGTAATCACTTACCCGCAAAATACATATCAGGTTAATACTACTCTCCCGAAAACCAATAAACCTGATGATGGGATCAAAATCTTTAACGCCCCCTTTTACTTCATTCAAGGTTTCTTTGATCACTTCTTTGGTTACCCTTTCCACCTGGCTAAGGTCACTTTCATAACTTACTCCCACTTCAACTGAAAAAGACAATTCGGGTTGTGGTAAACAATAATTGGTAACGATCATATCCGCCAACTTGGAGTTGGGAACAATAATGATATGATCGCTCATGGCTCTTATTGTTGTACTTCGCCAGGTAATATCTTCAATATAACCATCTTCGCCCGACGACAGTTTTATAAAATTTCCGTGGTTTAGTTTACCTGAACCTATGATCTGTAAACCGGCAAACAGGTTTGCCAATGTATTCTGCAATGCCAAAGCCACGGCTAAACCTCCAACACCTAAGGCTGTAAGCATGGGCGTAATGGATATTCCCTGTGCATGAAGAATAATGATCAGGCCCAAACTATAAATAATCACTTTTACAATATTGCCGATAATGGACGATGATGGGAGAATGGTATCAGAGTCCGTTGCTTTAATTCTGAGCATTCCTGAAATGATCCTGGCTATAATCAGGGTAGCGGAGAAAATATAAAAAATCAACAAGCCATTTTCAAACAGGGTATAAAAACGGCTCTCCAGGTCCAGGCGGTTTAATCCCAGGAACAGGCCAAGCGCTAAAAACCAGGGTATTATCCAGTTTCGGATGGTATTTATGATCAGGTCATCGGATTTGAAGGCCGTTTTTTTTGCTATTCTTGCGACGAACGGCACAACGACCTTATGTAAAAACAGTCCGATTAAAAAGCCCGAAACGGTATAGATTACTAACTGAAAAATATCATTTTCACTCATTACAACTTTATTTTAAAATACAGTTGCAAATTTACCACTTATTAAATCCAAATCAAGTTAAAATTGGTGTAGGTTATAATTTTTAAAACGGTCGTAAAAAGCCAGAAGAATTAATCTTTACCAACTGGTATTTCCACTTTTACCTCACATCCATTTCCGGGAGATGATGTAATGGTACAAATTCCGGAAAATAATTCTGCGCGTCTTTTGATATTTTGAAGCCCGATACCTTTGGTTGCTATGGCAGTATCAAATCCAATTCCGTTATCGGTAATTGTAAGTATTATATTTTCCGCAGTCAATTGAACTTGTATCCCAACTTTTCCAGCCCTGGCATGTTTTAAAATATTGGTCAATTGTTCCTGGGTAATACGGTAAATATTGGTTTGTATATCTTTACTGACCATAGTATCCGAAAATTCATCTACCTCCAAATTAATTTCACAAGGAGTTGTTTTTTCTATCGGATCTGTAATCCATTTCAAAATTTCCTTCAACGAAACTTCGTCATTGGTATACGGTGTTAAGCGGTGAGAAAGATTTCGAATATCATTGATGGCTTCGTTGATATAGCCTGCACACTCATTCAGTGTCTTCGACACTTCATTTCCGGCCAGGCTTGATTTGGTTGCCATACCCAGGTAGAGCAGGGTAGCGGTCAAAAGCTGGTTAACGTTATCGTGCAGTTCCATGCCCAGTTCCCTTCTTTCTTTTTCCTGTGTATCCATGATGGCAACGGCTATTTGTCTTTCATGTTCTTTTTCTTTGGTAATATCCTGCATCGCTCCAATCATCCTGATCGGCTTACCCTCTTCATCATAGATCACAAAACCTCTGTCGAGTATATATTTATAGGTACCATCGGCACAACGGAACCTGTATTCAAGCTGAATAAGATGTTGCCTTTTGCTATAAGTCTGTTCTAAATTTTCAATAACGAGGTATAAATCTGATGGATGGATGTTCTTTTTCCACCACTCGCTCACCTTTTCTATTTCTGTATGCTTATGGCCAAACATATTCCTGTTTCCATAGTTATACAGCATTTTGTCATGCAGTATATCCCAGTCCCAAATGGTATCACTGGTTGCTTTAGCCAGTATCTCGTAGCGCTCGTTCGCTTTTTTTATTATTTCCTCATTTCTTTTTCGTTCTGTTATATCACGCCCGATTGCCAGAACCTGGTTACCATGAATAAGCCTGGTTTTAAATTCCATATCAACCAGTGCCCCATGCTTATGTTTACATTGGCGAAAAAGGGTAACTGTTTTTCCGCTCAAAATCTCTTCATACTTTGTTTTGCTCATGATGATCTCACCAACTAAAATATCGCTGAGTCTGAGTTTTTGGAATTCTTCTTTAGTATATCCCGACATGGAGCAAATGATATCATTAAACTCATATATCTTCCCGTCTAATGAATAAGTCACTATGGCGTCGCTGGCTTGTTCAAAAAGATCTCTATATTTTGCTTCCGTGGTCTTTATTAACACTTCCCGCTCTTTTTTATCAGTAATATCGAACAACATATTTACGGCGCCGGTTAGTTTACCGGATGCGTTAAATAAAGGAGTAGGAGAGGGCAGCACATGGCGGATACTTCCATCGCGCCGCTGAATTAGAACTTCTTTACCCAATACAGGTCGTTTTTCTTTTACCGCTGTTGCCATCGGGCTGTTCTCCGGTTTCATCTCAATTCCTTCGGTATTCATCATTTTCCATGAACCAGTCCAACGGTCTGTTCCGATCAACGGTTCTCTTCCCCATAATTTTACCGCCGCTTTATTGTAGACATGTATGTAGCCCCATTCGTCGCAGGTATACACAGCCTCCGAAATATTTTCTATCATATTCCTGAACAATTGTTCACTAACCTTTAATTCATTCTCGGTTTTTTTCTTTTTGGTTATATTTTTAAAGAAAATAGATACGCCCTCGGCCGAAGGGTAAAAATGATTTTCAATCCAGGTATCATTATCCGGATGATATTCCTCCAGGTATACATGACGCTGCGATGCTTTAGCTTCATGAAAGGCTTTATAAAAAAGTGTATCCGTCCAATGGGGAAACTCCTGCCAAATATTCTTGCCAATATTATTTTCCGGGTCTATGGCTAAAATTTCACCGGCCTTTTTGTTCATATAAGTAAAGCACCAGTTATTATCCAATGACAAAAAGCCATCAGAAACCCTTTCAACCAAAGCGCGGTATTTTTGTTCACTTTTTTTCAGTTCTTCTAAAAAAGTAAATTTTTCCGAGTCCGCTTTTTTCCTGGCAGTGATATCATGAAAAAAACCCTGCGTGGCAATAACTTTTCCTTCCAGGATAAAAGGAAATATATTCCCATCCAGCATAACCGTGCTTCCGTCTTTCTTAATAAAAACGACTTCAACAGATTCTATAGATTCCCCCTCCAGGATTTTATCGAAAATTTCACGGCACAATTGTCGTGAATCGGGGTGAATAATATCAAACAGGTTCAATGTTATTCTGTCTGCTTCGGTATATCCCAACGTTTGCTCCCAGGATTTGTTTACAAACACGATCTCACCGGCAGGGCTTACACTTTGTACCAGGTCATGTGTTCCTTCTACAAAATAGCGATATCGTTCATCGCTTTCCCGGGGGTTAATATATGTTTGTGGCAGTTTTCCACTCATAGTTTACTATTCAGCAGTATTATTAAAACTACAAACAACTAAACGTATAATTCTACTTGTTAAGGAAAGTTAAGCTAAATAATGAATTATATTCATATCAAACCAACATAATATTTACTTTTATTGTTCAACATCAGGTAGTAAGTTTAAAATACGATACATTTATTGAGTAACTTAGATTTTCATTACTAAAACTTAAAAATGAATACAAGAAGATTGCCAGGCATTTTATTACTGGTTTGTTTTCAACTGAATAATTTATTTGGTCAGTTAATACCTTCACCATCGGAACATTTTGGGTTTACCATCGGTGATAATTACCAATTGGCAACGTTTACACAAACGGAGGCTTATTTTAAAAAATTGGGCGAAGTATCAAACCGGGCAAAATATACCGTTATTGGTAAAACGGAAGAGGGAAGGGATCAGTTCATGTTGATCGTCACGTCTGCTGAAAATCAAAAAAAACTGGAGCAGTATAAAGCCATTTCCCAAAAAATGGGCAATGCCGAAATAGCTGTTGAAGAAGCCAGGCAGTTGGCCAAAGCAGGAAAGGCCGTCATTTGGATTGATGGTGGTTTACATTCGACAGAAACATTGGGTATTCATCAACTTATTGAAACTGCATACCAGTTATTAAACAAAACGGATGATGAAACTATGCGAATTTTAGATGATGTGATTATTTTGATGACACATGCTAATCCTGATGGCCAGGAGCTCGTTAGCAACTGGTATATGAGAGTACAAAAACCCGAAAAAAGAAGTTTATCAAACCTGCCACGCCTGTATCAAAAGTATGCCGGCCATGATAACAACCGGGATTTTTTTATGCTGAATCTTAAAGAAACTCAAAATATTGGCAGGCAGTTATTTGTTGAATGGATTCCTCAAATTATGTACAACCACCACCAATCGGGTCCCGCGGGTTCTATACTTGCCGGTCCACCCTACCGCGATCCCTTTAATTATGTTTTTGATCCGCTGGTTGTAACCGGGCTTGATGCTCTTGGGGCGGCCATGCAAAACCGCTTAAATGCCGAGGGTAAACCGGGTTACACCAGTAAAGCAGGCTCCGTATTTTCAACCTGGTACAACGGCGGACTCAGAACCACAACGTATTTTCATAACATGTTGGGTTTACTTACCGAAATTGTAGGAAGCCCAAATCCTGCGACCATTCCGTTGGTTACAACCAGGCTGATTCCAAATGCGGCCACACCAAATCCGATAGTACCCCAAAAATGGCTTTTCCGGCAATCCATTGATTACTCGGTTTCGTTGAACTACGCGGTGTTAAATTATGCCTCCAGGCACCGCGATGAATTGTTGATGAATATTTACCTGATGGGTAAAAACTCAATGGATAGGGGCAGCAGGGATACCTGGTCACTTTCGCCATCAAAAATTGAAGCGATCAATAAATTACAGGAAGATTCAATGAAAAGATCCAGGGCGGCTTCGGCATCCAACCGCATCACTGTTTCGGTTAAATTTTACGATAGTGTGATGAATGATAAGGCTTTCAGAGATCCACGTGGTTACATCATCCCATCAGATCAACCAGATTTTGCTACCGCGGTTGAATTTTTAAATGCGCTTATAAAAACCGGGGTTGTAGTGCAAAAAGCGACAGCAGATTTTTCCGTTTCCGGAAAAAAATATCCGGCGAATTCCTTTGTTGTGAAAACCAACCAGGCTTTCAGACCACATGTACTGGATATGTTTGAACCACAGGATCATCCCAATGATTTTCAATATCCCGGCGGGCCACCGGTGCCGCCATATGATGCCGCGGGATGGACATTGGCTTATCAGATGGGTGTTCAGTTTGACCGCATTATGGAAGGTTTTGAAGGGCCTTTTGAAAAAAATCCGCCCGGGCAAATCATAAAAATTTCAGGTCCTGCTGTAAAAAAATCTGCAAAAGGATATGTACTGGATGCCAGGGCCAATACTTCTTACAAGGCGGTAAACAATTTAATGAACATTGGTATTGAAGTTGCCAGGATAGTAAACCTTGCTCCCGGTTCAACCTATAGTAAAGGGTCTTTTTATATCCCGGCCAACTCAAAATCAAATTTAATAATCAATAAAATAGCAACGGAAAATAATGTTCGGTTTATTGAGGTAGATCAAAAACCTGCGCTGTTGACAAAAATAAAAAAAGCAAAGATTGCATTGTGGGATACTTATGGAGGCTCGATGCCGTCGGGCTGGGTGCGTTTTATACTGGAGAAGTATGATTATTCCTTTGAACTCCTGTTTGCTAAGGATATTGATGCAGGAAATCTTAGATCAAAATACGATGTGATTGTTTTTGTTGGGGGAGCTATTCCGGATACCTCGAGCAGGATTGGCCGACGGGGAAGAGATACCTTAAACGCCGAAAATATTCCGGAAGCCTATAAAAAAATGACAGGTGCTGTTAACGCAGAACGATCTATACCCGAGTTAAAATTGTTTATGGAAAAGGGTGGCCACATTGTAACGATTGGGAGCAGTACGCAACTGGCATACCACCTGCAACTGCCGATTTCAAATGCTATGGTTGAAATTGTTAACGGTGAAGAAAAACCGTTAAGCCGTGATAAATATTACACCCCGGGAAGCATTTTGCAGATGACCGTTGATAATGACCAGGTAGCAACCTCCGGGTTAAGAAGCCTCACCGACGTCTATTTTGATAACAGCCCGGTATTTAAGATGCACCCGGATGCAGTTTCGAAAGGGATCATAAAACCATTAGGTTGGTTTGCCAATGACAAAGTCTTACGCAGCGGATGGAGTTGGGGTGAAGCCTATTTAAAAAACGGCGTAACCGCTTTTGAGGCCAATGTGGGCAACGGGAAATTGTTTGCGTTTGGACCCGAGATCACTTTCAGGGCACAGGCGCAGGGAACTTTTAAACTATTGTTTAATCAATTATACAGGAACTGATCAATTTAAGATATCTTTTTTGAACCTGCTTGCAATTCATGGAAATATCATTAAAAAAATGTACCTTCCTCGAAAACTGAAAAGCTACATTTTATTCACTTCTAATACGGTTTTTAAAAATCAAAAGGTTGAAATTTCAGTATAGGATTCATCAATAAAAAAAATTATGGAAAAAGAAATGTTTTATGTAATCGGTGCTGTGATATTAATTTTTGCCTTGGGTGTAAAAATTATCAGGCCCACACAGCGGGGATTGATTGAACGGCTGGGTAAATACAAAAGTTTTGCTATGCCGGGTTTTCACTGGATCATACCATTTATCGATAAAATGTATATCGTAAATACCACCGAACAGATGGTGGATGCACAGGCCCAGGAAATCATCACCAATGACAACCTGAATGCATCAGTTGATGCACAGGTCTATTTCAGGGTAATATCTGATGAAAACAGTGTTAAAGCATCACAGTACAATGTAAACCGCTATGAGTGGCAGATCGTAAACCTGGCACGTACAACACTGCGTAACATAATTGGTACGCTTACTTTAAAATCGGCTAACAGTGAACGTGGTAAGATCAATGCGGAGCTGCACCGAACCCTGTTGGAAGAAACAAAGACCTGGGGTATTGATGTGATCAGAACCGAATTGAAGCAGATTGATCCGCCTGCCGACGTGCAGGAAACCATGAACAAAGTAGTAAAAGCAGAAAATGAAAAAATAGCTGCGATCGACTACGCTACTGCGCGGGAGACTGTTGCAGATGGTGAAAAGCGTGCAAGAATTAAAGAAGCAGAAGGCTCTAAACGTGCACAGATACTTAAAGCGGAAGGTGAAGCCGAAGCCATTAAAATGGTTAACCAGGCTGCTGAAGAATATTTTGTTGGTAACGCACAGGTGCTTCGTAAACTGGAAGCTGTGGAAGTGGCTATGAGCAGCAATACGAAATTTGTGGTACCTGCCGGCTCCGATCTCGTGAATGTGATCAGCGAAATGGCTGGAATTATACCGTTAAAGGCTAAAGAAAATAAATAAACGCTAATCCGAAATACTGCTGCGCCTGTCTAATAGTGCGCAGCATTTTTTTTGCCTGGATAATCAACTTTCAAATGGTTTTTGCATACTAATTTTTTTTGAATAACAGTAATAATTGGGTAATAGTGCCCGCTGCATTATATGAAAAACAACAAAAGATATAATGCAGGTAATGAACAAGTAGGAGTACGATGTTATCCAGGGACTATTTGATGCCATTACCAATGAAAATCTGGTGCAGGCGCAGGAATGCCAGGCAGAAAATTTTTCGTCTGTGATCTTAAAAAAATCAGTTAAAGAAAAAAAATTACTGACGTGTACAGGCTTATGAAGGAAGGGATGCCTGGTGTTTAATTTAAAATTTTTGATTTAACTACAGATGGAGAATTAGGAAACGCGAATGTTAGGATAACCGGAACTCAAAAAAAACAATTTCTTCTTTGATAGGAGTCCAAAGGACTACGTTGAAATCGTAGATGGTATTATACCGATAGTAAATGGCTTTGGAATACATACTGGTATGATCGGTATAAACTATAATCCCGGGTAAAAAAAGGATTCACTTTTTCGTTGCCTGTTCTGTATTAACTTGAGGCCCTTAATTTTCAGGAATCATGAATAATATACTGCCGAACGTACTCGGTTATCTTGCATTTATCTTTTTAGCCACTTCTTTATTGGTAAATAACGATATTAAGTTCAGGTGGATAAATAGTTTGGGTGGGCTTTCTTTTGTTTTTTACGGAATTTTAATTGGGGCATTCCCGATCGTATTAACCAATGCTGTTCTGTTTTCAATTAACGTTTATTTCCTGGTTAAGATATATCGGCGCCAGGAAAAATTTGATTTAGTTACGTTTACCAAAGACGCCGCAATGGTACCAAAGTTTCTTTCCTTTTACCAGAAAGATATTCATGCCTATTTTCCGGAATTTATCTTGGAAGACAGGGAAGATGAAATAAAATTTGTTGTATTGCGGGATATTGTTGTTGCTAATATTTTTGTAGCTAACGTGGATAAAGACGGTAATGCTTTTGTAAAAATAAATTATACGGTTCCCAAATACAGGGATTACAAAGTTGGCCGGTTCTTATTTGATGCAGGAAATAGTTTTTTGGCAGAAAAAGGGATCAAAAGGGTTATTTATCATTCCGTAACAAACCCGAAGCATAAAAAATTTATTATGGTGATGGGATTCCAGAAAGAGAATTATGATAATAAATCCTGTTACATTAAAAATATATAGTTATCTTATGTTCGTACAGTTTCCATTTAAATAAATACTTATCAGATGAAACGTAAAGATTTTATAAAGAAGACCGGTTTGGCAGCTGCATCGCTTGCCGTATTACCCCATACTGAACTATGGGCAGGTACTACCGAAACACCGGTGCAGGTGATCATCATAGGCGTTGGGTTCAGGGGGCAGGATCATCTGGATCTTTTATTGAGCAGGTCTGATGTGGAGGTAGTTGCGATCTGCGATATTGATGACCGTATGCTCTCCTCGGCGAAAAAAGCAGTAGAAAAATCCGGCAGGAAAATGCCGCGTGTTTTTACCGGCGATGCCTATGCCTGGAAAAAAATGCTGGAACTACAGGGAATTGATGCAGTCATTATTGCCACTTCGTGGGAGTGGCATAAAGAAATGATCATTGGTTCGCTTGAAGCAGGTATTAAATATGTTGCATCGGAAGTGGTGATCGGTATCACTTTGCAGGATCACTGGGATGTGGTAAAAGCTGCCGAAAAATATAAAGCCCATGTGATGATGCTGGAGAATGTATGTTACCGCAGGGATGTGATGGCCGTGTTGAACATGGTACGGCAGGGCCTGTTTGGTGAAATGATTCACCTGCAGGGTGGGTATCAACACGATTTACGGGAAGTGAAATTTAATGATGGCATAAAAGGTTATGGTGGTGGTTGCGAAATGGGGGAGAAGGGATGGACAGAAGCCAGGTGGAGAACGGCACATTCGGTGCATCGCAATGGCGACTTGTATCCAACCCATGGAATTGGCCCAATTGCCAACTATATAAATATCAACAGGGGAAATAAATTTACAAACCTCTGTTCTTTTTCTACAAAATCAAGAGGGTTGCATAATCATATCATAAAAACCTGCGGGCCCGATCATCCCAATGTAAAAGTTAATTTTAAATTGGGAGATGTGGTTACCACTTCCATCAGTTGTGTTAATGGCGAAACCATTTTGTTGCAACACGATACCAGTTTGCCCAGGCCATATTCCCTGGGTTTTAGGGTGCAGGGCACTGAGGGCATTTGGATGGATGTAAACAATGGGATCTACATTGAAGGAAAATCAACAAAACCACACCAATGGGATGATGCCAGGAGCTGGCTAGATAAATATGATCATCCACTTTGGGCCAGGTGGAGCCGGGAAGCTGCAGGATCAGGACATGGGGGTATGGATTTTTATGTGGTACATGCATTTATTGAATCGGTGAAAAGAAATGCAGCAACGCCGCTGGATGTTTATGATGCTGCAGCCTGGAGTGCCATCACACCCCTTAGTGAGCAGTCCATTGCCATGGGTAATGAAACCGTAGAGTTTCCCGACTTTACAGGTGGCCAGTGGATGTACCGAAAACCTGTTTTTGCCTTGAATGATGCATACTAACGTAAAAAATATATAAAAGGAAAAGCCAAGATAATAAAACCTGCAAACCTTCGTTCAAAGATTACCTGTTAAACCGAAAACGGATTTACAAGCGTATCTAATTTTTGCATTTTCTGTACTTTATTAAAAATCCATATGAAAATTAATTTCCCGGGTATTAAATTTGTTATTGCCTGCACGATCTCATTTATTTTCGCAACGTCGGCAGCACAGGCACAAAATAAAGGTGTAATTCCCTTCACCGGCCTCAAATTTTTTTGTGAAGGTATTGGCACTACAACCATTGATGTTAAAATTGACGGTAATCAGTTACTGAGTAACCGTATACCCCTGGACAGGGAATTGGAGATCGTTATGTACCATCCAACGGGATTTGTAGCCGATCAAAATAAAAACATATTTGCCGGGGCCGAGGTTATTGTTTTATCTCCGAAGGGAGAAATATTACTGAACGATCCAAACGTGCTTTTAAAAAATAATGCAAAAAGTTTTAACGCCGTGGATTTAAAAAAACTCAGTATTAAATTCGGCATTGGTGCCAATTTAATGAAAGGTAATTTCAGTGGTCTTTTAAAGATCCGTTTGTACGATACCAAAAGTAAAAACCAAATCAGGATGGAAGTTCCGGTAACCTTTGCCAAAACGGGAGAGAAGCTGCAGGTTTCAAAAACTGTAAGATCAATTAAATCGGGTAATGGTGTAAATGCTTTTATCAGCGGCTTAAAGGCCAGGGATATGGTGATTAAAGTAGATACTTCCATTAAAGTAGCACCCAGAATGGCCTATACCAGCATGGATATATCCAGAATTGAAGGTTCAAGTCTTTCCGGTATTTTCCAGGGCAAGGAAAACTTTTGGGTTTTCGACAATGATCTGAATGAATTGAAAATAACCGACATTCTTTTAAAACAGGTGAAAGGTGCCATGGAAAATAATACCATTGATTACACACTCAAAATTCCTTACCGGCTTAAAAATAACCCTGCAAAGCTTTATACCGTAAGGTTCCGCTGGGAAAGCCAGGATAAAAGCCAGGTAATAGATGTAGTGGTAACGATATAATTTTTTTAATAGTGGATAAAAAATGCCTTTTGAATTTCAAAAGGCATTTTTATTTGTGAAAATCTTTACTAGGAATCCAGCCTGAATGAAATATTACAAATAACACCGTAAGAACTTATTTTATTATCCGTTACATGTGCTTTAATATCTTTTACATAAACCGAATCAATATTGCGCACGGTTTTGGCACATTCAGTTACGGCATTTTGTATGGCGTCATCAATACTTTTTGGGGAAGAAGAAATTACTTCAATTACTTTTACAATTGGCATAAAAAAAGGTTTTATAAATTATATAATGTATGAACATCATAATCTGGTAAATTTAATTAACCTATGCAAATTAAGGTTCCATTTTTTCAATCAATTTACCGGTATTGGTTTCATGGAATGAGATTTGCCGGGAAATGCATTATAAAATTTTATCGCCAGCCCTTGCATTTTTTAAAACACAGTCCCGGGTTTTTTAGACCCAATTGACCTTTCGGCACCTGCTTACACCAGTTGAAACAAATTCTTTTATTGGTTGTTTTCCGGCACCTGGATACCGGAAAGTGTAACCATTTAACAGGAAAGTAAACTGGTGTTGACTTTAAAATATGATCCGTAAAGATAATTTAAGCCTGTTAATACCATGTTTAACTGATCACACGGTGAAAATATTGGATATAACCGTGTGCTATTGCACTACAACCCGGTTTGATGTATAAAATTTATTTAGGAAGGCAATTTTTTTTAAAAAATTATGTTTTCATTAATACAGATTAAAACGTAGAAGATAATCAGAGAGCGAAAAAAAACCGGTACCCGTCAAATAGCTGGTACCATACATAGTTATCAACATTTTTACACTATTGGTATATTTTTTGAGTTTATTCGATTTTTAAAACAATATCTATGAAATCCATTGCTTACCTGGCAGTTAGTTGCCTTACCCTCCTATTTGTAGCATTAGTATTAGTTATTGTACTTTTTATTAATCAGTAAATATGTTTGGTGATTTTTACTTTTACCGGGCTATTGATTGAATGCAAATGTTATTTCCAATTTCCTGAAAAATACTTTACCCGGTATATAATAAAGTCGTTTGTTTAACGTTTTTTATTGTAAACACCCCAACCCAATGAAAAAACTTATACCCTCTATTACTGTGCTATGCAGTATCGTAATCCTTTTACATTCATGTGCAGTTAGTAAAAATTCAGTTGAACAACAAAATTTACCTGATCAAAACTTACATGACGGGCCTTTAACCTGTTTTGTGCAATTAAATGATGGCACTATTCAAAATTATACTTCATTAAAACTGGTTACCGGCATTTTTGTTACACCACATCTTTTAGCCGACAATAAAGTTGTCATTAACTCAACAGACATCATTGCCTATCAAAATAAGGAGCATTATGCGGTTGCAGCTAAAATATTGACAAGCAAAAAAAATAGCCGTGTTGCCGTTGAAACCTTACCGGGCTTCGCCGTTAAAGTATTGTCGGGCAAGTTAAATGTGTATAGCCGTAAATTTTATAACGGAGCCAATACCGTTGAAGAATACTTTCTGCAGCAAGGCAATGATGGTTATATCGTGGCTTATACCAAAGACGTGCTTTTGACTATGTTAAAGGACGATATTAAAGCCCTGGAATATTTTAACAGTAATTCAATGTCGCCAAAATCCAGGAAATTTTTGGAAGCTGTTGTTTTATATAATAGTGACCAGTCACTGACCCGGAACTAAGTTTTAACGCTTTTTAAATATTTATGGTAATTTGATCCCCGGATTGAATTACCATTTTTTATGAGCATAGCGGTAAAAGGAAAAATTGTTGACGACCAGGCCCGCTGCAGCCATTATCACCGTGTATTGGATGTAGTGGCCATTAAATTTAAATGCTGCAATCTGTATTATCCGTGTTACTATTGTCATGAATAAGATGCCGGACACAAAGCTGTGGTATGGAAAAAAAAGAATTTGAAACTGCCGCAATTTTATATGGCGTGTGTAAACAGGAAATGACCATAAAGGCGTATCAATCATACAAACACCAAAGCCCATTTAGCCAAACGGCCTTTAATCCCAGTTGCAGCAATCACGATCATCTATATTTTGAACAGTGATTCGGTCAATTAAGTGTTGCGTTATTATCAAATATCTTTTAACTTTCATTTCGATCCCGATATTTATGGAAAAGAAATCTGCTGCTAATATAATGGTTAGAGGTTAGATTTCTCGCTTCGTTCGAAATGACAGATAGCAGTAATTTGATCAGTTAAGCGTAGCGTTAAATCCTGTTGATTTAAAATCAACTTCACTGTAATCTTTTACTATATTATACAAAGTATCCCGCTCAACCGGTTTACGGTTTGCCTGTTTGATCAGGGTGACCAGTTCCTCCGTACTCATCGCGGGAGTTTGTTCCTCACTGCCTGCCATGCTGTATATTTTTGTGGAGTCATCAATGGTTCCATCAATATCATTAACGCCAAAAGACAGGCTCAGTTGCGCATGCTGGCGGCCAAGCATGGGCCAGTAAGCTTTCAGGTGAGGAAAGTTATCCAAATAGATCCGGGCAATGGCATACAGCCTCATATCTTCGGTGGTAACCGATTCGGGTACATGACTCATGGCATTATCTCCGTTACGGAATTTCAGGGGGATAAATGTATTGAAACCGCCGGTCTTATCCTGCAAAGTTCTAAGCCGGCTCATATGATCAACACGATGTTCATAGTTTTCAATATGGCCGTACAGCATCGTGGCATTACTATGTAACCCCAGGTTATGGGCTGCTTCATGAATGGCCAGCCAGCCATTGGCATCTACTTTATCGGCACAGATCTTTTCCCTGATCTCGGGGTGAAAAATTTCAGCACCGCCACCCGGTAAACTGTCTAATCCGGCTTCATGCAGTTGCCTCATGCCTTCGGCAACAGTAAGTTTGGCTTTGCGGAACATATAATCGAGTTCTACTGCCGTAAATGCTTTTACGTGTAACCCCGGCCGGTGTGCTTTTATCTTTTGCATCAGTTCAATAAAATAGGCCATATTCATTTTGGGGTGCACCCCACCAACAATATGCACTTCCGTGATTGGCTTACCATCGTATGTTTTCACAATATCCAGCATTTGCTCAATACCCAGTTCCCAGCCATCTTCTTTATGCGCATACAAGCGGGAATACGAACAAAATTCACAACTGAACACACAAACATTGGTTGGTTCAATATGAAAATTTCGGTTAAAATAGGTATTATCGCCATGCAGTTTTTCCCTGATAAAATTCGCTAAAGCGCCAACAAAGGGCAGACTGCCTTTTTCAAAAAGCAACTGGCATTCTTCATCGGTTATGCGTTCGCTGGTTTTTACTTTTTGAGCAATAGTTTTCAGGCCTTCGTCATACGCTGCACCAATCAAAATGTCAATAGAATCAGTCATCACAAAAATTTTCACAAATTTACGATGATAAAAGATGTGGTAAGGCAAATTTTTGATTAATAATCCCGAATAAAAACACACGCAGCTTTGTAGTGTGTTTAATTAATGTATATCTTTCGCATCTAAAATCAAACAAGATTATATGAATATTAAGTTCCGATTGATCATCATGAATTTTTTGCAGTTCTTTATTTGGGGATCCTGGTTAATTTCAATTGGAGGTTATTTAGGTGGTACATTGCATTTTACCGGCGTGCAAATAGGAGCCGTGTTTTCTACTTTGGGTATCGCCTCCCTGTTTATGCCTGCTTTGATGGGTATTGTGGCTGACAAATGGATAAATGCCGAAAGAGTATTGGGTCTTTGTCATGTTATTGGAGCGGGGCTATTAGTCTGGGCTTCAACAATTACGGATCCAAATGTTTTCTTTTGGGTAATGTTGGTGAATTCTATGTTTTATATGCCCACCATTGCGCTTAACAATACGGTTTCTTATATTGTTTTGGAAAACAGGGGGTTTAATATTGTAAAAGATTTTCCGCCCATCCGGGTTTGGGGAACAATCGGTTTTATTGCAGCTATGTGGGTAGTTGATATACTGGGTTGGAAATCAAACAATATGCAATTGATTTTTAGTGCGTTATCAGCATTGGCTTTGGGCATATACGCATTTACCTTGCCGGCGTGTTTACCTGTAAAAACCAACAGGGTTAAATCTTTTTTTACATCGCTGGGGCTTGATGCCTTTGTTCTATTCAAGCAAAGAAAGATGTTTATTTTTTTTGTGTTTGCGATGTTTTTGGGTGCTGCCCTACAGATCACCAATGCGTTTGGCGGATCATTTCTCGAAAGTTTTAAAACAACACACCCCGATACTTTTGGTGTAAAACATCCGATTTTACTGCTTTCCATTTCTCAAATTTCTGAAACACTGTTTATTTTAACCATCCCTTTTTTCCTGCAGAAATTTGGCATTAAGAAAGTAATGATGATTAGTATAGTAGCCTGGGTGCTCCGGTTCGGGTTATTCGGCATAGGGGATCCCGGCAGTGGATTATACCTGCTGGTACTTTCCATGATCATTTATGGTATGGCTTTCGACTTTTTTAATATCTCCGGATCCCTGTTTGTTGAAAATGAAGCCCCGCCCGGCATGCGTGCAAGTGCACAGGGGTTGTTCATGTTTATGACAAATGGATTGGGCGCCATGTTTGGCGGTTATGGTGCAGGCCTGGTGGTGGATTATTATTCTACAATGAACACGGCAACCAATGAGATTCTTTCGCGCGACTGGCAAAGTATTTGGTTTGCCTTTGCAGGATATGCCTTGGTGTTGGCCGTTATCTTTCCATTTGTGTTTAAATATAAACACGATACCAACGCAATAAAAGTTGTGTAACATTAATCAATTTCAACTCAACGATGTTGCATTAAAAATCCCCCCGGTATATCAGGGGGATTCTTTTTCAGCGAAATCATTTTAATCAGATCTATCTGTGATTATTATTTGTGTTGCTCAATCTTTTTTACAAAATTTGCTTTAGCCTGTGCGCCAACCAATTTATCTACAACCTGGCCACCTTTCACAAAAAGGATAGCAGGAATGCTTGTAATACCATAGTTCATGGATATCTGGGGGTTATTATCAACGTTTACCTTGCCGATGTTTACGGTACCGTCATAATCCTTAGCCAGTTCTTCAATAACCGGACCAATTGCCCGGCAAGGGCCACACCATTCTGCCCAAAAATCAATAACTGATAATTTCTCGGAGTCTAATACATCTGTTTGAAAGTTTGCATCTGTGAATTCTAGTGCCATAATTTATATTTTAAGTTTATTTATTGACGATAAGCCTGCAAAGTTAGTTCCAAAAACGTTAATATGCTGTTATGACATATCCACATGATGTGATGAAATATTATTGACATATGGAAAGCCATTGTGGCGGAAAAGCCGGTTTCAGAGGCTTTTTTTGAAGTACGATGTAAGATGTACGATGTACGGCCATTCAACGGCAACTGCCGTACATCTTACACCTAACATCATACATCGTTATGCTGTTACCACACTTACCGCAATATCCTTATTTTCAAATAAATATGAAGCAAGGTCATCGTTCATGGTAACGCTTTTTTCCAGGCTGTACATACCCACCTTGCATTTATTACGGCTATCAAAAACGTTGAATTTTATGGATGTTTTGCCGGGATTAGCCTTAACGTTCGCATCAATAAACTCAACCATTTCTTCGTCAATAAACTGGGGCTCCACATCAATGATTACTTGCCTGGTTAAAGATGATTTAACTGTATCCAGCAGGTGCAATTTATTTAAACTAAAATCATAAGTCTGCCCGTCAAAACGCTGACGGAAATTACCTTCGATCATGACGATTAATCCTTTTTCGAGGTAATTATTATATTTTACATAGTCTTCGCTCCAGAGCATAAACTCCGCCTTTCCGCTATAATCTTCTATGGTTAAAATGGCGAAATTCTTTCCTTTTTTTGTTAGGCGATGTTGCGCATCAACCACCAAGCCGGCAAGCCTGAAACTCATAGCTGGATTTGGGTTCTGATTAACGCCGGCCTTAAATTCGTTATAATCGGCCAGGGACGTGATGTTATAATGGCGCATTTCAAATTTGAAATTATCCAGTGGATGGCCACTCATATACATACCGGTTACATCCTTTTCATAATCAAGCTGCACGGCAAGCGGCCAGGGCTCACAAATGGCTAATTTGGGCGGAACGATATCCGGCATTTGCAAGTCGCCAAAAAGCGTATTTACTGAGCTGGCATTTTGTGCCTGAAAAACAGATCCAAATTTCAGGATCTTTTCCAATCCCTGCATATCCCCTGGTGCCTGGAAAAAATACTGAGCCCGGGTAATATCCTCAAAACAATCAAACGCACCCGAGTAAACCAGGCTTTCCAGCGATTTTTTATTTACCGAGCGATGATTAACCCGTTTAGCCAGGTCATATATTGTGGAATAATGCCCGTGTTTGTTCCGTTCTTCAATAATATGCTGAATGGCATTTTCACCAACGCCTTTCAATCCGCTGAAACCAAAACGGATCTCCCCTTTTTTATTTACTGCAAATCCATTTTGCGATTCATTGATATCCGGCCCCAACACTTTTAATCCCATCCGTTTACATTCTTCCATAAAAAAAGTGATCTTATCAATACTGCCCGCATGGTTCAATACTGCCGCCATATATTCGCTGGGATAATGTGCTTTTAAATAGGCCGTTTGATAGGCAACAAATGCATAACAGGTAGAGTGAGATTTGTTAAAAGCATATTGGGCAAAAGCCTCCCAATCGGTCCATACTTTTTCCAGGATTACTTTGTCATGTCCTTTTGCTGTAGCGCCATCTATAAACTGCACTTTCATTTTATTAAGTACAGCTATTTGCTTTTTACCCATGGCTTTTCTCAACACGTCCGCATCGCCTTTACTAAAGCCGCCAAGTTTTTGAGAAAGTAACATCACCTGCTCCTGGTAAACCGTGATCCCATAGGTTTCTTTCAGGTGTTCTTCCATATCGGCCAGGTCATAGGCCACCTGTTTTTTGCCGTGTTTGCGGTCAATATATTCGGGAATATAACCCATCGGGCCGGGTCGGTACAGGGCGTTCATCGCGATCAGGTCATCAAACTTATCGGGTTTTAGTTCCCGTAGGAATTTTTGCATACCCACACTTTCAAACTGAAAGGTTCCGTTTGTATCGCCCTGCTGGTAGAGTCTGTAGGTTTTTTCATCATCCAACGGAATCGTGTCAATATCAATACCAACACCGTGGTTTTGTTTTATAAGCTGAAGGGCGGTCTTTAAGATACTTAGGGTTTTTAAACCCAGAAAGTCCATCTTAATTACGCCCGCTTCTTCAATGGAGTTGCCTTCAATTTGGGTAAGCCAGAGTTCAGATTCTTTAGAAGTAGCAACAGGCAATAACTCGGTTAAATCCTTCGGTGCAATAATGATGGCAGATGCATGAATGCCGGTATTGCGTACCGAGCCTTCCAGAATTTCAGCCTCATGCAAAATCTTGGATGGCAGATCATCTCCCGCATAGATCTCTCTTAATTTTTTTACATTTTCAATATCTTCTGTCTGCAACTGTTCTTTTTCTTCCAGCGATTTTTCGCCGTCCTTTGCTTCTTTTATCGTGAAAGGTGCGTGCAATAATCTTTTGAGATTAATGCCCGGCCTTTCCGGAACCAATTTTGAAATGGCCCTGCTTTCGGCCAGCGGAAGATCCATTACCCGCGACACATCGGCGATACTTGATTTGGCAGCCATGGTACCATAGGTGATGATCTGTGCCACTTGGTTTTTGCCATATTTCTGAACTACATAGTCCAATACTTTTTGCCTGCCTTCGTCGTCAAAATCCGTATCAATATCCGGCATGGATTTACGCTCGGGATTCAGGAACCTTTCGAACAGCAGGTTATATTTTATGGGATCTATATTGGTAATGCCAATACAATAAGCCACTGCACTTCCTGCCGCAGAACCCCGGCCCGGCCCAATGAATACTCCCATATCGCGGCCCGCTTTAATAAAATCGCCCACAATTAAGAAATAACCGGCAAAACCCATTTTCTCAATAACTTCCAATTCAAACCGCAATCGTTCCTCTGCCCCAGGCGATAAAATCTTATATCTTGCTTTGGCACCCGACCAGGTTAAATGTGCCAGGTATTCGTCCTGGGATTTGTAATTTGCAGGAACCGTAAAATGTGGCAGCAGTATATCTCTTTTCAAATTGAGTAATTCTACCTTGTCAACAATTTCGTTGGTATTGTCAATGGCTTCCGGCAGGTCTTCAAAAACCTTACTCATTTCTTCACCGGTCTTTAAAAAAAACTGGTCGTTGGGAAAAGCAAAGCGTTTGTTCTTTGCAAATACATCATCATCGGTAAACTCATGCAGGGCAGGGGTGCTCTGTTTTTCCCCCGTATTGATGCAAAGCAGGATATCATGTGCATTAAAATCTTTTTGATCAACATAATGTGAATCATTACTGGCAATAACTTTTACGTTATACTTTTTAGCAAATTTTAATAACACAGTATTTACTTTTTCCTGGTCAGGAATTCCGTGCCGCTGCAATTCAACATAATAATCATCCTGGAAAATATTAAGCCACCATTTAAATTCATTTTCACCTTCTGCTTCGCCTTTTTTTAAGATGGTTTGAGGCACCAGGGCACCAAGGCAACAGGTCGTGGCAATCAATCCTTCGTTATATTTATGAATCAGTTCTTTATCGATGCGTGGATATTTGGAATACAAACCTTCAATATATCCCAATGAAGTAAGTTTCACGAGGTTTTTATATCCCTGCGCATTTTTTGCCAATAATATCTGGTGGTGTCGCGGATCTTTTTCTTCTTTACTAAAAGTTTTCCGGTGCCTGTCCTGTGTAATATAAAACTCACAACCAACAATGGGTTTTACTTTTAAACTGCCGTCATCATTTTTATGTTTATAAGCTTCCTTTACAAATTCAAATGCACCAAACATATTGCCATGGTCGCTGATGGCCAATGCCGGCATGTTATCTGCTATCGCTTTTTTATACAGGTTTTTTATAGAGGCTGCTCCATCTAACAATGAAAACTGCGTATGTACGTGTAAATGTGAAAACTTCATATCAAAAAACGGATACTTGATTCAGGATAGTTGATTTGGTGCACTGAATTTCCGCATAACCATTAAATTAAAATGTTTGCCCATATTCCGTATCCATTTCCAGTATCCTGTATCCGGTTACAAATATCGTAAACAATAACTTGCAGGTATAATTCGTTTTTCCACAGCAGGTTAACCGGGATAAGCGTTAATTTTTAATAAAACGTTAATGGCTTGTATTTACGGATATAGAAAGTTAACTTTGCGCAGCATTAGTAAATATATTTTATAACAGTTTGTAGGACATGAATCGCAGTTCAGCATTGATAAACAGGTAATTCAACGACAAGTAGGAGAGTAAATTACACAAGATTAAGTTGTACTTACGTATTAAACCCCAAAAGTTTACGTATGAAAAACTTATTTTTTGTTTCTGTAGTCATCAGTATTTTTTCAGGAACATCATTAACAGCCAAAGCACAGCCTTCAATTAATATGGAGCGGTTGAATGCTACACTTGAGCTAAAAAAGTCAACTAAATTTATTGACGGGATTGAATTAAGATCACCTGTTGCAAACACAGGTCTTTTCATGGTATCTGACGAATCTGCAATTGAAAAGTTGTCAAGTATTCAGTTTAAATACGCTTTGTTACTGGATATGAATGTAGAAGCTGTTGGTAACGCGGTTTTATATGATGAGATTGAAAAATGGTGGGCGACACGTTACCGGTATGGAGGCACCACCGGAAAAGGAATTGATTGCAGTGCATATACCGGGGCATTACTTTCGGATGTATACGGCCTGCATGCATCAAGAACTGCAAGCGCGCAATACGGGGAAAGTGAAAAAATAGCCAAAAAGGATTTGCAGGAGGGCGACCTGGTGTTTTTTAGTACTTTCAGGAAAGGCATTAGTCATGTAGGATTGTATTTGGGTAATGGATATTTTACACATGCCGGTTCAAGTACCGGGGTAACCATCAGCAACCTGGATGATGCTTATTGGAGCAGAAAATTTCGCGGGGGGGGAAGGATTGTTTCCAAAGTTTACGAACAATAAATAAATTAAATGAAATAGTGCAAGGGGATTATGGATCTCCTTTTTTTATGCCCAGTCTTTTTTGAGCTACCTGCCAAAGGGGTCCCAGGTCGGGCGATAATTTTAAAATGATGGTACCGGTTACATACAAAACCAGGAAGGCCATGCTGCGGATCATCATCGCAAAAAAACCATCAAACTCATGAAAGAGAAAATAGCAACTGTAAAAGCTGCTGATGCCCAACAGCACTGTATAAACTGTTTTTAAAGTAAATGGCTGCAACCCGAATTTTTTGATAAGGAACCAATATCGAATGGTATTATACACAGTAAAAGTTACCAGGTTGGCAATAGCCGGCCCCATTACACCATAATAGTACTTGGTTAAAATATAATTTAGTGGCAGCGTTAAAGAAAGCAGGATAACACCGGTAAAAAAATCAAACCGCCATAATGTGGATGTGTTGATAATTTGGCTGTTAACGCCTGTGCCCATGTCAATAATGCGCATCAAACCGATAAAAAAGAAAACCCAGCGGGCATCAATATAACCAGCCTGTAAATGAAAAGTAAAAATGCCATCCGTAAAATTCAACCAAATCAGTGCAAAAATACCAACCGAAAAAATCAATTGGTTAATGGAAGAACTGTGATAGATCCGGCTAATCTTTTTCATATCCTTGTCCTTCCACGCCTTCGATAAAGCACCAAGCGATGACGATATAATGCCTCGTTGGGGAGCCTGTACCAAACTGGCAATATTTTGTGCCAATGTGTAAACACCGGCTAAAGCAAGCCCATTGGGCAATACAGCGGCGATGATAATGGTGTCTATAACCATGGAAATGGTAAATACCAAATTACCTGCATAAACGAACGCGATGAGCGTAATAATTTTTTTAAAGAATTTTTTAGAAACCCTGCTAACAGAAAAAGTAAAGGAAATGTGTTTGTTGTAAATTAAATAGGTCAAAAGAATTCCTGCAATTGCCAAAAATGTAAAGGAATAGATCTTGATAAACAGGTCAAAAGAGCCAATGATTCCCGTAAAAACCAAAACGATCAAAATAGTTGTAAAAACACGAAACTGAATTTCTCTCAGAAAATTGGTGAGTACAGCTTTTTTTAATTGCCAGGTAAAAGCTTCCAGGATCGAAAATAGCGTTAGTCCCATACCAAAAGGAAAAACGTAATAGTAATATTTGATCAGATCGGGAGCATTGGTACCATACTTCCTGATCACCAGGTCCTTAAAAACAATGCCTGCTATTACCACCAGACTAAATCCAAGCAAAGAAAACACCAATGCCCAGGTGACCTGGTCATTTTTCTTTTTGGGCAGGTTTTCGTTGTAATAGGGATAAAATTTATACACGTATGCCACCATACCCAAATTGGCAAAGGAATACATGATATTGGCAATCGCCATAAAAATGCCTGTAAGTCCGTATTCTGCCTGGGAAAAGCCACCTTCTCTTGTAAATAACCAGGTATTAAAAAAGCCGATAGCAAAGCCGATGTACACCACCATGGAAGAAATAATACTTTGCTTTCGGATTTGCGACATAGGCCAATTTGCTGCTAAATTAGATTAGCTTTTTTGTTTTCGGTCATTTCATCGTATGTCATTTTGCCGTCTGTCATTTCGAGTGCAGCGAGAAATCTATCTACAAGTTAGTAAGTTGATAGCTCGGTACAGATTCCTCGTTTCGCTCGGAATGACAGAAAAAAAATCAGGCTTGTTTTTTGTTTTATATCATTTTTCCCGCTTGTCATTTCGAGTGCAGCGAGAAATCTGTTTGCAATTTAGCAAGCTAATAACTCGACGCAGATTCCCCGCATCACCCGGAATGACAGTTTAATATTACTCAACCTGTTTTGTCCCAATATAAAAATTTGGATCAACGGAAAATTTATTGTCTCCTTCGGGATACAGGTCTAGAGTTTTCCATTTCTCAGTTGGCTTTATCCATTGCGCTGTTTTAAAGGTAATTTTTAATGGCAGATTGAATCCCTTAATACAATTGGTATATCTATAGGATAGTTGATGAACATCCACTTTGTATTCCAATACTGGTATATCAGTGGTTCTTAAATACTGATCAAATAGTTTGCTGAAATCAATCCTGCTTTCTTTACTGATGCAGTCTTCCATTTGTTTTGTGGTAGTCGTATTGTGATAGAATGTTTTATTCAGTTTGCGCAGCAACTGCCTGAATTTTTCGTCATCATTGATTACCTGCCTGATCATATGTATCATGTTGCCTCCTTTGTAATACATATCGCCGCTGCCTTCCTGGTTTACGCCATATGACCCGATGATAGGGATATCGTTATCAATTTTCCTGCGGGTTCCCTGCACATATGCATTTCCGGCTTCCTTGCCATACCAGTAGTCAGTAAAAAGTGTTTCACTGTAATTCGTGAAACTTTCATGAATCCACATGTCGGCAATATCCTTACTGGTGATATTATTGGCAAACCACTCGTGTCCGCTTTCATGTACAATGATAAAATCCCATTTTAATCCCCATCCGCTGCCACTCAGGTCTGAACCTTTGTAACCATTTTTAAAGCCATTGCCATAGGCTGTTGCACTTTGATGCTCCATGCCCAGGTGTGGGGACTCTACTAACTTATACCCGTCTTCATAAAAAGGGTAGGGGCCAAACCAATGTTCAAATGCTTTCATCATTCGGGGTGCATCTTTAAACTGTTCTTTGGCTTTATCCAGGTTATAATCAAGCACCCAATAATCCATATCCAGACTACCTTTTTCCCCCTCATATTTTTCACCAAAATGCACATATTTGCCGATATAAGGAATGATGTTATAATTATTGATCGGATTTACAACCGCCCAATTATAGGTTGCTGTTCCATCGCCATGGTTAATTTTACCACGATAGCGGCCATTGCCTACACAAATAAGACTATCGGGTATGGTAATGTGCATCTCTGCGCTATCCGGTTCATCAGCCTGGTGGTCTTTGCAGGGATACCAAACGCTGGCACCAAGGCCCTGGCAGGCAACACTTACCCAGGGGTTGCCGTTTTTATCTTTTTTCCAGATAAGACCACCATCCCATGGCGGGCGTACAGCTGCCCGTGGTTTACCGTGATAATACACTTCCAGATCCTGCGGGCTTGCAACCCGTAAAGCTAATTTTGGAATTTTAATAAAGTAAGCATTTCCATCTTTGGTAATTTCCAATCTTGTTTGGGGGTGTATTTTATTACCGGGCTCAGCAATCCGGATGGTAATACTGTCTACGATCATGGGCTCCTGCAGATCGATCTGCATTAAATCACCACTGGAAAGGACAGTGAATTTAATTTTATTGTACCCGTAAATTGTGCTGTCATTCAGGTTGAATTTTACATGAAGGTCATACTTCAAAACATTCCACCAATCTCTTGTTGCACCATACGTGCCCCGCAAACTATCAGCGTGTGTAAATTCCTTTGCCGGTTTTAAAGGCTGAGCTACAGACTGAATAATGGAAACATGTACAATGGATAATGCCATTAATATGCTGACAACTTTTTGAGATCTAAATCTCTTATTCGTGCTTTTGCTTTTCATTGTATAAATTTATGGAGAATAAACAGAATTATGACTTTGAAATATTATCCATTATTAATTATAACATTATCCATTATATCATTATCCATTATAACATTTTCGTGTAAATCCCATCTTCATCCCGATAAAAAAATATTCCGATATAATGAAAGTAGCGGCCTGGCTTCCCTTGATCCCGCTTTTGCTAAAAACAAACAGGTGATGTGGGCCACCCATCAATTGTACAATACTTTAATAGAAATTGACAGCAATATGCAGATGAAACCATCGCTGGCCCGGCGTTGGGATATTTCAGAAGATAACCTGGTATTTACTTTCTATTTAAGAAACGATGTATTTTTTATTAATGATGCCTGTTTTGTAAATAATATGGGAAGGCCGTTAACCGCTTACGATGTCGAATATAGTTTTAAGCGGATCATGGATAAAAATACGGCCAGTCCGGGCGCCTGGATATTTAATAACCGTGTTGATCCTGTAAATGGATTTACGGCACTTACCGACACAACTTTTCAGTTAAAGCTGGCAAGTCCGTTCCAGTCTATTCTGGGTATATTAAGCATGCAGTATTGTTCTATCGTTCCAAAAGAAGCAGTGGAGAAATACAAAACCGAATTTCGCCGCCATCCGGTTGGTACGGGCCCTTTTAGTTTTGTTGCCTGGGAAGAAGGGCAGGCGCTGATCCTCAAAAAGAATGAATATTATTTTGAAAAAGACGGGGATGGAAAATCATTACCTTATTTAGATGGTATCAAGGTTTCCTTCTACGATAGTAAAGCAACAGAGTTTTTGGAGTTTCAGCAAAAACGGATCGATTTTATTGATGATATTGATCCTTCTTTTAAGGATGAAGTGTTATCCAAAACCGGCCATCTTAAAAAAGGATGGCTGGATAAAATTGAATTGCATAAACACCCTTATCTCAATATTGAATACCTCGGCATTTTGGTCGATGTCGAAAATGAACTGGTAAAAAATTCACCTTTGCGTTTGCAAAAGATCCGCCAGGCAATTAATTACGGCTTTAATCGAAAAAAAATGATGTTGTATTTGCGTAACAGTATTGGCATTGCAGCTGAGAGTGGTTTTGTTCCAGCAGGGTTACCTTCCTTTGATTCAGTTGCTGTGCAGGGATATCATTACAATGTTGTGAAAGCAAAACAATTGCTTTCAGAAGCAGGTTATCCCGATGGAAAAAAATTGCCGGAGATAAAACTCTTAACTATTCCCATTTATGGCGACCTGGGAACTTATATTGCCAATGAGCTTTTACAGGTGGGCATTAAAGTGCAGGTTGAAGTGATACAGAAAAGTTTATTGATGGAGCAAACTTCCAAATCGCAGGCGCCTTTTTTCAGGGGAAGCTGGATTGCTGATTATCCCGATGCTGAAAATTACCTTAGTGTGTTTTATGGTAAAAATCCGGCCCCGCCTAATTATACCCGCTATAAAAATGTGGAGTTTGATCTTTTGTACGAAAAGTCATTGTCTGAAAAAAATGATTCATTCCGTTATAAATTGTACCAGCAAATGGATCAAATCATCATCAACGACGCACCGGTAGTTCCACTTTGGTATGATATGGCGATTCACCTGGTTCATAAAAATGTTGTGAATTTTTATCCCAATAGTTTAAATTTGTTAGAGTTGAGAAGGGTGAAAAAATTATAAAAACTTAAATAAAATCATGTGCAATCTTATCAAAAATTAAAAGTGATGGCGGCTATGTCTTTTTCCGTCTTTATTGGAATGGCGGCGATGAAGCGACCGGTCAATGAAAAGTTCAAAAACCTGCAGGTGTTACCAATTAACATAACAGAAGATTCACTGGATAATATTATGTCTGGGTTTGTGGATCAATTGGGTGTTAATTGTAACTATTGTCATGTGCTGGATAAAAAAGCAGATTCAATTATTTATGATGTAGATGATAAACCTGAGAAACAAATTGCACGTAACATGATGCGAATGACCATGGACATCAACAAAAAATATTTTCAATTCAATGAAACGGTTACTGCTGAAGAGGTACAGGCCGTGACTTGTTTTACCTGCCATAAAGGAACACCCATCCCTGTTAAACAAACAGAGGTTAAAAAATAACCTCTGTTTCTGTCATCCTGAACGTAACGGAAGGATTTCTATTTGTGTTGTTTTTACTGCTTCTTTAGCTTGTCTTTGAAAACCTTTTCAAATTTTTCAACTTTGGGTCGTATTACAAACTGGCAATAACCCTGGCCGGTGTTATTATTGTAGTAATTCTGATGCTCTGATTCAGCAGTATAAAATACTGTAAATGGTTCCAGTGTAGTTACGATTGGGTTGTTAAACGCGCCGCTTTTATCCAGTTCAGCTTTATACTTTGCGGTCTTTGCTTTTTGTACTTCGTTGTGATAAAAAACCACGCTGCGGTATTGTGTACCCACGTCAGCGCCCTGGCGGTTTAAGGTTGTGGGATCATGGGTTTGCCAGAAAACTTCCAGCAGTTCATCAAAACTGATCTTATTGGGATCATACATGATCTGCAAACACTCGGCATGTCCTGTAGTTTTACTGCATACCTGCTCGTAAGTTGGATTAACTACTGATCCACCACTATAACCACTGGTCACTTTTTCAACCCCTTCGAGTTGTTGAAAAATGGCTTCGGTACACCAAAAACAGCCGGTACCAAATGTTGCGGTATCTAATTTTGCAGTGGATGTCGTCATAACCTTGGTTTCTTTTTTGTTTTTTGTTTGGTTATCTTTTTGCGCACAAGAGCTTAATCCCATCAAACTAACAACCGAAATAAGTAATACTTTTAACATAATTTGTAATTTTCACTAACATACGTAAAGGTAAATGGCCCGGTTTGTATAACCATTTATTGCAACAAAAGTTTAACAGTTAAATGACTTTAATTGAAATAACCGAAATTTGCAGTTTTAAAAATAAAATCATTGAAATATTTTCCCGGGTCGGCGTTGGTGCAACTGGAATATGAAAAGGTAAAAACCCTGCTGGCGCAGCATTGCCGTACAGAATATGCTAAAGCCAAAGCCAGCGACCTTCGCCTGCATACAAAGAAAGAATTTATCATCACAGAGCTTAAGCAAAGTGCTGAGTTTAAACTGGTAGTACAAAGTGGTCAGCATTTCCCAAACGATTTTACGCATAATATCAATAAAGAGTTAAAACTTTGCAGTATCCCCGGTGCCGTTTTAAGTGGCGAACAGTTTTTATTGATTCGCAGGCTGGCAGAGAATACCAACAATATATTCCGATGGTTTGATCCTGAACGTAGGTCGGCATACCCGGCCTTATCATTGGTTATCCGGGAATCTTACTACGAAAAAACCATTCGTGAGTTGATTGATGATATCCTGGATGAAACCGGCCAGGTAAAAGACAGTGCCAGTGCCGAGCTCGGAAATATACGGATGAATTTATATCGTAAAAGAAATGAACTGCGTAAGTTATTTGATAAGATCGTTAGCAAACTCAATAAACAGGGATACCTGGCAGATATTGAAGAAAGCTTTTTAAACGGCAGGAGGGTATTGGCTGTTTTTGCTGAACAAAAGCGCATGATCAAGGGGATTATGCACGGAGAAAGCGATAGCCGAAAAACCACATTTATTGAGCCCGAAGAAACAACAACACTAAACAACGATGTTTTCTCTCTCGAAAATGAAGAGCGAAAGGAAGTTTATAAAATACTTCGGAAACTTACGCAGAGCCTGAGTTTGTATTCAACCTTGCTTAAAAATTATTTGGATATAGCAGGAGAATATGATTTCATCAGGGCTAAAGCAAAATTTGCAGTTGAATATAATGGCAATTGCCCGGTTGTAATGGATAAAGCGCTTGTTCAACTGATACAAGCCTATCATCCTTTATTGTATCTCTATAATAAAGCGAATAAAAAAAACACCATTCCTGTTGATCTAACGCTGAATGACAAGCAACGTATATTAGTGATCAGCGGGCCAAATGCAGGTGGTAAAACGGTTACTTTAAAAACGGTTGGCCTATTGCAGCTGATGATGCAAAGTGGTTTGTTGGTGCCGGTACATCCAGATAGTGAGATGGGAATCTTCAAGCAGATCATGATTCATATAGGTGATACCCAGAGCCTGGAATTTGAGTTGAGTACCTATTCCTCTCATTTAAACAACATGAAGCATTTTATGGAAAATGCCAACGGTAAAACATTGTTTTTTATTGATGAACTAGGCAGTGGAAGTGATCCCAACCTGGGTGGCGCTTTTGCCGAAGTAATCATGGAAGAACTGGCCATTAAACACAGTTTTGGTATCGTAACAACCCATTACCTCAATTTAAAGGTGATGGCCAATAAAGTGCCTGGTATCATCAATGGTGCCATGCAGTTTGATGAAAAGAACCTGCTGCCCATGTATAAACTGGTGGTTGGCAAACCCGGCAGTTCCTATACTTTTTCAATTGCAGAGCGGATAGGGCTGGAGAAAAGATTAATAGAAAAAGCCCGTAAACTGGTAGATGGTGACCATTTCACTTTGGACAAACTACTTAACCGCACCGAACAGGATCTGCAACATATTGATAAGGAAAAATCGGCATTAAGATCATTACTCAAAGAAAACGAGGACTTAAAAAAAGAGATGCAACAGGTCCTGGATAATGAAAAACACCAACAGGAGGTAGAAAAGTTATCCCTGCAGAACCGGATCGCAGTGGATAAGATCACTTACCTAAAGGATATGGAACGGCGGCTTAAGGCCATGGTGATTGAATGGCGTAAGACCGAGGATAAGGATAAAGTGGTAAAAATGATACATGAACTGCTTTTTAAGCAAAAAGAGAAAATGACCACAGATAAGCAGCAAAAAAAGATGAACGAAAAGTTTGAAGAAGTTGGCGGTGAGATCAAAATTGGCCTACAGGTACGGATGAAACAGAACCGCCAGATAGGTATTGTAAAAGAAATCAGGGGAAAAAAAGCCGTGTTACAGGTTGGTGTAATGCCCATCACTGTTGCGTTAAAGGACCTGGTTGTGGTAAAAGACAAGGAACTTCAATAAATAGTGTCATAAATTTTTTGGGTTACTATATTTCTAACCGTACTTTTGCCGCGGAGAGCTGGCAGAGTGGTCGATTGCGGCAGTCTTGAAAACTGTTGACTGTAACAGGTCCTGGGGTTCGAATCCCTAGCTCTCCGCAACCTGCTAAAAAATTTATAGCTAAAAACCGCTTAATGTAAAAAAATTAAGCGGTTTTTTTTGAAACCTCCATTATCATTTATATGGTGCCAATACCGCGTCAATCTGCTCCACCACGGCATTAATATCATTGTCAATCAATTCCCAGTCAACTTTCGAAAAATTATCCTGCGACATATACAGGATATACCCGCTGAGGTGCCCGTTATTATTGATCAGCTCAACCTTACGGGTTAGGTAAAATAACCGGAGGATGATTTCGCCGGATGGGCCGTTAAATTTCTCTTCAATTTCATCCAGGTCCTGCTCCAGCAATTCTTCTCCTTTCAATTCCGTTGAAATAATCACCTGGTAATTGTGCATATTAATAGAACCAAAATTTGAACCTTTACTTATTTTCATCTTTCGCTTTCTTTAAATATACCCATTTTATATGGATTAAACGGCCATAGTGAGCAGGATTTGTTAATCAAATTAACAATCGGAATAACAACTATGTTTTAATTTATATTTGCTCCATTCATGAAACATCTATCATCCCTCAACAAATATTTTTGGAAATACCGCTGGCATTTTATAATGGGCTTTGTGTTTGTCATACTCACCAACTACTTCCGCATATTGGCACCACAACTGACAGGGTATGTGGTAAATACAGTTGTTCAATCAATACAATCGCCCAATATAAACGAGATCGATATTAAAAAAAGTGAAAAGAATTATGATTTTGCTGTTCGGGAAGTGATCGCCAGGTTTGAAAAAAGCCCTTCCAATAAAATATTATTCGCAGGAATCACACTCTTCGTGATTGCCATCATCAGTGGTTTTTTCATGTTCCTGATGCGGCAAACCATTATTGTCATGAGCCGGCATATCGAATATGCGCAAAAAAATGAGATCTTCAACCATTACCAGGAACTGGATACCAATTTTTATAAAACCCACAGTACCGGCGACCTGATGAACCGCATTTCGGATGATGTGAGTAAAGTGAGAATGTACACGGGACCGGCCATCATGTACTTTATAAACCTTGCGGCAGTATTGGGTTTTAGTGTATTCTTTATGTTGAAAGCCAGTCCGAAATTGACGCTGGTTGCATTGGCGCCATTACCAATCCTGGCCATTGCCATTTACCTGGTAAATACCATCATCCACAAAAAAAGTGAACGCATTCAATCTCTGTTAGGTGATTTAACTACCAATGCCCAGGAATCTTATTCGGGCATCAGGGTCATTAAATCCTTTGTACAGGAAAAAGCGATGATGGGCTTTTTTAAAAAGAACAGCGAAGCTTATCGCGACAATGCCTTAAGCCTGGCAAAAACAGAAGCTATCTATTTTCCCAGCATGGCGCTGCTAATTGGATTAAGTACGCTCATCACCATTATGGTTGGAAGCCTGGATGTAGTAAACCAGATAGAAGGCGCCAGTGTAGGACGAATTGCGGAATTCGTGATGTACATACAGATGCTTACTTTCCCGGTGAGTGCCATCGGCTGGACAGCCAGTATGACACAGCGCGCTGCTACATCGCAACGAAGGATCAACGAGTTTTTACATACAATACCGTCTGTAAAAAATGAAGCGAGTCCTGTAAACAAAGACCTGGAGGGAAATATCAGCTTCTCCAATATAAACTTTACCTATCCGCATACGGGCATTAAAGCGTTGACCGATTTTTCCTTTCAAATAAATAAAGGAGAAAAAATTGCTGTTGTTGGAAGAACAGGCTCCGGCAAATCAACCCTGGCCCAATTGCTGTTACACATGTATGAACCCCAAACGGGAATGATCGCATTTGATGGTATACCGGTGAATAAATTTGATTTGCAGGCACTGCGTCGCCAGGTAAGCTATGTACCACAGGATGTATTTTTATTCAGCGATACCGTAGAAAATAATATCCGGTTTGGCATGGATCATGCCAGTGAAACAGATATCATCCGGGCGGCCAGACAGGCCAGCATTCATACCGAGATCGAAACATTTGACCGGGGATATAAAACGATGATCGGGGAAAGAGGGGTTACTTTAAGCGGTGGTCAAAAACAACGTATATCTATCGCCCGGGCACTTATTAAAGACCCCAAAATAGTCATCTTTGATGACTGTTTGAGCGCAGTTGATTCAAGAACTGAAAAAGAGATCACCCGTAATCTATATGAATTTTTAGACGGCAGAACTGCCATTATTATAACCCACCGCATTTTTTCGTTATTTGATTTTGATAAAATAATTGTTTTAGAAGAAGGTAAAATTGTGGAACAGGGCAATCACCGGCAATTACTCGATTTAAATGGTTATTATACAGAGATGTATAACAGGCAGCAGGAACAGGATAAAATTGTAAATAAATAGAGGGAGGAAAATAAGTTGCCGGCTGCTACCAGACAGTGATAAAACCCAAATAATCAGTCATATATTTTGTAGAACGGAAAACAACTTTATCTTTGCTTCACCCAAATGGGGTATTCGTTAATAAACTAAAAACTAAAAAAAGTGGCGTACGAAAACAACGAAAAGAAAATGGACAGCGTTTACAGCAAACGCATCAGGGCTGGAAAACGCAGAACTTACTTTTTTGATGTAAGGGAAACCCGTGGCAATGATTTTTATTTAACTATCACAGAAAGCCGCAAGCGTTTTGATTCTGAGGGTTATGACAGGCATAAAATTTTCCTGTATAAAGAAGATTTCAACAAATTTATTAAGGGATTGGGAGAGGCAATAGATTATGTAAAAACTGACCTGATGCCCGACTTTGATTTTGATGCCTTTAACCATGATACACCATACGAGGGTGATGACCATCAAAATAGTCAAACAACCGGTACTGAAGCACCGGTGGTTGAAACGACTGTAGCAGAAACGCCGTTAACAGAAGAACCTGCATTGATTGAAGAACCTGCAGTGACTGCGGAACCCGCAAAAAAAATTGAGACAACATTCCCATCCGCGGATGAGACAAATATGGGCTCCGTTGATAACGGGAGCACGGAGGAAGCAGAGAAGTGGTAACCCGCAGGGGTAATAACATGCACACCAAAACTAATTGCAACTGGTCCTCCCTTTTTAGGGAGGATTTTTTGAATGATTAAGTTGTACATTGTACATAAAAAAGATGAAAAATATATTGGTTACACTTATTATGACGGGATCTGTATTTGCTTCCTGTGCTCAATCAAAATGTCCTGTTAAAAAAGCCTATGCTTTTTATACCGTTTCATATCCCGGGGTGCAAATGGCTGATGAAAATGGTAACCCGGTTCCACCCGTAGCCAAAACGAACAGGATTATTTATATTGAATGGAGGGGAGCAAAAAAACCTGAAATCGAGACGGTACTTTATAACAAGGAGATATTAACTGCAACCATGGAAGCTATAGAAGGCACAACGGTTATTCCGGGAGATGATACCGGAAACAACAAAAACTATAAAATAACCGCTCAAAAAAATAATAGCCTGTGGAAAATGCAGTTGCAGACGGTTGCAGGCAAACAAATGCCCTCAACAAATTGCAAAAATATCGTTATCAGAATACCAGGCACAGAAAAGATTTGCGAGTTTAAATTAGTAAAGGAAACCCAACTGATGACTTTGCCGAGGTATTAAATTACTGCATCATTTTAAACCAATTAATCAGGCCGTTTGTAGAACAGTCGTGTGTAGAGACTTGATCATTATCCGCTAATTCAGGCAAGATCTGATTCGCCAATATTTTCCCAAGCTGAACTCCCCATTGATCAAAACTGTAAATATTCCAGATTACACCCTGTACAAATATTTTATGTTCATACAAAGCAACCAATTGGCCTAAACTAAAGGGCGTAATTTTTTTGATCAATATAGAATTGGTTGGCCGGTTACCTTCAAAAATACGATATGGATTTTCGTGATCCGTTCCATTCATCAATGCCTCGGTTTGGGCAAAGAAGTTGCTCAACAATATCCGGTGATGATCACCAACAGCATGATGGCTGATCGCCGGGGCAATAAAATCGCATGGGATGATCTGCGTGCCCTGGTGTATAAGCTGGTAAAAAGCATGTTGCCCGTTTGTACCGGGTTCGCCCCAAATAACAGGCCCGGTATTATAGGTCACTTTATTTCCGCTTCTATCTACATATTTACCATTACTTTCCATATTTCCCTGTTGAAAATAAGCGGCAAAACGGTGCAGGTACTGATCATAGGGGAGTATGGCTTCTGTGGCCATGTTAAAGAAATTGCGATGCCAGATACCAATCAAAGCCATCAACACCGGTATATTTTTGTCAAGATCAGTTTCCCTGAAATGAATGTCGGTGGCATGTGCACCTTTCATAAGATTCTCAAAATTTGCAAAGCCAATGGTTAAGGCAATGGAAAGTCCGATGGCACTCCATAAACTATACCTGCCTCCAACCCAATCCCAGAATTCAAACATGTTTTCAGGATCAATGCCAAACTTAACCACATCAGTTTCATTAGTGCTGAGCGCTATAAAATGTTTGGCAATATGTGCTTCGTCTTTTGCCTGCGTTAGAAACCAATTCCTGGCAGTTTGTGCATTGGTCATGGTCTCTTGTGTGGTAAATGTTTTGCTCGCAATTAAGAACAGGGTTTCTTCGGCATTTACTTTTTTTAGCGTTTCGGCGATGTGGGTTCCATCCACATTACTCACAAAAAAAGTCATGATCCCATCTACCCAATAGGGCTTTAATGCTTCGGTAACCATTGCGGGGCCCAGGTCGCTGCCGCCTATTCCAATATTTACAATGTATTTTATTTTTTTACCGGTATGTCCCTTCCATTCGCCGGAATGTACCGCTGCACAAAAAGCTTTCATTTGATCCAGTACTTTTTTTATGCCGGGCATTACGTCCACACCTTCCTGCATAACCGGCTTGCCCGAAAAATTTCTTAATGCGGTATGCAATACTGCACGGTCTTCTGTTTCATTGATCTTTTCACCGGTAAACATGGATTCCATGGCTTCCTTCAGTTTGCAGTCGGCCGCGAGTTCCAACAAGATTCCGATGGTATTTTCGGTAATGATATTTTTTGAATAATCAAAAAGTATATCTTCAAACTTAATGGAGAACCTGTTGAACCTTTCAGCATCATTAAAAAACAGGTCTTTTATCTGCACATTTTCAAATAATTGCCTGTGCTGCTGTAATGCCTGCCAGGATGGGGTAGTGGTGGGATCTATTTTGGGAAACATATGACTTATTAATTAAGATTGTTTGCGAAGTTAAAGTTTGTACACTAAAAAAAACAGGCAATTTTACGATGGCTGTATACCTGGGTATTCAAAAATGAGTCGATTTCATCCTTAGTGATTAATATAGCAATGACCAGACTTATTTTTTCCTGTTGATTTTTAGATTTAATATTAAAAGTACGGGAATTACAGTTTTTGAAAAGAGATCAGTCGATAAAACCGGGCAGTGCCTTGATGGAAACCAACCGGGTGAAGAAAGCAATACAGAAGAATTTAAGAAAGATAGGGACCAGGACGGTTTACATTTTATTACTGAACTTTCTGTGAGCCGGGCCGTTTACCCGGTTTCTGAATAAGCATAAAATTATCAATCGGGGTTTTATAGCTGCCCTTTTTAGCGCCCGGTTAGTGATCAGGTATATTGGTGGATCTATTTCAGCTAATGCCGAACATTTTTATTACTTTAAATTATGGATATGAGATTTTTCCAATTCACAAAGGGGGATTTTTTTGGTGGCCTTACAGCTGGTATAGTTGCGCTGCCGTTGGCTTTAGCGTTTGGTGTACAGTCGGGCCTTGGCGCCGCCGCAGGTTTATATGGAGCAATTTTCTTAGGTTTCTTTGCTGCCATTTTAGGAGGTACTCCGTCGCAAATTAGTGGCCCAACGGGACCCATGACAGTGATTTCGGCTGCCACAATTGGTATGTTCATCAGCATGTCAACAGATGGGAATTTAACTTCGGTTATGGGAGCCATTGTTGCCAGTTTTGTATTGGCGGGCCTGCTGCAGGTAGTAATGGGTGTTTTAAAGATCGGCAGCCTTATCAAATTTATTCCGTACCCGGTTATATCGGGTTTTATGAGTGGAATTGGCGTTATCATTATCCTCCTGCAGTTATTTCCTGCTATTGGGCAGGTTTCACCCAAAACCACCATTGATGTGGTAAAAGAAATTGTACCGGCATTAAGAAATATAGAAGGATATGCCATCATATATGCGGCATTAACCATTTTGATCATCTATTTGTTTCCAAAAATAACCAAGGCTGTTCCCGGTACTTTGGTTGCACTATTGGCAGTAACCGGATTATCGGTAGCCCTTGGACATGAGGTGCCGATCATCGGCGATATTCCAACCGGAATTCCTCCCATTCAGATCGCAGGTTTATTAACTATCGATTCAAAATTTTATACCGTGATCCTGGAAGCGGCTGTTACATTAGCTGCATTGGGAGCGATTGACTCATTACTGACCTCAGTTGTTGCCGACAATGTTACCAAAACGAAACACAACAGTAATAAAGAATTAATTGGACAGGGTATAGGTAATACGATCGGTGGGCTATTTGGTGGACTGCCCGGCGCAGGGGCCACCATGCGAACGCTGGTAAATATCCGCTCAGGTGGTAGAAACCGTATTTCGGGAGTAATACATGCGGTTGTTTTGATCATCATTTTACTGGGTGCAGGCAAATATGCGGCCCTGATCCCAAAATCGGTGTTGGCTGGTATTTTAATGACAGTTGGAATTGGCATCCTGGATTATAAGGGCTTTAAGCACATCGATAAAGTGCCCAAAGCAGATGCCGCTATTATGGTAATCGTTTTATTGATCACGGTATTTCTTGATTTGCTGGTTGCAGTTGCTATAGGTATGGTGATGGCTTCTTTCCTGTTCATGAAAAAGATGAGTGATATTATTAAAGAAAAAACCCAAATAACCGAATTTAGAGAATTACAAAGGGAGCTGGGATGGGAAGACGAAAAAATACCGGATTCTATAACGACGAACGTCTTGGTCAAGCAAATGGATGGTCCGTTGTTCTTTGGTTTTGCAACCGACTTTACTGAAAAAGTATCTACGCTGAAAGACATTAAATTTGTTATCATCAGAATGAAAAAAGTGCCCTTTATTGACCAAACGGGTTTATATGCGCTCGAAGATGCCATTTTAACGCTTGAACAAAAAGGAATAGATGTATTGTTAACAGGTTTACAGGATCAACCCAGGATAATGATGGAAAAAATAAATATTATACCCGGACTGATACCTGAAGAAAATTCTTTTGAAACGTTCAGGGCTTGTGTTGATTGGCTTAAAGGCCTACAAACTCATAAATAGGATCGATATGTGTACCGGCTTTCATTTCAAATACTGATTTTATTAATCCATCCTTAATTCCATATACCCAACCATGCAGGTCCGGTCTTTGATCGCTCTGCCAGGCATGTTTAATGATAGACGTTTTTGCGAGGTTAAGAATCTGTTCCTGCACATTTAATTCAACCAACCTGTCGCATTTTTGATCTGCGTCTTCAATTTTTTCGAGCTCATCCCGGTGAATCCGGTGTACATCCTTAATATTCCGCAGCCACATATTCAACACGGGTTTATAATCAACTTTGGTCAGCGAAGCCTAATACCTCCACAACCGTTATGACCACAAACGATTACGTTTTTTACAAACAGGTGATTAACTGCAAAATCCAACACACTAAATAGATTTACATTGGTATTGATAACCAGGTTGGCGACGTTACGGTGTACAAAAATTTCACCTGGTTTGGTTTTGGTTATTTCGTTCGCCGGAACCCGGCTGTCGCTGCAACCGATTCACAAAAACCCGGGGCTCTGTAATTTAGAAAGGTTATTGAAAAAGTCAGGGTCTTTAACAAGCATTTAAGCTGCCCAGGCTTTGTTATCCTCCAACAGCAGTTCGTATGGATGCATATTAATTTACATTTCCTCAATAAGCTGCAAAAGAGGTTGTCGCATTTCTTTGGTAAAATCCAGGTGCGTAACCATCCTCACTTGTGTGGAGGAAATAGCAAGGCATAGGATCTCATGTTTTTCCAGTTTATCGCAAAAGGTCTTTGGGGTATAAGAACCTGTTACTTCAAAAATGACAATATTGGTTTCAACTGGCATGATCTTACCTATGAAGTCTTTTTTGGCCAGGGCAGCCGCTATTTGTTTTGCATGTTGATGGTCTTCATCGAGCCGGTTAATATTATTTTCAAGCGCATAAATACCGGCAGCAGCCAAATAACCTGCCTGCCGCATCCCTCCTCCAAAAACCTTTCTCACCCGTCTTGCCTGTTTAATAAAATCTAAATCACCCAAAACTAAACTACCGATAGGCGCACCGAGACCTTTACTCAGGCAAATAGAAATACTATCAAAGATTTCACCATATCTTTTTGGGGTTTCCTGCCTGGCCACAAGCGCATTCCATAACCGGGCACCATCTAAATGAAGTTTTAACTTATTATTCAAGCAAACTTCGCTAATCTTCTCAATTTCAATAAATTCATAGCAACTTCCTCCACCACGATTGGTTGTGTTTTCCAAACACACAAGCTTTGTTCTGGCTTTATGAAGATCATCCGGGTTAATGGCTTCAATTACCCGATCGGCAGTAATTCTTCCCCTGTCGCCATCCAATGCTTTCACCTGGCAACCACTGTTAAAAGCAATTCCACCACCCTCATAAATATATACATGGCTCAGTTTATCACAGATCACTTCATCGCCGGGGTAGGTATGGCATTTTATGGCAATTTGGTTGGTCATGGTGCCGCTGGGGCAAAAAAGGGAAGCTTCCATACCAAACATGTTGGCACACATAGCTTCTAAAGCATTAACGGATGGATCCTCTCCAAAAACATCATCCCCTACAGCAGCTTTAAACATGGCTTCCAGCATGGCAGGAGATGGTTTTGTAAAGGTATCTGAGCGGAGATCGGTTATCATTTGTCAAATATAAGCTGCAAGCCACAAGCGACAAGGGGGCAAACCTTTAATTTTATCAGTTCTCTCAATCAGATACTGTATTTATCGCATGCTTCTCCGTCGTAGATTCACATGTTGGCTTGCGGCTTGGTTCTCTCCCAAACAAAGGCTGTAATTGTTAGCGTGCTGATCCTATAGTGGCTTGCGTGGTTACTTTTATCCACCTTTCGTTCAATTTATACACGTAGATTATGAATTACGGCTATTTTTTTATAACTTTGCACACATTTTTATTTGGGACTAGGCCTATTAACGGTTCATTTGCAACCTTTTCACAATAAATTATGTCTATTCAATGTTCTACTTTAGTAACTAATACAAGACAATGAGGCAACTTAAGATCGCAACGCAGATTACCAACCGTGATTCACAGGCAGTTGAGAAGTATTTGCAGGAAATTTCCAAAATTTCGATGATTACTCCGGAAGAGGAGACCATTTTAGCTCAAAAGATCAAAATGGGTGATCAACTTGCTTTGGACAAGTTGGTACAGGCGAACCTTCGTTTTGTGGTATCTGTGGCTAAGCAGTACCAGCACCAGGGCCTATCGCTTAGTGATTTGATTAACGAGGGTAACCTCGGATTAATTAAGGCGGCGCAACGCTTTGACGAAACAAAGGGTTTCAAATTTATTTCATACGCTGTTTGGTGGATTCGACAATCGATACTGCAGGCATTGGCAGAACAGGGCAGATTAGTCCGCTTGCCTCAAAACAAAATTGGCACTTATAATAAAGCTAATAAAGCCTACATGGCTTTTGAACAGGAACATGAGCGTGAACCGAGTACCGAAGAACTGGCGGAATTACTGGAAATGAGTGAAACCGAGATCAACAACATTTTTCAAAGTAATACCCGTCATACTTCCCTGGATGCACCTGTGCATGAAGCAGAAGATGTAGCCATGGGTGATTTGTTGAAAGGTGGTGATGAAACCGATGAAGACGTCATGCATGATTCGTTGAAAAATGAAATCCGCAGGGTATTAAAATCATTAAGCCCGCGTGAAGCAGAGATCGTAAACGCTTATTTTGGTTTGGATGGAGAAAATGGTGTTACCATTGAGCAAATTGGCCAGAAATACGATCTGACCAAGGAACGTATCCGCCAGATCAAAGAAAGGGCCATCAAACGTTTACAAAAAGCCCGTTACAGTGGTGCTTTAAAAGCTTATTTAGGTTAAAAAAATCTCCAGGATATATACCAGATCCTCCTGTTCAAACAGGAGGATTTTTACTGGTTAAAACTTTTGAGCACCTGGTTTGTTTTAGTAATATCATCTTGATTTATAAAGTAGTCTAACCGACTACGGGTAAATTTTAGATGGTATTATGCCAGCTTACATTGATATAATCGGTAATAGTAAAAGTACTTTGGACTAAATGCTGGTATATTCGGTATAATATTAACAATCCCGAAGAGGATAACCGTTAATCATCGTTTATTTTTGTGCATTATGAAACAGATCGCTTTAATCGCAGCCTTCAGCATGTTATTTTTCTCCTGCGAAAAAAATATTGATTTCGATTTAAATGATGCTACTCCGGTTTTGGTGGTTGACGCCCAAATAGAAAACGGGCAGGTTCCAACAGTTGTACTTAACAGGAGTCTTGATTATTTTGGAGCCATCAATCCACAAATTCTTTTTAATTCATTTGTTCGTAATGCTGTTGTTACCATGCATAATGGTGCCCGCACACATACATTGAAAGAATATGCAGTGCCATTAGGCAACGGATACAGCCTGTACTATTACAGTATTGATTCAGCTGCCCTTGCTACGGCTTTTATTGGCGAACTTAACCGGCAATATGATCTGTCGATACAGGTTGATGGACAAACGTACACCGCCTCAACAACGATTCCGGCACTAACCAAGAGGTTCGACAGCCTTTGGACAAAAATGCCGCCACCCAATGTAGATACTTCCAAAAGAATTGTGATGGTGAAGGTGACCGACCCGCCGGGACTGGGTAATTACATCAGGTATTTTACCAAAAAGAACAGTGAGCGCTTTTTACCGGGTTTCAATTCTGTTTTTAGTGATGAAATAGTTGATGGAACAACATACCAGGGACAGATAGACCAGGGAGTTGACAGAAACAGCAGTATTCCTACAGGTGATGACCGATTTTTTTCCCGGGGTGATACCATTAGTTTTAAGTTATCCAATATCGACAGGGCATCTTATACATTTTGGAATACCTGGGAGTTTAATCAGCAAAGTATTGGCAATCCTTTTTCGCAACCCAATAAAGTAATCGGCAATATTAGTAAAGGTGCGCTTGGTGCCTTTTGTGGATATGCATCCCAGGTAGGAACCATCATTGCCCGTTAATCCATTTTAATAAAAATTATTCCAGTAATTTCGCAGCAATTAATTCAGTAATAATGATGTCAACAGAAAAAGTACATTGCTTAATAATAGGATCGGGGCCGGCTGGTTATACCGCGGCTATTTATGCTTCAAGAGCCGGATTAAACCCGGTATTATACCAGGGTATACAGCCCGGTGGCCAGCTAACCATTACAACGGAGGTAGAAAATTATCCCGGGTATCCGGATGGTATTCAGGGCCCCGAAATGATGGTTCATTTTGAAAATCAGGCTAAACGAATGGGTACGGATATCCGCTATGGATTAGCTACGAAAGTTGATTTTTCAACCCGGCCGTTACAAGTGGAAATTGATGAAGAGAAATGGATCGAGACAGATGCATTGATTATCTCTACAGGAGCATCAGCCAGGTGGCTGGGCATTGAAAGTGAGCAACGTTTAAACGGTTATGGTGTTAGTGCCTGCGCCGTGTGTGATGGATTTTTCTTTAAAGGAAAAGAAGTGGCCATTGTGGGTGCCGGAGATACGGCTGCAGAAGAAGCACTTTACCTTTCCAAGATATGTTCACAGGTACATATGATCGTGAGAAGAGATGAAATGCGTGCCAGTAAAATAATGGCCGACAGGGTTATCAATACCCCTAATATAAAAGTTTACTGGAACAGTGAAACCGATGAAGTGTTGGGTGATAAAAAAGTGGAAGCGGTACGCATTAATAATAATCAAACAGGGGAGAAGCAGGAAATTCCGGTGAGCGCATTCTTTGTTGCGATAGGCCATACACCAAATTCCGGTATTTTTAAAGGATGGCTGGATATGGATGATGCCGGTTATGTAAAAACGATCCCCGGTACATCTAAAACTAATGTAGAAGGCGTTTTTGCGTCGGGCGATGTACAGGATAAAATTTACAGGCAGGCAGTTACTGCTGCGGGAACGGGTTGCATGGCGGCATTGGATGCAGAGCGTTATTTGGGGGAAAAGGGACTACATTAATTGATAATTTTTTAATTGATAATTTATTAACCGTAGAGAATATTAAATAATCTCAAACCCTGTACATCTAAAACATTATCCATTATCTCATCATCCATTATTTCTTAAAAGATGTTTACAATCAGCCTGCACAATTTAAAGTTCTTCGCATTTCATGGTGTATATGAAGAAGAAAGGATTTTGGGGAATAATTATGAAGTTAATGTTGCACTATCGTTTGACCCGGTTGAAGAGGTGACGACCTTGGAACAAACCATTAATTATCAGTCCGTTTTCGAGATTGTTAAACAGAACATGTTGATCCCCACCGCGTTGCTGGAAACACTGGCACAGCGCCTGGCACAGGATATCCATGCTTTTGATAACCGGATCAAATCGATCTCGGTTTCGGTAGAGAAAAAAAATCCACCCATTTCAAATATGGAAGGCGCAGTGAGCGTTAACTATAAAAAAGAATTCTAGATTGAAATTATTACTGTCCATACTCTTCTTTTTTTTTACATCCGGTAATGTACATGCCCAGGACATTCAAACGCTTATCAAAGAGGGTAACCGGCTGGAGGCCATTCCTGATGAAAGAGCCGCATTCGCTAAATTTAAAGAGGTATTAAAACTGAGTTCAACCAATTCTTTTGCATTGAATAAATGCAGTGAATTGTGCAGTCGCATAGGTCAACGGGAAGAGAAGAGCCATAAATTGAGAGATGAATATTACCTGGCTGCTAAAATTTATGCTGAAACGGCTTTAAAGATCGATCCCACTAATTCTGAATCGAACTGTGTTATGGCGATTGCCATGGGCAGGGCAACCATGAGCAAAAGCGGTAAGGAAAAAATTACGTACGTAAGGGAGATAAAAAAATACGCCGATGCCGCTATTAAATATGACCAGCTAAATTTTAAAGCCTGGCATGTGCTGGGCAGGTGGCATTATGAAATAAGCAGTTTAAATGCTTTGGAAAGATCGCTGGTAAAACTCTTTTACGGAGGCTTTCCTCCTTCTTCTTATAAAACGGCTATCAGCGCGTTTGAAAAAGCCAGGTATTTAAGGCCGGAATTCATCCTGAATTATTTTGAGATGGCAAAAGCGTACAGGGATAATAACAACAAAAGCAGGGCCATTGCTTACCTACAGCTGATGATCAGCTTACCCAATCAAACGGAAGATGACCCCAGAATCAAAGACAATGCCAGGGCTTTTATCAAAGAATGGCTATAACGGGTTTCCTGATTGTTTAAATTTTCTCCAACTTATTTCATGTGTAAAAAGCTGTTTTAAAAAACTGTAAAAATCAAAACAGCTGACGTATGATGCTCCGTAAATTACATTAACTTCGGTACAAAATATCGGTTATGGTTAAAGAATACTTCAGTTTGATTTTTGTATTATTTACAATGAATGTAGTTCAGGCACAGAGTGGCAATGACGTTCAATCAAGGTATAATCCTTATGCGTTATTTTCACCAAACTTTTACCCTGCGGAAAATTCAATAACACGGGCGTCTACCGGTGAACCCAATACCGGCTATTGGCAAAACAAAGCCGACTACCAGATCGATGTCTCACTTAATGATGTAAGCAACGAAATAAAAGGAACCGTCATCATCACGTATAAAAATAACAGTCCGCATGCCTTGTCTTTTTTATGGTTGATGTTGGATCAAAACCTGTTTAACAGGGACAGCAGGGGACAGGCGCGGATGCCGCTCAATGGCCGCAGCCGTTATGGCGATAGTAAGAGTAATTTTAACGGAGGATACCGGATCAGCTCCGTGAAACTGCTAAATGAAAATACAGACGCTGATTACATCATTACCGATACCCGTATGCAGGTACGATTGCCGAAATCATTAAACCCCGGCGGTGATGTTATAAAAATAAAAATAGACTACGATTTTACTTTACCGGAATATGGTGCAGACCGCTGCGGTATTTTGAAAACAAAAAACGGAAACATATTTGCTGTTGCCCAATGGTATCCCCGAATGTGTGTGTTTGACGACGTAGAAGGCTGGAACACACTACCTTATTTGGGTCCCGGTGAGTTCTACCTCGAGTATGGTGATTTTGATTTACATATTACAGCACCGGCTAGCCATATCGTTGTTTGTAGTGGTGAATTATTAAATGAATCGTATGTGTTAACACCTGCACAGCTCAGTCGTATGGCGTTGGCAAAACAGAGTGATAAAACGGTGATGATACGAACAGAAAATGAAGTAACCGATCCTGCATCAAGACCAAAAGCAACAACGCTTACCTGGCATTACCGCATAAATAATGCAAGAGATGTTGCCTGGGGCAGCAGCAAAAGTTTTATATGGGATGCGGCAAAAATAAATTTACCCGGCGGAAAAAATGCACTTGCCATGAGTGCTTACCCGGTCGAAAGCAATGGGCAAAAAGGATGGGGAAGATCAACAGAATATACCAAAGCAAGTATTGAAAACTATAGTAAGCGATGGTTTGAATATCCTTATCCTGCTGCAGTAAATGTAGCCGGTAATATTGGCGGTATGGAATACCCGGGTATTGTTTTTTGCGGTTACAATGCAACCGAAAGGGATCTATGGGGAGTAACCGATCATGAATTTGGTCATACCTGGTTTCCCATGATCGTGGGAAGTAACGAACGCAAATATGGATGGATGGACGAAGGGTTTAATACTTTTATCAATTCAATTGCCGAAAAAGACTTTAACAAAGGGGAATATAAATCCACACCCGTTAACATGGAGGCCACCACAAATATTATGTTTGGCGAAAATAACGAGCCTATAATGAGTACGCCCGATGCGTTGCGGGAAGTTAACATTGGAAATGCGCTTTACCGTAAACCGGGTTATGGACTTGAACTATTACGTAATGAAATTTTAGGTGCCGATCGTTTTGATTACGCGTTTAAGGAATACATTAAGCGATGGGCCTATAAACATCCTACACCCTGGGATTTTTTTAGAACCATGGATAATGTTTCCGGTGAAAACCTGGCCTGGTTCTGGAAAAGCTGGTTTGTAGAAAATTATTTGTTTGACCAGGCCATTATTTCTGTTGATTATGAAAAAAATGGCGCCTATAACGGAGCTGTGGTCACCATTGCCAATTTAGAACAAATGGCTTTACCCGTAAATATCTCTTACGAAACTAAAAGCGGTAAAAAAGGTACGTTAAAACTTCCCGTGGAAATCTGGAACAATACACACACCTGGAAAGTAAAACTGCCGATAACAGAAGAATTAAAGGAAGTGCAACTCGATGCAGAACATGTTTTCCCCGACATCAACTTTTCGAATAATATATGGATCGGAAATTGAAGATCCAGGTATGAACTATGACGGAAAAATATTCAGGCCTGTACATGTGTCAGAAAACGGTGAAACAACCGGCGAGACCTTGTTTTATTATAAACAGGTTGGTAAACTCTTAAGCGCTGAATACGCCGGTGGCAATATCAAGAAAGGCCATTTACTGGGTATCGTAGATGATAATGGCTGCATTCATATGAGCTATCACCAGGTAAACCATGATGATGAGCTAATGACCGGAACTTGTGAATCGATTCCTCAAATGATGCCCGGTGGAAAGATGAGGTTACACGAAACATGGCAATGGACATCCGGAGACGGGACCAAAGGGAGCTCCGTTGTTGAGGAAATTTAGCATCTTGGTCAGCATGATGATTTCAGTTTCCGGCAACAGCCTATTTCGGAAAATATATTAGATTACCATTAGTTTTGCTATTTTGTTATTTGAATTATATATTCCTAAAAATAATATCATGGTGAACAGCATTACAGTTTCTGCAAATATTAAAGCCCCTGTTCAACAAGCCTGGACTTTTTGGACATTACCCGAACACATCATTCATTGGAACAACGCGTCTGATGACTGGCATACGCCAACTGCCACAAACGACCTGAGGGCAGGTGGTAAATTTCTATGCAGGATGGAGGCCAAAGACGGCAGTTTGGGATTTGATTTTTGGGGAGTTTATGACGAAGTGAAAACAAACGAATTGATCGCATACACATTAGGTGATGGCAGAAAAATAAATATCATTTTCGAGGCCTCCGGTAACGAAACAACAATCACGGAAACCTTTGAAGCAGAACATGAAAATGCAATAGAATTGCAACGAGCTGGCTGGCAGGCTATTTTGGATAACTTTAAAAAGTATGTTGAAAAAAATTGATTGTTAACCATTAAAAATAGTGATGATGGCAAGAGTAAGTACATACTTAAATTTTCAAACCATACCGAAGAAGTATTTACCTTTTGTAAAACCGTATTTGGTGGTGAATCTACAGCACCCGGTATCAGGCTAATGGATGATATGCGGGCAACCGAAGGCATTGTTTATGCTTTGGATGTTTAAAAAAGGAGAATAGAAAAAAACGAAACTGTGACAGGGATATGTCCCTCAATGCCAGGATACAAAAAAACATAAAAACAAGTTGATGTCGATCAAATCATATCTCATAATAAGTAGCAAACCGCTTTTATTTAATTGCGAATGGAAACATTTGTGAAAACAAGATCCGCCATACCGAAAAATATTGATGAATATATTGCCGGATTCCCGGAAGTGATAAGCATTAAATTGGAACAACTCCGGCATACGATTAATAAAGCAGCACCGGATGCGAAAGAAATGATTAGCTATGGAATGCCCGCTTTTAAATATCATGGCATATTGGTTTATTTTGCGGCCTATAAAAATCATATTGGCTTTTATGCTACACCAACGGGTCATAGCGTTTTTAAAAAAGATCTTGTTGTGTACAAACAAGGGAAAGGTTCTGTACAGTTCCCATTCGACAAAGAATTACCGCTAAGCCTGGTCAGTAAAATTGTAAAATTCAGGGTAAAGCAAAACCTGGAGAAAGAAAAAGGGAAAAAAAGTGATAGCCCTCAGGTATTATAGATCATTTTAACAGCTTCTTCATGCACCGATCTTTCAGATGCTTTATAGCGGATCATCCTTTTACCAACTTTTAAAATAATAAAACTGCTGATGGCAAAGCAGGCCATGCAGGGCGCAATTTATTAACCCCCCTAAAAAAAAGCACTAAATTATGTCAGTAGGATGATTTAGGTTCAACCATTCCTTCTTTTTTACCGGCAGGCCCCGGCTTACGAATATAGTTGTTTCAGAGGTTTGTCCTGGAAACCGGGATACGTTTCACTGAACTCTACTTTTTGAACGCTCCAAAATGCCATAGAATGCCCGAAGGGTCGTGCAAAAAACATTCACTTCCCCAATCTTCGTATCGTACGGGAGTAAGTTTAACCCCTTTATATTTATGCTGAAGTTCAAGATTTTGGAGTTCGTTCCAATATTGCTCAACATTGTCAACCTCCAGAAAGAGCATGCAATTATCAACCCAATCCTTTACATAAGCGTCCTGCAGGTAAAATCCCAATGTTTCAAAAATTTTAAAATAAGACATATTCTTTGAAATAACGGATTCTTCAAATCCCAGGTCTTTGTAGAAGGCTCTTGATATCCCGAAATCCCTGGCCCCAATGAATGCTCTGATAGATTTTGCCTGATGTTTCATATTTACAACTTTTTATTTCAGTTCAATGAAAAGCATGATGCACAACAATATTACAAACATCGCATAAATAAACAAAATGCAGGTTTACAAAATGGTTGGGCATCAACTAAAATTTTAAACAAATTTTTTTATAGAAAAACAGGATGAAAGTTTCCCAATCGCAGGCCCTGCACATAACGCTGGCAGCCTTTGTAACTACGGTATTTGCAGTGGCTGGTTAGGCATCCGGTTTCCGGTAATTATTTTTGTGAAGGATGTAACCCACCTTACTTTCTTTAGTACACCGGCATCTTACGCAATGCTTTATCAGCTATTGATCGCATTGGTAGTGGGATTGATATTTGTAGTACCCTGCTTTTATTTTTTGTATAACTTGTTTAAATGGAATCCGTAACAATAGGGAAAGACCTTACAAAATATTACTTCGTTTTCCACCTTCCACTTTTTAAATAAAACCAGGCCATGATAAAAATACTGCCCCAGTAAACAAATTCGTTGGTCCACGCAAAGGCCAGCGATATGAAATGCATTTTCACAAATATCCAGGTGTAGATCAGGTAAAGGGTAATAGCAACCAGTTCAATAAACAGGTTCATTTTGGTTTTTCCGGTACCGGTTACACCATTGAGCCATGTATTCGCCAAAGACATCAACAGCAGATCGATCGAAACAACACGCAGCACCGGAATACCCTGTTGCACAAATTCTTCTCCCTGGCCGAAGATGCTGAAGAATGCACCGGGAAAAATATTCACCAATAAACAAATGATGATACAAAAAAGCATACAGAGTTTGGCGATCTTATGTATGGCGGTCATTACCACTTCTTCTCTTTTTTGACCCATTAAATTGCTTACCATTACAGTACATGTACTGGCAAAGGCCCAAACAAATATACCCGCCAATCCAAAAACATTGCGCATGGTGTTGCTGATGGCTTTATAATTATCATTGTGCAAATTCTCAATCAACATAAAAAATATAAGCCAGGTGGTAACACTTAAAACATATTGCAGCATTAGCGGAACCGAAATTTTGACTATTTCCTTAGTAATTGATTTATGATAAGCAAAGGATTTTAATAAACCATACTGTTTTTTCAAACCGGTGCGGTACAAAACCGTCGCCACTACAATACAACCTACGATTTCTGCGATTACCGAAGCCACCGCAGCGCCGTTAAATCCAAGTGCAGGAAATCCAAAACGGCCTTTGATCAACAAAAAATCCAGTAAGATATTGATGCCTGCTTCGCAAAAAAAAGCAATCATTAAATAACGGCTGTTTAACGTAGAAACCAAAAATGCGTTACCCATTTGAAATAAAAAGAGGAAAGGAAGGCCAAGTATCCGGATCTTTAAAAAATCTATTTGCAGGGTATAAGCATGGGGGTCGGCAACGGGTTCCAGAATGAATGGTGCAATAAACCAGGTGATCAAAATACCTGCCACGGCAAACTGTAAACAGATACGGATACCCTGTGACAAAATTGATTTAAATGCATCCGGGTTATCGCTCCCGGCATATCTGGAAAAAACGGCCTGTAGTGCATTATTTAATCCATTGCCTGCTACTGCAAAAATTAAATAGAAAACACCGGTAATACCCGCGTTCCCCAACGCTTCGGTACTTAAATTACCCAGAAAGATGCTGTTGGTGAGCATATTGATCTGGGGAATAAGTATAGCCAAAGTGATGGGCAACGCAATAGTCAGAATCTGTTTATTGGTTACCTTAACTTTTAAATTTTTGATTGCAGCAGTACTTTCCATAAAGTCAGCAAAAATATCTTATTTTGCCGCCGAAATGCAACATGTGAATCGATCTTTTAACATACAGGCCCCGAAAATTAATTTTGAAACTGCCCAATTATTTATAGAAGCAGGCCCAATGGGCCTCTCACTGGTTGTTGCAGACAGTGGTGTATGTTTTAAAGCCGTGGTGATCTATAATTTTTTGAACGGATTAAGTGAAGCTGATTTTGTTGCAAAGCTTATAGAAGTATTTAATAACGACAATCTTTTGCATAAAACCTATGCAAAAACGCATGTTTTCTGGTCATTTCCCGAGAGTATTTTAGTTCCGGCTGATCTGATGAACGCCGATCGAAATTCGAACATGCTTAATCTTGTTTTTGGAGATGACAAACCGGGTATTATCCGGTCAGATTTTTTATACAAGCATAACCTGCATAATGTATTCCGTACACCGGTTTCCGTTGTTGATTGTTTTTCAACTTTTTTACCGGTTGCCACGCAAACACATCTATTTACTGCACTTGTAAACAGGGATTTTCCGATGGGGAATCATGCATATACTGTTTTTTATAACAGCAGTTTAACCATCGTATTAAGCAAAGAAAAAAGGCTCCAGGTTGTACAAAATTTTGACTACCAGGATCCCGGCGATTGTGTTTTTCACTTATTGCATATTTGTAAGGGATTTGACACAGAGCCTGGAACAGTAACATTACACATAAACGGAATGATCGATAAAAACTCGGTATTATTTGAAGCGATCTACAAATATTTTTTACACATTGAATTTGATAATTTACCCGGGGACTTTACCTATGATGATTCGATAAAGAATCAACCGCCGCATTTTTTCGGCCATTTATTTGCTTTGGCGTCATGCGTATAATCAGCGGCATATATGGAGGCAGGCGGATCAGTCCTCCGGCAAAAATGCCCAATACAAGGCCCACCACTGATATTGCCAAAGAAGGTCTATTTAATATTTTACAGAATAATTTATATTTTGATACTTTACAGGTGCTGGATCTTTTCGGTGGCACGGGATGTATCAGCTATGAACTGGCCAGCAGGGGAGCACCGGCTATTACCATTGTGGAGAAGGATAATAAAATGGTTGATTTTATAAAGGAAACATCCGCAACATTGAATTTCGAAAATTTCAATGTTGTTAAGTCGGATGTGTTTCGTTTTATTGAAAGTTCCGATCAGCAATTTGATTTTATTTTTGCCGGCCCGCCCTATGCACTCGCAACGATTGATAATCTTCCTGTGAAAATATTTGAGAAACAAATGCTAAAGCCGGGAGGTTGGTTTGTGCTGGAACATACGCCAAGAAACGATTATAAAAAATTTGCTCATTATAAAACCGAACGTAATTACGGGACTACCATATTTTCTATCTTTATTAATAATTAGGTAAATTGCGCGTTTTGCAGGTAAACAAGTTGAAGTGACATACTCATTACCCTTTTTACTTTATACCTTTATCCCCGTAAACCAATAAGCCTTTTGTCAAAAAGTTTCAGATATCTTCTTTTACCGATCACCTGGCTCTACGGCTGTATTATCTGGCTGCGTAATAAGTTGTATGATAAAAATATTTTAAAATCATCTTTGTTTAATTTTCCGGTTATTTGCGTGGGCAACCTGGCAACCGGCGGCACGGGTAAAACCCCCATGACGGAATACCTGGTACGTCTTTTAAAAGATGAATACAAAACGGCTACACTTAGCCGTGGGTATAAGCGGAAAACAACCGGTTTTGCCATTGCGGATGAGGATACTACTGCCCTGGAGGTCGGCGATGAGCCCATGCAGTTTCATCAAAAATTTCCGGATGTTGCCGTTGCTGTTGGAGAAGAAAGGATAGTAGCCATTGCACAATTACTGCAGGAACGACCCGATACCGAACTGATCATTTTAGATGATGCTTTTCAGCACCGGCAGGTGAGGGCAGGGCTGAATATTATCCTGACCGATTGCAACAATTTATATACCCGTGATTTTATATTACCGGCGGGAGATCTGCGTGATGTAAGGAGCAGCAGCAAAAGAGCGGATATTATTATTGTTACCAAGTGTAAGACTGATCTGTCTTTCCCGGAAAAAGAAAAAATAATTGCAGAAATAAAACCGGCAACCGGCCAGGCCGTTTATTTCACGACGCTTGTTTATGGAAAAGCATACCATCTTTTTACAAAAACACTTATTGATATAAGTGCCGATTGTGGGATCCTGCTGGTTTGTGGCATCGCCAATCCGGCCCCCCTGAAGAGATACCTTACCCAAAACGCTGATACGTATGATATGTTACGTTATCCCGACCACCATATTTTTCACAGTAATGATTTGAATGATATCAAACAGCAGTTTAAAAAAATAAGTTCGGAAAAGAAAATTGTTTTGACCACGGAAAAAGATGCCGTGCGGTTGCAGAAGTTTACCAATGAATTGAAAGACTTTCCCATATACGTTTTACCAATTGAGCATGCCTTTTTGTTTAATGAAGCCCAAAAATTTCATATTGTTGTAACCACATTTGTTAATAGTTTCAAAAAGGGTAACTTTTAACCGCAGGATTTTTTTTAGTTAGGCGTATATATATTCGGTAAATAATCAGGGTATGATGGTGTTTTTTACAAGGTTAAAGTCTAAAAACAGAGTTTTGGCTCAAAAAAATATCCATAACGGATTAAACCCAACTCCATTTATATAACCTAACCGGCAAAATTTAAAACAAATTTTTTCCCATGACAAAAGTTCAATATTTCCTTGCCTCCATCCTTAGTCTTTTAATGATAGCCGTTAGTTGTTCTAAAAGCGATACCACAGCTGTGTTGCCGGGTTTTGATCCATACGCGAAGATTAAGGCTGCTTTTGGAACGAATATTGACCCTGATAACCTGGCCAATTATGCCAACCAGTTTAAGCCTGCTTATATCAACAAAGACAATACAGGCCCCAACAATATTACCAATGCAAAAGCCACTTTGGGGAGGGTATTATTTTATGATAAAAATTTAAGTATTGATAATTCTATATCCTGTGGCAGTTGCCATAAGCAGCAGTTTGCTTTCAGTGACACAGCAGTTTCCAGTAAGGGCGTAGCCGGTGGCCAAACCGCAAGACATTCTATGAGGCTGATCAACGGACGTTTTGCCGTTGAAAGAAAATTCTTTTGGGATGAAAGGGCTGCTACGCTGGAAATACAGACAACCACACCGATCAAAGACCATGCAGAAATGGGTTTCAGCGGAACGGGCGGCAGGCCCGGTATCAGCGATCTGTTGATTAAACTTCAGGCCATTGGTTATTATAATGAACTCTTCAAATTTGTTTATGGAGATATTACCGTTACAGAAGCCAGGCTGCAGGAATTGATGGCCCAGTTTGTCAGGAGTATTCAATCTTTCGATTCCAGATATGATGCCGGCAGGGCACAGGTTGCAAACGATGGTCAGAATTTCCCGAATTTTTCCGCACAGGAAAATTTGGGAAAACAATTATTCATAACTGCACCGGTATTTAATGCGGGAGGAAACAGAATTGCAGGCGGTGCAGGTTGTAACGCATGCCATAATGCACCCGAATTTGATATTGATCCCAATTCAGGAAATAACGGAGTCATTGGCAGGATATTTCCGGGAGGGGGAATTGACCTAACAGTAACCAGGGCCCCCAGCCTGAGAGATGTTACAAATACTGCCGGTATGGAGAACGGATCACTTATGCACACGGCCAATTTACTTACTTTACAAAATGCAGTGGGGCACTATAACACCATTAATATCGCTGCTGGTAATACCAATCTGGACCCAAGGCTGAGGCCAAATGGGCAGGGACAAAAATTGAACCTGAATGGTGCCGAAATGTCGGCGATCGTTTCGTTTATAAAAACGTTATCGGGAACAAATGTGTATACAGACCCAAAATGGGGGAACCCATTTTAATTCACCATTACCTGGCAACCTCCATCTTTACTTTTTTGTTTTTGATCTTTTCGTTTTTGATCAGTTCCAATACATGTCCCACTTTTACTTTACGCACTGCCACAAAACTAAAAAAATCTTTAACCTCAATTAAACCAATATCTTCTTTTTTTAATTCACCTTTTTTTGAGAGAAAGCCTACGATATCCATTTTATTCACTTTATCTTTTTTACCTGCGGCGATGAAAAGCGTACTCCACTTTGGTTTTTCGGGAATGGGATGTTCTTCGGTAATGACAACGTCTTCAACCTCGCCGATATATCCGGGTAATTTCTCTTCGGGTGATAAGATCAAAATGGCAGTGCCGCTGGTATCCATACGCGCCGTACGTCCGTTTCGGTGTGTAAATGCGTCTTCCGTATCGGGTAAATGATAATGAACAATGTAACGGATATTCGGAATATCCAGTCCCCGTGATGCCAGGTCAGTTGTTACCAGGATATTGCTGGTGCCATTGCGAAATTTACACAAGGCACTATCTCTTTCCTGCTGTTCCATACCGCCATGATAGAAAACATTCAATATTCCTTTTTCAGAAAGCAGGTTGCTCGTTCGTTCTACTGAAACCCGGTGATTGCAAAAAACGACGGTAGAACGGTTTCCCAGGTAACAAATCAGTTTAAAAAGCGTTTCTATTTTATCTTTATCCGGACTGAAGATCGTTTTTACCTCCAGCATATTTTCATTGGCCGTTGATTCGGGTAAAAAGTCCAGCCTTGTAGGATCTTTCAGCCCAATAAAATCGGGCACAGGAACTGCATAGGTAGCCGACGTGAGTATCCTTTTCCTGATGTTTTTTAATGAACCTATGATAAATGACATTTCTTCTGTGAAACCAAGTTCTAATGATTTATCAAATTCATCTAATACCAGCGTTGTAATATTATCCAGATCGAAATTATTTCGGCGTATATGATCGGCCAGGCGTCCGGCAGTGCCAATGATAAGGGTGGGCGCTTGCTTTAAATTATTCTCTTCCGTTTCTCTTTTATGTCCGCCATAACACAGTGTTACTTTAAAACCGGTTTGCATTTTACGAAAAACATCATCAATTTGTATCGCCAGTTCACGGCTGGGAACTATGATCAACGCCTGTACATTATCTATCTCAGGATTTAACGTTTCCAGAACCGGCAACAAAAAGGCCAGGGTTTTACCCGAGCCCGTGGCAGATAGGAGAATCACATTGTTGTTCCTGGCATTGGCTTCCAGGGCGGATTGTTGAATTTCGTTCAACTTTTCAAAACCAAGACTGGTTAAAATAAGCGGTATATTAATTTGTTGCATGGCTACAAAAATACGCTTAGTTGGGGGGATGGGCTAATTCAAGATCACCAGATTTAAAAATCACCGAAATACATCAAAAACACATTCAATCCTTTTCTTTCAATAATTCAGCGATATCTTTTATCATTTGCTCAATTTCGAGTTGCAGGGTGCCATTATATATACCCCTTATTTTTTTAGAACGATCAACCAACAAAATATGTTCCGTGTGCAGGAAGTCAGTGCTGTCTTTGGTAAACCCCAGGTCTTCCTCGGCAAAATAAGCCTGGCGGGCAAGTGCGTAAATCGCAGCTTTGTTACCGGTGAGTAAATGCCAGTTGGGTGAAGTAATGCCGTTATTTTCGGCGTACATTTTTAATCGGGTTACGGTGTCGATCCACGGCGTTACACTGTAGGATAAGAGTACAACATCGGCATTATTCCGGAACTTATCCTGCACCAGTTTCAGGTGTGTTGTCATTACCGGGCAAATGCTGCCACAGCTGGTAAAAATAAAATTTGCCACATGAATTTTACCATCGATATCTTTTTGAGTTATTTGTTTTCCATGTTGATCGGTCATTGAAAATGGGCCGATAATATGATCTACTTTGACATCAGCGTCTTTGGTTGAATAAAATTCAGGTGTAAAATCCGGTTTGTTATAATAGGGTAACAAAGGCTCTTCTTTTTTGAAAGAACAGGATACCGGTAAAACAACAATTAAAATAAAACTAATTCTTAATAATACTGTCGGAAACATTTATACAATTTTTAGTGCCCAGTAATCCAAACCGCCTGCCGTCTTTGATTATATAATTTGCTTTTACTTTTCCCTGATCATACCACCATTGTTGGTGACCATCTTCATGTCCCTTTTTATAATGCATAACTTTATTCAACATACCGGTTTCATTCCACTCTCTGCAGGTGCCTTCGTATTCATCGGCCGCGAAATAATATTGCAGTTGCTGCCGTCCATTTTCCCACCATGACAGGTATTCGCCTGTTTTTTGCCCATTTTTAAAATACCTTTTCTCTTTGATTTTTTTTGAAGGATAAAATTTTTTCCATTCTCCTTCCTCTCTGCCATTTAGGTAATTCATTATTTCGGCCGTGTCTGTTGTTTTCCCAAAAAGTGTAAATAAAGTGCCGGTAAATGGTTGGTTGTTTACCATCATTAATCCATTCAGCAAGGCCACTTGCTGTTCATCTTTATTTAACAACCTGTTTAAATCAGTAGCCCGTTTAACGGGTGCGCTACAACTTAATAAGGCTGTCGATAATAAAAAGATGGTAATTATTTTATTGACTAACAGTACCTGGTGTTCCATAAAAGCCACTTCCGTTAATGTAAGGATCTGTATTGGTTATATGATAATGATAAATACCATTTGGATATTCGGTGGTTGCGCCGGTATGTCCATGGTATGCATCTAATCCGGTTACGGCTGCGCCATTTTCTTCCGGCCCGTAAACAGGAAACCCGTCTAATAAAAAGCCAAGTAAAGATGATTTGGTTGCTTTTACCGTAGTAAGGTAAAGTGGTTCTACATGATAATGATATTGTCCGGTTCCCTGCGGATGTCCCCAATTTTGATCAAAACTTGTTACTTCATTGGTCAACGGTTGATTTGGTCCGGCATATTGATTATAAAAAGGAACCCCGTTAATTGACACGCCAATTGGACCCAACGGCGTTGCATTATGATTTGACGCTACTTGTGGATTTGCCGGTATTTTAAAAGTCATGTTGAACGATGCTATTGTATTAGGATTCTTATTAAAAGTAGTACCTCCAAATGTGGTACCGCTAAAGGCTTCGTACAAACTGTTTGCAGCAGGGTAATAAACACTTTTATGGTCTGGTGTACCGGAAGTTTTGATAGTGATATAGGTACCGTCAGATGTAATACTTGTTGCCCCATATATTTTTTGGTATACAGCGGGTACGGTTGTTGTGCCACCGGTGCCGGTTCCTGTATCGTCAGTAGTTTTTTTGCAACTGAATGACAAAGCGGCAAATACTAACATTCCGGTTAATGCGATTCCTGTAATGAAATTCATAAAGTGGTTATTAAGTTATTTTAATGGATAGAATTATTTATACGCGTTTGTTTAACTAATCCCTCGGTGGTGGAGGACCCTTTTTTTCTGAGGAGAAAAAATGAGCCAATTCTTTGGTTAGATCGTTGTATTTACTCAACTGACCAGGCTTACAGATCTTTTTTAAGTCGGTAAAATGATTGTAGTGTAACAGCTCAATTTGCCTTTGTAATGCGCCCAGTTGGTTAACCAGCGAATCTTTTCCCGTGAAAGTTTCGCTTTGAAGCGATCGGTAAAGGTTATTCTTAGCAATTTTTACACTATCTCCTAACAATTTTACGGATGCCTGATGTTCTTCAATGAGTTTCTCATATGTGGCCACCTGTTCTTTGTCAAAATGCAATCGCTCGATGATCATTTTCCTTGGGCCATCCCTGCCCATGGGTGGACTTCCTCCCGGTGGCATTGGTGGTTTCTTCATCAACAGAAAACCAACGATACCTGTATTGATTACCAACAGGGCGATAACGGCAATAGTTAATAATTTTATTTTACTCATGATATACGTCATTTGTAGTTGACAGATTCATGGAATTGACTACATTTTCAATACCTGCTTTTTGCTCAACTTTAGTTGTATTTGATGTGTTATTGGTGGATCTGATCAATATAGAAATATTGAGTACCAGGATCAGGACGGATGTTAAAGCAAAAGCCCATTTCCACTTAACGGGAGCTTCTTCGACTTCCTGGTTTTGTATTTGCTGCCTGATACGGGTTAGCAGAAAAGGAGGAGCATCCACTGCTTTGATCTGCTTAAGTAAATTCAGTTTGTTATCCATATTCATATGTTGCGTCTTTAGGTTATACGACCATTGGTTTATTATCCTTCGGTATTTGTTAATTTTTTCTGAATTGTTTGTTTTGCCCTTTGCAAAAGCGATTCAACAGCTTTTACACTGGTATTCATAATTTCCGCTACTTCTTTTTGTGGCCTGTCTTCTATTTTATTTAAAATAATGGCTGTTTTTTGATTTTCGGGTAATGCATAAATGATCAGCAGCAATTTTTCAAGAGCCTCTTTGTCTTCGGTTTCAATTCCCGGATGATTAACGGCTACAACACGGTTGATCGGTTCATTGGTTTCCGGATAAAAGAGGGAACTGATAAACCCGAAACGTTTTTTTGTTTTTTTTGACTTCAAAAAATCGAGGCATTGGTTGATGGCAATACGGTAGATCCATGTTTTTAACGAAGCCGCCAATGGATCATATTGATGCTGTCGCTGGTAAATTTTCACGAAAACCTCCTGGGTAATATCCTGTGCATCCTCCGTGTTCAATACATATTGCAGGCACAGGTTATATACGCGTTTTTTGTGTTCGTTATAAATGCTTTCAAACAGGACTGTATTTATCATCAAACTTGTAAAAGGTTTGCCATGTAATATACAACAACATTTTTTCCTGTTTTAAGGATGATAGATAATGGTGTTTTAATTTTCATCTGCCGTTATAATAATTGAAACTGTGACACTGCTTAACAGATTATCAAGCGCAAAAACATGTTTGATACCTGGGGATGAAAATATTAATGTATTCACTTATTTGGAAGTATCAAAAAGAATTCGCAATTTGTTTGGAGCCTGATTAAAGGAAGTGTACATAAAGCGGGTTCATTAAAATTCTCCGTAAAAATGTTTATAAATGCTTTATTATGCCGGCATATGAAATAGAAATTGTTTTGAATCGCCAGTTGGCTGATTGTCTTTCAATACCTGTTTTTATAACAGATACGGTTGGCAACCTGATTTTTTACAATGAACCTGCAGAAGAAATTTTAGGAAAACGCTATGAAGATACCGGCGAAATGCCCGTAGAGCAATGGTCAACTGCGTTCAAACCAGTTGATGAACTGGGTAACATACTGGCTCCGGAAGAACTTCCCCTTGTTAAAACATTAAGAGATGGTCTCCCGTACCACAAATCGTTCTCCATTGAAAGTATGGAGGGAAAAAATCAAAATATTTCGGTAACGTCGTACCCGATCATTGGACGAACCGGAAAAATGTTGGGCGCTGTTGCAATCTTTTGGAAATCGAATGCAAAATGATAATTAAAATAGGTGGCGTAAGAGGTTCTATACCTACAACGGATCCGGCCATGGCTTATTATGGAGGTAATACGTCTTGCTTAAAAGTATTGGAAGATGGCTGGCGATTACTGTTAGACGGAGGATCAGGTATTCAAAGATTGGCTTCAGCTGATCAGGAAATTTCATCGAAAAGAATAGATATTCTGTTAACGCATCTGCATATTGACCATATCCAGGGCCTTGGTTTTTTTAATCCACTTTTTGATGCTGAAGCGGAAGTTCATATTTGGGGACCGGGCAGCAGTTCACATACTTTACATTCCCGGTTAAGCCGCTATCTTTCGCCACCACTTTTTCCTGTACGCATGCGGGATTTGCCCTGCAAACTTATTTTACATAACATCGAGGACAGCATTTTTGAAATTGGCCCCTTTACTGTACAATCTGCTTTTATCATACATCCCGGGCCAACAGTGGGATACCGGGTAACCGGCAAACACTCATCGTTTACCTATCTTCCGGATCATGAACCCGCATTGGGCAGAGATGGAATGATCGCCGATAAAAAATGGATATCAGGTTTTGACCTGGCGCAAAATGCAGATCTGTTATTGCACGATGCGCAATACAGCGAACAGGAATATCAAAATAAAAAAGGGTGGGGGCACTCTTCCTTTGAAGACGCCGGGCGTTTTGCGTTGATAACCGGGGCAAAGCACCTGTTACTGGCTCACCATGATCCATCCCGGGATGATGCACAACTCAATGAATTATTTGCATCTTTTCAAAAACACACCGATTACCCTTTTCCTGTTGAACTGGCCAGGGAAGGAACTGTGTTTACATTAAAGTAAATAGCCTAAACGTTTCTGTTGATGGCAAAAATATAAACGCCAAACTTAATAATTGAATGCAGGATTTAGATCGTATCGGTAACCACTAATAACGAATAAATCATTCCCGGAACAAAAAATAACAAGGTTAATAATAAACTTATCCAAAATCTGTTGGTGATCTCACCTTCATACAAATAAACGCCTAACGGGGGTAAAAGAATGGCACAGATAATGATCACCACCTGCTCGGCAATTGGCTCAGCACCCGATCTTTTAAGTCGCTTATACTTTTTTATTTCTTTCCGCACCTCTTTAAATCTTGCTTTGCGCTCGCTTTTGGAAAGGTTTTTAAAATCATTTGCCAGTTCATTGATGGACGGGGGGTAGCCACTTCAATTGAGGGATTTACGGCTTTTGAGGAAATACCCATGCTGACTCCCGTTGCTGCCTGTACAGTAAAAACGAAAAGGGTAAGTATGATTAACAGGAGCGGTATTCTAACAAGTCCTTTTTCCATAAGTGTTTATTTAAAGGTTAGTAATTGGGTATCCGGTTTTTAAGTTTTGAATAATTTTATTGAGCAGTTTTCATGCCAATCTTTTCATTTTTTAACTTTAAAGCTTCAGGCCATAACCGTTGCAAATTTAATTGTTTGAGTAAATTAAACTTTATTATTCTTAAAAAGGATAATACCAAAGTGAATTATATATTAGACCAAAAATTGCCTGCGAATATATATTGATAAGCACAGATAGATTTCACCTCCCCCACGTTTAGTTTTTTACAAAGAGTACAAACATATTTTTCGAGATCCTCAATGGTTTTAA
>JANNSN010000057.1:0-33083 GCA_031402615.1 Chitinophagaceae bacterium
GGACGCATTCGATGAGTTGTTGGGCCATGGGTTTGTTTTACCGGTGATTATTTTTTGCCGGGAAGGCGGGAAGGCGTTTTATTTTTTCCGACTTAACGTCTTACCGGCTATTTTCTATTTTATTTAAAAACTGGTAGTTATTTTTTTCGACTTACCTGTTCTCGGTTTTTATAGTATGCTTTTTTTATTGTTCTTTTTTGCTTCTCCCCCGAGTTCCGCTGCGCTCGTCGGGATGTTCCACAAAAAAGTACCAAAAAAGGAGCCCGGCAAAGGATTACAGCCGCTTTGTGGAAAGCAGCTATGTTTGGCAGCAGTGCTTCTTTGACTTCACAATTTGTAATTCTACTCTTCGGATAGCAAGCAGTTTTGGGTTTATCGTTATTGCGAAGTTAAACAGAGTATTTACAGAAACAAAAACTGAATACATTTAAATGAATACCGACGGCTTTATGCAGTCAATGTACCGGTTGGCCAAACTGTTTCATTTTATTTGATCCGCAAAGCCAGAAGGCAGAATGCTTTGCTTTGTTTTTTTGGTGCCTTTGTGGCAAAAAGTTTCCGGTCAATCCTATCAAAATCATGTTATATTATGATGGATATTTGCTCAAACTATTTTTATTAACCCGATTTTTGCAGTAATCAATAAAAAAAAGATGATTCATCCCTACAATTATGTAACGGCCAAAGAAGCCTTAAGCATCATTGAAAGCAATACCCGTGTGTTTATACATGGCAGCATGTGTACCCCCCTTTACCTGCTGCAGGAACTGACAAAGGAAGCGGACAGGTTACAACATGTGGAAATGGTTTCTATTTCGCTGAAGGGTGAAGTAGCAATTGAAGCTGAGAAGTATGCCAATTCCTTTCGAATGAATTCCCTTTTCGTATCCACCCCGGTGCGTGAAGCGGTGGCTGAAGGAAGGGGCGATTTTATACCGGTTTTTTTAAGTGATATACCCGACCTTTTTAAGAATGGTATATTGCCGCTGGATACAGCTATTGTACAGGTATCTCCACCAGATAAGCATGGATATGTGTCGCTTGGGGTGTCGGTTGATATTGCACGTGCGGCTGTGGACTCGGCCAAACAAATTATTGGTTTGATAAATCCTAATATGCCCCGTACACATGGCGACGGGATGATACATACAGATCGGTTTACCAAAATGGTCTTTTATGACGCGCCACTGCCGGAAGAAAGTTATAGCAGTAAAGTGGGCGAAAATGAGTTGAAGATCGGCAAGTTGATCGCTGATATGATCGACGATGGCAGCACGCTGCAAATGGGCATTGGTACCATACCCGATGCGGTACTGAGCCTGCTGGGCAACCATAAGAACCTGGGCGTGCATACCGAAATGTTGAGCGACGGCGTGATCGGCCTGATCGAAAAAGACGTGATCAACAACCGTAAGAAGAAGATTCATCCAAATAAAACGGTTACTTCATTTGCTATTGGCACGCGCAAATTATATGATTATGTGGATGATAACCCGTCGGTTGTTTTTTTGGATATAGATTATGTGAATGAACCCACGGTGATTAAACGAAACCCGAAAGTGATCGCCATAAACAGCGCGATTGAAGTGGATCTTACGGGCCAGGTTTGCAGCGACAGCATCGGTACTTACCAATACAGTGGCATCGGCGGACAAATGGATTTTATCAGAGGTGCAGCACTGAGCAAGGGAGGTAAGCCCATCATTGCATTAACGAGCCGTACTAAAAAAGGATTACCGAGGATAGTACCCTATTTACATGAAGGCGCAGGTGTAGTTACTACACGTGGCCATGTGCATTATGTGGTTACAGAATATGGTGTAGCCTATTTGTTTGGAAAGAATTTAAGACAGCGGGCTAAGTTGCTGATCGATATCGCTCACCCGGATGACCGGGAGGCGTTGATGAAACACTGCTTTGAAAGATTTAAGGTTTTTATTAATGATTAGAGGATTGTAGATTTTAGATTGTAGATTGTAGATTTTAGATTTGATTTTTAATACAGTCATTCGCCAATTATTAAACCATTCAAATTATTGGTCTTTAACCATACATAAGTCAGCTTCTCCCTGAAGAATTATCCATTATCCAATTATCCATTATCCATTATCCATTATCCAATTATCCATTATCCAATTATCCAATAATTAATTATCAACTATCCACCCAGTATTTCATCATTATCTCAACCATAATAGCTAATCATGAAATCTTTTAATCAGAGAAATCATAGTTTAGACAATCACCCCACCAATCATCACCTTATCAATCAAATTTTCCCCAAAAGAATAAGGTAAAAATGCCAATGAAGAAATGGGTTTTGTAAAAATGAGGTTGGCTCTTTTACCGATGGTTATGCTGCCCAATTCTTTCTCCAGCCCCATAGCAAAAGCACCATTGACGGTAGCGGCATTGATGGCCTCTTCGGGCAGCATTTTCATTTGAATGCAGCTTAAGGCGATCACAAAATTCATGTTACCACTTGGCGATGAACCGGGATTATAATCGCTGGCGAGGGCTATGGCGCAGTTATTATCAATTAAAGTTCTGGCGGGTTGAAACGACATTCGTAAAAAGAAAGCAGCGGTTGGTAAAAGGGTTGCTATGGGGCCGGGTGAGCCACCCCCTAACAATTTAATATCCGTATCCGTCATTGTCTCCAAATGATCAACAGATAAGGCCTTTAGTTTAATCGCAGATTCGATGCCACCGATGCTGGTTAACTGGTTAACATGCAGCTTGGGTTTTAGTCCAAAGCCTATGCCGGCCTGGCAGATGAGTTCCATTTCCGCGGATGAGAAAAAACCGGTTTCGCAAAAGCAATCAATATAATCGGCAAGCTTTTCGTTGGCAATTACGGGCAACATGTCGTTAATGATCTGGTCAATATATCCCTGGTGGTTTTCTTTAAAAGCAAGGGGATAAGTATGTGCGCCAAGAAAGGTTGCTTTAACGGGGATATTTGCTTTTTCTTTGAGTCTTTTGATCACCCGCAACATCTTCAACTCCCCTTCTACTTTCAACCCATAGCCGCTTTTTATCTCAATGGCACCGGTGCCGAGTTTGGTAACTTCTTCCATTCTTTTCCAGGCGCTGTTAAAGAGTTGATCTTCGGTTGCATCATTTAATTTATTGGCCGAGTTTAAGATGCCGCCACCTTTGGCAGCGATCTCCGCATAGCTCATGCCTTTTATTTTATCAATAAATTCTTCCTCCCGGGTTTGGGCAAAAACAATATGGGTATGACTGTCGCACCAGGTGGGTAAAATAAACTGATCCTGCGCATCCAAGATATCTTTGGGTAGTTGTGGAACTTTTAATGGCAGCTCGTACATGTGGCCGTATTCGGCGATGATGCCATCTTCAATTAACAGGAAGGCGTTTTCTATCGAAGGCAGATCGGCCAGGGCTGCACCACGGAGTAGCGTTGATTCTTCCCTTGTGTTTATCAATTGCCCTATGTTGCTGATCAGTGTTGTCATATGCTTACAATAATCGGTAGCCCTGTTTAACCCGTTTGCTTAGTTTTTAACAAACAATGACTTACGGCGCACAAAAAAATCCACCATATTACCAAATCTGATGCCTTTTGTAATATTCAAAATGCCCGGGGCCATAATTATTTCTTCCTGGAAATCAACTGCCCGGTTGTTATCAACCGCTGCTCTTTCAGCATAAAGCAACACCCTCGGGCCTCTTCTCCTGGTTTCCACAATATCGTATAGTGCACTGTCGAAGCTCAGTTTTAATCCCTTTTCATATATATACATGAAATATTTTGCTGTTGATTGTTTTCCATCCCCGTCTGTATATAGAAAATTAAACGCCAGGGAATCTTTGAGGTCAATGATTTCGAGTTGAGCCTTTAAAGTTGCCTGCATTTTATTATCATCACTGTTTGTATAAGCAACACTACCGGTCCAATTACCTACAAGTGCTTTCAGTTCCCTGTTGGTTACATCGTCGGCTCTTTGGGCCATTACAGAAAAGGATAAAAAGAAAAATAATATGCTGAAAATAATTTTCATAAAACCTGTTTAAAGTGATTGAAAAACTGATTTACTGAACGCTTCCAACCCGGGATCCCTGGCGCCCATCAGGAGCAAGACTGTATTCCCGGTTAAATGGATGCGCACCGTTTCTACAAATTGGTTTCGATCCTCAACAAAATAGGCATTTTTTCCCAGTACTTTTATGTCATTTATCAGATCGTTGGCGCTGATATCTTTTACGGCAGTACCACCGGCATAGAATATTTCACTCATCCATATTTCATCCTGTGGCCTTAAGGCAACTGCTATTTCTTTTACAAAATCATCTCTTAAAAACCTGGTGGGCCCGTAACCATGTGGTTGAAACCAGGCTACCACCTTTTCGGCCACCGGCTGACAGGCTTTTATGGCAGATGCACATTTCACCGGGTTATGTGCGTAATCATCAATTACCCAAACACCGTTCTTTTTACCCAGCACCTGGTTACGACGGTAAATGCCTTCGTAGTTTTTTAATGAAGCCGCACAGGTGTCCAGGTCAACGCCTATTTGATTGGCAACGGCTACGGCAGCGAGGGCATTCTCCATATTGTGTTTACCAATTGTGTTCATGGAAAATGGAACATTGGTAATTGAATATTGAATATTAAATCCTTCCTGTACAAAGTTCTTTGCAATATAACCAGCCTGGGGATTTTCATCAGAGGCAAAATCATTCTTTACATTTTGCGATAGCTGTTTCGCCAGTGCATTGGATTGGTTAACGATGAATGTTGCACTATTATTTTTAAATGTGGTGAAGATGCTCATCAACTCATCGATCTCCTGGTGATCCTTATCTACATTGAGCAACAACCCTATTTCGGGATGATATTGAATAATGGAGCCATCACTCTCATCAGCCTCTATTACCAGCCATGCTCCTTTTCCAACCCTGGCGTTGCCTATCTTTCCCAACTTAATAATACTCACCAATCCGGCACCGCTGATGATACTGGGTAGCATTCCGGCATGTTCCAGAATATCAAATAACATGGCACTGGTCGTACTTTTGCCAGATGTTCCTCCAACTGCTATGGTTCTTTTGCTTTTAGCGATTAACGCCAACAGCTCACTTCTTTTTAAGATGGGAATATGTAACTGTTTTGCCTTCTGTACTTCAAACACCGTATCTTCTATGGCTGTTGAAACAACCACCAGGTCTGTATCTGCTGTAATTCCCTCACCGTTTTGTAAAAAACATTGTATGCCTTCGGCTTCCAGTTTTTCTTTGGTTTCATTAAACTCGCCTTCTTTAAAATACCTGTCGGAGCCACCCACTTTTTTATCATTGCCTGCCAGGTATTGGGCAATGGCACTCATACCCACACCGGCGATACCAATGAAAAAAACCTGCTTAAAATCATGGATTCCTTTAATCATGTTACGATTAGTTTTTTATTGGGATGTAAGGTTTTATAAGCAATAACCGCACTGGTTGCCATTAGTACCGACGCCAGCAAAAATGGTGCCCCGGGCAAATGTACCGGCGCTTCATCCCGGGAAAAATAGAAGAATAAATTGTTCATCAGCAAGGGGCCAATGATGGCAGCCAGGCTCATGAGGCTGGTGATGGTTCCCTGCAACTCGCCCTGCACATTTTTAGGAACATGGCCCGCCATGATCGCCTGTAAAGCAGGCTGAGAAATACCTCCCAGGCAGTACGGCAACAGGAAAACAAACATCATCCAGGTTTGCGATGCTATACCGAATAACAACATGCCCAACGCATAAAATGATAACCCAATATACAATGATCTTTCATTTCCCAATTCAGGATTGATGACCCGGGTTAAACCGCCTTGCACGGTAGCTACTAAAACGCCAACCACGGCCAATGAAATCCCCACCATCCGTTCATCCCAGTTAAACCGATACATGGTAAAATAACTCCAGTTGCTCATGATGGCATGTGCCGCCAGATACACCAGGAAAATAGATACCGCCAAACCCGTGATGGCAGGATATTTTTTTAAATGCAACAAAGCGCCTACAGGGTTTGCACGCTTCCATTCAAACGGACGGCGGTTTTCTTTTGACAACGATTCCGGCAAAACAAAATAGCCATAGGTGAAGTTTAACAAGGCAAGTGCTGCAGCTGCATAAAAAGGAACCCGCGGACCAAAACCGCCGAGCAAGCCCCCAATGGTTGGTCCGATGATAAATCCCAGGCCGAATGCAGCCCCAATCATACCGAAGTTCTTTGCCCGGTTTTCGGGCGTGCTGATGTCAGCAATATAGGCTGTTCCGGTTGTCATGCTGGCCCCGGTGATCCCTGCTATAATGCGCCCGATAAACAACCAGCCATAGGTTGGTGCCAATGCCAGGAACAAATAATCTATCCCAAAACCAAACAGGGAAAACAACAAAACCGGCCTTCGGCCGTATTTATCACTCAGGTTACCGATAATGGGTGCACTGATGAACTGGACAAGGGCATAAGCAAACATGAGTAAGCTGCCGTATTTTGAGGCCGTACTTACATCCACGCCTTTCAATTCGGAAATAAGGGTTGGCATAACCGGGATGATGATGCCAAAACCAATTATATCTATTAACAGGGTGATAAAAATAAAGCCGAGAGCGGCGTTGCGTTTTGATGCCATGTAAAAAATGCGCTTAATTCATTGCTGTATAAATCGTTTGTTTTCTTTAACCATAATTTTGCAATTCAAATCTATTACGGGAAAAAAATGCTTCAAGCACAGGCATTTGCCTTTTTTCCTCTCATTATTATTTCAACTGCAAAATATGGGTTTACCATTGCGAATGTAAAACTAAATATCCTGTATGGGCATAAAAAAAGAGCTCATGGCTGAGCTCTGTATTGAAAGTTAGTTATTTAAAATTACCATCTTCCACCACCACCGCCACCGCGGTTGTTACCGTAACCACCGCGACTTCCGCCGCCTTTGCTACTTCTTTCTTCTCTTTCCTTTGCAACTGAAACAGACATTGCTCTGCCTTCAACTTCTTTGTTGTTCAGGCCTAACATGGCGTCTTTTCCTTCATCTTCAGAAGGCATTTCCACAAAACCGAATCCACGTGATCTTCCGGTTTCCCTGTCAGTAATAACTTTAGCAGAAGAAACTTCGCCAAAAGTTGAGAATAATTCGTTTAACTCAGCATCGCTGGTGTTAAAACTCAAATTTGAAACATAAATGTTCATAAAACTTAATAATTAATTTAAAATAATAAAATACCTGTGTAATTAATGTGGGAAGCAAACTTAAAAAGACGGTTAAACTGTTACGGTGGGAAAAACTTTGTAATAATTGAATCAATCCTGAACTGTGTGCTCACAGCAATAATTTCAAAAAGCGAAACTACGCTAGTTTATTCATAGTAACTAATAAATATTTTTTTCAACGTTCGTAGGTATTGCTTAAAAAGCCTTCATCACAGGAAATACTGATCATGAATCATTTTTATTTCCTGTGATGAAGGGATCCATATACAAATCAGGCAACAGCTTTTTTGCCCATCCCCAATACCATACCAACGACCGCACCTGATACAGCAAAAAGAACTGTAGTACCAATTACATCGGCTGCCATACCTGTTTTACTGATAGCTATCGTAGTGGAATACGTAATACAGTTACTGCCGGCTGACATGAGTAAACCAATAATTCCACCGTACATAAATCCACCGACCATCGAACTGATGTTGCTCTTAATAAATATATACGTGACCATCAATCCCATGATCAGGTTACCCAGGATCAGGTACAGTTGGGTGGGTTCAGCCTTGCTGAGTTTACCAGCCATACCGGAATGGTCATTGATAAAATCCATTAATAACACGCCGAAAATCAGCCAGCCAAGAAGATAAGTAGTAACAGCACTGGCGATGGTGCCTGTGAGAAGTTTTTTAAAGTCCATTAGTTTAGGTTTTAGTGAGTATTAAATACATAACGCTAAACAAAATAGAAATTAGTTTTTCAAATTGCAAACACCCGTCAACAATCATATCCACAAAAAAGGTATTTCCTGTTGGTAAAAGCCTTTCACATTTATATTATTTGTAATCCAGGTATTATTTTTTTAAAAATGATCTATCAATTTGCCGGCCAAAATAATACCCGCCAATTGCTCCTGCAACTGCCCCAACTACCAACCATAAAAGCCACGAAGGTTTTGATCCGGCTGCAAAATAGGCCATCCCAATTCCGATCAATGCAAAAAAAACGATACTTACGGATACTGCACTCCTGTTTTTCTTAGACTTGACCGCATTGGCTGGCGGCCGATAATCGTGGTGGTTTTTTCTTTTTTTTGATCTGGGCATATTTTTTATTTTGAATGTACGATTTTCTACAGAAATATTATGATCAAACCTGAAACATTTACAGAACCAAATCTTCTAATTCTTTTACGTATTCATACTGCAGGTCTTCATGCAGGGACGCTAATGTTTTCGTAATCTTTTTAAGTTGGTTCTGGTATATATTCCTGATCACCGTATTTTTTTCCAGGGGTATACCAGTTACGCTCAGGGTAGAACAGAAAAACAACAGTAATTTTACTTCTGCTTCGGCCGACGCCGTATACCGGATACATTTATTCAAAAAGCGAAGAATTTTTCTTAAACTTTTCTTTACAAAATAAAGGCTGGAAGTATTCATTTCCTCAAACTGGCGCAGCATGTCTTTTTTAATCGATTCCAGGTAAGCCGCTTCATCAAAAGATTCGAATAGCAGGTAAGTAAGCAATTCTTTATTTTCTTTTTTAAATTTTGCCAGTCGTATGCACAGGTCACACAGTTGTTCCGCAGGGGTATTTGTTAGTGCTGATTTCAGTTCATGAATCGTAGCTGCTTTCATCACACTAAAATAAGCAGAATTTATGCAGGTAGACCGGGTTTATTAATTTACTGAAAAAACCTTCATGATGAAGGTTTTCCCTGGGGTCAAAAAATAAGGAGGTTAATGAAGGATACCTGATAATGAAAACGGTTACAACTTATTGGTAATGTAAAGATGAAGCTTTTGCGTTTCAATTGAAGTAGGGCAGTATACTATTATAAGTAGAATTTGTTCTAGCACCGCGAACCATTTTATTGCTATTATATAAGCAACATAACCCGTATCAGGCTGTTACGAAAGGGTCTTGGAGGTGAGCCCGATCAACGAACCGTTATGATATATTTCCATCGTGTATTTACCGATGGGCAATGTGCCAGAGCGCACTGAAAAGGAAAGGCGCTTTGATTCTCCTTTTGCGTAATCAAAAACTATTTTATATGAATATATTTTTTTGCCATCCGGCGTATTAAAAGTACCTGAATCCCATCCGGAGTTTTTAAGTACCTTCCCATCCGGCTTAAGTATAATGATTGCTATTTCCGCATTGGATACCTGGCTGTTAAAATTTACCACAGACAATGCGCCATTGAATTTAACCGTTTTGCCGGCTTCGGAAGTCTCCGTTTCGGTATCGTCAGCAACCTGTATCGCCGAAAGTCTCATATCAGAAACGGCGAATAACTGGTAAACAGGATTCGCATTTTCTTCCGTACTGATCTTAGCCGTATTGGCGGGTTTATTATTATTATCAACAGTTCTTTCCGGATCTTTGATCTGCCTCAGCACCTCATCGAGTTTTCTATTCTCCTTTTCTACATCATCGTTTTTACTTTTTAAGTCCGCTGCTTTTATCTGCAGTTCGGTGATCTTTTGTTTGGCGACCGAAAAATTATTATTGACAAATCGCTTATTAAGTAAAACAGCAATTTCATTTCTTAACCGGTAGAATTCGGCCAATTTAAGGTCAAGCTCGGTTCTTAAAGAATCGGTATGAATAAGGGTAGAATCTAACTGAACATCCAGGTCCTTCAATGTAGTAGTATACACCTGTTGTAAAGAATCCCGGATATAATTTGTAATGGAAGCCGAATCTACGGGTACTGCATTGATGACTATTTTAGTAGTTTTATCATTCTTCGCGTAATAGCCATAGCCCCAGGTCCAGATCAGTACAAACGAAACCAATACCAAAAGTAACGATACTAATAGTAACATCAAGGATTTGGTATCTCTCATGAATATAAAATATTCGTATTGATTAGTTTTTACTTACCGGCATTTTGGGTTACAAAAGCCGATATCCAACCTACAGTTCCATTCTTAACCAGGTAAAATTTCTTTCTTTCAATCACACCATCAAACTGGCGCATAATTTTTAATAATAAACCCGTACCCGATAATAGGGAACGCTGGTTGAACACTTTATTAACCTGCATAACTTCTTTTTCAATCTTCTCCAGGTCGGGGGTATTTTTAGGTAAAGACTTTACGATATAATAATCGGAATATAACCCCGGGGTCTTAAATAGTTTCTCACTAAAGGCCAAAACGTCATCATAAGTAACGGCTACAACATCATTATCATTTAACTCAGGGGCTATTAATGTAGCCACCGCCCAGGCTATACCGCCGCTAAACGCAACGTTATCACTTTTGGGAAAAGCTCCACTGGCGTTCACCGCATAAATAATTTCATCCTGCTCGGCACCGGCCAATACCCTTTTTATCTGGCTGCTAAAATTTTCCAGGCTGTTATTGTCCGACATCATTTTTTCTGCGGCATTAGCAGCACTTTTTGTTCCCCAGGTGAGTTCAAAAAGTTTAAAACTCCTGGTGTTGCCATAAGGAAAATAACCACCTTTGGTATTACCGCTGCCAATGTCAATCAAAAAAGTATTGAACCGCCTGGATTCGGGTACAATACCCAAATGCGAAAGACGTGCTTCTTCTTTTACATCAACAACCGTAACTTTTCTTTCCGGTTCGTTATTTCTTGTTTTGAACGAATTGATCAGTTGATCAATCCACACCAGTTTATCTGCTTTTACTGCCTGGATATTTACGCCACTGCTGATGGCTGTAAATACATTTCCTGCAGGTATTTTATTTTTTTTTACTGCAACCTCAAATAAATCATTTAATGCGACTAAAGTTGCCTGGTAAGTTGGCTGGGTGAAGGAAATAAAATCCGTATTGATAGTCGTATCCCTTAAAATTCGGAATGTGGCATCTTCGGTTGCCCGGTTTTCAATTTCAATAAAACTCATTTTCACACCTTTTGAACCCACTTCAATACCCGCAAAAACATGGCTGTTCTCATATTTCTGTATAATATTACTCTGGGCATTAAGAAAAAAATCAACGGATAAGATAAGTAAAGCCGTTAAGAGAAATCGATTTAAAAAAGTATATGACATCAATATATAAATTTGGTTAAAATTAGTGAATAAATACACAGGCAAATTTCAGATTACTGCATTGTGAGAAAAATGTGATTAACCGTTGCTGATCAAATTTCCTGAAAAAAAGAATGAAATTATGGTTTACCTAAGTTCCTGGTACATATCAATTTTTGGTCAAACTGAAAACCAATTTGGAGGACGCGACAGTACCCTTCTTTCTTATTTTGGAAAAAAGAAATTTTAGCAACGGGGATACAGGCGTAACCAGGAATTCCCGGATAGCGATCGGGGAAAAACAGGGACATGCCCTTCAGTTTCCCTTATGTACTTGTGCGGTTGAAACTGCTACACTGCCAACAATAATGAAATTTTGAAATTTGGTCCGTTATTTGCACTTTGTTAAAGAAATCACAAATTATAGCTCTTTTTAAGATATTGATAACTTTAAATACGCCCTTTTTGGAAACAAAATTTAGGTCATTCTATTTTTTTAACTAAAATTCCACAGTATGAAAAAGTTTTATTCAACAGGTGTTAAAGATGTTTTTACAGCAATTGGAATTATTACAGGCTATTATGCATTGATGGCTGCCATTGTACTATTGGTCTGGTAAGCATTTTTTTTAAATTAAAAGAAGCCATGTTATGTGTTTGGGTATAACACAACAGAGCTTCTTTTTATATATTGCTTAAGCACTACAGTTCTTAAAGCAGGATCACTTTCTCCATTTTATCTCCCCCCCTGATATCATCAACCACATCCAATCCATCAATTATTTTTCCAAAACAGGTGTGCACTCCATCCAAATGTTTGGTATTGGCCCGGCTATGGCAAATGAAAAATTGCGAACCTCCTGTATTTAATCCACGGTGAGCCATTGACATCACACCACGATCATGGATTTGTTTAACCCCATTCAACTCACAATTAATGGTATATCCAGGGCCGCCGGCACCTGTTCCGTTTGGACAACCACCCTGGATCATAAAATCGGGTATTACCCGATGAAAACCAAGTCCATCATAAAAACCCTCGCTAATCAGTTTTTTAAAATTTGCTACGGCAATAGGTGCATCATCATCATATAATTCAAATTTCATAATGCCCTTGTTGGTATGAATTTCCCCCATGGTTAATGTAATCTCACTCATTTGATTTTTGTTTGGTTTTAAATGTTTCTGTATAAATCAACAAATTGTTGTCCTGTTTTTCTAAAATTATATTTTTGAGCAGTTGACCCGGCAATACGGATCTTGTCAAAGATATTCTTTTGAGCAATAAACTGTCTTAATTTTCCGGCCAACAAAACGGAATTTTCCCCTGCAACAAAAAATCCGTTAACCCCTTCTTCCACAATTTCATGAAAAACCTTCAGATCACTGACAATTACCGGCAAGCCGCAGGCATTGGCTTCAATCAGTACACAACCAAATGTTTCAAAACGGGAGTATAATATTAATGCATCGGCCTGTTGCAGAACTTTTGATAAGATCTCATGCGGAACCTCTCCACCAACAAAAACCCGGTTTTGAATCCTGAGTTTAATGATCAGATCCATTATCACCTGGTTAACCGGACCATACAACGCCATTTCAACATCCGGAATATCTTGTAGCAAACCAAATGCTTCCAGGATGGCTTCTGTATTTTTCTGGTAGATCATTGTAGAAATATGGACGAACCTGGTTTTACTTTGTCCAACCTTTTGTACCGGAAAGAAAATTTCGGTATCAACCACATTGGGTATCACTTCACTGTTTTTTATGTTGTACCGCTCTATCATGAATTTGCGAAAAGTCTCCGAAACAAATGTGCACACTGTTGCTTCTGTTATGATCTTCTTCCAGTAATACCGGTATATAAAATTATAGTCCCTGATATTGGGTGTTGCTTCGTCCAGATAACCTCCCCAATGCTCCGACAATATATAAGGAACCTGGTATTTCCTTTTTGCCCACAAAGCTGTTAAACCGGCCTTCATAGCCATGTGTACATGAATAAATTCCGGTATCCCGTTTATTGAAATATATTGGGAAACAGCCTGCCTGTATATGCTTTTAAATTTTAGACTGGATAGAAAACGGTCGATAAATTTTACAGATGTCTGGAATGGTTTGTAATAAATAACTTTTTCGGTCAACCGGTCGCCGTTGATGTTCACTTCTTTAATGTCATTGGTTGTCTTACCATCGGTATCCTTTACAACATGTATGACTTCGATATCGCAAAACAAAGCCGTTGCCCTGGCATGGCGCTGAATAAAATCCCCATCATAGGGATGTAGTTCAGAAGGGTAACTGCTTGCCAGCCAAAGTACTTTCATGTACAAATGTTTTATCAGTTTTTTTCGCCAATCATGTTAAATCCAAAATTGTCTGACGTCGTTAGTTTATGTTTTGTATATCCATTTTTAAGGAACCATGTTGCTACTTCTTTGTGTTCATGTTCTGATCTGAATTCCGGCGAAAACCAATCCAGAATATTAACCATCATTTCCCTCCGGTTCTGTTTATTTCCTTTAATCCTCTTCACACAAAAACTAACCGGAAAGATAGTGTACAGGTATAAATAATATTGAACTGTTAAGGGCAATTTCGAAGTTACACTTCGTACCCAGTTAAATAAATTATGTATAAGATCTTTCCGGGGGTGGTACAGCCACACGCTTAATTTACCCTTTTCTTTTACCGTTGGCTCGATACAGGTAAAAGAGTACTCCGCATTTTTCGTATGTATCAGCACACCGCTGCAATGTACAATGTCAAAAAAACGGAACAATACCGGTGGAAATTCTACATCTCCCTGGATAAAATGCACATGACCAAATTCATTTTTAGCATATGCTTCTTCAATACAATTGGCGAAATCCATACCGATCACAGCCTTACAGTCCGGCGCAATTAACAAATCTAATTTTCCATGCCCACAACCCGCATCAAAAATAATTTTATGCTTGAGGCTGCCTGCTGTTTCATCTGTTTCATTTAAAAACCGGGTAACCATGGCATCATCATCAGCGCCCCAGGTATTATCGGTATCATAATTGAAAACAGACCACTCTTTGGTGAAACTCTCTTTTGTACGCTTGTTTTTTTTTACCACTTCCTTTATTAATCCACTATAATTTTTTAAGAGATTTAATTTGATTGCCAAATAGTCAACAGCAGCAGTTTCAAAAAATTTTTCATGGTCCAGGAAAGCTTCTATATTTAATCTCGGAATACCCTGTATTACCGGGTAAACCCAATCTTTTTCAGCGTATAAAAGGGCTTCGTCAATTACCCGGATGCTTTCTCCGTCAAGCTTTTTTGTAGTCCATTTTATGCCCTTTGCTGTTAAACCCGTCCGGGTAACCGGGCATCTTAATAAAGGGATTAAAGATTCCTGCATGTAGCACTGCTGATTTGATTTACAAAATACGAACAATTAATTTCAACTGATTCCATGCAATTTATTTAGCCAGGATCATCATGGAATACCCACCCCATTTTTTTGCACTCCAATCCTTATTGATCGCAAAGGACATATTTCGTAATGCTTTTTTTACAAATCTTTTGAATGAATCTGCCGGCCGGGTATCTACAACCGGTTTGGTATATACCCAGTCCAGGACTGCATACCCGGTATCCTGCAAAGCCCACTCCACCATTTCTTTGGTAAAATAATGTATATGCCCTACCGACTGCCGTTGCTGTAACATTACATACGGTTTCATTACTGTTCTGCAGGAAAGATCCAAAGGAATATGAAAAATAAAATAATTGCTTTTGCTTTTAAGTTTTCTCAAAAAACCGTAATAGTCGTCTACATGCTCCACCACGTCTACCGCCAACATGAGTTCCGTATTTATGTGTTCGTCAGCCGCCAGGTCTGTATTAAAAAAACTGATCCTGTCCGTTGATCTTTTGGCAGCCAGCTCAATCGCCTGCGGAGAAATATCATACCCTGATAATTTTTTTATCCGGTCATCTCTTTTTGCCAGCTCTACCAGGTTTTCGCCGGCGCCGCAACCTATTTCTATTACTTCTGATACGATAATATTATTATGTAGAAGCAGGTTGAAAATAACATTCGTTTTCCATTTTGAATCAGCTGTATCCCAGGTGGGGTTATTTTTATAATACTCCCCGCTTGTATACAGATCATTGCTGCTAACTTTCATTGTTTTTTTTAAGTGAGACTGAAATACTCTTTTTAATTTGTTGCCAGTCGGACAATCTAAAGATAAAAAAATCTGCCACGGAACATGGATATTCTTTTTTGAACGTTGCAATAATATAAACCTGGTAAACAACATAACCCGCGCTGCTTACCAATGCTGCTGCAGGGAGGCCATAATCGGGAATGAAAATAATATCGCCGGCTAAAATCACCATCAACGCATAAACTGAGCCCCGGATATTAATATTAATTCTGTTTTTACCGGCAAAATAAGCCGTTAACGTAAAAATCCCCGATAACGCCAAAATACCTGGAATCAGCAATAAGAAGGGTTGATACATGTCAACAAAACTATCTCCAAATACAAAAGGGAACAACCGCTTACCAAATATTCCTAAAATAATACAAGCCAGGATATACAGTAAAAAGATAACCCTGGATAGTAAAGTTATTAGTTTATTGATCTCTGTTTTTTGTCCGCCTGCCGTTATGGGGAACACGGCGCCGGCCAATACCGTTGGCAGTATAAAAAAGAGATGAACAAGTTTCGAAACCTGGATATAATTCCCAAGTTCCTGTGGTGTGCAGAATTTTTCTACAAAGAAATAGTCGATCCGGTACAACAGAAAAAAAATGATATTCCCTAAAAAAGCCAGCCCGCAATACCGTGCCAATAACCGGAAGTCGGCAACAGATAAAAATTTAAAAATTCCTTTTGGTACATAGTACCATTTGGCGGCGATGGCCATCAACAATCCCTGTACAAAGAATGAACCGAAATAAATATAAAAATAATTTTCATCGGTAATGGCCGGTATAAAAGACCTGCCCCCGAAAGGAATCAGTATAATTAACAGGCATGTACCCGAAACGATGATGATATTGGGAACTTTAAAATTATTGCGGGCATAAAAAAAACCTGAACAATAAGTGATCAGCAGGTTGCCGCTGATATACAGGACAGCAGAAAAGACCAACAGTTCATTAGAAATTCCCCGGTAAGCTTCATTGAAAAAATAAAAGACCACCAAAAAAACAGCCAAGCCGATAAACAGGGACCATATTAAAGAAAACGAAAAAAGCCGGTCTACCGGTATTTCTTTTTTTGCTGCAAAATAGATGATCCCCGATTCCAGGCTCAGGCTGGTAAAAAGCAATACCAGTGCATAAATACTGCTGATATAATAAACAGCACCACTTACCGTGGCCTCAAAATGCCTGGCGATTAAAATATTAATGATAAAAGCAGCAACATAATACAGGCCACGCCACAACATACTTTGAAATAAAGTTCTTCCTGCCTGCATACCAGATAACCGTTTGTTTATAAATTCTCATTCAAAACCATATATTTGACAAACCCAAATTTAACGGAATACTCCAGTATGCAGATAAAACAAATGACCTTTATTATATGGCGTTACTAAGAAAAATAAATACGAAAGCCAAAACGGAAGGCAACACCGGGTTTGGAGTAAATGCATCTGATTATGGCGGCCGCTTCGTCAATAAAAACGGAATGCCCAATATAGAAAAAAAGGGTGTTCATTTTTTTGAAAAGATCAGCTGGTTTCATGCAATGCTGGACCTGCCGAGGTGGAAATTTTTTATATTGATCTTTGTTTTTTATGTGATTGTAAACCTGGTTTTTGCATTTATCTATTATGCTATTGGCACAGAACATTTAAGTGGCGTCAACAAAGAAACCGAACTGGGTAAATTTTGGGAAGCGTTTTTCTTCAGTACCCAAACATTTACTACGGTAGGTTTTGGCCGCATTAGCCCAGCGGGTTATGCAACCAGTACCGTTGCGGCATTGGAAGCATTAACAGGATTGTTAAATTTTGCCCTGGTAACCGGCCTTTTATACGGAAGATTCAGTAAACCAACGGCACATATTAAGTTTTCTGAAAACGCAGTCATTGCACCCTATAAAGATATCAGCGCGTTGATGTTAAGGATTGCACCCTTTAAAAACATAACCCTGACCGATGCTGAAGCCAAACTTACTTTGGGAATAGTACTTGAAGAAAACGGAACTAAAACGAATAAATTTTTTCCACTAAAGCTTGAACTTATTTCCGTTAATTCTTTAACACTTAGCTGGACCATTGTTCATCCCATTACCGAAGAAAGCCCCCTATTTGGTTTTTTGGCAACTGATTTTGAAAATATCCAGGGCGAATTCCTGGTATATATTAAAGCCTTTGACGACAAGTTCAGCACTACCGTTGTTGCCCGCAGCTCTTATATTTTTAAAGAGGTGGTTTTTGGCGCCAGGTTTATTCCCATGTACCATCAAAATCCCGAAGGGAACAAAACCATTTTAGATCTGGAAAAACTCAATAGCCTGGTTGCTGCCCCGATTAACAGCAAAATAATAAATTTAGATAAAACAGGTAACCCCCGATCACTTTAAGCTGTTGATGATCGCTGCAAATTCAGCGGCAACCAGGCTGGCGCCACCCACCAAACCACCATCAACATCGGGCTGGCTAAAAATTTCTTTAGCATTATTCGCCTTTACACTGCCTCCGTATAAAATGGATATACTATCGGCAATTGCTGCGCCATACTGTTTAGACATGACGCTTCTGATATGCGCATGCATTTCCTGTGCCTGTTCGTTGCTTGCCGTTTTACCCGTACCTATTGCCCAAATGGGCTCATAAGCGAATACAAACCCGGTTAATTGCGCGGCAGATAAATGGAAAAGGCTTTCTTTTAACTGTATTTCAACATAACTGTTCTGGGTACCGGTTTCCCTGATCGCCAGGGGCTCGCCGCAGCAAAAGATCGGTTTCAAATCATGCTCCAGGCAAATATTTATTTTCTCGGCCAGCATGGCATGGCTTTCATTAAAATATTCACGACGTTCGCTGTGGCCAAGTATTACATAATCCACTGCAATACTTTTCAGCATTTCCGCACTTACTTCACCGGTATATGCGCCGCTTTTTTTATCATAACAATTTTGTGCGGCAACAAATACATTTTTTTTTCCGGTTAGTTTCTTTTTTATGTTAAGCAGGTAGGGAAAAGGAACTCCAAAAACGGCTTCCTGGTTTTCTTTTAAATCATGTGGGGTTGCCACTAATTCGTCTATCAAAGTTTCAGCCTGGCGCAGGGTTAAGTTCATTTTCCAGTTCGCTGCGGCAATTTGTTTACGCATTTTTTCTTTTTTTTAGTATAGTTTGTAAATAGTTGTCAAAATTTGTTTCTCCCTGTCTGTAATCGTTAAGCCTTTTAATTTTTTCCATTGATCAATATCGGTCAGGGCCTTTTTCATTTTATATTTTGTGATGCCATCTGCACCCCAGGAGAAATTAGCGATTAGTTTTGGTGTTAAACCCGGAGCCACAATATTACAACAAACCCCAACCACCGTGCCTGTATTAAATGACGTGTTGATAGCCGCTTTAGAATAATCTCCCATCAATAAACCACCCTTGTTGCCGCAACTTATTTCTTGTTGATCAGCCTCTACCCAATACTTCACATCGCCGGCATTATTTTTTATATTGCTGTTGCTTGTTCCTGCTCCCAGGTTACACCACTCCCCAATCACACTGTCGCCCAAATATCCATCATGTGCTTTATTACTAAAGCCGAATAACACCGAATTCTTTATTTCTCCTCCAGCCATACAAAATGGGCCAATGGTAGTTGCACCGTATATTTTAGTACCCATTTTAACTATCGCACCTTCACAAATGGCAACCGGGCCCCGGATTAAACAACCTTCCATGACGTAAGCATTTTTACCAATATAGATGGGTCCTTCGCCGGCATGTAAGATACAATGTTCAATTTTTGCACCCGGTTCCACAAAGATCTGTGCGGGTTTTATCAGTTTATTTGTTTTGGAAACAGATTCACTTCTCCGGCCGGCGGTAATCAATTCGAAATCCTGCCTTAAAGCCCAATCATTCATTTGAAATATTTGCCAGGGATAATGAATCGCTTTCATTTCACTTTTAAATGCAACGGAGCGGTTAATTTTAATTTTATGCAATCCCAATACTTCATTATCAGAAAACTTATAAGCCATCCCTCCTTCTTCTCCCGAAGTGAGGAATTCGCCATTTTCCAGTTTTTTTATATGGTTGATGATCGTCTTTGTTGGCAACACATTGGCATGAACCATCAGGTAATCGTCTTTGCCAATTCCTTTTTCAATTTTTACAGACAGTTCATCATCCAGGTAATGATCTCCCCATTTGTTAACAGACGGTATTTTTAAATAGCGCTCCCACTTTTCCCGGATGGTCAAAATACCAATACGGATATCCTGTATATGACGGGTATAGGTAAATGGATGGAGATTCCGCGGTTTACAGTATTCTTCGGTAAATATGATCTTTTGCATCAGGTAAAACTACTAAGAAGAAAGTAAAATGTATTATTTGGCCACGAATTACACGAATTTTCCCTGATTGATTCTAATGTGTTGGTGCCTATTCGTGACATGAGTGACTAAAAAAAATCCCCCCGGAGAACCGAAGGGACTTAAAGTATAGCCATGAAAAACAAACTTTACATAAAGATAAAGATCTCTATTAAATTATTTTGCCTTTTTTTCGTACCGCTTATTGAATTTGTCAATTCTTCCCGCAGTATCTACCAATACATTTTTACCGGTATAAAAAGGATGGGAAGTATTTGAAATCTCCAGTTTAATCACCGGATACTCATTACCATCTTCGTAAGTTACTGTTTCTTTTGAATAAGCTGTTGAACGGCTTAAAAACTGAGTACCATTACTCATATCCTTAAAAACTACCAATCTGTAACTGCCCGGGTGTAATCCTTGTTTCATATTAATTTAAAGTTTAGCGCACGGTTTTTGCCGTACAATTATAAGAAAGGTGCGAAATTAAGCCATTTTTATATACAAACGGTAAAAAAATGAACAATGTTGTAATGGATAATTGAATAATGGATAATGCCTTAATTAGCAGATTCCATCCTATATTTTTAATCGCCTCTAATTGGAATAATTATCAATTATCCATTATTCAATTATCCGTTATCAATTATCCTTAGCTTTTCATATTGATATACTGCAAAGCAATACCTAAATTCCACTCCTTTGTTGCCTGAATAACTTCCTGCAGGTCGTCTATTTTTTTACCGGTTACCCGAATTATGTCGTCCATGATTGCCACCTGTACCTTTAATCCACTATCCTTGATCAGTTTCACAATTTTCTTCGCGTCATCCTGTTTTATCCCGTTCCTAACCGGAACTTCTTTTTTCACAATTTTTCCACTTTGAAAAGGTTCCTTGCTCAGATCATAAATTTCAGCAGCAAGTCCCTGTTTCATACCCCGGCTGATCATTACATCAGTGATCTGGTTTATTTTCATATCACTGTCTGCTTCCAGGTTCACTTTAAATTCTTTTTTATTCAATTCAATCAACACATGGGAGCCCTTAAAATCGAAACGATTGGAGATTTCTTTACTTACGGTATTGATTGCGTTATCCAGTGTTTGCAGATCAACTTTGCTAACAAGATCAAATGAGGCCATGGCAGTTATTTTTTCAAAAATATTAAAATAACAGCGAAATTAAAAATGTCGAATATCGAATGTACTTAAAACTTTAGCACATATTCGATATCCGACATACTGAAATTCGATTTTCCTTAGCTTCCTCCTTTTACCCTGTTCTGTTCATCACTGGCACTGCTAACCCTTTTTCCACTACCTGCTTTAAGTTTGCCCTTATTGAAACGGTACGAAAAAGTAAGACTGGCTGCCCGGCTGTCGTTTACGTTTCTAAAGTTTATGTCTACAGTTCCATATTTACTATAGCCTTTAAACACGCCGCCGGCAAAAATATCACGCACATTTAAACGTAAGCTGCCCTTATCTTTCAGAATATTTTTACTGATACCGGCATTTACCTGTGCTATGGGTCGAATAAAAATTACGCCCTCCAGGCCCTTAGTGCGGTAAAATCCACTCAATTCTGCTGACCAGCCTTTTCCTAATTTAAACTGCTGCTGAATCTGTGTTTGAAAAGCAGTTATGCCAATGGATATGTTGTCTTTATTAACCAGCCCTGTAAAATGGTTATTGTAAACATTGGCATAAATATTAACCGTCCACCATTTCTTGATCGATTTGTTTGCACTTACTGCCAGGCCTATTTGTTCGCTTTTTGCGATATTGGCTTTCTTAATAAACGTTTCATTTGTCAAATCATTCTGCTCCAGTACCTGTTGAATGATATTATTGGTATTTGTATAATTAACAGTTGTGGTCAGGAATCCATAGTAGGTATGACTTAGCTCGATATTGTGTGCAAACTGGGCACTCAGGTTTGGATTACCCTGTTCGTAGGTATACCTGTCGAGGAAATGAACGAAGGGGTTCATGTCCTCATAATCGGGCCGCTCGATCCTGCGGCCATAGTTAATAACGAATTGATTTTTTTCATTGGCATTGTATTGAAAATATGCCGTTGGAAACAATTGCGTATATGACCGGTCAAACCGGGTTTCGGTATATTCAAATTTATTAAGCACCGTATTAAAAGTATAACCTTTTGAAACACCTTTCGAGTTCGTATTCTCTGCCCTTAACCCAAGCTGCATGGTCCATTTTTTATTTAACGGACGGCTGTAGTTCACATAGGCTGCATTAATATTTTCATCATAAATAAAATGATTGCTGCGACCGCTGTCCAATACATTAAACCCGTTTTTTACACTGTCGTACCGGGCGTTGTTGTCATTGGTTACAAAACTTGTTTTAATTCCTGCCTCAAATTTGGCGTCTTTTTTTAATGGCAAGGTATAGTCAATTTTACCACTGTAAATTTTAATATTGGTAGGCAGTGTACCGTTTAAAACATCGGGTGCCTGTTTTAAATTTCCATTGTTATCATAATAAGTACTGGTAAGTGGCTGAAAACTTGTTGCTTTATATTGAATAAAATCGAGGTCGGATGTGATCTCCTGCCCGGCAGAGTCCAGTTTGGTTCTGAAATTAAAATTGCTGCTGAAGTTTTTCCATTTCTCATCATTTTGCGTATAAGCAGTGGTCTGATCGGTCAGGTTGTGAGTCGGATCATAGATCATCGTATTGGTGCTGCTTTTCCAGGTACTTGGATTATAAAACCCGTTTAAAACCAAACCCACCGTTGTATTTTTTGACACCGTATAATCCATCCCGATCTTCGCGTTGTAATTTTTACTCTCGTTACCCATATTTGATTCCTGGTCAAATATTGATTTGATATTTTTATTTGCCTCTTCCCTGAAATTTCTTAAAATGTACAATTCCTGGCTTCTCCGGTTGCTGTTGTAATTGAAGTTGCTGAAATAATTCACTTTTTTGTTACGGTAATTAAAACTCAAAGATTCGTTGAACCTGGCAAATCTTCCCTGCGTGTAACCGCTGGTTATATTTCCGTTATAACCAAATGTCTTGTTCTTTTTGATCTTGATATTAATAACCCCTGCATTTCCAGCCGCGTCGAATTTGGCAGGCGGGTTGGTCATGATCTCAATCTGATCCAGTTGGCTTGCTGTCATATTGCGTAACATATTTGCCAGGTCGGGACCACTTAAATAACTGGGACGGCCATCTATGTAAATAATTACACCGGCTTTTCCTTTTAAACTGATATTACCATCCTTATCAACAGAAACACCGGGTGCTTTTTCTAAAACTTCCAGGGCCGTACTTCCTGTACTGGTAATAGAAGCATCCACATTTACAATGGTTCTGTCCAGCTTTCTTTCGATCAATGGCTTTTTAGAACTGATGACAACTTCACTCATTTCTTTCCCGGAAGGAACAAGCTGCAATACACCAATATGGGCAGTAAGTTTACTTGCACTTATTGTAATCACTTCACTATAGATTTTTGCATGACCTATTGAAGTTGCCAATACCAGGTATTCACCTTCTTTGATATTTTCAAAAGAAAAGTTTCCGGTTTTGTCGGTTATGGCTACTTTAACCAAAGCAGAATCCTTGGCTGCTAAGAGTGAAACAGACGCGGCATCAATCACTTTTTGATTACCACCGTCTTTAATACTTCCGGTTACTTTGGTACCGGTTTGGGCTTGACTGGCTATGGCGATGCCTATAGCAGCCAAAAGGCTGAAAAATTGTTTCATGGCTATACTTTTTTGTTTTTTTTGAAACCGATGGCTAATCGGCAGTTTTTAAATAAATCAGTTATATACTTTGATAACTACTTCATAAAAGTAAGTACTTGGTGTTACATAGTACATTGTTTTGTATTGAACGGTCTATTTCAATGATATTTGGTCACATGTCATTAGACGTATCACTTTAAAAAAGGTTACAAAAAAAATAAAGATGGGAAATTTCAGGCCTGCTTAGCAGATTTTCTTTTAACGTAAATGATTAAAATTATTCCGGTAAGAACAAGTGCGACAGAGATCAGCTCGGCCTGGGTTGGATGGAAACCAAATATAGAATACGTATTATTTACCCTGAATAACTCTACAGCAAAACGCTCTATTCCATTAACAACCAAGTAAATACCAAACATAACGCCGGGTACTTTAATACGTTTACGTAAGCCCCACAGAATTAAAAATAATAATGTACAAACGATGGTTTCGTAAAATGGCGTAGGAAAAACGGGTTGAGGTAATGCCCGGCAATGTTCGTCATCACAATCGGCCATTAACACGCCGTCTTTGTTTACATTATTTGGATAAGTATAAGCAGCCATCCAAACCGGCAAGAAGGACGGCGCTTTAAATGATCTGTGAGGTACTTTATCCAGGCTTTCATAAGTTCTGTCGGTAACCTGAACGAGTAACGAGTCTTTATTATACACTTCGCCCTTTAAATAATAAGCAGAATTTTTATTTAATTGAAGTTGATAATCACCGGGTCCTGCTTCAACAACTTTTCCTTCGGTATTTACTACATAGGCACTGTTAAAAATGCCCCAATCCCCATCACCCGAAACCTGGCAGCCAACGCGTCCTACCGCGTAAGCAAGTAACAGGGCCAGCCCGGCAGCATCCACCAGGTGAATGATTTTAATCCCTTTTTTAGATGCATACCAACATATGGCAATCGTTGCCAAAATTAACCCGCCATAAAAGGTTAATCCACTGGCCGAAAATAATCTCCCGATGGGATCCTGAATAAAATCACTCCAGTTTTCGAGATTATCAAAAAGTTTAGCCCCAATAATGCCAAATATTAACCCCAGGATGATAATATCTCCTACTCTGTCATGTGGCCAGATACGTACGTTCCGTCTTTCCGGTTCCTTTAATTTTTGCTTATTTTTCTCCCACCATTTAAGCCAGATCAATAATGCCGCAATCAATATACCTCCCGGAAAATGTCCATCTCCCGAAAAAATATAATCCTGCGGATTGATCTCTTCCGGTTTACTGAAAAAGAGTCCGAAAATTTTATACCCGAAAATAAAACCCAATATACCGTTGATCAATAGTTCGCTGAATGATGCCGGTTTGCCTACCATAATCATTTCTTCGCGGGGCGATAATAATCCCTGTTTTTCCTTTCGCTGCAATTCCTTACTCAGCACAATGGCGGCAGTTACAAAGCCCATGGCTACCATCAGGCCAAACGTATTTAAAAAGCTTAAGCCATGCCACTCAACGCCAAACCAGTCTTTAAAAACATAATATAAATTGGGATACATGTATTTTACGTGTTTCTTTTATAAAAGTGAACTGCAATTTATATTTATTTAGCTGAAGCGCTACGAATAATTAAAATGATTGATTTTGCCGATTCCATTAAGTTTTGTACATTATGAATCAAAATGTTTAAAATATTTTAAACAGGTAATTTAAACCAAAAACAATTTATATGAATAACATCTATTCTCTCATTCACCGGTTTAGCGTATTTTTTTCGCTGATACTTTTTTCACAGTTAGTTGCAGCGCAATCCGGAACTATCAGTGGTGTTGTTAAAGACGCCAATGGATTACCCCTCGCTGGCGCTACTATACAGGTAAAAGGAAAAACAACAGTGGCTGATAACACTGGTAATTATTCCCTAAAGGTGGTACCTGGTAAGCATAAAGTCATTATAACTTATGTAGACCGCGTAACGCAGTCTATTGAAGTAACTGTAACCGAAAACGGAATAACAAAACAGGATGTTGTGTTGCAGGATGCAGTTGACATGACTGCAGTAACAGTTATCGGGTCAAGAAATACTTCCCGCACACGTGTTGAAACACCGGTGCCGGTTGATGTAATTCCTGTTTCGCAAGTGATTAATACCATTGGCCAGGTTGATATAAACCAGATCTTAACTTTCATTGCTCCTTCTTTTCAATCATCCAGACAAACAATATCTGATGGTACAGACCATGTTGACCCCGCTCAATTAAGAGGTTTGGGCACTGACCAGGTGCTGGTATTGGTAAATGGCAAACGCCGTCACCAGTCTTCATTGGTTAACGTTAACGGAACGGTAAACCGAGGTTCGGTAGGCACCGATTTGAGTGCAATTCCTGCATCTGCTGTGGAAAGAATTGAAATTTTACGGGATGGTGCTGCGGCCCAATATGGCTCGGATGCCATCGCTGGTGTCATTAATATTGTTTTAAAAAAGAAAACCGGTTTATTGAATGTATCCGCCAGTTTTGGTGAATTTATAACTAAGTATGATAAGAATTTTGCTTTATACAAAATGAATAATAATAATGCCGACCCTTCCACCAAAGTATCCGATGGCGGAAATTTCCAGGCTGCCGTGGGTTATGGATTTAAGATCCAAAAAGGATATTTGAATGTAACGGGTGAGTATATCAGCCGTGAAGAAACGAACCGGGCGGGTACCTATACCGGAACGGTCTATCCAAATGTAGGCGGTGTGAACAGGGATGATTCTATTATGACAGCAAGAGGCCAAACCAGGGATTTTTTTGATATGCAGATTGGTAATTCAAAAATGAAAAGCGGTGCAGTATTCTATAATTTTGGATACCCAGTTACCAAGAATACTGAAATTTATGTGTTTGGCGGATATAGTAACAAGAAGGGCCAGGGAGCAGGTTTTTATCGTTATCCGACCAGTGTTGCCAGTAGTGCAAGAATTTATGCCAATAATGTTTTTGCTATTTATCCTAATGGATTTTTACCAAGAATTAATTCTGATATTGCCGATTTTTCCACAGCAGTTGGCGTGCGCACCAAATTCAATGAATGGAACCTCGATATCAGCAATACTTATGGTGTAAATGTTTTTGATTTTATTATTGATAATTCAGCAAATTATACCCAGTTCATTATCCCCGGTAATAAGCAAACCAAATTTGATGCCGGCGGATTAAAGTTCTGGCAGAATACGGTAAATGCGGACCTGTCTAAAAAGTTTGGTGTACTTGCAAGATTGAACGTAGCCGCAGGTGCTGAGTTCAGGGCTGAATCATTTGGAATAAAAAGCGGCGAAGAAGCATCCTATAAAAACTATGACACTGCTTCAAAAGCATCAGCAGGCGCCCAGGTTTTTGCAGGCTTTATTAATACCAATGGTGGTGAAAATGATAACAGAACCTCTACCGCTTTGTATATTGACCTGGAGCAGGATTTTACAGATAAGTTTTTGTTGACCGGAGCATTGCGTTTTGAAAATTACAGCGACTTTGGTTCTACATTAAATTATAAAGTGGCCAGTCGTTATAAATTCAGCAATCGTTTCAATGTACGGGGATCATTGAGCTCGGGTTTTAGAGCACCATCGATGCAACAGCGTTTTTATGCAAAAACAAATACCTTGTTTGTAAGCAATGGTACGGCATTGGTGCCTGTTGAAGCAGGTACATTTACCAACGACAGTAAGGTTGCGGAGATACTTGGTATTCCTAAATTAAAAGAGGAGACCAGCCATAACTATTCCATTGGTTTTACAGCCAAACCATTTAAAAATTTCGAAATTACAGTTGATGCTTATCAAATTGATATAGACAACAGAATTGTACTTACCAATAACTTTACTGGTGGTAATAACGCTGCCTTACAAGCGCAGTTAACTGCAGTTGGTGCAAATACAGCTAACTTTTTTACCAATGCCATTGATACCCGTGCAAGGGGTTTGGAAACAGTTATGTCGCACAAAGCAGCGATTGGTAAAGGTCATACTTTAAGTACCACATTGGCCATGACTTTTATTAAAAACACAGTTAAGAAAGGATCAGATGGCAAACCCATTATCCATGCGTCAGAAATTTTGGTGAACAGCGGCCAGTTGGCGAACTACTACAACCGCGAAGATCAGAGTCGTGTAGAAGTTGCAAACCCACAGAATAAGATCAGCCTGGCTTTTAATTACAAGTATAAAAAGTTTAGTACCCTGTTACGTTTTGTAAACTTTGGTAAAGTGACTTACCTGGATCCGTCAATCAATCCGGCAAATCCGGGAGCTTTCCCTGTAAATAGTTTTACCGGTCAGAGAGCAACACTGGACCAGGAATTTTCTGCTAAAACAGTTACCGATCTTTCGTTTTCTTACCAGATTTCCAAAGCACTTGCGGTAACGCTTGGCGCTAATAACCTGTTTAATGTTTACCAGGACAGGCATATCCATAGTGGTAATTTCAGTTCAGGTAGATTTGTTTACAGTCGTCGTGTACAACAAATGGGCTTTAGCGGAGCGTACTATTTTGCCCGTTTAATATGCAGTTTAGATACAAAAAAATAAAACAAATAGTTTAATTAAAAATCCCGTCCTGGTAAGACGGGATTTTTTTTAGATAAACATCTTAATATTCTTTTATAAAGAATTGTATACTTTTACCGGCTTATAATTTTTATTTTTAGTATTTCTTGATCTGTATTTACTTTTTTAAAAAACTGTATGTAAAAAATACAATTGGCAGCACGAAGAACCTTATGTGCGTAAAATTATACCGATCATACCAGTATGTAGTCCAAAGCCGTTTGCTATCGGTATAATAGGGACGGTAAGAATGCGGTCTAATAATCAATTTTTACAAAAAAACTCCGCTTTTTTTGTAAAAGCGGAGTTCAAAAAAAGATAATACCCGTAATCAATTAATTATCGATACTATAATTAATTACAATGCTGATCAAAAGCACCTATCAGGTTTTCGGCAATCATTTGGGCACTGCGACCCTCTATATTATGACGTTCTATATAATGAACCAGTTTACCATCTTTAAATAATGCAATGGCCGGAGAAGATGGCGGATAAGGCATTAAATGCTCTCTTACCTTATTAACAGCTTCCACATCAAAACCTGCAAAACTGGTCGTAATATGATCCGGTTTTTTTGCTGCATTATGAACAGCCATTAATACACCCGGACGGGCAGTACCGGCACTGCAACCACAAACTGAATTAATCATCACTAAAGTAGTTCCTTTTTCAGCCAGTTTATTATCAACAGCTTCAGCTGTTAACAACTCAGAGAAGCCGTTTTCGGTTAATTCTTCCTTCATCGGTATTACAATTTCTTCTGGATACATAATCTTTTTTAGTTTTTATTTTGAAGCAAAACTACATACTTCTTTTATAAAATATCAAAACGAATAAATACATTTCCCAATTTCGAAATCCGGGAAATCGGTATTAATGTCACACTAAACTTAACTAAGTAGACATTCTGTCTGCTTTAAAATACAAAATTGCTAAATTGTCTTCTAAAAACCAATTGGAATATTATTTGAAGATTGTAATAAGAAGTCAAAATTTAAAACCTAAAAAAATAAAAGCTATGACACTAGTAAAAGTTAACAACCCCATCAATAAGACTTTTGATGGCTTGATGAATGAGTTATTCAATGATTTGCCGGTTAGTTTTGGTAAGTCAATTCGCGAAGATATTTTACATTTTCCACCTGCGAACATTATTGAAAAAACGGATTTATATCAAATAGAATTGGCTGCGCCCGGCATGGAAAAGCAGGATTTTGTGATAAAACTGGATGGCAAAATATTAACCATCAGTGCCGAAAAGAAAACAGAGACGGCAACAGAAAATGAAAAGATGATCCGTAAGGAATTTGGAGTCAAATCTTTCAAACGCAGCTTTACGCTCGATGAAAAAATTGATGCAGCCCATATTTCAGCGAAATACGAAAACGGAATTTTAAAACTGGATCTTCCCAAAAAAGAAGAAGTGAAGAACGAAGCTAAAAATATTGTGATTCAGTAAGGCAGTAGTTTTGATTCATAATACAGTTGGTTTGGTCTCGCTTTTCCCGATGGCTATCGGGAACGAGGAATCGGTCTTCCCAATTTTGGGAAGACCCTTTTTTTATTCACAATTGACTTTTCGGCGGGTATCAATGATGTATTGAATTTTCCATACGCCTTTTAATCTTACCAACTGAAATGAATTAACTCCACAATGGCTAAAATTTTTCCTGAAATAAAATTTATAGGGAGTCCATACACTGGCTAAATCCGCATCAATTTTAATGGTTTCAAAACTGATTTGCTCATCCGCAGCGCCAACAGGTATGGCACTTATACTTTTGATAAATCCTGCAACAGGTTCGTTTACTACAAATGGTTCGCCGGCTTCATTTTTAGCGATTGTTTGCAAAACGGCACTGTCGGCAAATACTGTTTTTAATAAAGTAATATCGCTGCTTTTCATGGCGAAGAAAAGGTTATTGATAACCGCTTTAACCGAATCTTCAGCAGTTTGTGCCTCAACAACAGTAACTGAGATCAACCATATCAGCATCACTGACATCTTTTTCATAAAATATTCTTTTATTTATAACCCAAAATTTTCAACATGCTTTGTGATGTTTGTTCTTTTGCATAAACCCATTCAACCAGCTTACCATTTTTGTCTCTTTCGATAATCACGTGTTTAGGCGAGGGGATCAGGCAATGCTTGATACCACCATAACCACTGATCTGATCCTGGTAAGCGCCGGTGTGAAAAAAACCAACATATAATGGCTCTTTATTGGATTCCAGCCGCTCTTCATTGGTGGTTTTTATTTTTGGCAAAAACACTTCATTAATATGCTCTTCTGAATCGTAATAATCGTGACCGTCACAGGTGATACCGCCTAATACGATCCGCTGGTATTCATTATCCCATTTATTGATAGGCAGCATCAGGAATTTTTCACCAATTCCCCAGGTATCCGGCAACGTAGTAATGAATGACGAATCTATCATATACCAGGTTTCCCGGTCGTTCTGTACTTTTTCGCCGATAACACTATAAATATGAGCCATGCTCTCTCCTACTGTAAAACTTCCAAATTCGGTATAAATATCGGGCATCTGTACTTTGGCCTTTTTACAGGCGGCCTTAATATTACCAACGATCTCATTGATCATAAACTGGTAATCATAATTAAATCCCAGGGAGTGTTTAATTGGAAAGCCGCCACCAATATTAATGGAATCCAACTCGGGACAGATCTTCTTTAACTGGCAGTACAGGGCAATACTTTTCTGTAATTCACTCCAATAATAAATATCATCCTTTATTCCCTTGTTCAAAAATATATGCAGCATCTTCAGCTGAAACTTATCCTCATAACCTTCAATTTCATCAACATAAAACTCCAACACATCTTTTGCCTTTATGCCCAGCCTGCTGGTGTAAAAAGGAAAAGAGGGTTCTTCCTCGGCAGCTATTCTGATGCCCAGTTTAAATGGTTCGCCGGTACGGATATTCCGTTTGTACATATTCAATTCTTCCTTATTGTCCAGAACAGGTATTACATTTTTAAACCCGTCATTAATAAGTTTGGCTATTCGGCTGGTATAATTTTTTTGCTTGAAACCATTGCACACAATATGAATATCTTTGGTGATCTTTCTTTTTTTATGCAAGGCATTGATGATATCAATATCGTAGGCATAAGAAGTTTCGATATGCGTATCGAACTTTAAAGTTTCTTCCACAATAAAGCTAAAATGAGAGCTCTTGGTACAATAGCAATAATGATACTTCCCTTCGTATTTATGTTTTTTTATGGCATTGGCAAACATCTTTTTTGCCTTGTTGATCTGCATACCAATTTTGGGCAGGTAACTCAGTTTTAAAGGTGTGCCATGTTTATCAATGAGCGCTTTAATATCCACATCATTATATAGCAAATAATCATCTTTCAGTTTAAAATCTTCCTGCGGAAAATCGAATGTTTGCTGTACAAGGCTGTCGTAAGTGTTATTCATTAATTAATTTACCTGTTTTGAGTTAGTGATCGTTTCAGCAAAAATAACTGAATGTTAAACCAAACAGAATTTTTTTTCCGGTCCCGCTTGCCACCAGAGTGGGTTGGCAAAAATTCTACATAGCCATGGTGTGCAGGTATTTGATAAATAGCGACATCATACTTTTTAAGCTTTAAAAGCGGCTACATCGGCAACCTAATCATGGTATAAAAAAACCGGAAGCGATCAAATCACATCCGGTTATATACATGGAAGTATGCAGCTTTACTTAACTGAATCTACCAATTTTTTAAATGTTTCCGGCTCATTCATGGCCAGGTCAGCCAAAACCTTGCGGTTAAGGTCGATTCCTTTAACAGACAGTTTATTGATGAACTGGCTGTAAGTCATGCTACCTTCTTCTCTTACGGCTGCATTGATACGTGCGATCCATAACGTGCGGTATTCCCGCTTTTTTAATTTACGGCCAACGTAGCTGTACGTTAAACCTTTTTCCATTACGTTTTTGGCAACGGTGTATACATTTTTACGCTTACCATAGTATCCTTTGGCAGCTTTTAATATTCTTATACCCAGTTTAAAAGGTTCGCCAGTGCGGATATTCCGCTTATACATGTTCAGCTCTTCCTTATTATCCAGTACCGGAATTACATTTTTAAAACCATCATTTATCAGTTTTGCAATACGACTGGTATAATTTTTCTGCTTAAACCCGTTGCAAATAATATGAATATCCTTATTAAGCTTTCTCTTTTTGTACAACGAATTAATGATATCAATATCGTAAGCATAAGATGTCTCCAGGTGAATATCATGTTTTAATGTTTCTTCAACAATAAAACTAAAATGAGAACTTTTGGTGCAGTAGCAATAGTGATATTCGCCTTCGTACTTATGTTTTTTAATAGCATTAGCAAACATCTTTTTAGCCTTATTTATCTGCATACCAATTTTTGGCAAATAACTAAGTTTAAGCGGTGTACCGTGTTTATCAATGAGTGCTTTTATATCCACATCATTGTATTGCAAATACTCATTCTTGAGTTTAAAATCTTCCTGCGGAAAATTAAAAGTTTGCTGTACAAGACTGTCGTAAGTATTATTCATTAATTGATTTAGCTGTTTTGGGTTGATAATATTTTAGCAAAAATAACTGATTACTTATATTAGAGTCATAAAAAAAACCGGCAGCGATAAAATCACAACCGGTCTTTATTAATTCATACAGCCAATTACTTTACTGAATCTATTAATTTCTTAAATGTTTCGGGCTCATTCATAGCCAGGTCTGCCAATACTTTACGGTTAAGGTCAATGCCTTTAACGCTTAGTTTGTTGATGAATTGGCTGTAAGTCATTGTACCTTCTTCCCTAACGGCTGCATTAATACGTGCAATCCATAAAGTGCGGTATTCACGCTTTTTTAATTTACGGCCAACATAGCTGTATGGGCAGAAGGTATGACCTATAGCCAGTTCATCAACAAATTGGTTGTTAAAAAAATTGACCTTAAC
>JANNSN010000058.1:0-40192 GCA_031402615.1 Chitinophagaceae bacterium
GGCGGCATGAACGATGGTATATTTTTCTGCAGGGATAGGATGATTAACAAGATGAAGTCTTATTTGTGCTTCATCGCCTATTAAAGTAAGATGAGTATCGGCTGTAGTACCGGATAAATATGTTGCTGCCCCTTTCACTGCTTCCAGCGGAGCAAAATCGCCACCCATCATATCCAGTCCTATATTCATATTAGTAGCCTTTTATTTAGGGCCTTAGATTAGAATTTAAAATTGCCTACGGCGCTTTTATAAGAACGCAGATTTTGATGATGGTTATGATAAATTATGATTTATCAGCGAAAATCTTATTAATCATAAATATCTGCGTTCCCAATCTCTTCTCAGTGAAGCTGAGAAAAAAAATATTCTTTCAGTAACCTCTATAAATGCAAAAATTCTAAATCTGAAACTCGTTTAACGAATTTCGGACTTAGAATTGATACTTTGAAAAATATTATGCTTTCAGCGGAGCTTTCTCTGCTACTAATTTTCCTTTGTAGAACAATTTTCCTTCGCTAACATGTGCACGATGGCGTACATGTGTTTCGCCGGTTGTTGCGTCAACACTCAAAGTTGGCTCGCTTGCTTTGTAATGTGTTCTTCTTTTTGCACTGCGTTGTTGCGAGTGCCGCCTTTTTGGATTTGGCATAGCTTTATGTTTTTTTTATATTAATACCTGATACTGTTCACCAGTAATATTTTTCAACCTGTTAACGTATCAACTCACTTACTTTTTAACCTTCTTCACTTTTTTAAACTGATCCAGTCCTTTCCACAACTGGTTGGCATTGGTTTGCTCTTCCTTTACTTCCATAGCCTTCAGTTTCTCCAGTACTTCTTTGTTGCATGGAGGACCACCCATCTCCTCAGGACTGCACATTTTCTGCAGCGGAAAACTCAACAATACAAATTCATATATCCAGTCAGCAACATCAAGATGACTTGCGGTCCTGGAAATATAACATACATCCGGGTCTTCTTCATGCTCGTTCATCTCATCGGGATTCTCAACCAGTTTAACCAACAGGTTAAACTCATCCCAGATATCCATCGCCAGCGGGTTACCACACCGGTCGCAGTTAATGTCTGCCCTACCGCCAATCTCAAACTTAAGCAGCATGAAACTGCTTTTTTTATCAAGCAGTAATTTTATATTTGCCCTGCAATTGGTAAAATCAAGATTGCCATTTTCAACAAAAAACTTATCATCCACCTCGTAATTATACTCATGAACCCCCTGCTTTAACCCTACAAATGCTATCTCAAATGTGTGCTTATTCGCCATTACGTATGGTTTAAAGGACGGCAAAGGTATGGTAATAATTGCAATTTTTGCTTCTAAAAATAGATTTTATAAGCTTTAAAGCTATTCATTACTTTTAGAGCTGATATGAAATTACGTAAACCGCACTTTTTTACGCTGGTATTGGTTGTAATTGCTACACTAATACATATGTATTCAAATGATTCCGCACGTGTGGAGAACCAATATGCTACCGGTATTTACCCGGCATTTGGCGGGTTTTTGAGGTATTTGTTTGGATGGTTAACATTTAGTGTTGGCGATCTGATTTATGGAGCGCTTATTCTATGGTTGATCTGGAAAATTTTAAACGGATGGAAAGCCATTTATAAAAAGCAGGTGACTTTGCAAAATTTATCTGCCGGTGCCGGCAAAATTTTACGTAATGTACTGGTTATTTATATACTGTTTAACCTGCTTTGGGGCATTAATTATAACAGAATTGGTATTGCTGAGCAACTTCATTTAAAATTAGAATCCTATAGTCTGAATGATTTGAAATTGATCAACACATTACTGGTTGAAAAGGTTAATACCGCAAAATTATTCTTAAGTAACAGGGAGATCAAAAATATACCGAAGGTTGAATTGTTTGAAAAAGTTAGCCATGCCTACCGGGAAGCGGAGCTGGTTTACCCATTTTTAAAGTACCAGCCGGTTTCTTTAAAGCGATCTATGTGGAGTTGGTTAGGTAACTATATGGGCTTTACCGGTTATTATAATCCCTTTACGGGTGAGGCACAGGTAAATACGTTGGTGCCCAAATTTTTACTGCCTTTTACCACCTGCCATGAAGTGGCACACCAACTGGGATATGCTAAAGAAATGGAGGCCAATTTTGTAGGTTACCTGGCAGCAACCACATCAAAGGATACAACGTTACACTACTCGGTATACCTGGATCTGTTTATGTACAGCAACCGGAATTTATTCGAAATTGATTCTCTGGCAGCAAAAGCATATCGAAAACAATTGATACCTGCTGTGCAAGCTGATCTACATGAATGGCGGGAGTTCAATAAGAAATACAGAAACCCGGTTGAGCCTGTTTTCAGATGGATCTATGGTAAATATCTGGAACGAAACCAGCAGCCACAGGGAGTTTTAAGTTACGATCGGGTTACAGCCTTTTTAATTGCCTGGTACAAAAAAACGGGGAAGATCTGACGAAGTAAAAAGATTGTTGTCATTAAACTTTTTTTGTAAACCAAAGTACAATTTTCCACAATTAAAATTTGTTCTTCCACATCATACTCTCAACCGGTTTATTCGGCTGGCCGCTGTATTTGGCATTTTTCTTTTCATTATACTTTACCTCAATCTCTCCGTCAACCGGAAAATAGATCAACTGCCCGATAGGCATTCCTGCATAAACTTTTACGGGTTGTTTCACTGAAATTTCGAGGGTCCAGTTGCCACAAAATCCAACATCACCTTTACCGGCAGTGGCATGAATGTCAATTCCCAAACGGCCGGTACTGGATTTGCCTTCTAAAAAAGGAACATGGGCATGGGTTTCGGTATATTCCTCCGTTACGCCCAAATAGAATTCATGCGGGTACAATACGATGCCTTCATCCGGTATATCAAAATGTTCGATAGTATTATGTTTTTTGGCATCCAGTTCTTTATTAACATAACGGGCCAGGTGTTTGCCCAAATGAACATCGTAACTGTTACTTCCCAGGCAGTCCCTGTCGTAAGGCACAATTTTAATAGTGCCTGATTCAATCTCTTCTAAAATCCGGGTATCACTTAAGATCATTATTAAATTGTTATTTTGTTTATCCTTTGAATAGTTAATTTGTGAAAAATTTCCGATTCGCAAATATTCAATCAAAAATCTGCAATCAAAAATCTAAAATTGATTTATGCCCCTGGTTTATCAACAAAATATTAACGTTACCACTAAAATTGCTGTTTGGCACATTGCCGAGGAAGAAGATTTCTTTCTGTCGGAAGTGCCGGTACAGCGGGAAATACGGCATTGGCATAAAAGATTGCAACACCTGGCGGGACGTTTTTTGCTAAAAGAAATGTACCCCGAATTTCCTTTTGAACTGATACAGGTTGCCAATACAAAAAAGCCTTATTTGGCAGATGAACCTTTTCATTTTTCCATTTCACATTGTGGAGATTATGCTGCAGCCATAGTAAGCAAAACCTACAGGGTAGGAGTAGACGTAGAATTGCTGAATACAAAGATTGAACAGGTACAGCATAAGTTTATGTATGCAGGGGAATTGGAATTACTTAATGCACAATATCCGATGCCTTTGGTTCAGCGATTAACCTTGTATTGGAGTGTGAAAGAATCTGTATTTAAATGGTGGGGGAAAGGGGATGTTGATTTTAAGGATGATATTGTTATAACGTCAGTTAAAGGCGAACCCGTACACGGAATTGTACGGTGTATCTTTCAAAAAGAATTTGACCTGCATGTTCATTTTTTATTTTTCAACAATAATTTTTTGACCTGGGTTTTAAGCGATCATTAATCTAACAAATCATTGTCGTTTCCATCCAGCAGCGGAATATCGCCGATTGATGCCCCTGCAATGCCTTTTACAGAGCCATACATACCGCTGGTGCTTATCAAAACTTTTTCCAGTTGCTTTTCACGTTCTTTCCATATTTTTTCCATCTGGATGCGCTCTTTGGTTATGCCCTGTTTCATTGCCATAAAGCCTTCCATAATGGCCTCCACCTGTCCACGGAATTCGTTGCCGGTAAGGTAATCGTACAACATTTGCATTTTATCGCCCTTGCCTTCCTGTGCTTTTTGTGTTTCGTACACTTTTATAATTCCATTGCGAAGTAAATGAGATACACTGGTCACTTCCGTAAAGCCGCAAAGCCAGATTCCGTCTTTTTCGCCAAAGCGGTCTATATCTTTTGGAAAAGCCTGCGTTACCAATATAGCAGCATCGGCACCCTGGTTGCGTTTATCATTTTTTAATTTATCAACCCAGTTATTACTCCAGGCTTTTGTTCTTTTGCTTTCGTAAATTATTTTACCGCAAACCCTACCGGCACTGTTGCGGATGATCTGCATACAATCTGCACCTTCCACACCTTTGCCAACCTCTTCAATAATATCAAACGGAAAATTTTCTTTTAAAATTTCTTCCAGCAACAGTTCCTGACTTTCGCCCTGCAACTGCATACTGCCCTGTTCACTCTTACGTTTCAGTTCCTCGATCAGTTTTTGCTGCTGGTCCATCTGCAGTTTATATTCTTTTGTTTTCAGGTCAAACAATTCGTGTTCACGTTTAATGGCGCTTTCTTCAATTTCTTTTCTTTTTTCCAGGAATCTTTTTTCGATCTCTACCTCCAGGTTCTTCTGTTTCTCTTCCAGTGCATTTTTATCTCTCATCAGGTCCAGTTCCTTTTTTTGCAGATCCTGTAACTGCTGTGTTTTAATTTTAGCTTCTTCCTCCAGCGATCTCATTTTAGCCGCTGTTTCTTCCCCTGCTTTTTTCAATGCATCGGTGAGCAAGAGGTTCTTTTGCTTTTCAAATTCTTCCTCTTTTTTCTTCTGCCAGTCCATCATCTTGCCACGCAGTTCTTTCTCTACCTCGTTTTTAAGGCTTTCATTCAGTTCAAACTGGTGTCCGCAATTAGGACATGTGATTTCGGTTCCCATTGTATTAATTTTTTACAAAAATATCTTTATTTTGATTATAAAGCATTGTCTGTACAGTATAAATAAAAATTAAATTACTATAAATAATAGTATTGATAATCAATATTATTTATAATTTACTTCTTTAACAGACATGTTTATTATGCTGTGAAAAAAAAGATATTTTTCACATCGTAAAAAAGTAACCTACATTTGTGTTTGAGATAATAAAAAATGAATTATACAAGCATATCTAGGATTGACCTAATAAAATTGAAAAAAAGCATTGAAAATTCCATCAATGACCTAAATATGAAGGTTTCGAATTTAGAAGAGAACTTACAGTCCGTAAAGAACGCCATTAAACATATTGATAAAGAAATGAATCCTTCAATTTCAATTCCTTCAAAACTATTATACACTTCAATTGAGAATGAGTCTAAACAAAAATATGAATGGAAAAACCGGGTGGAGAGATGTATAAGAATACAAGAAAATCCTATTAGTTGCAGGGATATATTTAATGACTTAAAAAAGAGCGATGATTGGCTACTTATTAGTGATAGGGAAGCTTTAAAAAATATAAGCTCAGCTTTAACCTATTTAATAAGAGACGGGAAGGTTAAAAAAATTAAAATGGAAAATAATGCTCACTATCTATATGGAAATGCATTCTTACATTTTGATTTGAACGGTAATCTGAAAAATAAAAGCGATAAACATTTTGTAAGTAATAAAATAGCAACTGTTTAACAGTTGCTATAAAGTTTTGAGCAAAACCACTGTGTAAATAGCACTGCTCCCGTTTGTAGGGTGAGTAACTATGATAAGCAATGGATTTTTGATTATAAAAGTATGAAAAAAAGCGAAGTAAAACTTCGCTTTTGTGCCCGAGACTGGATTCGAACCAGCACGCCGTTTCCAGCGCCACCACCTCAAGGTGGTGCGTCTACCAATTTCGCCACCCGGGCTAAAGAATTTGCAAATGTAAAAGATTATTTTCTCAATACAATTCTAAAGGTGGTTCCTTTACCGGGCTCAGATTGTTTTACAAACAATTCGCCCTTATGATATTGTTCAATAATGCGCTTACATAAAGTTAAACCCAGTCCCCAGCCACGCTTTTTGGTGGTAAAACCCGGTTTAAAAACATTGCTCAAATTTTGCTTACTAATCCCTTTGCCCGAATCGGTTACATCAATAACAACTTGTGTCATTTCATTTTTAATATTGATATGCAAATTGCCTTTTCCCTCCATGGCATCTAAACCGTTTTTAAGCAAATTTTCAATTACCCAGTCAAATAATGGGCCGTTGATCATCGCTTTAATTTCAGTTTCTTCATATGTGTTTATACCAAAACTTACCTTTTCAGGCGATCGTCTTTTTATGTAACTGACCATGTCAGCTACCTGAACCACGATATCTTTTAATTCAAGTTGGGGAGTACTTCCGATTTTTCCAAACCGGTCACTTACCAATTTTAAACGCTCAACATCCTTACTCATTTCGGGTACAATCTTTTCCATACCCGGGGTTTCTCTCAGCATTTCTACCCAGCCCTGTAAGGACGTCAATGGTGTACCTAATTGGTGGGCCGTTTCTTTGGCCATGCCGGCCCATACCTGGTTTTGGGTAGACTTATTGCGGGTTGAAATGGCAATTAGAGTAATAACGATAAATAACGCTACGACAAATAATTGAACAAGCGGGTAGTACCGCACCTGTTTTAATAAAACAGATTCGCCGTAATAAACCCTGTTTTTTTGTAGTGAATCAAATGGGTTTTCCCAAACAATGGGATCATTTAATTTTTTAAATTCTTTTAGTTTATCAGCCAGGTAAGATTTTTTTTTCAGTATGTTGATCGAATCAAGGTTACGGTGATCCATGATGCTGTCATTTTCATTGACCATGATCATGGGAATATCTTTACTGTTTTCTGTTAATACCCGGCTGGCCAAATTGATCTCCACCGTATTTGGATTGGCAATATCTTTTGATGCTTCAACCCATTGTTCAACTTTTATTTTTTCTTCTGTCGCGATTCTTTTTGCCAGGTGATTGGAGTAAAAAACCGTGCCGGTTACAATAGCAATGGCAATGACTGCCAAAACACTACGCCAGTTAAGTAAAGAATTAAGCATGCGTAAAAATAAGGAATAACTGATATGCGGTGACCATGCGCATTGAGAAATATAGTATGTTTGTGCAAAACATCATTACAGCCAGATAGTAGTACCTGCGGGAAAAGGTTTGATACTCATTTTATCTTTAACGGGAAAGAAATGGGCAAATAACAAAATTAGTAACGACGTATGACCAGGGAAACAGGGCTGGTATTAACCATGCAAAATCCATCAGTAGCCATCGTTATTTTAAACTGGAACGGGAGAAAATATTTAGAAAAATTTCTACCATACGTTCTGGCATCAGCTTATGAGAACAAAGAAATTATTGTTGCAGACAATGCATCAACAGATGATTCCATACTTTTTCTGCAGAAAAATTATCCACAGGTATCCATTTTGCAAAACAACATCAATGAAGGTTTTGCCAAAGGCTATAACACAGCCCTTAAGCAGGTGAAGGCCGACTATTATGTATTGCTCAACAGCGATGTGGAGGTTGCAATAAACTGGATAGGTCCGGCAATTGAATTAATGGAGTCTGACCAGGCGATAGCAGTTTGTCAACCTAAAATATTAGCGTACGATAATAAAGCGTTTTTTGAATATGCCGGGGCCAGTGGTGGCTGGCTCGATAAATTCGGTTACCCTTTTATGAGAGGAAGGGTTTTTGATGATTGTGAAACAGATACCGGCCAGTTTAACGATGCACAGCCATGTTTTTGGGCCAGCGGTGCCGCTTTTTTTGTGCGTGCAAATGTTTATCATGAATTGTGTGGGTTTGATGAGTTCTTTTTTGCTCACCAGGAAGAAATTGATTTTTGCTGGCGAGCTCAACTGGCGGGGTACCGGATTTACGTACAGCCTGCATCTGTTGTGTATCATGTTGGAGGTGGAACATTACCCAAGGGAAACAGCCTGAAAGTTTTTCTGAATTTTCGTAACAACCTGGTTATGTTTTCAAAAAATAGTTCATTGACTTCGGTGGTTTGGAAAATGCCGTTTAGAATGGGCCTCGATGCGATATCAGCCTGGAAAGGATTTTTTAGTGGTGACAGGGCGTATTTTTTTGCTATATACAAAGCACATCTGCATTTTATTGGCTGGTTGTTTTCAAATAAAAAGCAATCGCTGTTTCCTGTTAAAAAGAGTGGAAAGCTTTATGGATGGTATAATGGGTCCATTGTTTGGGCCTATTTTGTGCAAAAGAAAAAAACCTTTTTGGAAATTATTGCCGCGAAATAATTTTTTTTGCCTCACAGACCTTACTTTTGCAACGCAAACTATAGTAGAATGAATCAGGAAGTTATAGATAATCAAAAGAAGGATTTTACCCACAACTGGGTATCAACATCCCGTTTTATCTGGTTTTGCCAGGTATTTTTAGTGTTGGCTTTTGTTTTGGGCGGTTGCTACAACTTGTATACACACCGGTATAAAGGTGTACCAAAGGTTGATGTGCCAACCAGTACACAGTACAATCCTACTTACAAATAAAATTTTTATCGTAACATCACAACGCTTATTTTTGCCGGCCCGGCTGAATTTGATTCTACGGACACGAAAAATACGTAAGTTCTTATCATTATTGCGGAAGTAGCTCATTTGGTAGAGCACGACCTTGCCAAGGTCGGGGTGGCCGGTTCGAGCCCGGTCTTCCGCTCATAAGTCCCGTTCAGCTTTGGCAGGACGGGATTTTTTATCTGATGAAGATTTGATTTTCCAAATTTTAATTAGAGTGTTTACCTGGGTGGTAGAACCGGTAAACACGTCCAGAAATAATATCGGAATTTGTAGTAGTTTTAGATTACGTTCAATTTTTTTAGCAAAGTTATTTTATGTAACATATTTGTGTCACTCGGGTGGTGGAACTGGTAGACACGCAGGACTTAAAATCCTGTTCGCAGTAATGCGAGTGACGGTTCAATTCCGTTCCCGAGTACAAAAAAACCCTGGTATGCTAACCAGGGTTTTTTTATGTTCATCTATCATATTCATATTATATCGATTATCCCGGTATGTTGTCCAAAGCCGTTTACTATCGGTATAATACCATCCAAGATTTCAGCGTAGTGCTTTGGACTACTTAGTAAATCAAGATGGTATTACTTATACTCATAAACAATCGTCCCCATCAGTCTTCTTTCTTTGGAGTAACATGCTTCCTTAACCCGCAACCCGGCACTATATGTATATTTCCAAATATAATAATAACTACCACCTTCTTCTGTGGTTGTCATCTGGCTGATTTGGCCGGCATTATTATACTCAAAAATATAATCGGGCAACATTTTATTATTAAATGGATTCAAATGCACTACATCAGTTAACCTGTTTTTATTATCGTAATAATAATAATAAGTGGCACCGGATTTTGTGTCTTTTTCTATCGACACATTGTTTTGATCATCAGAGGAGAATAAAACGATACTCGTATCTGTATCATTTTTTACCAGGTACATTCTTAATAATAAACCCGTGTCGCTGTAAAAATAATAATGATCTTCTGTTATTTCGTTAGTGAAATCATCGTCGCTTGAACGAATATGCGATAATATTACTTTAACCCTTCGCTGGCCATCATATTCATAAGCAGAGGTTTTTACCGCCAGATCCGAACTGTCAACTGTTTGTACCAAAAAGCCTTCTTTGGTAAAACGGGAGGTGAATAAGGACGGCCCGGTTACGTTTGACCGGGTAAAGGTTTCCATTACCGTATAATTCCGGTTAATATTTTTTTCAACGGTAAAACCGTCACTTAGCCTTCCGTCGTCTTCAAAACTGGATATTTTAACAGATCTTATTTTTTGTTCTTTAAGTACCAACAATTCGGTCAATAACTGGGCATTACTTACAATATCTTTATAATAATATTGGGCATTTCCGCCCAGGCTGCATACCAGGGATAAAATAATTCCGGTTATTTTTTTGATCATCATATTTATTTGCTGCTGCAAATTTACGCTATCTTTTGTTGCATAAATTATGGCATTGGCGCTTAAGCACATAAACTTTATTATTTTTAACAAAATTAATGCTGATGAGCCGTCTTAAAGAAAGGCAGGAAAAAAATTGCCTTAACTGTAATGCAGAAGTACAGGGCAGGTTTTGCCATAACTGCGGACAGGAGAATATCGAAACCAAAGAATCGGTTTGGCACCTGGTTGCTCATTTTTTTAAAGATATTACACATTTCGACGGCAAGTTTTTTAGTTCACTGAAATATATATTTACAAGGCCGGGATTTCTTTCGTCGGAATACATGGCCGGGCGAAGAGCCAGTTATGTTAACCCGGTCAGGATGTATGTATTTACTTCCGCCTTTTTCTTTCTCCTGTTTTTTTCGATCATAAAAGTCGACGATAAGACTATTATCCATGACATAGAATTAAATGGTAAAACGCTGACCCAGGTGGAGGCCATGGATTCGCTGACTTTTATGAACTATATAAAAAAACTCGGAAAAGAATCAGGCAAAGACCTGACAAAGATGAAAAGATCTGATTTTAAACTTTATTTCGACAGCGTAGTAATTAAAGGTTCCATTAGTTTTACCAATACGGATTACCGTTCCAGAGTTGAGTATGATTCGGTGCTGCAGGCCGGAAATAATAAGGATGGTTGGTTTAAACGGGCATTGATATACAAGCAAATAGAACTCAACGAAAAATACCATAATGAAGGCGGCAATGCTGTAAAAGAGTATGGCAATATGTTGTTGCATAGTTTACCGCAGATGTTATTTATCCTGTTGCCACTATTTGCCCTGGTGCTTAAAATGCTTTATATACGCCGAAAAACCTATTATTACGTAGATCATGGTATTTTCAGTATTCATTTTTATATTTTCAGCTTTATCATGATGCTGTTCATTTTTGGGATGGAAAGACTGAATGATAACCTGGAATGGCCTGCAATCCGTTTTATTAAACTGGCTATGGGATTGGGGGTATTCTTTTACCTCTATAAAGCCATGCGTAATTTTTATATGCAGCGAAGGGCAAAAACCATTTTTAAGTTTCTGCTGCTAAGTTTATTGATTTTTTTTACCGTCATGGTTTTATTTTTATTTTTTATTTTTTACGCTCTTTATAAACTGTAAAGTTATGTCTTTAGATAATGGAACTGCTTTTAGCCGATTGGTACAAATTATGGATGAACTTCGCGAAAAATGTCCCTGGGATAAAAAGCAAACCATTCAAACACTCCGACAGTTAACTATTGAAGAAACTTACGAACTGGCGGATGCCATTACTGAAAATGACTGGAAGGGCATAAAGGAAGAATTGGGTGATATCATGCTTCACCTTGTTTTTTATGCCAAAATCGGTGCAGAACAAAAGCAGTTTACATTGGATGAAGTGATTATCAGTGTTTGCGATAAATTAATCAGCAGGCATCCACATGTATACAGCGATACCCACGTTAATGATGAAGAAGATGTTAAAAAGAATTGGGAAAAATTGAAACTTAAAGAAGGTAAAACCTCTGTTTTAAGTGGCGTACCTAAATCTTTACCCTCCATGGTAAAAGCGATGCGCCTGCAGGAAAAGGCCAAACAAGTGGGCTTTGAATGGGATACCAAAGAACAGGTTTGGGAAAAAGTGGAAGAAGAGAAAATGGAGCTGTTTGAAGCCATCGAATCAGGTGAACTTAACAAAATAGAGGATGAATTGGGAGATGTTTTTTTCTCTTTGGTAAACTTTGCAAGGTTTTTGCAGGTAGATGCAGAGAATGCATTGGAAAGGACCAATAAAAAATTCATAAACAGGTTTACAAGTATGGAAACGGAGGCTTTAAAAGACGGGAAATACCTGCATGAGATGAGTTTGGAGGAAATGGATGGTATTTGGAACAGGATTAAAAAAAATCAAACACCTATATAGCAATTGCAAAAGAATCCAACTCACAAGCGCCGATTTACGAAGTACAGTTACCTGCTGCTGATGGTTGTGATGTTGGTTATTTTTTCATTTATTATCGATAATTACTGGTCAGGTAATGCATCTATTGATACTGTAAGAACGAATATTGAAAACTATATTGAAAACCAGGAAGAGGATTTTGAAGAACTGTTACAGGATTCAACGCTTGAAAGCAGGATCCTTGGCAATAATCCCGATGAACAGCAGCTGCTGAAGCTAACGGATAAAAAATATTTCATTTACAGTTATTTCATTAATGATTCGGCTCAGTACCAGCTCGTTTTCTGGAACACCCAAACAGTTTTACCAAACGCCGAAATTCTTTATGCGCAAAGCAATTCGGGTTCAATAAAACTGGAAAACGGGTATTATGTTTGGAAGAAAAAAAATATTGCGGCCGGTACGATAATAGCGTTAATACCTGTTAAATGGGCCTATTTTGTTACCAACAACTACCTGGTTAATTCTTTCACAACCGGCAATGAGATTGAACGTAAATATGATATTTCGGACCTGCCGACAAAAACAGTTATCAAATCAGTTAGCGGTAACAACTTGTTTTTCCTGAACGAAAAAGCGGTAAATGTTATTCCTAAAAATAATTTGGTTGCCGGTTGGTTCAGGATACTGGCGGCTATCCTAATGTTGTTGATCATTCATTTATGGGCAGTACGAATTGCCGTTAACCACAATCTTTTTAAAGCATTGCTTTTTTTGATCCCGGTAGTTCTCCTGCTCAGGATTTTGAGTTACTATGTCCCTGTGCCGTTGAATTTGAGGCAATTCGAATTGTTTGATCCGGCAATTTACGGGTCCAATTTTATTTTACGTTCCCTGGGAGATCTGCTGATCAACGCTTTGCTGTTTACCTGGATCATATTGTTTATTCATGATCAACTGCATGAAAAGAAAATTAAAATTCCGGCCAACAAGATGGGGTTAAAATGGGTAGTTTTGTTTTTTGTTTGTATACTGCTGTTAGCTGCTACATTTACCTCCGGGGCGGTAATACGTAGTATGGTAGCAGATTCAAAGATATCATTTGACGTTATTAATTTTTTTACGCTCAATATATACAGCGTTACGGGGTTCATTGTTTTATGCTGCATTGCCATTGCCTATTTTTTATGTTGCCAGATCCTGTTGTATCTTATTCAGCCGCTTTTCTCAAAAAATTATTTTGGTTTATACCTGGTTATCACCATTTTAGGATTGATCTATCTGACTTTTCAGGTAATCTTTTCAAATGCAGCGTTCAATTTAATTATCCTGGTATGGCTGGTCATTTACCTGTTACTGTTAAACCGTGTTTATTTTACCCTGGTATTAAAAAAAATAAGTTCCTCCAGGTATATATTCTGGATTTTCTTTTTTTCCCTGACAATCACCAGCATTATTGTTTTTGAAAACAATAAGAAAGAATTACTTAACAGGCGACACTACGCCGAAATCCTGGCAACTAAGTTCGATCCGGCAAGTGAAACATTGTTAAACACTTTACTGACCGAATTTCGAAATGATTATTTAGCGACTAATTTTTACCGCTTTTATAATGACAGTACCAACCAGTTTTTTAAAGACAGTCTTGTAGATGGTAATTTTTCGGGATATACCAATAAGTACGAAACAAAAATATACACTTTTGATGCCAGGGAAAAACCACTGAATAATAAAGAAGGCGCCGGTTTTGATCAATTGAATACGGTTTTGTACACACAGGCAAAGCCAACCAATATTCCCGAACTGTATTATTTTGATGAATCTTACGACAGGTTTAGTTATATCAGTCTTAAAACAGTGAAGAATGACAAAGAAGAAATTTTGGGCTATGTATTTATCCTGGCCAATCCAAAAAGATTTAAGACAGACGCATTAAACCTGGAATTGTTTTCCAAGCAAAATGAAAATGCAATTGAAAACTCAAAGGCTTATGCATTTGCCGTGTATAATAAACTGCAGTTGGTGAACAGCCACAATGACTATGCATTTGCAACACGGTTATCACCAGAACAGGTACCCAAGGATGAATTTAAAGCAATAAAAAAGTATGGTTATGATGAACTTTGGTATAAGGCCGGGCCACAAAAAGTTGTAATTATCGCTAAACAGAATAACTTGTTCATTGAGTCAAGCACCTTGTTTTCATACCTGTTCTGTGCGTTTTTGTTTATATCGGGTATTTTCTGGTTGTTTCATATTGGCATCCGTGCCAGGTTCAGCAGGGAGAAAATACAATACTACTGGCAACTAAGCATCCGAAACCAGATACATGGCACCATCATCTTTATCAGCATCATTTCTTTTTTAGTGATTGGTTTTGCAACTATATTATTTTTTATAAAGAGGTATGAAAACAGTAACAAGGAAAAACTCAGCCGGGTTATTCATGTTATGGAAAATGAAGTAAGGATATCCTTATCAGAAATTCCGCTAACCAACGATTCGGTTAAAATGAACAATGTGGCATTTCGTGATCGCCTGGAAAGGGAAATTGAAAAAATTTCTGACATACATGCAGTAGACGTGAACCTGTATGACCTTGACGGTAATTTACTGGAATCATCCTTGCCCTTGCCCTATGCCAAAGGGGTTATCAGCAAAAAAATGGACCCGGTTGCTTATTTTCATCTCAGCAAAAAAAAGGAAGTGCAGTTTTTTAAGGATGAAAAAATAGGTAAATTGAATTTCGTAAGTAACTATGTGCCGGTAATTGATGAGGCAGGCCGGGAATATGCTTACCTGAATATACCCTACTTTACCAGTGAAAGTAAGTTACAGGAAGAAATCGCCAATTTTTTGGTAACCATTATCAACCTGAATGCATTTATATTTTTAATAGCCGGCATTATTGCCCTGTTTATTACAAACCGTATTACCCAATCGTTTTCTTTTATCAGTGAAAAAATGAAAGCCGTAAATCTTGGCCAGCTTAATGAAGCCATTGACTGGAAAAGAGACGATGAAATCGGTGATTTGATCAAGGAGTACAACACCATGGTTGGTAAACTCGACGCGAGCGCCGTGGCGCTTGCAAAAAGCGAACGGGAAGGCGCCTGGCGTGAAATGGCCAGACAGGTTGCGCATGAAATTAAGAATCCATTGACACCGATGAAACTCAGTTTGCAGTACCTGCAAAAATCTATCGCCAATAAATCGAACAATGTAGCCGAACTGACTGCTAATGTAGCCAAAACATTGGTGGAGCAAATTGAACACCTGAATCATATTGCCGGAGAGTTTAGCCAGTTTGCCAATATCAGTAACCCGAAGAATGAAATCGTTGACTTGAATGAAGTGATCACATTGGTAACCCAATTACATGCGATAGACGATAAGATACAGATTAACTGGAATCCTGAAACCAGATCTGTTAAGGTGAATACCGACCGTACGCATTTAAACAGGTTGTTTACCAACCTGATATTAAATGCCATGCAGGCCATACCGCCGGAAAAAAATGTTCAGATATTTATTGATGAAGAGATAACAGGTCATAAGGTACTGATAAGGGTAAAAGACAATGGGAGTGGCATTGCCGAGGAACTGCAATCAAAGATCTTTACGCCCAATTTTACGACGAAAACTTCGGGTACAGGCCTTGGCCTCGCTATGAGCAAGGGAATTGTGGAACAGGCCAAAGGAAGAATATGGTTTGAAACCGAAGCAGGCGTTGGCACTACATTTTTTGTGGAATTGCCGCTGGTTAGCGTGTCGTAAAAAGATTTTTCACAGCCAGGCTGTTGCCGTTTTTATGAACCGGTTATTTTTTACTTAGAAAAATTTCAAATTCCTTCAACCCCATACTGCTTAAATTCTGTTCTTTGGTTACCATTGCTTTTTGCGCGGCTAAAACACCGTAACGGATATCTGTAAAGCCTTCAATGCTGTGGGCATCGGGGTCAATGGAGATCAGCACATTTTTTTCCAGGGCATAATGGATATACCTCCAGTCAATATCCAGCCGGCTGGGGTGGGCATTCAGTTCAATAACCACCTGATTTGCTGCACACGCATCAATGATCCGTTTGTGATCAACCGGGTAACCTTTACGACTCAACAACAACCTGCCTGTCATATGGCCCAGTATGGTTGTGTGGGGATTTTCTATGGCAGTCATAAGCCGTTGCATCGCTTTCTCTTCAGTCATTTTTAAAATACTGTGTACCGATGCGATCACCAGGTCAAAAGTGCCAAGTACGGAATTTGAGTAATCCAGGTTTCCATCGTATAAAATATCACTCTCAATACTTTTAAAAATTTTAAAGCCTGTTAATTTATTATTGAGTTCCTCAATCAACAGGTGTTGGGCACTTATTTTTTCTTCGTGTAATCCCTGTGCATAAAATGCACTTTTACTGTGGTCGCTGATTACCAGGTATTCAAAACCCTGCTCTTTGGCAGCCATTGCCATTTCTTCCAGGGTATTGCTGCCATCACTCCAATTGCTATGGCTGTGAATTATGCCTTTTATATCTTCTGGCTGAATTAATTGCGGCAGGGGAGACGCTTTTGCCCTGTCCAGGATTACCGCTGTTTCCCGTAAACAGGCCGGTATATAATTGATATTGGCCTGTTTAAAAATAGATGATTCATCACCACTAGCAGTGTTTGAAAAGCTGATGTTGGGAAAATGAGTCATAAAAGCCGCTGTAAACTCCTGGCTTCCGCTGGTAACAAATAATTGCTTTTCAAATGATGTGCTGCCGGTATATAACCGAAGTTTAAGCCCGTTTAGCAGTTTGTAGAGCAGGTTGTCAGCATTTTCTTCCAGCAATTCAGGCGGATTGGCCGATTGAAATTTTGGTTTTATCAATTCATTGGTACTGTTCACCACATACTCCAGTTCATCGATGATTTCCAATTGCCTTTTAAAACTGCCGGTTAAAAATACATTTCCTGGCGAAAAAATCTTTTGCAGGTACGCCGTAATTTGTGGTTCCAAGGCTTCAACCTGCGGGTATAAATAACTTCCCTGGTTGCTCAAATAAAATTCGATCGTGTCCATAACATTCTGCTGCGTTTTTTCACCAAATCCTTTAAATAATTTTAACCGGTTTTCTTTGCAGGCGTATAAAAGTTCGCCAATACTTTCAATTTCCATTACCTTCCAGATGGTCGATATTTTTTTGGGTCCTATTCCTTTTATGTTCAGCATTTCCAACACGCCGGTCGGGGTTTTTTCAATCATATCCTGTAAGACCTGTAAAGAACCCGTTTCCAGTATTTCAGTAATTTTTTTTCCTGATGACTCCCCGATGCCTTTTATTTCAAAAATTTTTTCCCTGGGAGTTTCACTTAATTGCATCGGTAATTTTTCAATATTAAAAGCAGCAGAAGCATAGGATTTTGCCTTAAAATTATTTTCTCCGTGGATATCCATTAATTTGCCCAAAAGGGCAAAAATGTCTGCAATTTGATAATTATCCATTTTTTAAAATTGTTGTTGTAAATGTAAGAAGAATAAAAAACAGGCAGTTTAGAATTTTATTTTCGAAACGTTTTGAAAAAAAAATGTAAAATTTACAGGTAACAAAATAAAAACAAAGTATAAAATTGTTCAAAAAAAACTAAAATTGTTGTAGCGGTATAGCTTGTTTATTTTAGGTAAGTAAGCTCTTTGTTGTTTCAGGATTATTTTAAAAAAATAAAACTGTTGAAAAAATATCCGGTTTGCTGAATCTTTGTAAAACCCTGCTGGTATTGATATGTAAAGAAAAAGTCCCGGGATTAACCGGGACTTTAAAATTATTTTGCTTTTTTTAAAGCGAAGATTACTTCTTCTTTGCAGCTTTTTTAGGAGCAGCTTTCTTTGCAGCTTTTTTAGGAGCAGCTTTCTTTGCAGCAGCTTTTTTTGCAGCTTTCTTAGGAGCAGCTTTTTTAGCAGCGGCTTTTTTAGGAGCAGCTTTTTTCGCAGCTTTTTTCTTTGTTGCCATTTTTTTAAAATTTAATTGGTTAGTAAATAATACTTAAAAGTAAAAATATTTTTTAAACTACCAAAAAAATAATCGAAAAATTAAGCGCTTGCTTCAACGGCAGCAATAGAAACAACGGTCTTATCTCCCCTGGTTTTTTTGAATTCTACCAGTCCATCTGTTAATGCAAAAATGGTAAAGTCTCTTCCAACTCCAACATTTTTTCCGGGATGATAAGTTGTTCCGCGTTGACGGATAATTATATTTCCTGCAATTGCCGGTTGACCGCCGTAGATTTTTACACCCAATCTTTTACTATGCGAATCACGACCGTTTTTTACCGAGCCTTCACCTTTTTTGTGTGCCATTTTTTTAAAAATTTATTTGTTAATGTGTTTAATCGTTAATTGGTTTTGTAAAATGAAAATTCATTTTTACACATAAACGAACTAAGCAATTGCAGTTACTTTAATGTGGGTATACTGCGTACGATGTCCGTGTTTTTTACGGAAACCTTTTCTTCTTTTCATTTTAAAAGCGATTACTTTATCGCCCTTAACCAGGTCGCTGATTATCTCAGCGGTTACCACGGCTTTTACATCCGAGCCCAAGACAACGTTTCCGTCATTATCGGTCATCAATACTTCGGAAAATTCAACTGAATCACCGGTCTTTCCCTCTATATGAGGTACGTATAAGCTATCGCCTGCTTTTACTTTAAATTGCTGGCCCGCTATTTTTACTACTGCTAACATAAAATTCCCAAATTTAGGACGGCAAAGGTAAGGGTTTAGCTTTAGATATAACCTAAGTTCTGTAAAAAATATGCACTGAAAATCACCGAATGGGGAAAACCCCTCCAATATAGACTGAATTTAAGCCGGAACTTGATTTAATAACTGCATATTCTCGTTATTTTCGCCAATCAATTATGAGCTATATTTACCGGTTTTGTCAATGGATATTCACCATTTATGCCTTTTTAATATTTGTAAGCTTTATGCTGCTGATATTTCCCTTGGTGGTATTTGCATCTTTTTTGGGTAAAATCAAAGGTGGAAACATAATTTACAAATTATGCCATGTTTGGGCCGATACTTTTTTATTCCTGGTTGGTATTAGTCACCGGAACCTGTACGAAGTGCCGCATGACCGGTCCAAACCATATGTTTTTGTGTTTAACCATATTTCCTATATGGATATACCGGTAATTCTTAAAACCATCCGCCGGCAACATTTCAGGGTTTTAGGCAAGGCCGAGATGGCCAAAGTGCCGATTTTTGGCTTTATGTACAAAACAGCGGCCGTTATGGTGGAAAGGGGTAATGCAGAGAAACGGGCAAAAAGTGTTCAACAGCTTATTTCGGTATTAAAAAAAGGTATTTCCATTGTGATCGCCCCGGAAGGAACTTTTAATATGACCAACAATCCTTTAAAAGACTTTTATGATGGTGCATTTAAAGTTGCCATTGAAACCCAAACACCAATCAAGCCGGTTTTGTTTTTGGATACCTACGACAGGATGCATTACGAAACAATATTTTCTATTAAACCGGGTAGGTCCAGATCTGTTTACCTGGACGAGGTATCGGTTGAAGGACTTGGCTTGAACGATGTTGACCTGTTAAAAGAGAAAGTATATAAAATAATGGAAGCTAAGTTGATTGAATATAATGCCAGCTGGATAAATCCGGTATCCTGATGTTGGCAACCCTTTAGTTAACTTTGGGAATATCAGATGCACACAGAAAACGAAATACAATTTGCAGATGATTCATCTGGCTTTTGGGCAGATATTATTTTGCCACTGGCGCTGCCTACTACTTATACCTACGCCATTCCAACTGCATTTTTACAAAAAGCGATGCCCGGTTGCCGGGTAGAAGTTGTTTTTGGCAAACAGAAAAAATATGCCGGCATCATCAAATCAGTACTCAATCAAAAACCTCCCTATCCCACCAAAGAGATATTAAATGTACTGGATGATGAACCCATCCTGTTTCCGCAGCAACTAAAACTCTGGGAGTGGCTCAGCGAATATTATATGTGCAGTGAGGGCGAAGTGATGGCCGCTGCCTTACCTACTCATTTTAAACTGAGCAGCGAAACCATCTTAATTTTCAATGAAGAAATTGGGGACGACTTTACCCATCTAAATAATGAAGAGTTTTTAGTAGCAGAGGCTTTGCAGTTAAAAAAAGAATTGCGGTTAACCGAAGTGCAGCAGATACTGGACATTACCCATGTGTATCCCCTGATAAAAAAACTGATTGACAAGAAGGTTTGTTTTGTTTGGGAAGCGATGGATGAACAATATAAAGTGAAGAAAGAGAATTATGTAATGCTTAATCCCGAATACAGTAGTGATGAAAAATTAAGTGAGTTACTGAATAACTGGACCCGGGCACCCTGGCAAATGGAGCTTTTATTGGCTTACCTGCACCTGCAAAAAACTGAAGGGGAGGTTACACAAACCGGGTTACTCAAAAAAGCAGGGGCTTCCGTTGCTCAATTGAAGGGGTTGGCAGACAAAGATATTTTAATCATTGAAAAGCGATCGGTTGACAGGATAAAATCATTACCCAAAAATTTGGAGATCAATTTTGAGTTCAGCGCAGCACAGCAGGAAAGCGCTGATGCAGTTGCAAAAGCGCTGGAAATAAAAAATGTTTGCCTGCTGCATGGCGTTACCAGTAGTGGTAAAACGCAGGTGTATGTTAAACTGATTGAAAAATATTTTGCAGGTGGTCAGCAGGTTTTGTATTTGTTACCCGAGATCGCACTAACAACACAGATCATCCGTCGCTTACAGAAACATTTTGGCGGTAATATCACCATTTATCACTCCCGTTTTAATAATAACGAACGTGTTGAATTGTGGAATAAGATAAGAACCGGTGAAGTAAAGATCGTGTTAGGTGCAAGGAGTGCTCTTTTTCTGCCGTTTAAGGACCTCGGACTGATCATCGTTGATGAAGAGCACGATTCTTCATTTAAGCAGCAGGATCCGGCTCCCAGGTACAATGCAAGGGATGCGGCTATTTATTATGCTTCGATTTTTAAAGCTAAGGTTTTGTTGGGCAGTGCAACACCTTCGGTTGAAAGTTATTTTAATGCCAGGCACGATAAATATGCTTTGGTAGAATTAAACGAACGGTTTGGCGGCATCAAATTACCCGAGATAGAAATTATTGATACCAGGCAGGTCGCCCAAAAGGGCAAAGTGATGATCAGTCCGCAGTTAAAAGAAGCTATGCAAAAAGCCCTGGATGCAGATCGCCAGGTTATTTTGTTTCAAAACAGAAGGGGGTACAATCCTTATCTTATTTGCGGAGCCTGTGGTTTTATACCGCAATGCAGCCATTGCGATGTGTCGCTAACGCTGCATAAGTTCAGTAACAAACTGCATTGTCATTATTGTGGCAGTACCTATCCCAAATTAATTACCTGCCCCGCCTGCGGCAGCAATAACTGGCTGGAGAAAAATTTTGGTACCGAAAAGATAGAAGAGCAACTGGAAGATGAATTCGCGAACTATAAAATTGCGCGTATGGATGTAGATAGTGTACGCGGTAAAATGGCACATGATAACCTGATCCAGTTGTTTGAACAGCATCGTCTCGATATTTTGGTGGGAACACAAATGGTGGTTAAAGGATTGGATTTTGATAAAGTGAGTTTGGTAGGCATTTTAGATGCAGACGGGTTACTGGCATTTGCCGACTTCAGGGTTAACGAAAGAGCCTTTCAGTTGATGGAGCAGGTGAGTGGAAGAGCCGGCAGAAAAAAAGAACAGGGCAAAGTGATCATACAGGCAACCAATACAAAGCACCCGGTTTTGCTGCTGGTTCAGCGGCATGATTACAAACAGCTATATGCCATGGAGATTGAAAACCGAAGACAATTTTTCTATCCGCCTTACAGCCGTTTAATTTTATTAACTTTAAAACACAAGGATAAAAACAAAGTAACGGCCGCTGCCGAAAAACTTGCCATTTTGCTGAAACAGGATCTGAAAGACTTTATTGTTGGGCCCGCTGCCCCTGTTGTTAATCGCATCCGAAATCAATATTTAATGGAGATATTGATTAAGTTACCCAAAGAACCGGGTATGAGTATGCGCTTTAAAGCAGCAATCAGAAATCATATTAACCGGTTAACCGGGGATAAAGATTTTAAATCGGTTACTGTAATTGCAGATGTGGATAAAATGTAAAGGCCCGTTGAATCTCCCTGAAAGGGTAAAACTTAAAACAGTATGGAAATACAAAAAAATATATCAATTAAAAGTTACAATACATTTGGAATCAGTGTATTGGCAAAGATGTTTGCTAAATTTGATTCACTGGATGAAATGGGTGATTTGCTTGAATTTGCGCAGAAATCTATGCCCGGCCGACCCGACCCTGTTTTAATATTAGGAGGCGGCAGCAATATTTTATTTACCAGTCATGTAAATAGATTTGTTTTGAAAAATGAAATAAAATCTATCAAAATAATTAAAGAAGACGAACATCATATATATGTACAGGTGGGAGCAGGGGAAAACTGGCATCAATTCGTTTTGCACTGTATTAAAAATGGTTGGGCCGGGGTAGAAAACCTCTCTTTGATACCTGGCAATGTGGGTGCATCACCCATGCAAAATATAGGAGCTTATGGCGTTGAGATAAAAGATGTGTTCTATTCACTGGAAGCGTATTATATCAGGGATATGAAGATGGTAAACTTTACCCTGAACGATTGTGAATTTGGCTACAGGGACAGCGTTTTCAAAAAGAAATATAAAGATGAATTTATAATAACTGATGTTACATTCCGCTTAAACCGAATTCCACAATACCATATTTCCTACGGAGCTATCCAGGCGGAGTTGGAAAAAATGGGAGTTCGGGACTTGAGTCTTCGCTCGGTATCCCAGGCAGTGATAAATATCCGGAGCAGTAAATTGCCCAACCCGGCTGAAATTGGTAATGCCGGTAGTTTTTTTAAGAATCCCGAAGTAAGCGGTTCGCAGTTTGCAGTTTTAAGTTCACAGTTTCCGGGCATCATCGGGTACGGTTTACCTAATGGCAATATAAAACTGGCAGCCGGATGGTTAATTGAGCAATGTGGCCCGGTAAAAGGAACAAGCTGGAAAGGATACCGTAATGGCGATGCCGGCTGCCACGAAAAACAGGCATTGGTATTGGTAAATTATGGTAATGCAAAAGGAGAGGAGATCTTTGCATTGAGTAAAGCCATTTTAAAAACAGTTAAGGAAAAATTTAGTGTAGATTTGGAGCGGGAAGTAAATATTATTTAACAAATTACATAAGCAGCATTTAATTAATTTACTTCGTCTTTTCATATCAGATACCTAAAACCTAAAATTAACTTTATGAAGAAAATTCTGTTTATTGTTAGTGCCAGTTTAATTTTTACAAACCTGCATGCTCAAAGTAACAATGACGGCGGGTCGGCTCCTGCAAAGGCCGTATTTTTCGAAATTGGCGGGCCCGGTGTTGCTTCTTTAAATTATGACATGCGCTTCACCAGGTCAGAGCGTGGTATTGGCGGCCGGGTTGGTATCGGCGGATTCAGCATCGGTACCGCGGGTGAAAGAACTACAGCCATATTTATTCCCATTGGCGTAAATTATCTTTTGGGTAAAGATGAAAAAAACTATTTTGAAGTTGGAGGTGGTGTTACACCGGTGATAATCAAAGATGATTATTATTCATCTTCAGATAATTTCAGCAGTACTTTCGGGCATCTAACAATAGGGTACAGGCTACAACCCAAAGAGGGCGGCTTCTTTTTCAGGGCTGCAATAAACCCTGTTTTTGGAAAAGGCTTTTTTTGGCCTTATTATGGCGGTGTAGCTTTTGGATATAAATTTTGATTGTACGAAAAAATAAAGTTGCCAGAAGTTATAATCCCGGTAATTCCAAAACATTACCTTAAAATCACCGTCGTCAATATCGTCTTCTCTTACATGTTGTTGACTAAGATTTAAGATACTTCCCTCCAGGTGATTACATGCCATTTTAAATTGCAGCAGTTTTTACCAGGTGAATTACCGTGGGGGTGATTCACCTGGTAAAAGTATTAAACTGCAGCAATGCTTTTATGTTCAATTAAAGTCTTCATCATTCAAATCCTCCTCACTAAAATGCTGGGTTCCTATATTGAGCATACTGCCCATCAGGTCTTTAAATTCAATTTTTCCGTCCAGTACTTTTTTGCTGATCAGCGAATGGGCAGCCAGGCCATGTAATACAAATTCCATCAACAAAGCATTTTCTTTATCATTTGCTGCTTTAAAATATTTTTTTACCAATGCATGTAAGCCATCTACTTTATACAATAACTGCACTTTATCACCATCTTTGGTTTCAAAAAAAGTATCCAGTGTATTTCCGGCATCAAACCAGCGGGTAATTGACCGGTAAGGATTCTCCTCCGGTGTGGCTTCCTTGGATCTTTTCTTTTTAAACGTATCAGGATTAGGAAAATATTGTCCGAATTGAGTGCGTATCGAACGCTCCAGTAAATTAAACGCAACCTGGAACGGGCCTTCCTGCTCCCCTTCGTAGACCAGTTCTATTTTTCCGGTGATGGAAGGTATGATACCGATCAGGTCGCTCAACCAAACCTGGGTTTCTTTTTCCTCATTGATAATGGCCCTGCGTTCAGCCGCACTAATCGCATTTTCATATGCGCTGATACTTAACCGGGCACTCACCCCACTTTTTTTATCTACCAATTCGCTGGAACGGGCTTCAAAAGCTACCTGCTCAATCAAACGTTTTACCAGGTCACTTACTTTTACTTTCTGTTGTTGCGTTTCATTAATGGCTGCTTCCTGCCCGGTGATCTCGAGGGCAGTTTCCAAAGTTTTTGGATAGTGTGTAAGAATCTGGCTTTCGATCCTGTCTTTTAACGGCGTTACAATACTTCCCCTGTTGGTATAATCTTCGGGGTTGGCGGTAAATACAAATAACACGTCCAGGGGCAACCTTAATTTAAAACCACGGATCTGCAGATCGCCTTCTTCTAAAATATTAAAAAGAGAAACCTGTATCCTGGCCTGCAGATCCGGAAGTTCATTAATCACAAATATGCTGCGGTTACTCCTGGGAATAATACCATAGTGCAAAACACGCTCATCGGCAAAACTCAATTTGAGGTTTGCTGCTTTTATGGGGTCAATATCGCCTATTAAGTCTGCAACACTTACATCGGGCGTAGCTAATTTTTCCCCATATCGCTGACTACGATGCAACCAGGCAACAGGCGTGTCGTCGCCTTTTTCTTCTATTAGATCAATGGCATAACGCGAAACCGGCTTTAACGGATCATCATTGATCTCACTGCCCGCAACAATGGGAATATATTCATCCAGCAGATCGATCATCTGCCTGGCCATTCTTGTTTTGGCTTGACCACGTAAGCCTAAAAACAAAATATTGTGTTGCGATAATAAGGCCCGTTCGGTATCGGGTATCACCGAATCCTCATAACCCAAAATGCCGGGGAAGGGATTTTCTTTTGCCTGTATCTTTTTGATCAGGTTTTCACGGATCTCCTGCTTGATGCTTTTGGAAACATAGCCGCTCTTTTTTAATTCGCCGAGTGTTGTACTTTTCATTTTGTTTTTTTACTTACCACGAAATATTTTTTTACCACAAAGACACAAAGACACGAAGGTTAACCGATAAATCGTTTAACATCATCTTTAATTAACGATACATTGAAGTTTATCAAATATCCTAAGCGCAGCTTTGTTAATTTTAGATGACTTATTATTTGCGCTTTCCATAAAGGGTTTATTGTTTCAACAGATTTAGACTTACAAATTACCAGTTCATCTATTAATACATCAATACGTAAACCCTCGTCAAATTTATTGCCGTCAAAAAAAAATGCAAATCAACCTGGCGTCTGAACGGAATGCCTTTCTTTTCCAGTCCATAACAAAAACAGGCTTCATATATTTTTTCTAATAAGACAGGCCCCAAATCCTTATGAACTTTATAAGCAGCATCCACGATCTCCCTGCCTAAATATTCTTCTCTTTCTATTAAACCTGTATGCATAAAATAAGGCTACGAACTGTTAGTTTCTAACCATCAAGCCACAAAAGAAAATTGATCTAAGTGAAACTCAATCTGGCGTTTTATTTCGCAGAAATAACCTTCGTGTCTTTGTGCCTTCGTGGCTATCTGGTTTTTTGGCGGCGAAGCCATCTAAAAATAAAAATATTCTTTTCGTTATTAATTGGTTTCAATACACCGTTTTGCGCTTTCCACTTTCAAAATCCTTAAAAATAAAGGCACCCAGTTTATCCAGTGATGCAAAGAATGCCTTGCCGTTATTTGTTTCGGTAAACTCCTGAACAAATCGTTGTAAATAAGGGTCGGATGCGATCATAAATGTGGTAATCGGTATTTTTAGCTTTTTACACTGTGTAGCCAGGCTCATACAACGGTTTAATATTTTCCTGTCGACCCCCCAGCTGTTTTTATAATAACGCTTGCCTACTTTTAAACAGGTAGGTTTACCATCCGTGATCATAAAGATCTGCTTATTGGGATTACGGCGTTTTCTTAAAATATCCATGGCCAATTCTAAACCTGCAACCGTGTTGGTATGATAAGGGCCAACCTGCAAATAAGGGAGGTCTTTAATTTCAATGGGCCAGGCGTCGTTGCCAAATACCACAATATCGATTGTGTCTTTGGGATATTTGGTTTGTATTAATTCGCTTAATGCCATGGCCACTTTTTTGGCCGGCGTAATCCGGTCTTCACCATATAAGATCATGGAGTGGGAGATATCGATCATCAAAACAGTGGAGGTTTGGGATTTAAAATCTGTTTCCCTGATCTCCAGGTCCTCTTCATGCATTTGAAAGCAGTCGATGCCATGGTTGATCTGTGCGTTTCGGATCGAATTGGTAAAATCGATCTGTTCCATCGTATCACCAAATTGAAAGGGCCTCGTTTCGGGATTTATTTCATCGCCGCCACCGGGTTTAAAAGTCTGGTGATTACCTTGTTTGGTTTTCTTTAACTTGCCAAATATTTCCTCCAGGCTTTTTTTACGGATACCCTGTTCAGTTTTGGGCGTGATCTTGATTTCGCCTTTTTCGTTTCGATCATCAATGTATCCCTTTGATTTAAGATCATCTATAAAATCTCCGATACCATATTTATTATTGGTGAGTTTATACTCCTTATCCAGTTCATTCATCCATTGCATGGCTTCATTAAAATCACCATTGGTATAAGTAAGTAATTGTAAAAAGAGATTCAGCAATGTCTCAAAAGGAGATTTACTGCTGGAATTGGGATCATATTTAGAAAAATGGAAAAAATTCATAATTAGCGTTTGCTTTTTTTTGCTGTTTATCTTCCTATAAGTATCATCAACCAAATTACGAAACATTTAACTGCAACGTTTTGTTCGGTTGTTAATTAATTCCAATTAAATAAGCTGTTCATATAAACAGAACACTACAAATACTACTGGAAATGTCTTTGTTTGGATTTAATACCGATTATACCAGTATTTAGTCCAAAGCCATTTGCTATCGATATAATACCATCTAAGATTTCAACGTAATGCTTTGGACTACCTATTAAATCAAGATGGTATTATTAAATCAAGATGGCATAAGCCGGCGAACCAAAACAGGCATCAGTTTCTGTTTTATAAAAGATCCCCTGAAAAATTCAGGGGATCTTAAGCTATTCAATTATATGTTTACCTGTTACCTGGGTGTATCAGCAGGAGTTACAGGATTGTTATTAATTTGACCCGGTATTTCCTGTGGTAAACCTATTTGCGTTTTATACTGTGTTTCCAACGACATGATCTGCATCAGGAACTGTTCTGAAGTATTTTTGTCTCCCCCTCTTCGGCCCGACTGATCAACATAATCAAAATTATTGATTTTGTTATCATCCAGCGAAGCGTAATAACTGATCTGTTGCTGAAGGTCTTTCCTTAAACTTTTCGTGATCTTGGCAGCCAAAACAGTATCACCAGCCACATAGGTAGCCTGTAACATCAATAACGAAATATAGTTTTGTTGCTGGTTACGGCTTACCATGCCATAAGAGAAGTTTTCCTCCAACATCATCTTATCAACTTTATTCAACATTTTTCTGGCCTCTTCCTTTTTTTCTTTACGGGCCAGATCCAATGCTGCCACTGCATATGCCATGCGAATGCTGTTTAAATGGCGTCGGTTCTCTTCATCAAAATAAACACCCGGTTTATCGGCATTGCCTGAACCAAATTTGGTCATCATTTTATCGTACGCCCATTCGTCGTTTACTTCGCTATTGGGAACAGGAACCAGGCGATAGGTCATACCATCCTGGCGCATATAGTTTTGAAAACCAAGCCCGGCTGCATCCTGTGATGTAAAATATATAGGACGTTTCCATTTGTTGGCTGCAATAATATTTAAAATAGCCGCATCATTTTTAAACAATGCGTTTTTACTGATATCAAATACAACCTGGGAAACCACGCTGTCATTTGCGTTAACCGTTCCGTTCTTGCGAACAAAATCAATGTCAACCGGAATGGAAACTCTTTTATTGGGGAATATGTTTAACACACCACCATCTCTTCCCGTTTCAACTTTATTAGGGTCATCACTTCCAGCAAAATCTTTCATCATGGTATATAGATCCATGGGCTGAGCAGGATCGGTTGTAATACCTGCTTTGGCCCTGTATTTATTGCTGAAAGCTGCATTGGTACCATAGAGCCCCTCCGGAGAATAGATAATATCCCTGTTGGCACCCAGTATTTGTGCCGCCGACCAGATGGGATCTATCGGATCGCTGTTATTTACTTTATAACGAAGCTGGTTGATATACCAATCCGTACCCATTAAACTTGAATTAATAACACGAATGTCTTTACGAATTCCCTGTACTTCCTGGGCATACCAAAGCGGATAGGTATCATTATCTCCAAAAGTTATGAGGATCGCATTCGGTGCGCAACTTTCCAAGTAATCTTTTGCCAGGTCAATAGCCAATGTTTTATTGCTACGGTCATGATCGTCCCATTCCTGGCTGGCCATTAATGCCGGTACCGCAACAAAACACAGGGCACCGGCAACCAGGGTAGCCGTCATTTTATTTTTTATGAATGATGAAAATAACTCTTTAACATACAAAACACCCAGGCCGATCCAGATGGCAAATGCATAGAATGAACCTACAAAAGCATAGTCCCGTTCCCTTGGCTGATTGCCTGCCTGGTTTAAATAAAACACAATGGCCAGACCGGTAAAAAAGAAAAGTAATGCTACTATTAACGAATCACGTTTGTCCTTTTTAACCTGGTAAACCAAACCTAGTAAACCTAAAATTAATGGCAGTGCAAAAAGTTTATTATTGGCTTTGTTGTGTTTTAAGCTGTCTGGCAGTGCGTCCTGGTTTCCCAAACGCGCATTATCCCAGAAACTGATTCCCGTTTTCCAGTTGCCGTCTCTTACATTACCCATATTTATACCCTGGATATCATTTTGTTTGCCGGCAAAATTCCACATAAAATACCGCATGTACATCCAGCCAACCTGGTAAGCCATGGCAAACTGAATATTTTCGCTCATGGTTGGGGCCCTTTCCCAACTGCCCTGCTGATCCTTACCGATCTGCATCCAGTTGGCATAATAATCTGCATGGCCCTGATCATTGCTTTGGTCCCACATACGTGGAAACAGGTGCATATCGGCAGGCGCATAAATATAGTCTACTTTTCTTCCGTTCTTTTCATACTTACCATTACTCTTTATAAAGGTCTCCGTAATTTTTGTGTCTTCCGGTTGTGCAGTAAAATCCTGGCCATATAATATGGGCCAGTCTCCGTATTGTTCACGGCTTAAATAACCGGCAAGATTAACCGGGTTATCTACATTAAACATATCAACAGAGGGGTCGGCACTCGAACGAATTAAGGTGGTAAAGTAAGTGGAATAGCCCAGCAGCATAAATACAAAACTCCAAAGACCCAGTCTTAGAAAGTTCCAATTATTCTTAGCAGCGATTTTCAATCCAAAATAAACCAGGGCCGCAATAAATACAAAGCAAAATGCAAAACCTGTGAAGTAGGGCATGCCCAAACTGTTTACAAAGAAAATATCAAAATTTCCGGCCGCTTTAATGGTCCATACCACTACCGCTTTTTGTACAAGTCCGGTAATACCACAACCGATAATAAACGCCCAAAAAATCCCCCACTTGCTGATCTTTTCGTAACGCTTGAAATAATAGATCATGACGATGGCCGGTATGGTCAATAAGTTCAATAAGTGAACCCCAATCGATAAACCCATCAGGTAAAAGATCAAAATGATCCAGCGATCGGCTTTTGTAAAATGACCTTTTATTCCTTCCTGTTGTTCAGCGTCAACATTCTGTTCCCACTTCAAAATGGCCCAAAAAACCAGGGCTGTAAAAAATGAGGATAAGGCATATACTTCACCTTCAACAGCACTGTACCAGAAAGAATCAGAAAAAGTGTAAGCCAAAGCACCAACGATACCGGCAGCCATCACGCCGAAGATCTTTTCGTTGGTCAATTCAGGAGCATTTTTCAATACCAGTTTACGGCCAAAATGCGTGATGCTCCAGAACAAGAATAAAATGGTAAATCCACTGGACAAAGCACTCACCAGGTTACCTCCGGTAGCAGCGTGCTCTGCATCAAAAGGCGCCATAAACAGGCGGGCAATCAATACAAACAAAGGGGCACCCGGTGGGTGAGGAATTTGGAGTTTATAAGCACTGGATAAAAACTCACCACAATCCCAGAGACTGCCTGTGGCTTCCATCGTCATGATATATACCGCGCAGGCAATCAGGCACACGATCCACCCGGTAATGTTGTTGATACGTTTAAAACTCATAATAATAAATTGGTTATAGGTTGGCAAATATAAATTAGTTTGTGGTTAGAAGTTGGCCATTTATGGATTTTTTTGACTTCACTTGCCTCTTCTTCCGGCCTCACCGCCCAACCCCCTCTCCAAAATAGAGGCAGCGGCGCAGCAAACATGCTCAAACATTGGTTCTTCTACATTGGCTTTATTTCTGTTTTAGGCAATGAGGCAAAAAAATATTATTTCAAAAAACATGGTCTTCGAATACATCTTCGGGATTTTCTCCACCGCCACCTGGCGAATTCCCTCACCAGGGAACGAACGAAGTTCAATAGGGGGTTTGGTGTTGGGGTTGAGGACCTTATCTTCGTATCATGAAAAAAGCCCTGGTACAACTTCATATAGCTGTTTTTTTAGCGGGCTTTACTGCCATACTTGGGAAATTAATTACGCTTAATGAAGGATTATTGGTTTGGTTCAGGCTTTTAATAACAGTGGTAACCCTGGGAGGTATTTTACTGTATAGAAAACAGCTGCTGCGGATTCCGGTTGCTGATGTACTTAAGATCTTTGCTGTAGGCGTTATTGTGGCCATTCACTGGGTAACTTTTTATGGCAGTGTTAAATATGCCAATGTATCTGTGGCGCTGGTGTGTTTTAGTGCGACAGGGTTTTTTACCGCTTTTTTTGAGCCGTTGATCCTGAAAAGAAAAATTTCACCGGTTGAAGTAGGGTTGGGGTTGATCGCCATCTCGGGCATATATATCATTTTTGATTTTCATCCACAGTATAAAGTGGGTATCATTTTTGGGATGATTTCTGCGTTGGGTAGTTCTATATTTCCTATTTTCAATAAAAAACTGTTGATTATTTATAGTCCTAAAATTCTTACACTGTATGAACTGGGTGGGGGATTGCTGGCATTATCGGTTATCGTTCCGTTTTATCTATTGCAGTTTCCGGCAACATATTATATGCCTACCACTACCGATTGGTTGTGGTTATTGGTATTAGCGTGGTTATGTACGGTATTGAGTTTTGATTTGCAGTTGAACGCATTAAAGAAAATATCAGCTTTTACAGCAAATCTAACCTATAACCTGGAGCCGGTTTATGGCATCATCCTGGCCTTTCTTTTTTTTAAAGAGAACCAAAACCTGCACCGCGGGTTTTACATCGGTGTGCTGTTGATCTTGCTTGCAGTGGTACTGCAAATGTTTAGGGTATACCATGAACAACGTAAATTAAAGATGGACAATACCAGGATATTGAATTAAACCAGGTAGAGGATCCCTGTTTCCAGTTCGAAAAACTTTCTGAACATGGCCGTAACACCGCCATATTATTCCTGCGACAAAGCAATCGCTTTTTGCACTTTGGCCTAATCGGCCGCATCTACTGTCAAGTTGTATGTGATTTTAGCCCTCTCGTAATATGTAGGATGTTTATCAGTTATCCGAACATTTATATCCGTAGTAAAATCGCTGAAGCTTACTTTTATCTGATACCGTTTACATCAGTATGTAGTCCAAAGCCATTTGCTATCGGTATATTACCATATAAGATTTCAACGAAATCCTTTGGACGACATATTAGATCAAGATGGTATTAGCATTTTTCAACGTGATATTATTGCCCCGGATCATTATCGCCAAACCAAAAAATTCGCTGGGAATTTGTGTAGTAATACTGCCTTTCAACACAGCATCATTAAAATCAACTATAATATTATCTCCTTTTATCAGAATTACCGGCCGGTTAAGTGAGTCATATCCATCAAAAGCATAATTTCCTTTCTTTACCAGTATCGACTTTGTTATGACCATTCCCCTTTTGAGCTCAACTGTTGTTGGTTCAGCAGCTTTTATTGCCAATGAAGGTAACCCGATCAACAGCAGGATAATACCGTCTTTTATGAGTTTCATGCAGATAAAGTTAGTCTTATTAACAATTTAGCTTTATTTGTGGGTAGATTTCAATAAAAAACATAAATTTCTTCCTCTTCAAACATTGATTATTGATATTTAACCTTACCTTTGCCGTCCAAAAATAAGCACTATGGCTAGAGTATGTCAGGTTACAGGAAAGAAACCGATCACCGGAAATAAGGTTTCTCACTCAAATATTAAAACAAAACGCAGGTTTTTACCAAATTTGCAAACCAAACGTTATTTCCTTGCAGAAGAAGATAAGTGGGTTACCATTAAGGTATCGACTGAAGCAATCAGAACAATCAACAAGAATGGTCTGTTTTCGGTTGTTAAGAAGTTACGTGCGGCAGGAGAAAAAATTTAATAAGTTAATCCGTTAATTGGTTAACACGTTTAAGCGGATTAACTGATCAACAAATAAATATCATAAAAATGGCAAAGAAAGGTAACAGGGTTCAGGTTATACTGGAGTGTACCGAACATAAAACAAGTGGTTTGGCCGGCACAAGCCGTTACATTACTACAAAGAACAAAAAGAACACGCCGGAGCGTTTAGAGTTAAAGAAACTTAACCCGATCATGAAAAAGGTAACTGTACACAAAGAAATTAAATAAATGTTGATCAGTTAATACGCCAACAAGATAAAACGTATTAACCGGTTAGTTTGTAAACTTTTAAACACAACAACAGCATGGCAAAAGCAGCTAAAACCGCGATAAAAACCAAAGACCAGAAAGCAGCAGCAGATGCTAAAAACTGGACTAAAGTAATACGTACATTACGTAGCCCTAAAACAGGTGCTTATACTTTTAAGGAAGCGATCGTTCACAAAGACAAGATCAAAGATCACTTAGGCAGCTAAGTTTTTAGATATGCATAATATTATTTTCAGAAGCTTCCCGATTTATCGGGAGGCTTTGTTTATTTTAGGGAAGAATAAAGAAGGGATACTGGATAGTACCCGCCCGGATGAACCCCGTTCGGACGGGGATACCGTACAAACGCTATTTTGGGTATCAAGTATCAACTGTCCGGCATCGGGCATCAATTAACCGTCATCAAATCTAACGCATGGGACTTTTAGGAAAATTATTCGGTAAAAAACAGCAGCTGGAAACACTTAACCAGGGCCTTGAAAAAACCAGGGAAGGTTTTTTCAGCAAAATAACAAAAGCCATTGCCGGTAAAAGCACGGTTGATGAAGAAGTACTGGATGACCTGGAAAATGCATTGGTTAGTGCTGATGTTGGTATAGAAACCACTGTAAAGATTATTGAACAGATAGAAAAACGTGTTGCCAAAGATAAATACCTGAATACATCTGAATTAAATAAAATCCTTAAAGAAGAAGTTCAAAATATGTTGGTAGCTGCACCGCAGGACAGCAGTTATGAAAACTATGAATTGCCTGTCGGGCATAAACCCCATATCATTTTAGTGGTAGGTGTAAATGGGGTTGGTAAAACAACCACCATTGGTAAGTTGGCGCACAATTTTAAACTGGCCGGCAAATCTGTTTTACTGGGTGCAGCTGATACTTTTCGTGCAGCAGCGGTTGATCAGTTAACTATCTGGAGCGAACGTGCCGGTGTGCCCATTGTAAAAAAAGATATGGGCAGCGATCCTGCAGCCGTTGCATTTGATACTGTTAACAGCGGCGTTGCAAAAAATGTAGATGTTATTATTATTGATACTGCCGGGCGCCTGCATAACAAAGCATATTTAATGGATGAGCTCACTAAAATAAAAAGAGTCATTCAAAAAGTAATACCAACTGCACCGCACGAAGTAATGCTGGTGTTAGATGGCAGTACCGGGCAAAATGCACTGGAACAGGCAAAACATTTTACAGCCGCTACTGATGTTACTGCATTAACCATTACAAAATTAGACGGTACTGCCAAAGGTGGTGTGGTACTGGCTATTGCCAATCAATTTAAAATACCGGTAAAATTTATTGGCGTGGGCGAAAAAGCCGAAGACCTGCTGGTATTTGATAAAAAGGATTTTGTTGACAGTCTTTTTAAAGTACCCAACTAATAGTTTTTATCCTTTTCTGAAAAAGTATTTGCATAAAAAAAGCCCCTGTAGAAACAGGGGCCGGTTACCAAAACTAACTGCTTATGAGAAAATTTTTATTATCTAATTTTTCCAATACAAATATCTAGTGAAATAATTAGAAGTGCTGTTAAGAAAATACAAAACCCAGTTAAAGTAGCGTTAAAACGATTTTGCAAAGCAGCCCGGTTTACAAAAGGATGACAAAAAAAGCCGCTTATTTTTTATAAGCGGCTTTTTAAATTCAATAGTTGGCGGTTAATTACCTCCACCCATTCCTCCACTTTGTTGTGTTCTTTTATTTTCTTCTTCAATAGATGCCTTACGCTGGCGTGCCGCTTTTACCTGCGAATTTCCAAAACGGTACGTAAAGTTTAATCTAAACTGGCGGCTTTCCCACCGGCCACTTGCTTCGCTAAACTGGCCGCTGAAGTTGGAGTAACCTTTCCATTTCATTAAACGGAACATATCACTCACAGATGCTTTCAGCATTCCTTTGCCTTTTAATACATTTTTCTGTAATCCGCCATCTATACTATACATGGCAATACTTTTAAAAGTACCCTGCCAGATGGTTGGCGATGAGTAAAACCCACTTAATTCTGCTTTATAGCCTTTACCCAGGTTAAAGCTGTTTTGCATAAAAAAGCTTAATGCAAAAACATCCAGGTTAACATTTCTGTCACCACCGCCAAAATTGGCTTTGTAAACTGAGTAGTATGAATTTACATTAACAAAGAAACTGTACCACTTTTTTTGATAAGGATAACTGATGTTCAGGCTTACAATATCCTGTGTAGCTAAATTCCTTTTGGATATAAAACTTTTTGATCCTTCCGTTGTGTCCGGCAACTGCGTAAAAATATCTTTTACATGGCTGTAATTCAACTGTGTATTTAATTTGTATTTATAAGTATGTGTTAAACCAAAACTGTTCGTGTATTGTGGTCTGAGGTTGGTATTGCCTTTCATAAAAGTGTAATCATTCAGTTTAAATTCAAAGGGGTTCAGATCCTGGTATGCGGGCCTGTCTATTCTACGGCTATATGTAATTCCAAACTGACTCATTGGATTTTTGTTGAACGTGAAGGCAGCACCTGGAAATACATCGGTATAATTTCGATGGGTTGTAGAATCGTAGTTATCATACGTATTTGTTAGTGGGTTATAAGTCAGCCCTGTTGATTTTCCATCACTTACCGTATTTTCTACCCTTAGTCCAACCTGTATCATGAATCCTTTAAATGCACGGTTATAATTTACATAGGCGGCATTAATATTTTCGGTGTATTTAAAACGATTACTCTTGTCTTTATCATATTCTTCATTAATTCCATACACATTATACCGCTGAAAATCATTGTCGGTCTTTACAAAACCAATTTTACCGCCAAAGCCCAATCTCCCTTTATAAAAATTTCTTTCATAGTCTGTTTTAAAAGCGAGAATATCAATATCTGTTGGTGATATCATTCTGTAAACATTACTGAATAATTTATTGATACCCGAAGCATCATAATAATTATTGGGCTGAAACTGATTACTGCGAATATTAAAATTTCCATAATCAGCATCAATATTCAACTCGGTGCCACCGCTTACGGCATACCGGTAATTGATGTTGGCATTGATATTATCACGCTTTTGATCATTGTTGTTTGATGCCTGTAAAATCCTTACCAGTGAATCTTTGGGTTTATTGGTGATGAACATCGGGCCTTCGGTTTCTGAAATTGATTTGGAATTATTGCCATTCAAAATGAAACCTATCGTGCTTTTTTTGTTTATAAAAAAATCGGCACCGGCTTTATAATTATGTCCGTATTTGTTTCGGTTTAACATCCTGTTCTTCTGGTTAAAAATGCTGTCGCCCTGCTCCCGGTATAATTTAAAGGTCATTTCATTTATACTGGTATTGAAATTATAATTACCGAAAATATTCATCTTTTTATTCCGGTGGTTCAAACTCAGCCCGGTATTATATTTTCCGTAAACACCTATATTGTAACCGGCGCTTACATTTCCGTTGGTTCCAATGGTCTTGTCTTTTTTAAGCCTGATATTGATGATACCGGCATTACCTGCTGCTTCATATTTTGCTGATGGATTGGTGATCAATTCTATCGATTCAATCTGAATAGACTGAAGGGATTTCAGGTAACTGGCCAGATCAGCGCCGGTAAGCGGGCTTGGTTTTCCATCTATATAAACCTGTACACCATTTTTACCGGCAAGGCTTAGGTTATCGTCTTTATCAACCATTACACCGGGTGATTTGCGTAATAATTCCAGTGCATCATTACCAACAGCATTGATGGTGCCTTCTACATTTAAAATGGTTTTATCGGCTCTAACTTCAATGATTGGTTTTGCACTGGTAACGGTAACTCCGGCCATATCCTTTATGGCGGGTTGGGCTGCAAGAGCAGGAGCAAGTACATTTTCATTCTCTTTTACTTCAAAAACAGACGAACTGGTTTTTTTTATATCTGCAGATGTGGCACTTACAAAATAAGTACCGGGCTTTATAAGTAGTATTTCATAATTCCCTTTTCCATCGGTAACGGCGGTTTTTACCAAAGAAGAGTCTTTAGCCTTAAGTAGCATGATTGTAACACTGGCAATAGGTTTTCCATTGTTATCGTTGATTTGCCCGCTTACCTTTGAGGCATTTTGTGCAAAAACGCAGATCGTTGTAAATAGGCCAATAGTTAATATCAGTAGTTTTTGTTTCATGTGTATACTTTAATTTCTGTTTATCAAAATCCGGTGCAAATTAGCCATGCTAAATTGTAATATGAATGTCATAATTCACGAATCGTGTTTTTTTAAGGATGAATGGTAACGATTTACACTTTATTATTGATGAAGACGTATTGTACGCATCAATATTTTAAAAATGCTTTTTTAATAGATTCCGGTTTTAAAATCATTCAACAAATTCCAAAATATCACCGGGCTGGCAGTTCAATACTTTACAGATAACCTCAAGTGTACTAAAGCGAATGGCTTTTGCTTTACCCGTTTTTAATATGGAAAGGTTCGATAAGGTTAAATCTACCTTTTCAGAAAGTTCATTTAACGACATCTTTCTTTTAGCCATCATTACATCTAAGTTTACTATTATAGGCATAGTTATACAGTTAATTCATTTTCGGTTTGAATTTCCACTCCTTTTTTAAAAATTTGAGAGATAACAAAAACCAGCCCTGCATAAATTATTAACTCTGTAGAAAGCATTTTGCCTTCCAGATCAGTTACATCTTTTGAAAGCCATTTCAACTGACCATTATAGATTAATACTGCTACCCACACCAGCATGAGTGTATAGGCAATATTTTCCAGCTTTTTAGCCACTTCCATAGTAAAAGGATTTGTCATTTTGATAGTACTAAGCACTTTAATAACCAGGTATGCGGTGTAGGCCTCTAAAATCAGTATTGCAGCTTTTAATGTAATAATTCCTGTATAATACCAAACATCATATTGCCTCAGGTTATCCCAATCCATCCCTTTATACAGTTTGGTTACCATCTTTGGATTTGCCAGCCCTATCCCATAGGTAACAAGTATAGTTCCTGCTTCAATCATCAGGCCGATAAAAGTGATCCAGGCCAGTACATTCATCACGACCAGGATTGTTTCTGTTTTTGTTTTAGTACTCATATAGATTGTTTTAAGATTGAAAAGCAAAAATAGATAAATATTTATTGATAAACAATAAATATATCCCTTTATTTGGTAAATAATTATCCACATTCAAAGATGAATAATTGTAAAAGCTTTTTAAATAGGTAGGGTGAGGTAGCCGGTTTAACTTTAAAATAGCTTTAATAACTGCATTTCTAAAGGCTTAACTTTACCGCCAATAATTATGAAGACAAAATCGATTAAAAAGGATAAAGTAAACATCATTACGCTGGGTTGCAGTAAAAATATGGTGGATAGTGAAGTGCTGAGCGGCCAGTTGATAGCCAATGACATTGATGTGGTACATGAGAATGCCAAAAAAGACCATAATATCGTTATCGTAAACACCTGTGGTTTTATTGAAAAAGCCAAGGAAGAAAGCGTGAACACCATTCTGCAACAGGTAGAATTAAAACGCAGGGGCAAATTAGATAAGGTTTATGTTACCGGTTGCCTGAGTGAGCGTTATAAAAACAATTTAGAAGAAGAAATACCCGAGGTGGATGCTTATTTCGGTACGATGGAACTACCCAATATTTTAAAAACTTTTGAGGCCGATTACAAAGCCGATCTGATGGGAGAAAGGCTGCTTTACACACCGCAACATTACGCGTATATGAAGATCAGCGAAGGCTGCAACCGTACCTGTTCATTTTGTGCCATTCCGCTGATGCGGGGGCAGCATGTTAGTCGGCCAATTGAATCGCTGGTAGATGAAGCCAAACGGTTGGTTGACCGTGGCGTTAAAGAAGTTATGCTGATTGCGCAGGAACTTACCTATTACGGATTGGATATTTATAAGAAAAGAGAATTACCAAAATTACTGCATGCCCTTGCCGATGTAAAGGGACTGGAGTGGATACGGTTGCATTATGCATACCCATCAAAATTTCCGCTTGAAATTATTGATGCTATCAAAGAAAGGGACAACATCTGCAATTATCTGGATATGCCTTTGCAACATGCAGCCAACAACATGTTGCATTTAATGAAGCGGCAGATAACCCGTGAAGAAATGGAAGACCTGATCAGTGAAATTAGGAGCCGCATGCCGGATATTTGTTTGCGTACCACATTGATAGCCGGCTTTCCGGGCGAAACCCGTGATGACGTGGAAGAATTGAAAACCTTTTTGCAAAAAATGCGTTTCGACAGGGTGGGCATTTTTACTTACAGCCATGAAGAAGGCACCAGTGCCCACGACCTGGTTGATGATATACCAGCAGCAGAAAAAGAAGAACGTGCACAGGAGATCATGGAAGTGCAACAGGAAATAAGTTTGGAAAAGAATCAGGAGAAAGTAGGTAAAACTTTTAAAGTATTGATTGATAAAAAAGAAGCCGGCCGTTATTTGGGCCGTACCGAGTTCGACAGCGTGGAAGTGGATAATGAAGTGATCATTCAATCCAGAAAGAAATTGACGATAGGTGATTTTGTGCAGGTGAAAATAACAAAAGCTTACGATTACGATATAGAAGGGGAAGTAGTTTAAAAAAATGCCTCCTTTGTACTGGAGGCAATTTTAATTCAAAAAAGAAAAATTATTTTGGATATTTTTCCACCAGGTTATTTACGGGGTTAACCGGAGAGTGTAAAATGAACTGTGTCAAAAGTTAAATCTTAACTTTAAAACACAGTAAAATGAAAAAAGAACAATCCGAGCCATTCGATTATGAATTGGCCAAGCAAAAAGTAAAGGAACAGCTACGCAGCGGCAAATCGTTAT
>JANNSN010000059.1:0-2152 GCA_031402615.1 Chitinophagaceae bacterium
GGTTAATAAACACCTGCCGTATTTTTTCTTTATCTGCAAAAACGGTTAACGGTAATTCACAGCCTTTTTTAATGATACACCTGATTTGCTTTTCATCTGCCTTAATGGCCAGCGATTCGTACACTTCTTTTAACAGATCCTGAATCACAAAACTATCTTTTAATAAAAGCTGTTCACCACTTTCTAATTTTGATATGGCATCCAGGTCATCTACCAGGTTTACCAGCCTGTCAACATTACGGGATGCGCTTTGCAAAAATTTTTTATTTACATCCGGATTATCCATTGCCCCGTTAATCAGCGTATCTACATATCCCTGTATGGCAAAAATGGGTGTCTTTAATTCGTGACTGAGATTTTGTAAAAATTCTTTTCTAAAAGCTTCGTTTTGCTGCAGCAGTTCAATCTCTTCTTTTCGTTGATCTGCCCATGCCTCAACATCTTCTCTTACTTCATCAATACTTTTTTGGGGCAGAAAATTCTTGTAATAAAATTCCTCTCTTTTACTAGCCTTGGTTTGATAGATGAATTTATAGATGAGTTTTATTTTACGGTAGATGAATGTTTGCAGCGTGTAAACAATCAGGCCATAGGCTCCAACAAAGATTACCCCGAATGATAATAAAGCAACCCACCAGACAGGTTTAAATAATAACATACCCAGTGCAATAGGTACCGACAGGCCAAGCGCCGTTAATGCAGCCAATTGCTGCGGGGAATAATTTTTTGAAGGGGGCATGATAAATAAGCTAACGGCTGCAAGCTACGAAGGAAAGTTATTATTTATTAAGCCATTTTATTTTTTGTATTGTCCGTCGTCCGTCTTTCACAAATCAAACTTATAGCCAACTCCTTTAACGGTAGTGATACAATCAATACCCAGTTTCTGTCGAACTTTGCGGATATGTACATCTATGGTGCGGTCGCCAACAATCACTTCGCTACCCCAAACCTGGTTTAATATTTCATTACGCAGGAAAACCTTTCCGGGTTTGCTGGCCAGCAGGGCCAGCAATTCAAATTCCTTACGGGCCAGAATGATATCCTGACCCTGGTAACTAACCATGAATTTCTCCCGGTCTATCTTTAAATCGCCAATGAGCAAGCTACCGGTATCCTCTTTATTTAACCTTCGGAATAACGCATTTACTTTACTCAAAAGCACTTTCGGACTAACTGGTTTAGTGATAAAATCATCGGCACCTGATTCCAAACCCTTTACCTCGGTGCCTTCATCGCTCAGGGCTGTTAAAAAAATGATCAGGGTATCTTTAAAAGCAGGCTGCATACGCAGTATATTACAAACTTCAATACCATTTTTGCCGGGCATCATAATATCCAGCATAATCAGATCAGGATTAAAGCGCTTCGCCTGTTCAATGGCTTCGTCGCCATTTTTGGCTGTTGCTACTTCATAGTTTTCGTTTAGCAGATTATATTGGATGATTTCCAGGATATCCGGTTCATCATCAGCGATCAAAATTTTTTGCCCGTATTCATATGAAAGTAGTTGCGCAAAATTAACCCAACTTATCATGCGCATCTTCGTTAATTGTAAGTTATAATATTATCAAATTGTTAACGCAAAACAGTGAAAACAGTCATAAAATGACTCAATAATCAACCTAAACCATAAAATTGCCGCATATTTGCATAAGGAAAATTATATGAGAATTTGTTATATACTTACTTTTATTATTGCAAGTTACATCAATGTTTATGCAGGGGCCGATACGGTCAAAGTACCCCTGTTCAGGCAGTATTTTCATGATAAAGTAAACATAGAACAAAGAATATGCGATAAGGCTGATGGAAAACAGGACTTCATGTTGCATATTGGCAGTAACGATGAAATCAATCTCCGGGTTACCGATGTATTATTCAGGAAAGTGGATGAACTGCAGGATTGGGTAGAAACGAATAAAGATATCTCTACGAATAATGATAAGATCCGTTTTCTCAGTTACCTCGAAAATTCCCTTCGACTGTTCAGGATAGCCTGGAAAAAGAAAGAAATACTACCGGTTGAATTTCCCCAACTTATGCATCATATTGAAGCAAATTTAATAACCCAGGCAACCGGGGGAAGTATTGTTCCGCTCATTAATCAGGCACCTTACCCAATTGCTAAAATCAACGCGGATGTTTTTTA
>JANNSN010000060.1:0-61021 GCA_031402615.1 Chitinophagaceae bacterium
CCTTCGGGCAATGTCATTAAGTTAAGCTTTTGTAAAGACCTCACCCCAACCCCTCTCCAAGGGAGAGGGAACTGCAATGTGGCAGCTTTTTGAGTTAAAGACCCTTAACTTAATGACATTGCCCTTCGGGGTTTTTGAAACACAAATTATACCTTTACTATAATAGTTACAACCCTTCGGGTTTAACCACAGCACCCCAAAATATTAATTAGCCAACGGCAGTTTAGTGTTACTTGAAAACCCACCGCCTTTGGAGGTGGTAATGTTCTGAAGGCTATGCCATAACTTTATAGTATGGCAGCCAGCAAATATAAGAAGTTGTCGTATGTAGTATATAAGTGCGATTATCACATTGTGTGGACACCTAAAGTATCGTTTCCGGGTGTTATTTGGCGAAGTCAAGAGTTTGATCGAAAATGATCTTCGGATGTTGTGTGAATGGAAGGGAGTAGAAGTTATAGAGTTGAATGTACAGATTGATCATATTCATATAGTATGTTCGATACCGCCAAAGGTGTCGGTTTCAGAATTGTTGGGAACATTAAAAGGGAAGCTGGCGATAAAAATATTTAAGAGTTACCATAAGCTAAAACAGAAGCCTATTGGGGAAATCATTTCTGTTCAAGGGGTTATTTTGTTGCAACAGTTGGGATTGATGAAGCTATGATAAGGCGTTATGTAAAATATCAGAAAGGAGAGGATAAAAGAGAAGAAAACCAAAGTCGGAATTTTGATTTGTTTTCACCACCACCAGAGTCTTAAAGAGGGCTTTGCCCGATGCTTTCAACCCACCTTCTTAGAAGGTGGTTGTTGAGTAAACAACCTCAGGGGGTTTGTGCCTACTTGCCGCTTGTCGGAGACAAGACGTCGGTGTTCAAATCTTAATTGTCAGGCTTAAATCCTATTCTTTTTCCTGGCTCCTGCGGAGGGTTTAATAGTTGTTTCAATGCTTCAAAAATCATTTGTATATTTTCATCATGCTGGCTTACTTTATTTTCCAAATGTACCAGCTTCAGTAAAATATCTTTAATTGTCAATAACAATTCCTTCATACTGGTAAATACCCTGATGATTTGTATAATAACTTTAATTGTTGTGCTGCTATTTAAAACACCTGACAGCATAGCCACTCCTTGCCCGGTAAAAGTCATTGGTTTATACCTGAATCCGCCCCAACTTGAGGCGCCAAACTGGCTCCTTCAGTCTGAAAAGTATACGGCAGTCAATTCAAACATAAAATCATCAGGAAAACGCTCAACATTACGCCTTACCTGCCGTTTTAATTGTTTTGTTTCTGTTTTGTAAAGCTCAGATAATTCAAAATCGAGCTTTACTTTCATTCCTCTTTTCAGGTAAATTTTATTGATAATTTTTTCTTCAACGATTCTGATTGCCTGAATTTTTTTCGCCATGAATATGGTATATATATAAATTTACCTAAATTTTTGTATAAATCTAAATGGCAGTTTAGTAAACAAAATCAGAGGGTTTGTGCCTACGTGCCGTTTGCCGGAGACAAGACGGCGGCCTTCAAATCAGTTTTATAGGGTACCTGAAAAAAATAAGCTGGATAGCATTAATTGGTTTTGCTGTCGGTATTTTGGTATTGCTGTTACAACTCAAATTGTCCGGATAAAAACTTATCCTGCAAATTATCAATACCCCGATTTTGCTCCACCAATATTTTCAATCGGGTGCCAGGTGGTTTTTATTTCCTGGAAGTCCATAATAAAATAAGGAGATTGCCCGTTTGCATCAGCCCATTTAACTTTATCATACAACACCACTCTTTTTACATTTAATGCAGATCTTTCTTTGATCATTTTTTGTATGGCAGTATCGCCTTCGCAAAATACTGTAGCATTTACATCCATATGGTCGGCAAAATAGGGGACAAGCTCGGCTACTTTACCGGTGAGGATATTAACCACGCCTCCAGGTAAGTCGGAGCTGTTCAACACTTCAGCAAAGGTTACGGCACAAAGTGGCTTGGTAGAGGATGCCAATAGGATGCAGGTGTTTCCACCGGCGATGATGGGGGCAACTACAGAAACCAGTCCCAACAAAGAATCCGTTTGCGGAGCAATAGCAGCCACCACCCCGGTAGGCTCTGGCACCGAAAAATTAAAATGCGAAGAAGCAACAGGGTTTACAGAACTGAATAACTGCTGAAATTTATCGCACCAGCCGCTATAATAAATTAAACGTTCAATACAAAGGTTCACTTCTTTTTCTGCCTGTGGTTTGTTAGCATCCTGTTTCATTAGCTCATCAACAAACTGGGCTTTTCTGCCTTCCAGCATTTCGGCAATGCGGTAAAGAATTTGGCCGCGATTAAAAGCCGCCCTGCCGCTCCAGCCACCAAAAGCGTTTCTGGCTGCAACAACTGCATCTCTAAAATCTTTTCTTGAACCCAGGCAAACGTTCGCTAAGTTTTCGCCTTTTTTGTTTGTGGCAATATAATATCTGCCTGATTCAGTACGAGGGAATTGTCCACCAATATATATTTTGTAAGTTTTTAAAACTTCTAATCTGTTTTCTTTTTTTGTAACTGTTGCCATAGTTTGCTTTTTAACCTCACCCCAACCCCTCTCCAAAGGAGAGGGAGCTCGAAGTTGGCAGTTTTATAATTTTAAGTCCTTTCCTGAATATTTCGTTCTTCGCTTTTATCTACTTCTTGTCTCTCCCCTTCGGGGTTCCCTGATAAGGGAACGAACGAAGTTCAAGGAGGGGCTTTTATATCACGTTTACGTAAGCCGCTAACCCATGCAATCCACCCTCTCTTCCGTAACCACTTTCCTTGTAACCACCGAATGGTGATGCAGGATCAAATTTATTAAAGGTGTTTGCCCAGATAACACCTGCTCTTAGTTTGGTTGTCAGGTTGAAGATCTTGGAACCCTTATCAGTCCAGACTCCTGCAGAAAGACCATAAGGTGAATTGTTTGCTTTTTCAATCACTTCATCATCAGTTCTGAAACTCTGGATGGCCAGTACCGGTCCAAAGATTTCTTCCTGGGCAATACGGTTTGATTGGGCCACGTTGGTAAAGATGGTTGGCCTGCAATAAAAACCTTTCTTAGGCAGGGTTGTGGAGCTCTGGTATATTTCTGCGCCCTCCTGCTGGCCAATCTTTATGTATTTATTAATGATGTCTAATTGTGCTTTTGAATTGATAGCGCCAATATCCGTGTTCTTATCCATCGGGTCGCCAACAATTAAAGTTTCCAGTCTGTCTTTTAATTTACGCACCACTTCTTTAAAAACAGATTCCTGAACATACAAACGTGAGCCTGCGCAACATACATGCCCCTGGTTAAAGAAGATCCCATTGATCACACCTTCTACCGCCTGGTCGAGTGGCGCATCATCAAAAATGATATTGGCCGCCTTACCACCTAATTCCAATGTTGCTTTTTTATCAGTTCCTGCAATGGCACGCTGAATAATTTTCCCAACTTCTGTAGAACCGGTGAAAGCGATCTTATTAACGTCGGCATGATTAACAATGGCCGCACCTGTTGCTCCCGCGCCTGTAATGATATTCACTACACCCGGGGGCAGGTCAGCTTCCCGGATAATTTCTGCAAGTTTCAAAGCAGTTAAAGAAGTATTTTCTGCAGGTTTAAGAACAACCGTATTTCCACAAGCCAATGCCGGAGCAATTTTCCAGGCCGCCATCAATAATGGAAAATTCCAGGGAATAATTTGTCCGGCTACACCCAATGGTTCGGTACGGCGATTGGGAAAAGCATATTCCAGTTTATCGGCCCAACCTGCATAATAAAAGAAATGATTAGCTGCAGTAGGCACATCAAAATCACGGCTTTCACGAATGGGTTTACCGCCATCCAGTGTCTCCAGGATGGCAAACTCCCTTGCCCGCTCCTGTATCATCCTGGCAATTCGATAAATATATTTAGCCCTTTCGGCAGGCGGCATTTTTTTCCAGGTTTTATCATAGGCTGTTCTGGCTGCCTGTACCGCTTTGTTTACATCGGCGGTATTGGCTTCGGCAATCATCGATAGTTTTTCTTCAGTAGCCGGGTTAATGCTGGCAAAATATTTTTTGCCCTGCGGTTTTTCAAATTTGCCGTTGATGAACAGATCGTATTGCGGATCTATTTTGGCTGCCGACTTACTTTCCGGTGCAGGAGATAAATTTCTGGCACTGTCAAATTTTAGTTTTATCGTATTGCTTTTTTTTGTTGCCATAGTAAGTTTTTCTGTTTCTTTAAGCATTTTTTACCTCACCCTCCTTCTCCCTCTCCTGGAAGAGAGGGAGCGGTGCATTATCCATATCCTAACATTATATCTACCACATCCTCTTCAACTGTTTTTTCATCTATAATTCAAACCCTTTTTCTTTTTTTATAAAACATATCCTACGTTTAGGTCTTCCAGTTCCCTCTCCTTCAGGAGAGGGGTTGGGGTGAGGTTAATCTATCGAAAAATAATTTGCACTCTGGTAAACCCCTGTTTTCTGTTTCATCAACTGCATCAATATATCATTGGCGAGGCTGCTGGCCCCAAACCTGAACCATTCGTTGGTCATCCAGTCTTCGCCCAACACTTCATTCAGCATAACCAAATAATGCAATGCCTGCTTTGATTTGGAAATACCTCCGGCAGGTTTCATGGCGATCTTCTTTCCGGTCTTATAATAAAAATCACGAATGGCCTCCAACATCACCAGGGTAACCGGCATCGTAGCAGCAGGCGAAATTTTACCGGTGGAAGTTTTAATGAAATCTGCACCGGCATACATGGCAATATCGCTTGCCCTGCGTACTTTGTCGTAGGTGACCAACTCGCCGGTTTCTAAAATTACTTTTAACCGGGCAGTACCGCAGGCTTCTTTAATCGCAGCAATTTCATCAAACACAAAATTGTATTCACCTTCTAAAAATTTTCCCCTCGAGATCACCATATCCACTTCGTCGGCTCCATTTTGAACCGCAAATTTTGTATCTCTTAATTTTACATCGCGTGGTGCCTGGCCGCTGGGGAATGCCGTTGCTACAGATGCAACTTTAACGCCAGAGTCTCCCAGCGCTTTCTTAGCTACTTTTACCATGGATGGATAAACACAAATGGCAGCTACAGTGGGTAAACCAGGATAGGCATCATGCAGGTGCAGGGCCTTGTAACAAAGCTGTTTCACTTTCCCGTCTGTATCTTTTCCCTCCAGCGTGGTCAGGTCAATCATGTTTAGGGCCAGCTTTAAACCGTTTATCTTGCTTTCATTTTTAATACTGCGCTTGGTAAACCGCGAAGCTCTTTCTTCTATACCCACCTGGTCAACATGAATAGGAGAGGGAAAGCCTGCCAATCCGATAGGGAGGTCAGGTATTATTTTGGTTACGATCATCTAATGTTGTTTAAGATGTTTACCACGTTAAAGTGGTTCAAGCCGTTAATGCCTCCAGTGCTTTTATAATTAATTTTTCTACTGCTGCATTGCTGTCATTCGAAAATTCTTTTACCACCCGGTTGGCGATGATGGCGTTTACACTCAGGCAATGGTGGCCCATCAGTTTCCCCAAACCATAAATGGCCGATGTTTCCATTTCAAAGTTAGTGATTCGGTGATCATTAAAACGGAAATGCGAAAGCCTGTCAACCAGTTCCGGGCTGCTTAATCCCAAACGCAGCACTCTTCCCTGCGGGCCAAAAAAACCCGGGCAGGTTACCGTAATACCCTGGTGGAATCCTTCGCTGAATTTTTGTAACAAAGTTTCACTGCCACTGAATGCGTAAGGGATGGTAATGGCTGTATCTAATTTCGCCTGGTCGATAAATGCTTCCACCATTTCCTGATCAGCAGTTGTTTTTTCGTATTTGTAAAAATTGAGCAGATTGTCCAGTCCCAAACCATGTGTTGACGCTACAAAACTGTCAACCGGAATATCAGCCTGCAAAGAACCCGATGTTCCAAAACGAATGATGTTCAGTGTGGTTGGTTTTTCTTTTATTAACCTGGTCTCGAAATCAATATTGGCCAACGCATCCAGTTCATTAAAAACAATGTCAATATTGTCGGGGCCTATCCCGGTGGAAACAACCGAAATGGGATTGCCGTTGAAATAACCGGTATGGGTGATAAACTCGCGGTGTTGTAAGCGATGTGTTACCCTGTCAAAATGAGCACTTACTTTTTTAACCCTTTCCGGATCGCCAACAACAATTATTGTATTGGCCAATTCTTCCGGACGCACATCCAAATGATAAATTGCACCGCGTTTGTTGATGATCAGTTCTGATTCGGCAATTCTTTGCATAGCTAAAAGTTAAAGCTGTGAAGATACCGCTTATTGAATTTGAATCAAGAACATAGTCAAATAAATTCAGGCTTCGCCTGGCCTGCTAATAAAGAAACGAAATCATGTAGCATTTGCCTGCCGGGTGTGCAACCTGGTTACTGTGTTTGATAACCATAGCAGCCCTGTTCATTTTTTTTACACTTTATCAACATCCATTACTTTATTATTGGCGCCAGCTTTTACTCCAGGTGGCATCCGTACAAAACATCCTTTTGGCAAGTTTAAATTTTAAAGGATGCCGGAAAATGTTTTTCATCTACTTCTTTTGCTGCGGACCTGATCCCGATGTCGTATAATTCAAAGCGGCTGTTGGCGTTACTCATCTCAACAAGGCCATCAATGTCTTTTTGTGAATATTGTTTATTCATTAATGGAGCAAGCGTTGGTTCATCAAGCCAGGTATTGTAACGCAGGTAGCTGATAAACCCGTTGTCTTTTTTTGCATTGCCAATCATATCCTTGCTCAAATTCCCGGTCTCGCCGTCAATTTCCCATGCTGTGGGAGAGTTGGAAAGCCATTGCATCAACATTTGATTATGCCAGCTTGCATCCTGCATAAACATATCTGGTATTTGAGAAGCCCAGTTGAGCAGGTTATTCTTTTTTACATCTGCGGGGATTCTTTTCAAACGCCCCATACCGGTACCTACAGAAACGATCATCAGGTTATCGGCTCCCCATTTCCATTTAAACGGAAACCCATCCAGCGTAGCAACCATGAGTAATTGCAATGCAGGATTATTGGCCATACTAACGCCGCCATCAACAAACGCTGCTTCGCGTAAACCGCCACCCACGTCAATGATCTGTGGTAAAAAATAGGTTGGCGCTGCTGCACTGGCCCTTACTGCTTTCCAAAGCGGTATGTCTTTATTCATACCGTCAGCACTATTAAAATACCTGCCACCCGGGTGATTGATCAATGGCCACACACTGTTGGTATCGGCCCGTTTTGCTATAATACAAAGCCCGGTAAGTATTTTATCGCTGGCCAGTGTAATATCTGTGCCAAAAACTTTCTGTAATTCGTCTTCCAGCGGTTTTGATTTATAAGCTGCTTTCAGCATATCATCAATTTCAAATATTTTCCACCACTTATATTTCTTACCAAATATCTTATCACCAAGATCCATGTACATTTCCTTAATTTCTTTAACCGACATGCCAAAAGCAAGGCATGATGCAATGATAGAACCTGTACTGGTGCCACCAATAAGATCGAAATAATCACTAAGCCGGAAGCTGGGTTTATTGCCATGCTGCTTTCGCAAAATATCTTCGATGCGTTGGAGATAACCCAATGTAAGCGCACCACGAATGCCACCGCCATCCAGGGCCAGAATACGTTTTGGAGCGGTTTTGTTGCTGAGATGATCTGCTTTAGTCATAGTATTTTAGTTTTTGTTGAAGAAATAGAAGTATAAAGTACAAATGTTTTTTTTGAGAATGAAATTTTTTGAGAATGAATTATTTTTACTGGGCGTTGTACCATTCTCTGAAAACTATTTTGCAGCGTTGGTCCTTTACCTGTCAGTTAAGGCATGGATTTTTTTTGAGAAGGGTTATTCACTAAAATATACCGGATCGATAAAATTTAGATTAATTGAATTTAAGAATAATTTGTGAGTTATTTACCGGTAAATGGAATAATTTTATTATCTGCAATTTCAGAACTCCGGTATTTGGGTATTTCAGATGACAACAGTTTAAAAACCAATAAATGATTTTTAGCAGCAGCCAGGGTGAATTATGGGGGACAGCCCCGGAAAACTGGGCTTTGTACCTGGAAATCCATTTTATTCCTGTTTATAAAAAGATCATCAATAAATTGAAACTGGGTTCAAAGGATAACGTATTGGATATTGGCTGCGGATCGGGCCTGTTTATGAAGATGGCTGATGCGAAGGATGCAACAATCACCGGGATTGATGTTTCGGATGAAATTTTAGAAATTGCCCGGCATAGAAACCCTCGGGCTACACTTATTAAACAGGACATGAAAATGATGTCGTTCGTTGATCAGCATTTTGACCTGGTAACCGGATTCAATGCGCTGCAATATGCCGAAGATCTACCGGCGGTTTTACAAGAGATTAAAAGAGTTTTGAAGGATGATGGTAAATTGGTCATAGGGGTTTGGGGTAGTGCAGCAGAATGCGAAGCGTTGAATGTACTGGCCTCCATAGCCTCCCTGTTGCCCCAAACGGTTGTGGGAAGTCCCGGGCCGCTGGCACTTTCCGAAGAAGGTAAAGTGGAAAAACTGCTTGCTGATGCTGGATTTAATATGATAGAAAGCGATACCATTGAATGCCCCTGGAATTTTTCTTCGCTCAACGACGCACTGAAAGGCATATTGGCAGCCGGGCCCTCTGTGGAAGCGATCAATTATGCCGGAATAGAAAAAGTAAAAGAGAAATTGATAAACACGTTGGAAGCATTCAATATTTGTGATGGAATATATGTGCTCGAAAATGAGTTTCATTACTATATCGCAGGTAAAAGATAAACGTTTTAAAAAAGGCTTATTTTAATGCCTATCTATCACCCGCAATTTTGCCAGTATTGTTCATTTCTTGCGGTATCGCTTGTAATACCATCTTGATTTACCAGGTAATCCAAAGCACTACGTTGAAATCTTTTATGGTATTATACCGATAGCAAATGGCTTTGGACTGCATACTGGTATAATCGGTATAATGATACACTTTGCCAATATGAGTAGGTGAGCAAGAGAAAGCACCCAGATTTTCCTGCTCTACATTAAGTTGTCTGCTGTGATCGGCAGTTCCCTTATTCTTTTGCCCGTGGCATTATATATCGCATTGGCAATGGCAGGTGCCACACCAACAATGGCAATTTCTCCAATACCCTTGGATCCCATGGGGTTGATGATGAGGTCCGGTTTGTCGGCAAACAAGACGTCTATCTCGGGTATATCGGCATGTACGGGTACATGGTAGTCGGCAAAATTGCTGTTGATATATCTTCCGTACCGGGGATCGATCAGGGTGCTTTCGGTAAGAGCCATGCCAACGCCGCCAACTGCCCCGCCAACCATTTGGCTGCGTGCGGGATTGTACGCAATGATCTTTCCCGCGTCAGCGGTTGATACAATATGCTTAAGCTGTATCACCCCCGTTACCGGGTTTACATGCAATTTCACAAAATGCACCGAGAAAGAATTCATGGCATATTTCCGTGCTTCGGCGCTTAATCGCCCCGAGGTTTTGTCCACTTCGATCAATGGTTTTTTGGCCAGTTGCATAACATCTGTAAAACTGATCCGCTTGGCCCTGTCATCAATAACATACAATTCTCCATGGTCATATGCTACGGCATCGGGTTTCAGACCTGCAAAGGAAGGGGCATTTGCTATCGCAAGTTCTTTTAAGATATTGATCAGCTCGCCGCATACATCGGTAATGGCTGCACCAACGGCCGAGGTGGAACCCGAACCACCCTGTGTTGGTCCGGGTGGAAGATCCGAATCACCCAACTCAAACTCCACTTTGTTTTCCGGTAAACCCATTAACCCGGCGCCAATTTTAACCATCGCTGTTGAGGTGCCGGGCCCCATATCGCTTACAGCACTTTGTAATACAAGCGTACCGTTATCTTTTAATAGTCCTTTAACCGAAGCCTGCCCACGGCCTGCTCCAAAAACACCAACGGCCATACCATAACCTGCCAGCATGCCATTTTCTTTTAAACTACCGGGCACGGTTGGCCTGTTATGCCAGCCGATCTTTTCTTTGCCAAGCTGGTAACATTCTTTTAAAAACTTACTGCTCCAGGGTAATTCGCTTACCGGGTGTGTTTCCGTGTGGTTGATGAGGCGGAGTTCGATCGGATCGATATTGAGTTTGTACGACAGTTCGTCCAGCGCACATTCCAATGCCACGCATCCGGTGGCGGGCCCGGGGCCACGCATCCAGGTAGGTGTATTAATATCCAGTGGCAGAATTTTATAACTGGTGTTTACATTGGGGCAGGTGTACATGAACTGTGATGCATTTACAATGCCTTCAGAAAAATTCTCGTACCTGGAAGTATTGCTTACCGCATGATGTGTGATGCCGGTAAGCTTTCCATCGGCAGATGCGCTGATGCCTATCTTTTGCCAGGCATATGGACGGTAACCAACAATGGTAAACATCTGTTCGCGGGTTAAAACCAACTTGACCGGCCGTTTAAGTATTCGGGCTGCAATGCAGGCTGCAGGTACATTGGGCCAGCTTCTTAATCCACTTCCAAAAGCACCGCCAATAAATTCTGCTATTACCCGAACATTTTTTGGATCAAGACCGAAGTTGGCTGCCAGTTCGGATTGGGTGCTTTTGGGCCCCTGTGTTTTATCATACACAGTTAACTTATCATCCCCATCCCAAACGGCAATCGTAGCATGCATTTCCATCGGGTTATGCGTTTCGTAGGGAACAGTAAACTCACCTTCCACATGTATCGCAGCAGATTTATAAACGTCGGCCGTACCACGTTTATATTCATTCAGTTTAATTAATTTGTTGTCATCCTGTTTTAATTTTTCAAAGTCGATATCGAATACTTCCTGCACGTATTCTGCTTTAACCAATGATGATGCATGTACCGCACGTTCGAGCGTATCTGCAATTACCATGGCAATGGGCTGGCCGTTGCTATGCACCAGGTTATTGGCAAAAACTTTTAACCCTCTCCATTCGTAACCTTTTTTATTGGGGTCCTTTGCATAGGGATTGTGACCGGGTACAACCGGGCAGTTACCGTAATAAATGATATCCAGTACGCCGGGCGCTTTCCGGGCTTTGGAAAGCAACATGTTTTTAATACTGCCCTTTGTAATGGTACTGCAAACAAAAACTGCATAGGCCATATCCGGCAGTTTATGCTCGGCAGCGTAAGTGGCCTTGCCGGTAACCTTATCTATGCCGTCAACGCGATCATCAACGAAATAGCTTTCTGTAATGGATAATTCTTTTTCCATGAAGTTTATGTATTGGCATTGGTTAATGCTTCGAAAATGGCTGCCTTGCCTAATTTGATCTTAAAACCATTGTGTTGGTATGTTTTTGCATGTTGCAGGGATAATTCCGCGGCTTCCTGAAACAATTTTTCAGTTATTTGTTTACCTGCCAGGAATTGCTCCGCTTCGGTAAGTCTCCATGGTTTATGTGCTACACCACCCATGGCCAGCCTTGCAGATTTGATCACCTGGTCTTTCACTTCCAGCGCCACGGCAACAGATACCAACGCAAAAGCATAAGAAGCCCTGTCCCTTATTTTGAGATAGTGATTTTTGTTAAAATGGTTATTGGGGATGTAGATACTGTTGATCAGTTCACCCGGTTGCAGGTGATTATCCAGTTCGGGCGTATTGCCCGGCAGGCGGTGAAAATCGGTAAAGGAAATTTTTCTTTCATTTTTAATGCCACTGATATGAACCGTTGCATCCAATGCAGCCAATGCTACGCACATATCGCTGGGATGAACTGCAATACAGGAATCGCTGGCGCCGAAAATGGCATGCATACGGTTATAACCTTCAGCAGCGCCACAGCCGCTACCCGCTGTACGTTTGTTGCAGGGCATCTCCATATCATAGAAATAACTGCAGCGGGTGCGTTGCATGATATTACCGCCCACCGTTGCCATATTTCGTAACTGTGCCGATGCACCTGCATGCAATGCCTGTGCAAGCAGCGAAAATTTCGTTTTTACCAGTTCATTTTCGGCCACATCACTGTTGAGCGCCAATGCGCCGATGGTGATTCCGTTTGCGCTGGCTGATATTTGTTTTAATGGCAATGCGGTAATATCAATTAATTGTTCGGGGGCGGTAACCCCTCTTTTCATCAGGTCGACCAGGTTGGTACCGCCTGCAATAAATTGTGCTGCCGGATTTTTAGTTCTTGCTTCCATGGCGTCTTTTGCAGACTTTGCTTTTGAGTATTCAAAGTTTATCATAACGACTGCCCTCCATTTTTAACTTCGGTGATGGCATCAATAATATTGGGGTAAGCACCGCAGCGGCAGATATTGCCACTCATAAATTCCCGTATTTCTGCTTTGTTATTTGCATGGCCTTCCCGAACACAGGCTACGGCCGACATGATCTGTCCCGGTGTGCAGTAACCGCATTGAAAACCATCATGTTTAATAAATGCTTCCTGCATGGGATGTAAATTATTTCCATTGGCAAGTCCTTCAATGGTCGTGATCTTCTTTCCATTATTCATGATGGCCAACGAAAGACAGGAATTAATTCCTCTTCCATCCACATGAACCGTGCAGGCACCGCATTGTCCATGGTCGCACCCTTTTTTGGTTCCGGTTAAACCGAGTTGTTCTCTAAGCAGATCCAACAGGGTTACCCTTGGCTCTACGGTAAGTTTATGGGTAACCCCATTTATGCTGAGTTGCAGGGGAACTTTTTCAAACAGCGATGCTATTTTTTCATCATGTGCTCCTGCCTTGATCAATACCGTTGGTGAAAAAGTTAATGCAGTTAGTGCCGCTGAGTTTTTAAGGAAACTTCTTCGGCTTTCATTTGGTAGTTTATCCATAAAAGAATGTTGTATGCTAAATTTACCGGTTTTATTTTAAGTAAGTAAAAAATAAATTTGGTAAACGCACATAAAAAATGCGCTAAGGTATTTGTAGCACAGGCATATGCAGGTCAAATACTTTTTTTACTTTATCCCATACTTCGTTTCATACTTACCAGGCAACGTGCTTGCTTATTATTCAAATCAACCTTTCGGCCCGGTATAAAAGCATCGTTGACAATGTTGGTTCGTATGTGCAGGATATCGCCTTTACCAACAACGATATTGTCATCTTTTCCGGTTTCAATACTGCCGGTTTTATCAGTAATGCCTATGATAGTTACCGCATTTAGTGTAATGGTGCTCATTGCTTCTTCCGGGGTAAAACCATATGCCGGAGCAGTACCTGCGTTAAAAGGCAGGTTGGGGAAGCGGCTGTTTCTGTTGTCATCGATAATCGTAAATAATATTCCTGCGTCTGGCATCATGGGGCTATTTTTTAGTTTGATTAAAGTCTGCAGGAAAGTTGATGCCGGTGATATGCACGGATCCTTCGTTTTGTTGTGCCGGCACTTGCTCTTGTTGCTGTTGATTTTTGGTATTTATTGCCCACACCTTTTTACTTATTTGTCCCGATTTTTCATTTATTCCCAATTTGGCAAAATAGCTGATAACCTGGTTCATATAATTTTCGATCTTTTTTTGTTCGTAGCTATCTGTATATTGCGCATCCAGAACAATGGAAGTGGTTCTGTCCTTCAAAAGGATATTTCCGATCCTGTCCATCAGGGTTTTGCTGGCATTTGTAGGGCGGTCTTTTTTATCAAAATAAAGATATCCCAGGTCTTCTTCGGTAGGCACCGGAGGTGGGTCAGGCTTATAGGTTTCGTAAACGATCCTGCATGTTGGAAGTGCTTTTTGCAATTGACTGATTTCTGCTGTTGATATCGCAGTTGTTCCAAATGTTAACTCCTGGAGATTGGTAAATTCGTATATCTCCTTTGGAATCGTTTTAAATCCTTCTTTGGAGAGGTCAAGTTTACAAACAATTAGCGGACTGGAAAGTTTCCTGGTTTCATCCAGCGAATAGAATGTACGGCGGCAATCAGGGGTAACCGGATCTGGTTCTTTGGGGTCTCGTTTAACCGGATCTGGTTCTTTGGGATCTGATTTAACCGGTTTGATGGTAATATCGATATATCCCCGCTGAAATGCATTGCCTGTTTTATTATTGTCATGCTTTGTAAATCCACGTAATACAATATTGCTGTTTTTAAAAATCTGGGTAATTCTGTTATCCGAACGAAGGGTATTGTAATAAGGGAATTGATATTCGTTAACCGATGTCTCGTACAAAGGATTGTTAATGCTGTCGGATTTTCTATCTAGTTTTCGCTTTTCGGATGTTGCCAAAGTACCACTCATAACGGGCAGAAATATCCTGTTCGGGTCGTTTTCATAATACCATGTCATGGTATTAAATCTGTCGCAGTAGCTTTCCTCTTTATTTTGTAACTCAGCTTTTGATTGCACAAAATTCTGGCAAACGGATAAGTCAAATGATTTAGACGAAACATTTTTTATAAAAAAGAGTTTATAGCCTTGTTTGGTATTTGTAATGATCTTATAAGTACCCGACTTTGTCAGGCAAATTTCATCAATTCCATAAATGACAAAAGTACTTGTTTCATTTACTGCGTAATACATCACATTTTTCGAAAGATTGATGTTGATCAAACGGTTGCTTGTGCCGCCATGCCATATTTCATTCAGTTGCCGGGGTAAAGCGGATACGGTAAGTGGAGTGCAATCAGCTGTAAGCTTGTTCATGTAAATGACCACGCTGGCCTGCGTCTGTGGAAAATTCAAAGTGTCAACATCCACCTGCCTTGGCTGAATATTTATGCGGAGTAAATCGTTGAGTACTGCCGTGGCTTTTAGCGCATCTTCCCTGTAGCCGGTAGAGAAATAATAAACAGTTGCTGCGGCTGTATCATTTAAATCCTGTTGTTGCGTGGTGATGGTAAAATTAGCCGTTAAATTTTCGGCTACGGTATTGGCAAGCGTTAAAGCAGATGCATCCCTGTAATATATTTGTAAAGGAATTTTCGGCACTTCAGTAATGCGGATATAATAAACCTCCGAATTAAGCTTAAAGGAATCTTCTGCAATAAACCGGCCATCTGCTGTTGATAAGAGTAGCCGGCCAAAGCTGTTTGTATCTTTAATTGGAATAGAATCATACCTGAAGGTATCGTTTAAATTTGCCAGTCTGAATTGCTGACCTCTCGATCTGTCACCGGCAGGTGTATAATATAAATTGAGTTGAATCTCCCTGTTAACCTGTTCTCCATTTATGTTTAAAACATAGGTCTGCTGCACAGGTTTTGCAGTTAACCAGTTGGTGTAGGCCGTGTTGTTTTTAAGCAGGTTAAAACTAACCAGTATAAGAGTCGCCAATACGGCCAGTGCATAACCCGCGGAATAGGCTATCTGCCTGTATTTTTTCAACTTAAAATAACGGCTAAGGCCCACTTCCTCTTTTCTTCCGAATGGATGTGACAGCAGGGAATTATTTCCATGTTCAAGATATATACCCTGTCCTTCATCAAGCCGGTTTGACAGCAAAGTTTTTTGGATGAATGCTTCATCTTCTTTTTCGATCTTCTTATGCTGATAGGAATCAACGAGGAATTGGTTTAACTTTTTATGAATATCAAACCTTCCTTTAATAAGAGAACCGTCCTCTATATTGTCTTGTATTACATGAAGCATTTGTGTAAGCGTTTGCCTTGCGAGCACTTCCGTATCTTTATCAAGATAAGCAAGCATATCAGCACGTAATGATTCATTGATGATTCCGTCCTGCATCCAGGATATCCTTCCTATTTTAAGCAGGTTAGTATAATTTACCAGTTCAGCCTGCGCAGCATTTTGCTGAAGCCGTTGCTCAATCGCCTTGCCTATTGCAATTGTAAAATCCCAGTCTGCAGATGGATATATGGCAAGGCAGCATACCCATTGCAGCGTTGGGCCTTCGCCAAAATAATTTTTTAATGTTCCAAAGTCGTGGAAATTGAGAAAACGTGAACGGTAGGGGCTTTCAATGGTTTCTTTTTTCTGTGCCGCAATATCGATCTGGCCGCTGACAATTTTATCAATCACCGGTAATGATGAAAGATCAGCAGGTAACACAACAAAATTTGATTCAATCAGCAATTTTTCTTTTTTATCCCAATCGTCTGCAGCATATTGAGTCAGCAATATTTTAAGTGGCCAACTGTTCAGTTTATTGGTAACCCAGCTTTTAACTGTTCCTTTTAACGGGTACAGGAAATACCGGGCATCGCCAAAAATAAAAAGGGTGCTGTCTGGGTATAAAGCGGCAAGTTTTTGTAAAGGAACACGCTCCTGGTTTAGTCTTTTACTCGTCAGGAAAAGAGGCTCTTTGAAATATTCGTAAACATGAATATTTACTTCATCTTTTCGTAACCTTTCCATGAGGTATTCAAACAATTTTACCAAAAGACTGTCAGGCTTTTCATGGTCAATAAGTGCTAGAAAACTCACAGGCTTTGTTACCGGTGAAAATTCAAGTTTTGGAATACCGCCGGCAATAACGGTTGAACGGATAGTTTTACGAAAGTTCAGTTTATACATGTCGCTTACCTGCCTTTTTCGTAAAACATCGGCAAGTCTCCTTACGTCCTGCTCTGTGTTAATTTTATGCTGCTGATCGCTGAAAGTTATTTTGTATGGCCCGTCCGTACCTGGTTCTGGTTCTTCAATACCCGGAGTATGATCTCTCAGGGAAAGAATGATCCTGTATGCAAGAAATGAAATGGCGACAGGAATAAGTACCAGGAACAACAGGCTCATCAGCATATTATTCCAGTTGTATGTTTTCCCGATGTTTAACTTCCCATCTCCCGTCACCTCAGCCTGCAAGGCTGGAAGAGATTCTGTTTGTGCAACCAGTGAATCTACACTGCAATGAACCGGATAGCACCCGACCACAAGTTTTATGCTATTATAAGGCTTGTTATAAACCAGCACTTTGCTTTTTGCATACAGGGAATCATTTACATACCATCTATAAGTATACCCTTTTTCGCCGGCAACTGCATTGGTAAACAAAGGGGCGAATTGTTTTTTGTTGCTATTTGCCGTTTTTAAACCGCCGGCAGAGATATCCGTTTCGTCAATAGCAACTGAAGGAGGCGGTTCGCAAAGAACGGTTACGGAATAATTACTTGAATCAATAATAACGGCATCCCGGGTTTTCAAATAGGCAGTAACTGAAATTGCAGATGTATCTGTAAAAACCCTGGTAACCGATAAACTGTTGTTGATTGTTGTGTCGGGGAATTTCCAGTCTACGATACTGTTTTGCCTGTTCAGACTGCTGTCTACTAATGCAGAAAAATTAACAGTATCATTTATTATTACCTGTTGAGCGCTTGCAATAATATTTATCTTTTTAGCCGGATTTGGGCTGTCCGTTTCCAGCGGAACAATCTGATTCCGGAAAAGATAAAGGAGCAGCAATATACCCAAAATCATACATGCAGGGGTGAGCACATTTTTTAAATACCAGGGGGATATTAATTTTTTCCAAACCTTCTTTATTTTTTTTTCGACGAGGATTGGTGTACCCGTAGTCTCTGAAACCTTTTCCTTGTATTCTTCTGCAATTTTTGCATCCAGTTTGTCAAATATTGTATACGCTGCTGCCTGTTCTTCTTTGTTGCGGCAAATAAGCGGACAAAGCTTGTATTTTAATTCAGAAAGATGCTGCAGTTTTTCTATATCGGTGTTCGCTAATATTTTTTCGATGTCAACAGCGCTGGTGGGGTTTATTACTATGCCCTCGTCTTCAAGCATGGTAATAAGTGAACGAAGTATAAAGGTCTTATATAAAAGAAGGTTGTACAAACTGCTTTTTTGATTTTTTATCCTGCCTTTGAATGATCTTTTGTTGCATGATGAACCAGGTTCCTGCAGCACTTTCTTATTTCACAATCAGCAATTATAGTAAAATATTTTGCGCCTGTTTATTTCACAAATATTTTGATCTTAACATTTTCTGATCTTCATCGCTTTTGGCAAGCGCAGGAATAGAAAGGTGGAAAATTATTTTTTGTTCACCATTAAGATTGCTGAAATCCACGCCATCATTAAAAAATCCATGTTTTTCAAGTATTTTAACCCACTCCAGCAATTCTGCAGTAGCGGGTTGTTTTTCTTTCATATTTCCTCTTATTTTCTCAAATTCTACAATAACTGTACGAAGATTATCATGGATGCTTTTGGAGATATTTTCCAGCTGCGCCGCGTTTTCTTTATATAGTTCCTGCAGGTGCGGTTGAATGCGGCTGCTTACGATCTTCAACAGGCCATCTGTTTCGGGGAAAGCAATATGATAAAAAAGACAGCGCCTTAAAAAAGCGTCGGGCAAATTCTTTTCAAAGTTGCTGGTCATAATAACAACGATCTGAGCATTTGTTTCTGGTCTTGCAATGTTTTTATTCATCAGTTCGCTGATGGAGAAAGCTGTATTCTCAATTTCAAACAACAGGTCATTCGGGAAATCACGTGGTGCTTTATCAATTTCGTCGATCAGTACAACCGAACTGCGTGGCATACTTTCCAGTTCATCAAATTCAGCAAGATTTTTCAGATCTTTCAACTTTTCATTGGCAAGTATCGCATCCTTTCCCCAGGCCTGCAGGATTGCCATACCCAATGCATTTAACTTGATAAAAGAATGTGCTGTAAGCGACGACCCTGCTGTTTCTTCTTTAAGCGGGGTGGTGGTTGCATCATCGCCATCAATATTCGCTGTTTTCGAAAAATCAATTTTACTTGCTTTTTCCTGGTCGTCAACATACCTTCTTTGAAAATGTCGAACTGCGTCGTAATAATAAAACAGATCAGCAGCGCCGCTGGTTGTTTTGGTATTAAATATAAAAGGCTGCTTAATAAAGGGGCTGACAGACCCGCTGTTTATGTTGCCGTTTGAAGACAATAAATCAGCCACTTTATATGCCAGTTGTGTTTTCCCGGTTCCGGGTGCACCGGTAAGTAAAAGCGGTTTTCCCAGCCAGATCGCCATCTGCACTGCCGATTGAAGGCCCTTGTCATCCAGGACATAATATTTTGGTGAATTATCTCCTTTTGTACGAATACTTTTTAGATCAAACATATGCTGGTATTTAAGAGTTAACTATTTGTAGATGTCTATTATTTTTTGCAGGCCCCCCTCTACTTCTTTGTAATACATATCCCGCTCTTCCATATCTTTTAAATAAAGACTGATGAGTTCTTCACTCCTTATCTCTTGCTCTTCAATTTTACTATCAATCAGCCAGTCTTTGATATCCTGCTTGCTTATTTTCTTAAATTTTTGAAGATTATTTTCCCATCGGATATTTCTCACACGTTCATAAAATTCCTCTTCTGTAATATTGTTATTTTTTGCATAACGTAGAATGCCAAAAAATAAAATCCGCTTATCGGTTTTCAATGAAGTATTCACAATATTGTATTTCTCGTAGAAGGATACAATGAAATCCTTGAGCTTATCATTTTTCCATAAAGCGCTTTCGATGAACCAGGAGACAGAAAGATAATCGATATTGGTTTCGGTCATGTATTGGGTAATACTTTCGGGCGACACATCTTTCGGGAGTTTTAATTTATTCCATTTGAGTTCATTGAATATCTCACTCTTGATATAGATCTCCGCTTTTTCAAATTCGGTGACTGTTTCCGGGATATCAGGTTTTATCCTGATGTTTTTCCATCGCAGTGACCTGTCTTCAAATTCAATCTCTTTTCTTTTAATAAAATAGTGAAGAAGGTCGTCCTCATGTCCAAGCAGTACAAAAAACTGCATGGGGTCTTCATCAATGGAGACCAGGAACTCCTGGTTTATTTCACGCCTGTCGCAGAGGTAAATTTTATCACGCAATACATCTTTTTTTTCAATAGATTCCTGGATGCGTTGCAGCGTAAAATTATCGAGGCTGTCCAGTATTTTTTGGGGTATTTGATCCTGTTCATTGTAATAAACGGTCTGTATCTGTGAATCGCTTATTTCTTTTTTCCAGGCCGTAAGCTTTGGATGTTCATCGGCTGCAGGCGAGCCAGCCTTCAAAAGAATTAAACGTTCAATTTTTCGGCCACTTTCCTTTTTATTATTGGCCGTGTCGTATTCCCAATGGGTAAAAGATTTGCCCGAATCAACCCCGTCCTTTTTTGCCGGGGATCCATATTTATCTCCAAGTACCAGCACATAAATATTACAATTGTTCACATCGTTGATACAGGTGGATAAAACATCTTTATCAACTGCCAAATAATCCTCCATGGCAGTGATCTCATAGAGTTTAGTCCGTGACTTAATTTCATTTAAAAATGTATCTCGAATGTTTTTAAATTCCATGAAAGGCGAAGACAAATAAACATGTAATCTTTCTGTGCGTTCCATAACAAGAGATATTCGTTCGATAAATGTCAAATAATTGCAAAAGTTCCATTTTTGGTTCTTTGCCAAATCTTGTTTTAGTGGTCCCGGGCAAATCCTTTATTCTGTGAATACATAAATACCCTATATTTTTTAAAAGATTAATTTAAAATTTATGAACCCGGTCACTGCCTCTTTTGAGACTACACAATTAAACCTATAGGTTATAATTTCTGGTCAAATAAGCCATTGTGGATAAAAGGAACTCTTAAAAATACAAGAAATTACCGGTTTACACAATAGAATAAATAAAAATGTGTTTTGCCGTTTTTTGTTATTTAGAAGCTCAGGTAAATGAGTGCTATATCCGTTAAAGGGTTCAGCGTTTTTGGTACTGCGAGCCTTGGTTAGCAATGTACTTCCAGGAAGTACGGGCAGCAACAAAAAAGCAGGATCAATTTTCATTGCCCTGCTTTTCAAAATAATTAATGTAACGATTCTATTTTATCCCGTACTTCGTTTTATACTTTTCAGCTAATTGCATTTGCTTATTATTCAGATCAACCTGTCGGCCCTGAATAAAAGCATGTTTAATATTATTGGTTCGCATATCCAGCATATCGCCTTCACTAACAACGATATTGGCATCTTTGCCGGTTTCAATACTGCCGGTTTTATCGGCTATGCCTAAAATAGTAGCGGCATTTAATGTAATAGCGCTCAATGCTTCTTCCCTGGTTAAACCATAGGCCGAAGCGGTGCCTGCGTTAAAAGGCAGGTTGCGGTAGCGGCTGTTCCCGTCATCATCGTTAATCGTAAATAATACGCCTGCTTTTTGTAACATGGCCGGTGTTTTAAAAGGCTGGTCAATATCATCATCCATCATGGCCGGCAAATCATGCAGTTGATTCAATATAACGGCAATATTATTTTGTTTTAACAGGTCAGCGATCTGCCAGCTGTCGATGGCGCCAACCAATACTATATCAAAACCGAATTCTTTGCTAAAGTCAACCGCCAGCAGCATTTCTTTTACAATATTGCAATGAATGAAAAGCTTTTGTTTTTTATCGAACAGGCCTTTAGCAGATTCAAATTTAAGGTTGGTACTTTCATGTTTTGTCTCTGCCAGGTATGCTTTTGCTTCTCTGAAAAAATTCTTTACTTCTTCAATCTTTTCTAAGCTTGTTTTTACAGGGTCAACATTCGATGGTTGCCCGCCAGGTCCGCCTCTTCTTCCTCCACGCCTGTTTAAAAGCGACGGCATGCGGAAATGAATTCCAATATCCGTTTTATAAGCGGCGTCTTCCCAGTTCCAGGCATCTAATTGCACAACGGAAGATGATCCCGAAATGATTCCACCTGCCGGAATAACATTGGCTAACAGGATGCCATTGGTGCGTAATGTATTGATCACTTTCGAATCGGCATTGTAGGCAACGATGGAGCGGATGCCCGGATTCATTTCCCCGATCTCTGCCGCATCAGCGGTTGCCCGCACACTGTTTACCTCTATTAATCCCAACTGCGATGCCGTTAGAATTAAACCCGGATAAATTTGTTTACCGGTACAATCAATAACCCTGGCACCTGCTGTTGATGCATTGGCACCCACTTCGGTTATTTTTCCATCTTTTAAAACTACCGTTCCGTTATTGATTACCGTACCATTACCTACATGAATGGTGGCATTGGTTAACGCAATGGTTTCTTTTTGGGCGTTTGCCGGTAAAATAGTTTCCTGCGCAAAAATGCTGGTGTAGGTAACCAGGCAGCTTATGATCAGCATTAATTTTTTCATGGTCATGTTTTTATTTCAGATTAATTATTGTTTTCAACATCATCAGCATCGATGGCCAATAAACCATGACTGTGATAATGATCGCTGCAGGTATTGATCACCTCAAACCTGGGTCTTGCCCCCCTGCCACCGGGGCTACCGGCACCAGCCGTGGCGGTTCTTTTTTCAGCTGTTAATTTTTGAATCAACCTGGCTTTTTCAGTTTTGTTTTGGATGCGCATCGCACCATCTTTATCGCGGTCGAAATAAATGATTCCGTCAACAATTGTTTTTTCTGCTTTGGCGTAAATGGACAAAGGATTGTCGCTCCAAACAACCAGGTCAGCATCTTTACCTGCTTTAATACTTCCGGTTTTGGTATCAATGTGGAGCATTTTTGCAGGATTGATGGTTACCATTTTCCATGCTTCTTCTTCGGTTAAGCCGCCGTACTTCACACTCTTGGCGGCTTCCTGGTTCAGGCGGCGGGCCATTTCTATATCATCCGAATTGATGGCCACATTTAAACCCACTTTTTGCATGATATAGGCATTGTATGGAATGGCATCCACCACTTCCATTTTATAATTCCACCAGTCGCTGAAGGTTGACGCGTTGGCGCCATGCGCTTTCATTTTATCAGCAACTTTATATCCTTCCAGTATATGGGTGAACGTATTTACCGTAAATCCGAATTGATCAGCCACTTTCATGGTTGCATTGATTTCACTTTGTATATAGGAATGGCAGGTGATGAACCTTTTTTTGTTCATGATCTCCACTAACGCGTCCAATTCCAGGTCTCTGCGCACAACCATCTGCGTGGCTCCTTTTTTCCTGTTGTTTTCTTCCGCAGCTTTCCGGGCTGCCTGGTAATCAGTGGCTCTTTGAAAAGCATCTACGAGAACTTCGTTAACACCCATCCTGGTATCGGGAAAACGGGTATTGCCCTGCGTGCTTGAACTCCTTTTTACATTTTCACCAAGTGCGAATTTGATAAAAGGGTCGGCCCCTGCAAATTTTAATTCCTGGTCGTTGGCACCCCAACGCAATTTTATTAATTGTGTTTGCCCACCAATGGTATTGGCCGAACCATGTAAAATATGGGACGTTGTTACACCTCCACTCAACTGGCGGTAAATATTCATGTCCTCCGGGTTCAGGTTATCTCCAATTCTTACTTCGGATGTTACACTTTGCCCGACTTCGTTTATGGAAGCAGCGGCAATATGGGAATGCTCATCAATGATGCCGGCCGTGATATGCTTGCCGGTACCATCCATTATCCTGACCCCGGCTGATTCGGGGAGACCGGAAAGGGTTTTCCCAACAGCCACAATTTTTCCATTCTTCACCAAAATATCAGCGTTCTCCAGTTTGCCTTCTTTTTCGCTGGTCCATACTGTTGCATTTTTAATTAAGATATTTTCCTGTTTCGGCTGTTCCTCCCAACCGTAACTTAAAAAAGGATAGGTTGTTTTTCCCAAAACCAACGGCTGTTTTTCCCTAACGCTGTCAGATATTGCAGCCGCTTTTTTATCAAAAACTGCGGTCCAGGTAAAAGTGTTTCCCTGTGCATCGCTCCCGGTTCCGTTCCAGGTATTACCGGTAACAGCACCACTTAAAATAGTTTGTTTCGCATTACGGCCACGGCCTTCCGTATAATTTAATTTAACCAGGTTGCCATCATAACTGTATTTCCCCGTGAGTGTATCCTTACCGATGAATTGGGCTACACCAGCATCTTTCAATTCAAGAGAAAAGTTTTTAGAACCCGCGTTGGTGCTGGCCAGGTAGTTGTAAGATCCTGTTACATCATACCAATTATCCTCCTTAATTGAATTTTTTATTCCCTGTGTCCAGTTTTGTAACAGAACTGTTTTCTCTCCAAATACAGGCCCCGAGGTTATTAAAAAATTGGCGATCTTACCTGCATCAAGGCTTCCGATTTTATCGTACATACCCAGCAGGCCGGCGGGTGTTTTTGTGAGCGACTCCAGGGCTTTTGATTCGGTTAATCCATATTCCATGGCTTTACGAAGGTTGGCCATAAACGTGGTAACATTGGTTAAGTCTGCAGTAGTTAAACAAAAATTAATACCGGCTTTTTCAAACGCAGCCGGGTTAGCGGGAGCCAACTCCCAGTGTTTCAGATCATCCAGGCCCACAAAGCGTAGATCATTGGGGTCATCCACATCCATGGCTTCAGGATAATTAAGCGGTAGAATAAAGGAAGCTTTGGTGTCGGCTATTTCTTTTATGCGCTGATATTCGTTACCACCTGCTTTAATAATATATTGAATTCCGAACTCGTCTCCGATCTTATCAGCCCTCAGGTCATTCCATTTGTCGTTGGCTTCAAAAATTTGGGGAAGTGTTTGGTTTTCGATCCAGCTTTTTAAAGACAGGTTTACGCCTTCGGCTACAGGATTAGACGCATACCATTGGGCGTCCAGGTAGGTTTGACGCAATAAGGCAATTGAACCCATCAAAGAGCCTGGATAACTTTGAGCCGAGCTACCCTTGCTGAAAGAATAATGTGCAGAAGCCTTTTCTTTTATCAACACAAAATTATCAGGTTGGCCCGCCAGCGTAACAAATGTGCCGGTTCCCCTGGCAATACCCTCTTTTTGATGCGTTAATACCGAGCCGAAGCCAATATCCCTTAATAACTTTGCCCTGGCATCATCGGCACTAAAAATTTTATGCGCTTCTGTTTCACTTTTTATAGCCTGGTTCCATCCATATGCTCCTTTGGTGTTTGAGGTCAATTGTTGGGTACGGAAAAAACCTCCGCCTGCACCGGCATTTTGCTGACGCTCTGCTGCAGAAATTCCGTAATCGCTGTAGAGGTCAATAAACGCCGGATAAATAGATTTACCAACGCAATTGATAACCACGGCATCTTTTGGGATACTTATATTATTGCCCACTGCTTCAATTATTCCCTTCCGGATAACCATAGTCGCATTTTGCAACGTGGTTTGTGCGTCTTTTACGATAGTAGCATTGGTAAATGCGTAAGATCCATTCCTGGGATTCGCAACATCATTGGCAGGGTAAGTCGCCTGGGCAAAAATCATTTGGGTAGCACCCGATATCGAAATCAGCACCATTAACAAAAACGTATATTTTCGCATGCAGTTAAATTTTGTTTATTTGAATTTAGCGATAAATATAACAAATGATTACTTGCAAACGCCGCAACTAATGCAATAAAGTTTTACAGATTCCCTAATTTTACATCTCACCTTGAAAAATATGAATATAGCTGCATATATAGACCATTCAATTTTAAAACCAGATGTGGTAACAAAAAATATTATAACAGTTTGCAGTGAGGCGATAACCAATAAATTTGCCGTCGTATGTGTTCCACCGTTGTTTGTAAGAAAAGCGAAAGAACTGACTGCTGAAACCGATATTAAAGTATCGACAGTCATAGGCTTCCCTTTTGGATACAGTATTATTGAAGCTAAGGTTGCTGAAATGGTCATGGCCGTTATTGATGGCGCAGATGATATTGAAATGGTCATGAATACCAGTGCTGCAAAAAATAGCGATTGGCAGTTCTTAGCCGGTGAAATAAATACCGTTTTGCCTGTGATACGGAGCAAAGGCAAAAAGCTGACGGTAATTATGGAAACCGGTTTATTGACAGATAAAGAGATAATTACAGCCTGCGATATCTATGGCATTGCCGGAATCGATTATTTAAAACTGGGTACAGGTTTTATGGAAAATGACACAGTAATTGATGATGCCAGGTTAATTCGCAGGCATTTGGCATCAGCCATTCAGATCAAAACCGGCGTTGAAATAAAAAATTATAGTTTGGCCAACAATTTAATTGAAGCGGGAGCCAACCGTTTAGGCTGCAGTAACGGTCTCATGCTATTACAGGAATCTTTAGACGCTTCTGATAGCTTTCGGATTGAGGGAACGGTTTTTGTAAATTAATAATATTATGAAAAAAGCGATTTGTATATTTCTTGTTTTAATGTCTTCTTCGGGGCTTTTTGCACAAAATGTCAATATGGATTCAGGGATTGTTGTTAAAGTTACCATCCATAAAGATTATCGCATAGGTTTACTGGAAAAGGTCCAGTTTGATATGGCCAAAACAGCCAGCAGGTACACGAGCGGCTATCGTTTATTTGTTTTAAAAAGCAATAACCGGGAATATGCCATGAAAGTAAGGTCCTACCTGCTGCAAAATTTTCCGGAAGAAAAAGTGATCATGACCTACCAGGCGCCATTCATCAAGATGAAATTTGGAGACTTTGAGGACAAATCTGAAGCCGAAAGAATCAGGAATTTAATATTGAAAGGTGGGGTTGTTACCGGAAATGTTTACATAGTCCCCGATACCATTGAATTAAAACCCGAAAGGAAAGCTAAAGATGAACAATAATAATGCACGTTCTGATTTAAAAAGAGTTTCTGTTTGGGAACTCTTTTTTATTTTGGTACTTAAAGGTTATTTTTAAACAATGATTAAACAGCGAATACAGGAACTGGCTAAAAAATATGCGGCCGGGTTTATTGACATCAGGCATCATCTTCATGCAAATCCTGAGTTAAGTTACCGGGAATTTGAAACCTCCGCATTCGTTCAGGAAAAATTGACTGAGTTTGGAATTCCGTTTGAAGTGATTGCCACTACCGGGGTTGTGGGGTTGATCAGGGGTAATAATCCGGATAAAAAAATTGTTGCTTTAAGAGCCGATATGGATGCACTTCCAATCCCCGAAGAAAATGAGGTGCCTTATAAATCTAAAAATGCTGGTATCATGCATGCCTGCGGCCATGATGTTCATACAACCTGCCTGTTGGGTGCGGCAAGAATCTTACATGAGTTAAAGGATGAATGGGAAGGAACCGTTAAATTAATATTTCAACCGGGCGAGGAAAAAAATCCGGGTGGAGCAAGTTTGTTAATTGCTGCAGGAGTGCTGGAAAATCCGAAACCTGATAAAATATTTGCCCTTCATGTTCATCCCGGACTGGAAGTTGGAAAATTAAGTTTTAGGAACGGCATGGTAATGGCCAGTGCTGATGAAATTTATATATCCATAAAAAGTAATGGCGGACATGCAGCTGCCCCGCAATTTACGGCCGATACTATTTTAATTGCATCGCATTTAATTGTAAGTCTGCAACAAATCGTTAGCCGGAACAACAATCCTTTTAATCCGTCTGTTTTATCCATTACTTCTTTCCAGGGTGGTAACACAACTAATGTTATACCTTCGGAAGTAAAACTGATGGGGACTTTCAGGGCTATGGATGAAGCGTGGCGGTTTAAAGCACACGAACTGATCAAAAAACAAACCATGGAACTGGTGGCAGCCATGGGCGCCGAAGCGTCCATTCATATAGATGTGGGTTATCCTTTTGTTTTGAATAACGTAGACCTGGGCAACGCAACCATCAAAATGGCTGGCGAATATCTGGGGGAAGATAAAATTGAAGAAACAGAGTTAAGAATGGGTGCTGAAGATTTTGCCTATTATTCGCACCGTATACCAGCCTGTTTTTTCAGGCTGGGTGCCGGTAATAAATCAAAAGGTATTTCTATCGGTGTACATACACCTACCTTTAATATTGATGAGGATGCCATTGAAATTGGAGTGGGGATGATGGCGTGGATAGCGGCGGCAACACCCACATCCCACCCCGGCCCCTTCCCGAATTAATCGGGATGATCGAAATGGGAAATCAGGGCAGGGGTAATATTTATATAACAGGGTTTTGATTTGCATAGAAATCATTTTTTATTTTTAAGCTTATTTCATCAATACACTATACTATGCCGTAGTGCGAAATGAAATGAGATTCCTCCGCCAGCTGGCGGAGGGCAGCGTATGAAAATAGCATTCCACGGCGCAGCCCGCACCGTAACAGGCTCAAAACACTTACTAACTATAAAAAACGGCAATAAGTATTTGCTGGACTGTGGCCTGTTCCAGGGCATGGGCAGGGATACCGAAGCATTGAACAGGAGTTTTGGATTTGAGCCAACCGAAGTAACTCACCTGATCTTATCACATGCGCATATTGATCACTGTGGTTTAATACCAAAACTGGTTAAAGATGGTTTTGAAGGAAAAATATTTTGTACCCCGGCAACAAGAACCCTGGCGGCACTGATGCTGGAAGACTCGGCGGGCATCCAGGAAGACGATGTGAAATACGAAAATAAAAAGCGGGCACATGATGGACTGCCTTACCTGCAACCTTTGTATAATACCGAAGATGCGCTTATGGCCATGAAGCAATTTGTGGAAGTTGATTATGACAAATGGTTTGCCATTGATGAACATGTTGAAGTGATGTACCGCGATGCCGGGCATATCATCGGCAGTGCATCGGTACATATAAAAGTGAAAGAAGACGGAAAAACGACCCGTATCAGTTTTAGCGGTGATGTAGGACGCTACCGGGATGTGATCCTTCGTTCGCCTGCCGAATTTGAACAGGCTGATTATATTTTACTGGAATCAACCTACGGAAACAGCCTGCATGATAATGCACTGACAACACCCGACCAGATCTTACATTGGGTTGAAAAAGCCTGCGTGCAGAAAAAGGGTAAATTAATTATAGCAGCATTTAGCGTTGGACGTACACAGGAAATTTTATATGCACTCAATCAACTGGAACTGGAACGAAGATTACCGAAGATCCCATATTTTGTCGACAGCCCGTTGAGTGTAAAAGCAACGGAGATCATAAAAAGCTACCCGAAGTATTTTAACAAAACCATTCAAAAGTTATTGGAAGTAGATAATGATCCTTTTGGTTTTGAAGGTTTGAAATTTATCAGGTCGGTGGAAGAATCCAAGTTGTTGAATTTTTCCGATGGTCCCTATGTGGTTATTTCGGCCAGCGGTATGGGGGATGCAGGCAGGGTGAAACACCATATCAGCAATAATATTGAAAACAGCCGTAATACCATTTTATTCACTGGTTATTGTGAGCCACATTCTTTGGGCGGTCGGCTACTGGAGGGTAATAAAGAAGTAGGCATTTTTGGTACCTCGCATGAAGTGAATGCCGAGATTGGTTCGGTAAGAAGTATGAGCGCTCATGGCGACTATGATGATCTTTGCCAGTTTTTGGCCTGCCAGGATCCAAGGCAGGTAAAAAGATTATTCCTGGTACATGGCGAGTATCCTGTGCAGCAGGATTTTAAGCAAAGATTGATCAGGAAAGGGTTTGCCGATGTTGAAATACCGGAAATGCATTATGAGATTGGGCTGGAATAATATTTAGTGATTCATACGGTATACATAAGTATGCCAGCTAACAAAGACATATTTATTAAAGCTGTGGTTTTCGATATATGGAGATGCCAGCCTGCCGGTACCCACATTTTCGGTGAGCCTGCCAAAGACAGGATATGCAGGTTAACCCGGGTTCGACAGGCACATCCTGACACCACATTAAAATTTAACCTTTGTCATTTTCAAAGAGCTTGTTTGCGGATGCAAAAATCGTTTACGGAGCCAGGCATTTTTTTCATAAAAGCGGTAAGATGGAATAATACCGATTATACCAGTATGTAGTCCAATGCCATTTGCTATCGGCATAATACCATATAAGATGTCAACGTAGTCCTTTGGACTCCTTATTAAATCAGGATGGTATAATTTTTGGTTACATAAAAAACAATAGTGCTGTTGAAATAAAAAGAGAAAGATTTTATGAAGAAGTTAAAAAAGGTTTTAAAAATATTTTTAATTGTTTTCATGCTGTTGATCGGGTTGCTTTTTGCAGCGCCTTATATTTTTAAAGGAAAAATTATTAAGCTTGTAAAGGCAGAGATCAATAAAAATATCAATGCGGAGGTTGATTTTAAAGAGGTTGATATTTCCTTCTTTCGCCATTTCCCCAAAGTAAGTATTGGTTTGGATGAACTGCAGGTTGTTGGCACAGGAACTTTTGCCGCAGATACATTATTGTTTGCGAAAAGACTGGATGCCGCAGTGGATATCATGAGTTTTGTAAGAGGGTCTGATATGAATATCTACAGCCTGTTCCTGGTATCGCCCCGCATTAATGCCCTGGTGAACAAAGCAGGTTTTGCCAATTGGGATATTGTAAAAAATGATGAAACCAAAACAGACACGGCATCGGAAAGCAAACCTTTTAACCTGCAATTGCAAAACTATGGCATTGAAAATGGTTTTATAAATTATGATGATCGTGAAAGCGATATGAGTGCCGTTGTTAAAGGTCTTAACCATAGCGGAAGTGGTGATTTTACTGCCGATCTGTTTACGCTGAAAACAATTACCAGTGCCGACGAGGTAACATTCATATATGGAGCGGTTCCTTTCTTATCCAAAGTAAAAACCAGCATGGATACCGATATTAAGATGGATAATAAAAACAGTGTATACAGTTTTAACGGGTTACAGGCGTTGTTAAATGAATTGAAAATAGACGGCCATGGTCAAATTAAAAGCCTGGCCAATGGTTACGGTATAGATATCAATTTTAAATCTCCTTCCACTAACTTTAAAAATATCTTATCGCTTATCCCGGCAATTTATAAAACCGATTTTGATAAGGTAACAGCCAATGGCCAGGCAAATTTTGATGGATATATTAAGGGTAATTACAACGATTCTGCCATGCTGGGTTACCATATAAATATGACGGTAAAAGACGGTTCCTTTAAGTATTCGGATCTGCCTAAGGCAATTCAACAGATAAACCTGGATCTGCTGGTTGATAATCCCGACGGGCAGACTGATAACACGGTTGTAGATATAACCAACGGGCACCTGGTAATGGATAAAGACCCGTTTGATTTCAGATTGATGGTTAAAAACCCGGTCAGCAAAATGTTTGTAGATGCGGCTGCAAAAGGAAGACTGGATCTGAGCCAGGTTGGCAATTATGTAAAGCTTGAGAAGGGCACAAGCATTGCAGGATTGATGAATGCAGATGTAAATATTAAGGGTAATGTAAAAGATATAGAAAAACAGCAGTACAATAATTTTTACGCCGCCGGAACCGTTGACCTGAATAATTTTAAATACGTATCGGCTGATTATCCAACAGGCGTAAAAATAAACACGGTGCATACCAATTTTACCCCAACAAAAATTGATGTCTCTAACCTCAGCGGTCAGTACATGAATTCAAATTTTAATGGTAGCGGGCAAATAAATAACCTGCTGAGTTATCTCCTGAGCGGAAAACCTCTAAGCGCCAATCTTAATGTTAATGCTGATAAAATAAACCTTAATGACTGGATGCGTGTATCTGCAGATACTGCTGCTACCGGCCCGGCTGATGCTCCTTTTGTAGTGCCCGGCAACCTGGATATCAGTTTAACTACAAAAATTGACAACCTGAAATACGATAAAATTGACATCAGCAATCTAACCGGTGCGTTACTTATAGAAGATGAAACGGTCAGGTTGACCAATGTAAGTGGAGATGCCATGGATGGTAAAATGACGATCAACGGCTCTTACAGTACAAAAGCAGATAAAACCAAACCTGCCATTTCGATGAGTTATGACGTTAAGCAGGTAGATATTCAAAAAACATTTTACGCTTTTAATACCGCACAAAAGCTGATGCCAATCGGCAAATATTTAGCAGGAAAACTTACTTCTGTTTTATCTGCCAATGGAAAACTGGGCGATAATATGAGTATTGATATGAGTACCATTTCGGGCAATGGAAATTTATTTTTGATTGAAGGCTTTCTTAGCAAGTTTGCGCCGCTTGATAAAATTGCATCTGTTTTGAATATTAAACAACTGGAGCAAATATCATTACAAAATGTAAAAACATTTTTTGAATTTTCGAATGGCAAACTTTTGGTAAAGCCATTTACGCTTAAAGTAAAAGATATTGAAATGGAGATTGGCGGCCTGCAGGGTTTTGATGAAACGATCAACTACGCCATCAACTTAAAATTGCCCAGGGCTTTAATGGGCACGCAGGGAAATAACCTTGTGAATAACCTGATTACCGCCGTGAATGCAAAAGGCGTTCCGTTGAAAGTAAGCGATGTGGTAAACCTTAAACTGGCCATGGGCGGCACTATCAGAAACCCATCTTTAAAAGTTGATTTGAAACAGAGCGGCGAAAAATTGGCAGACCAGATGAAGGAGCAGGTGAAGGATTTTGCACAGGCTAAAATTGACAGTGCAAAAAAAGCAGCTACAGACACATTGAATTCGATAAAAAAACAATTGGAAGATGCTGCCAAAGAAGAAATACGGAAAAAATTGTTTGGCAATAAAGATACACTGGCAGTAAAAGATACAACGCCTGTAAAAAGTAGCGGAGAAAAAACAAAAGAATCGGTAAAAGGTTTGCTCGATAATTTATTAAAAAAGAAACCGAAGGATACGGCGAATAAGCAATAGGCTATGAGCCATGAGCTATCAGCTATCATCTATGAGCAAAAAACCGGGTGGAAAGGTAAACTCTAAAACCGTTGCGGATCAAATGCGCTGATATTTATTGATGTTTCTTTTGATTGAATCAGTTCACTAATTATTTTTCCTGTGCCGGTACCTTCCGAAATGCCCAGCATGGCGTGGCCACCTGCAATGATAACATTAGCAAGGTTTGAAACCCTGCCAATGTACGGCAGCCCATCAGGCGTTACCGGTCTTAAGCCATTCCATATTTTGTGAGCAGGCGGAAAATCAATCTTTAACCCCGGGTAAAAATCCTTTGCTGAATCGTAAATGCCCTGCATGCGTTTTACCAATACTTTATTGTTAATGCCACTTAATTCCATGGTGCCGCCAATACGGAGTTGATGCCCCCACGGCGTTATAGCGCATCTTCCATCAACTAAAATAGCGGGGTATTTTATATTTTTTTCAACATGATCATAAGTATAACTGTATCCTTTGCCGGGTTGTAATAATAATTTAATGCCCATCATTTTTGAAACAGCTGGTAGCCAGCTTCCGGTTGCCAGTACAATTTCATGGCAATCAAACTTTCCTTTGTTGGTAATTACTGCTGAAATTTTATTGTTTGATTTTTCAAAGCCAGTAACTGTTGTGTTGAGTAAAAACTGCACAGCTTTATTTTCTAAATAATTCTTTAATGCAGCCATCAGTTTGCCGGGGTTGAAGTGGCAATCATCTTTAAACAATACAGCGCCTGCCACATCAAGTTCAACATCGGGTTCTAATAGTTGTACGCCATACTTATTCAGGCGTTCTACTTTTAAACCAAATTTTTCAGCGTCATCAGCCAGGTGAAATTCATGATCAAGTGTTTTTTGTTGTTTGCACATCATCAAACAGCCTTTCTCTTCCATATCAAACACGTCGCCAATGTCGGTCCTCATCTCATTCATTAATTCACGGCTTAGCTGCAGCAGGTTATTCAGGTGCGGCGCATTTTTTTTTACTGTAGCTGCATTGCTGCTTTTCCAGAAATGCCAGCCCCATTGCATCAAATCCAGGTTCAGCCTTGGCTTTATGTAAAACGGGCTGCTGCTGCTTAGCATGTGTTTAAAGCCTTCGGCAATAATACCGGGGCTTGCCAGCGGCACAAAATGGCTGGGCGACATATAGCCCATATTTCCAAAAGAACAGCCATCAGTAATATCGCCGCGGTCAATTACAGTTATTTCGTAACCTGCTTTTTGTAAATAGTATGCACTGCATAAACCAATTACCCCGCAGCCGATGATCGTTACTTTCATTTTTATTTTATTGCACTGTAAAACGATGTCTCAATTTAATATCTTCTGATGAACTTCCAATCATCACTTCATATTCGCCGGGATAAACAAAATACCCATTTTTGTTTTCGTTCCAGTATTCCATATCTTTTTGTGTAAGTAAAAGAGAAATAGTTTTACTGCTGCCTTTTTTAATCCTGATCCGTTTAAAACTTTTTAGTTCTTTAAAAGGCCGGCCTTCTGCTGCATCCATTTTTCTTATATACAACTGTACCACTTCATCGCCATCATATTTACCGGTGTTTTTAATGGTTAATTTAAAATTAAGATCATTCTTTATTTTAGACACAGAAAGATCAGCGTAATTAAATTGGGTATAGCTTAATCCAAATCCAAAAGGATGCAGCGCTTTGCCGGTGAAATAACGATAGGTTCTTTCTTTCATAGAATAATCTTCAAATGGCGGAAGATCCTTATTCATCTTGTAAAATGTGACAGGTAACCTGCCCGCTGGATTTGCATCTCCAAAAAGAATGGCTGCTGCAGCATTACCACCCTCTTCGCCGGGATACCAAGCCAGCAGTACAGCATCCGCAATTTTTTCAACTTCTTCCAGTTCAACCGCAGAGCCAGTTGTTAAAACCACTATCAACGGCTTTGTTGTTTTTTCTCTCAGCTTTCGCAAATATTTTAACTGGGCATAAGGAAATTTAATATCCTTCTTATCGCCACCAGCTTCGGATAAATAAGCATCGCCATTTTCACCTTCCAGCAAAGGCGATAATCCCAATACGGCCACCACAACATCTGCATCATTGATCTGCCAGTAAACTTCGTGCATGGCAGTATCCGTTAAAGTGCAACCCTGGTTATAGGAAATGATTGTTGATGCGCTAACATGGCCGGTAATGCCTTCTAAAAAGTTTATACAACTGGCTGAGTTACCATTATAATTTGCCATTAGTACATTGCTCACATCGGCATTTGGCCCCGTAACTAAAATATGCTTTATGTTTTTAGATAATGGCAGTATATTATTTTTATTGCTTAACAATACCATGGATTGCACGGCTGTTTCTTTAGCCAATGCACGATGAGCTTTGTTGTCGATTACGTTTTCATCAATTTTAGTGTAAGGATTTTTATCAACAGCATCAAACAATCCTAATTTAAAAAGTGTTTCAATGTTTATTTTTAAAGCTGCGTCAATTTCTTTTTGCGTAACCAATCCTTTATTTAAAGCGCCCTGCAAGGCTTTTAAAGTATTACCACATTCCACATTTACATTTGCCTTAATGGCCAATGCAGCGGCTTCTTCATCAGTTTTTACAAATTGGTGATAGCGGAAAATATCATCCAGCGCCCAGCAGTCTGTAACCACATAGCCTTTAAAATTCCATTCATTTCTTAAAATATCCTGCAACAGGAATTTACTGTTGCAGCAGGGCAGGCCGCCTGTTCGGTTGTAGGCACACATTACGCCGCCAACTTTTGCCTCGGTGACTAATTTTTTGAAAGCAGGCAGATAGGTATTTCTCAGGTCATTATCGCTTACTGTTGCATTAAACGCATGGCGCAGTGGTTCGGGGCCGCTATGAACCGCAAAATGTTTGGCGCACGCTACTGTTTTATAGTATTTCGGGTCATTGCCCTGCAAACCCTTTACAAAAGCGGTTCCTATGGTGCCGGTCAGATAAGGGTCTTCGCCATAAGTTTCATGCCCGCGGCCCCAGCGAGGATCACGGAATATATTAATATTGGGGCTCCAGAAACTAAGGCCCAGGTACTGCGCCCGGTTATTGTTTTTTACAGCTGCATTAAATTTCGCCCTGGCTTCATCGCTGATGGCATCTGCCACCCGGTAGATCAATGAATCATTAAAAGTTGCTGCCATGCCAATCGCCTGCGGAAATACGGTTGCCCTGCCTGCCCTGGCAACACCATGCAAAGCTTCATTCCACCAGTTGTATTTTGGAATGCCAAGCCTGTCAACACCGGGACTGTTGTACAACAGCAGGTTTATTTTTTCTTCGGGAGTTAACTGTTGAAGAAGATCATTAACCCGTATATCAATAGAAAGAATTGAGTTTTGAAAAGCGTACGGATACTGTGCAGAAGTTGTTATTGAAATGAATAACAAAAAAGTGAAAAAATATGGTCGTGGACAAAACATCCGTTAGTAATTAATTTATAATACCTGGAACCCAAAAGCATATGGATCATCTTCGTCATCGATCGTGATGGTATTGTATCCATATATTCTTGCCCAACCTTCAATGCTGGGTTTGATCGCCGGTTTGCCCGAAACCAATAATTCTTCTTCAATTCGTCCGATAAATTTACTGCCAATAATACTCTCATGAACAAATTCATCTCCTTTTTTCAATAAACCCTTTGCATACCATTGCGCCATTCGTGCGGAAGTGCCGGTGCCACAGGGACTGCGGTCAATGGCTTTATCGCCATAAAAAACGGCATTGCGGGCTGTGGATGTTTTATCTAAAACTGCGCCGGTCCACAGAATATGACTGCAACCTTTTATCGTTTCATTTTCGGGATGAACAAAAATATATTTGTCGTTGATGTTTTTGCGCAGTGCTCTTGACCAGTTAATTAACCTGTCGGCAGTGTGATGTTCTATTCCTTTAAAATTTTTCTGAACATCAACAATGGCGTAAAAATTGCCGCCGTAAGAAACGTCAACAACAATTTCACCAAGTTCCGGACAATTAACCGTTAGTTCTGCTTCTGCCAAAAAAGATGGGACATTGGTCAACCTCACAGATCTAACTTTGCCTCCTTCTTCGGTATACATAATATGAACCAATCCTGCCGGTGTTTCCATTCTTACGATGCCGGCTTTTTTGGGTTCTATTAATCCTTCTTCAATGGCAATGGTAATGGTACCAATAGTTCCATGTCCGCACATAGGCAGGCAACCACTGGTTTCAATAAATAAAACGGCTATGTCATTTTGGGGGTCATGTGGCGGATATAAAATACTGCCGCTCATCATGTCGTGTCCACGGGGTTCAAACATGAGGCCCTTGCGTATCCAGTCATATTCGTTTAAGAAGTGCTGGCGCTTTTCACTCATATTTGTTCCCTTCAATGCAGGCCCGCCTTCCTTTACAAGCCTTACCGGGTTACCACAGGTGTGGGCATCAATACAGGTAAATGTTTTTTTCATGATGGGTTTAACTTTGCCAAAGTTTAAAACTTTGGCAAAGTTCGATTAATTAAAAGTTGATTCTTACCCAAGATACGTCAGTTTTAAGTCAACCGGTTGCTCATGATACCTGGTAAATGCTTCCAGGCCTCCAAATGCACCAGGTACATAATCCCGTTCAATTTTTGTTGGACTGTTACTTAAAAAAATTTTGTACGAACTGTGAGGCCAGGCGTCAAATGTTTTTGTAAAACCATGATGAACCGGGTTAGCATGCGTGTAATGAATAACTTTGCAGAATGAACTTTCATCATTGATCAACCCGGTTTTCATAACCGGAATAAAAAGACTGCCTTTCCTGTTATAAACTTTATTAAAAGACTGCGTGTAACTGCTGAAAAAATTTCCAAAGGCTTTACTGGTTTTAAGTGCCATTTCATCCGCTGTTAAAATAATTTTCGAGCCGTTTTTTCTCCACAAAATCTGGAGTTCCTCTTCATGCCGCACTTCAATAACGAGATGAAAATGATCAGGCATTAAACAGTAGGCATAGATCCTGCAAACGGGCAAAATGTGTTCTCCCATTTTCTTAAGAAAGAAAGTATAATTTTTCTTTTCAATAAATATATTTTCTCTGCCATTTGCATGGTTAAAGATATGGTATTGTTCTCCCGGAAGCATGTCCTGAATTTATAGAAACTTTGCCAAAGTTCGAAACTTTGGCAAAGTTGAAAATCCAACCTGTCCGGATTTATTTTTTCTTGAATTTAGTAGATTCTTTGAACACCCTTGTTTGTGCTTCTTTGCCGTAGATCGGGCAATAGTAATCCAGCGCATCCAAAACTTCGCCGTAGCTTAGCCAGTAGTCGGTTACCGCACCGGTAAAGACGAATCTTTCTGAATAGTTATACATATCCCTGGATCCCCGGCTACTGAAATTTCCATAAACGAAGTCGCCTTCATAGGGCTTGCTGGTTGCGTTGGTGCGAATAATATTGTAGCCGTTGTAAGTTTCCACAACCCAATAGTTACAATAAGGGTCGCTGTAAACTACTTCTCCTTCTTCTTTACTAAGCCAGTAATTTTCATCGTTTGCAACAACGATCCTGTCTTTTGCACAACTACTTAATAAAACAAGGGCAAGCAAAAACGCTGCGGAAAGTGTAAATATTTTTTTCATAATGGTTAAGTTTAAAATTTGAATTTTTTCATCACTTAACTGATAGCAAAACTGTGCCAGAACAACAAGAAGTTGATTTTGTTTTTGTTAAAATGAATGTATGGCCAAAATTCACTTTATGAAGGTTTAATGTGAACGATGATCTTCTCATTATTTTAACATCGTTACCATTGATTTCAGTAGAGGGGTATTACCTGGTGACGGGAACTTGGTGGGTTTAACTTTTCCAAAATTCGAAACTTTGGCAAAGTTTAAAATTATTGGGCAGTAAGCGCTTATCCTGCAAACGGGCAAAAAGTTGTCTCCCGGTTTCTTAAGAAAGAAAGAATGATTTTTCTTTTCGACAAAGATGTTTTCAATACGGTTGGCATGTTTAAAAAGATGGCATTGTTCACATGGAAACATGTCCAGGTTTATTAAAAAACTTTGCCAAAGTTTCAAACTTTGGCAAAGTATATACTTTGGCAGTTTAATTATTTGGTTACCGCAACGCCCACCATACTGTCTGCCGTACCATAATATAGAAAGTATTGATCTTTGAAAAACACCAATCCTTCTATAAAAGTTGTGCCGGAAGTATACTGCCCTTTTATTTCATGTGGCAGATCAGGTTTAATAAAGTAAGTACTGCATCGGTCAATTAGTTTTTCAGGATGATCGGCATCAAATAATGCCTGCCCGCCGCAATAGATACCTTTGGGCAGGTCAGGATCGGCATCTTCGGTTTCCGCATTCTTACCGTTGTACAACAAAACAATTCCTTTATCGGTAAGAATGGCCGGCGGACCGGGTTCCACGATCTGACTGTCGAACATTTTTTTCCTGGCGGTCATGATGGGGATCAACTCATTTTTCGCATCTGTAAACGGAGCCCAGTTGACCAGGTCAGGCGATGATGCCAGATAAACCGGGCCTTCGCCCCAATACATCCAGTATTTTTCATTTATTTTAACTGCAATAAATTTTCCATTAATTAGCTTTGTCACTACTGATCCGGATTTGCTCCAGGTATTTAGATATTTTCCGTCATAGGCTTTTAAAAAAGCCGGGCCTTGTTTTTTCCAGTTCAATAAATTGTTGGAGGTAGCAACACTTAACCGGGCAACATCCCTGTTCCAACTGGTGTACAACAAAACATAGTCGCCCTTTTCAGTTTCCACGATCCTGGGGTCTTCACAACCGCCCGGGTAATCGTACTTAATAAATTCACTGCTGTCGGGATATAGAACAGGCTCCGGGTTTTTAATAAAATGAATGCCATCTTCACTCACTGCCAAACCGATTCTTGAGGTACGCATGCCTATACCAACACCTATTACATCTTCCGCCCTGAATAATACGTACACTTTGTTATCTCTTACCATGGCGGCCGGATTAAAAACATCGGCTTTTTGCCATTGTACCACTTGTTTTTTAACAGGACAATTAAACAGGAAGGAAGAATCGGCAGCCATTACCGGGTTTCCGGCAGGTTTCGCAAACGGCCCCAATTGCCAATCCTCATTTTTTGTATTACAGGAAATAAGGGAACAAAATATGAATACCAGGATCGAAATATTTTTCATAATTTGTAATTTTATTATTCGGATGGTTGGGACGTTGTTTTCTAATTTACCTGAATATAGGTTTAACTTTGTAAAGTTTCGAAAAAGGATCATTAATATATGGAACAATACGGAAAGATCTTGCTTTTTGCCATGCCGGCTTTCCTGGTATTGGTCTTACTTGAAAAATGGTATGGCTGGTATAAAGGAAATGATACCGTTCGCAATATGGATATGGTAAGCAGTTTGAGCTCGGGTGTAACCAATGTAACCAAAGATGTATTGGGATTAAGTGTTGCCGTTTTAAGTTATAGCTGGTTGGTTCAAAAAGTAGCATTAATACATATTGATTCGGGGGTTCTTACTTTTTTAGTTGCTTTTATTGTGCTGGATTTTTCGGGTTATTGGGTTCACCGGATAGATCACAAGATCAATTTTTTCTGGAACGCACATATTGTTCATCATAGCAGCGAAGAATTTAACCTGGCCTGTGCATTGCGGCAGAGCATCTCTTCTTTTGTGAAATTATTTTCGTTCCTGTTGATACCTGCGGCATTTTTGGGTGTACCTGCCATTGTTATTGCAACGGTTGCACCTATTCATTTATTTGCTCAGTTCTGGTATCATACCCAGCACATCGGCAAGATGGGGTTTTTGGAAAAGATATTGGTTACGCCCTCTCATCACCGGGTGCATCATGCCATTAACAAAGAATACCTGGATAAAAATTTGTCGCAGATCTTTATTGTATGGGATAAATTATTCGGAACTTTCCAGGAAGAATTGCCGGATGTTAAACCGGTGTATGGCATTACGCGTCCCGTAAGAACATGGAACCCGATCAAAATAAATTTTCAACACATGTGGTTGTTGATCAAAGACGCCTGGCGGGCAAAAAGCATAAAAGATAAGCTGCGTATCTGGTTCATGCCTACAGGATGGAGACCCGCTGATGTGGAAGAAAGGCACCCTGTTTATAAAATTGAAGACGTGTATCATTTTGAAAAATATGATACAAAAACAACAACATTTTTTTCAGCATGGATTTGGGTGCAACTGGTCATGCTGTTAATTTTGGTTAGTTATTTCTTTGGAAATATTGCAACCATCGGCAGCCCGGGTATTTTTATTTACGGCGTCTTTGTATTTATATATGTGTATGCATACAGCGAACTGATGGATGGCAATAGATATGCACTTTTTTGGGAACTGCTAAAAGCTGCCATTGGAATTGGCCTGATTTTTTACCTGGGAGATTGGTTTGGAGCAAATGTTTTTTATTCCTGGATAAGTAATGTGTTGATCGCTTACTTTATTTTATCAGCCGGGGTAACAGGCTGGTTGATGTTTTCAAAAGAGAAAGGAACCAGCCAGGTTACGGTAACTGCTTAAATAGTAATATTATACTGCTTCTTTGGTTGGCTCATTATTTATAGTCCTCCATATTCCCAGCGGGTTTTCATCTTTCAATTCATCAGGCAATAAACTATTGCTCCAGTTCTGAAAAGCGATCGGTCTTGCAAATCGTTTAATGCCATCTGCACCAACAGAACTGAATCGTCCATCCGTGGAGGATGGGAATGGCCCGCCATGATGCTGGCTCAGGCATACTTCTACACCGGTTGGCACATTATTGATAATAAAACGGCCACAGATATTTTTAACTGCTTCCACCAATGCATCATTATCCAGGATATCATTTTCTGTCGCCATTAAAGTTGCCGATAGTTGTCCATGCAGGTTTTTGGCTACGGTTATCATTTCATGCATGTCTTTACAACGTACAATGATGGAGTAGGGGCCAAAAACCTCCTGGTGCAAAACAGGATTATTTAAAAATGCCTGCCCGGTTACGGTGGCTATAGTTGGTATGCCGGCTAACTTTGGCAAAGTTTCGGAATTCTGCAAAAGTTCGCTTTCAGCAACCAGGTGAACTTCTTCCTGCAACAACGCGTTACCCTTATTTTTTTTATAAGCTTCGGTTATTCCCTGGTGCAGCATGAGCGCCGGCTCCATTTTTTGAATGGCTTTACCCAGGTCGTGAATAAAAGTTTTTAGTTCTTCACTTTCGATACCAATAAGAATACCGGGTTTTGTACAAAACTGCCCAACACCCAGTGTAACGGAACCTGCACACTGTTGAGCAATTTCCGCTGCAGACGTTTTTAATTTTTCGGGCATCAAAAAAACGGGGTTGATACTTCCCATTTCCGAAAAAACCGGAATGGGTTCTTTGCGTTGATTACCCCAATCAAATAATTGTTTGCCACCAAGGTAAGAACCGGTAAAACCAACTGCTTTGGTATGCCGATGCATCACCAATGCTTTACCCACTTCAAATCCTGCTCCATGAATATGTGTAAAAATTCCTTTTGGCATGTTGCATGTATCGGCTGCGATTAAAATGGCTTTGGCAACTATTTCAGAAGTTTCGGCATGTGCCGGATGTGCTTTTACAATGACCGGGCAACCGGCAGCAAATGCGCAGGCAGTATCGCCACCTGCAGTTGAATAGGCAAACGGGAAATTGCTTGCGCCAAAAACCACGACCGGGCCAAGTGGCACCAGCATTTTCCTGATATCGGGTTTTGGCGGTGTTTTATCCGGGATCGCTGTATCAATTCTGGCATCCAGCCAGGTTCCTTTTTCGCAGGCTTCGGCATAACTATTCAATTGAAAAATTGTTCTTGCTCTTTCACCACGCATACGTGCTTCGGGTAAATGGGTTTCCCGCATGGTGGTATGAATTAATTCATCACCACAATTTTCCAATGCAACCGCAATAGCTTTCATAAAGCCGGCACGTTGTTTCAAACTCATTTTACGATAAACATGAAAAGCATCCCATGCCAATTGCATGGCCGAATCAATTTCCGGAGTTGTAGCATCTGTAAACATAAAATGTGCATTTTAGATTAAAGTCCTGTGATAGTCGTTATTTTACCTCCCTTTTACGCCTGCTTGTTTGACAGGCAGGGTACTGGCAAATGATTTAAAATGGTTCCGGGTTTTATCCCAGTTAGATCAAACAGGGTGTTGGCCTTGATGCTATCCCGTCGTCAATAACCTTCAAAACATCCGCTCTTTCTTTCCCGATCAATATTAGTCTTGGTGCCCGTACATATTCAGAACCAATGCCCACTTGTGTCTCTGCCAGTTTAATATATTGTACCAGCTTGGGATGAATGTCTAACTCCAGCAAGGGCATAAACCAACGATAAATTTTGGTGGCTTCTGCAATTTTACCTGCATTAGCCAAATTATAAATATCAACCGTCTCTTTTGGAAATGCACATACCAGGCCGGCCACCCAGCCATCAGCACCCAGTACCAACTCTTCCATGGCCAAAGGATCAACACCACAAAGGATTTTATAACGATCTCCAAAACGATTTATCAACCTGGTTACATTGGTAACATCCCTGGTGCTTTCTTTTATTGCCCCAATATTTTTACAAACCTGCAACTCGTCAAACATATCCAGTGTTACCTCAATTTTATAGTCAACCGGGTTATTGTAGATCATGATGGGCAGGTCGGTTGCATCAGCTACGGTTTTAAAATAAGTCACCGTTTCCCGGTGATCGCTCTTATAACGCATAGGAGGCAATATCATGATCCCTTTAGCTCCCCAGGCCTTTGCAAATGCTGCCTGCTGCAATGCTTCTTTGGTGCTTCCTTCCGCGATGTTTAAAACAACAGGTACTTTGCCGGCGCATTTTTCAACGGCAAATTTTACCAGGGTTTCTTTTTCATCAGTACTTAATACACTGGCCTCGCCTAGTGTGCCACCTAAAACAACTCCGTTAACCCCGGCATCCAATTGTGCATCCAGGTTTTTCTCAAAAAGCGGAAGATCCAATTGATCATCTGCGGTAAATTTTGTGGTAAGTGCAGGAAATACGCCGGTCCAGTCGATATTCATATATTTTGTGTTTTTTAATCAAACAGCAATTTACTGATTGTTTGTTTAATAGAAATTAACTTCTTTTAAATCTTGTATAATGTTTTCGAAATGGTGTATTTTATTTAAACAATACACACAATAAAGTGAAGCGTAGATCGAATTTTGCCGACTTTATGAGCTAAATTGCCGTTCATTCTTTTTCAAATTTTTTCACCTAACCAGTAAATTAATGAAACGTTTATTTAACCAGCTTTTCAAAATCATAATAATCCTTTTTTTTCCTGTTTGTTTATCAGCCCAGGTAAGCCAGGATTATCATATTTTATTGCATTCAGGAAAATTTATTCCTGATGAAAATATCAGCCGCATTTCCAAAACCGCGGGCGTATTTCAGCAAAGTTTATTTAACGATAAATATTATGTGGCTATTCAATTTAAGACTTTGCCAACCCAGGTTCAAAAAGACAAACTGAAGGCAGTTGGCATAGCGTTGATAGACTATATTCCCAATAATGCCTATACGGCCAGTGTTGCCGCTGATATCAATATGGCTGACCTCAGGTCACCCCTGTTCAGATCTGTTTTTCAGTTTAAACCGGTTGATAAAACAGTGCCCGCCATTTTAAATGGAAGCATAGTCCCTCATGCGGTAAAACAGCCCGGCTATGTTGATCTTACCATTATTACTTATGAAAAGCTTTCTCAGTTTGAAATAGGAAGTAGTTTGCAAACCATTGGTGCTGCCATTATGGAAGACATGCCGGTATTCAGAACCTTTGTTATTCGTTTACCGCAGGCGAATATGCAACAATTGGTTTCCCTGCCCTTTGTGCAGTGGGTTGAGTTTATCGATCCGCCAAATGAACTGGAAAATACCCTGGGCAGAACCTTACATCGTGTAAGTGTACTGAATGATGGCGTACGGAATTTAAAAGGAGATGGAGTAAATGTGGGTATCTGGGATGAGGGAGCAATTGGCTCACATCTTGATTTTAGCCCGGTGGGCAGGTTAACACAGGTAGAAGCCAGTGGTGTCAGCACGCATTCAACGCATTGTTCCGGAACTATCCTGGGGCGCGGTTTATTAAATCCCCAGGCCCGGGGTATGGCGCCTGATGCAAATTTGTTTTCGTACAATTTCAATGGTAATATCCAAAATGAAATGGCAGTTGGTATTCCTGCAAATAATTTAGTGGTGAGCAGTCACTCATACGGTAGTACGCAAACATGTGGATTAAACGGCGCAGGTGTGATCTATTCAACAACCGCCAGAAATACAGATATCAACCTGAATAATTTTCCTTTTCATTTGCATTGCCATTCTGCGGGGAATTCGCAGGGAGCATGTTCCGGTGGTTGGTCAACTATTACGGCAAGCGGAAAGCCGGCAAAAAACAATATCCTGGTGGCCAATATTACCACCGCAGAAGTATTATCAGGAAGCAGTAGTTGCGGACCGGTTCAGGATGGCAGGGTAAAACCGGAGATCAGTGCATTTGGAACCAGTGTTTTTTCAACCTATCCAAATAATGCGTATGCCACCATTTCAGGTACATCAATGGCAACGCCGGGTATTGCCGGTTCGGTAACGCTGTTGGTGCAACGTTACAGGCAGTTGAACGCCAACGCGCTTCCTCCTTCAACTTTAATTAAGAATACCATTTTAAATACAGCTCATGACCTGGGCAATCCCGGACCCGATTACCGCTATGGCTATGGCCGCATCAATGCCCTGGAAGCCGTAAAAATTCTGGAGACAAACCGCTATGTGCTGAGTACAGTTACTACCGGCAATACCAACAATATGAATATTACGCTTCCGGCCGGGGCTGCGCGTTTAAGGGTAATGCTTACCTGGAACGATCCTGCTGGCACAGCAAACGCAAACCCGGCTTTGGTTAATAATTTAGACCTGACGGTCATTACTGGCGCAACAACCACCTTGCCCTGGATTCTGGATCCCAATAACCCGGGAACACCCGCTGTCAGAGGGATTGATGTGGTCAGCAATATTGAGCAGGTTACCCTTGATAACCCGCCGGCGGGAACCTATACGCTAAGTGTAAACGGCCTGGCTGTACCTGCCGGACCATCGCAGGATTATGCTTTGACCTGGAGCGTGGAGATGCCAGTTATTGAAGTGCTTTATCCAAACGGGAACGAAGATTTCAATCCCGGGTCAAATGAAACCATTACCTGGAATAATGCCGGGATAACTTCAAACCAAACCGTTGAATATTCTTTGAACGGCGGAGCCAACTGGACCACCCTTTCTTCTTCGGTTGGACCAACAACAACCAGGCTGGTATGGTCCGTTCCTGCTGCAAATACATCAACAGCATTAATAAGAATAACAAGCGGGGCCATAACGGATCAGAGTGATGTTGGATTCAAAATTCTTGGTACTGCAACAGGGTTTTCCGGATCAGGCGTTAGCTGCAATGCCGGTGAAGTGAACTTCTCCTGGAATGCAACTACCAATGCAACGCATTATGATATCATGAAATTAAATACCAGCACCGGGTATTTTGAAGCCATGGCAACGGATATTACAGGCACAACCTTTACCGCAACCGGCCTCACACCCAACGCCAGCATGTGGTTCCATATCAGGGCAAAAAATAATACAACAGGCGCACAAGGAGAAAGATCGAATGCGATCAATGTAACTGTATCGAATGGTGGTGGCGGGCTTTCAACACCAGGTGCGATTACCGGGGCAAGTACAATTTGCGGAACCCTTACCAATATGCCTTATTCAGTTGGTGCAGTGCCGGGTGCAACCAGTTATATCTGGACTGTTCCTCCGGGTGCTGTTATTGCAGGAGGGCAGGGAAGTACAGGGATAACTGTTAATTACCCGGGCGGAAGCACAAGTGGAAATGTGGGTGTGGCAGCAAGCAATGGTACCTGTACCACATCTCCATCTGTGTTGGCGGTTACCGTGGGATCTTCGGCCATAGCCGAACCAACTTCGGGTGGTGATCAATTGCAAACGGTTTGTCCTGGCAGCGCCATACCTGCTTTAACCGCTACGGCAACGGTACCTGCAGGCCATGCTGTAAAGTGGTACAATATGGCAACAGGCGGCACGGTGGTAGCCAGCCCTGTTTTAAATTCAGTTGGAACAATTACTTATTACGCAGCTACAGTTAACAATACAACCCTTTGCGAAAGTACAACGCGTACGGCCGTAACGCTTACCATCAACAGCGTTTCAGCAGCAACGGCTTCTGCAGGTGGACCAACAACTTTTTGCCAGGGCGGCAGCGTTGTACTGACTGCCAGCAGTGGTACTTCCTATAGCTGGAGCAATGGTGCTACTTCACAATCCATTACAGTGATAACCTCTGGTGATTATTCTTGTACCGTAACTACTGCATCCTGCACCAGCACAACAACAGCAATTACGGTAACTGTTAATCCGAAACCCACGGCTGCTGTTTCTGCAGGTGGCCCAACAATCCTGTGCCAGCCAAATACAGTCGTACTGACTGCATCTGCAGGTAGTAGCTGGTTATGGAGCAACGGCGCCACAACACAGGCCATAACAGTATCCGTTACGGGTAATTATGCTGTGGTGGTTACCAATGCCAATGGTTGTGCTTCTGATGCTTCAGCAGCTATTTCGGTTACGGTTAGCCCTCAACCTGCAGTGAGTATTTCGGCGGCGCCCTACACCAGGTTGTTGCCGGGATTGTCCACCACACTTACGGCGAACGTTTTACCTGCAGGCGTGTATACCTATGTTTGGAGAAAAGATGCTGTTGTAATACCGGGTGCTTCGGGTCCAACACTCACTGTAGACCTGGATGAACTGGGCAGTTATTCGGTGATGGTTACCAATTCCGGAAATTGCAGCAATAGTTCTTCAATGGTGGATATCTCGGATTCAGCATCCACCAAATTATTTATTCTGCCAAATCCCAACAGGGGGCAGTTTGATGTGATTTACCACAGTGCATCAAATAATACCCATACGTTAAGGATATTTGATTCAAAAGGTGCACTGGCCTATAAAAATGATTATCCAATTGCCGGACCTTATCAGCGCATGAAGGTTGATATGAGAGCAGGTGGCCGGGGAACCTATATAGTGGCATTGTTTAACAATAAAGGCGAAAGGGTTGCCACCGGAAAAGTGGTTATTCAGTAGCGATTTTTTTACATCTTATTTAAAGTGGTTACCAACTGGTGATCACTTTTTTTTATCGATTGGTAAAGCAAACCCGGGTATTTTAAAAAAATGAATTCATTCCTGAATGGGGTTGGTAGCGAAAGAAATCCGTAATTTGTTATCAGTCCCTGCAGGATTGGTATTGGATGCGGTGCCCATAATTATTCAACAAAAAAATATGATGTTAGAACTGGCTTATTTGGCATTAACCATGGTAATGATGATCATACTTTTATTGATCGGGAAAACAGCCATCAATAAAACCTGTACCGACAAAAAAATACGCAATAAAAAACTGGTTTTCCTGATTTCAGGATTGGCAGCCTGGCAGGTTTATATTTTTGTACTTGCCCGGGCCGGACTAACACAGGATTTCAGTTTCCCGCCAAAGTTTGCCCTGTTTTTAATAATACCAGCCTTTGTTTTCACCTGCATCTTCATGGCCAAAAACCCAACGAAAGCATGGATACAAAACATACCGCAGCATTGGTTGGTATATTATCAAACTTTCCGGGTTTTGATAGAAGCGCTTTTTGTGTATTCGGTTGCTGCCGGCATCCTGCATCCCAATGTAACCATCGAAGGTTATAATTATGATATGGTTTTTGCCTTTACGGCGCCCATCATCGGTTTGCTCGTTTTTCAGTTTAAAGTATTACCCAAAAAAATTGCCCTGTTGTGGAATTATCTTGGCCTGGCAGTTATTGCGGTCATCATCTTCCTGTTTATATCAACCATCTACTTCCCGCATATCTATGGCATCGGTACCAATCCTTTTCCAACCGAATTTGGCAGGTATCCTTATGTGTTAGTGCCCGGGTTCTTAATGCCATCGGCGGTATTTGTGCATGTGTTGTCGATTGTGCAGTTGAACAGGGCAGCTAAAGTTTGATCTAAGCAAATTAAAAAAGCCTCCCGATGTATTATCGAAAGGCTTTTTCAGTACCACGTACGGGATTCGAACCCGTGATTCCTCCGTGAAAGGGAGGCGTCTTAACCCCTTGACCAACGCGGCATTTCCTGTTAAAGGACGGCAAAGATAACGTCCGGCAGTTTTTCAACCAAATATTTTAAATAATCCGGCCGGTAAAAGGCGAAGATTTATAAACTACCCGCCGTAAATCCTTTGCTGATGCTGCATTGGATAGGTTTATACACATACAATACCAATAAAAAACTTTCTTATTAAATAACCGCCGCATATTCGTAATTTTGCCACTCAATTTTAAATTCAAACAAAAGATATGAGTACAGTAAAAGTTGCCATTAACGGGTTCGGTCGTATCGGCCGGTTGGTTTATCGCCAGATATATGATATGAAAGGGATTGATGTGGTTGCCATCAATGATCTAACCAGTCCAGCCGTGCTGGCGCATTTATTAAAATACGATAGTGCCCAGGGCCGTTTTGGCCAGGATGTTACCTCAACAGAAAATACGATCGTGGTTAACGGCGTTGCCGTGGATATTTATGCGCAGAAAGACCCCGCCCAGATTCCATGGGCCAGGCATGATGTAGATGTGGTTATTGAATGTACCGGGTTCTTCACGGATAAAGCCAAGGCCGAAGCCCATATAACAGCTGGCGCAAAACGTGTGGTTATTTCTGCACCAGCTACCGGCGATCTGAAAACAGTGGTGTTTAACGTAAACCATACCATTTTGGATGGAAGCGAAACCATCATCAGTTGTGCCAGTTGTACCACCAACTGTTTGGCACCGATGGCCAAAACGCTAAACGACAATTTTGGTATTGTATCCGGTATCATGAGTACCATACATGCTTACACAAATGATCAGAATACATTGGATGCACCGCATCCAAAAGGTGATCTGAGAAGGGCAAGAGCTGCAGCTGCCAATATTGTACCTAACAGTACCGGTGCTGCTAAGGCCATTGGTTTGGTTTTACCGGAACTAAAAGGAAAATTGGATGGCGGCGCCCAGCGTATACCTGTGATTACCGGTTCGGTTACCGAATTATATTCGATTTTAGAAAAAACGGTTACGGTTGATGAAATTAATGCAGCGATGAAAGCGGCCAGCAACGAGAGTTTTGGCTATAACGTGGATGAAATTGTAAGTTCTGATGTGATTGGAATCAACTTTGGTTCTTTATTTGACGCAACCCAAACCAAGGTGATAACCGTGGGCGATCAGCAAATGGTTAAAACGGTGTGCTGGTACGATAATGAAATGAGTTATGTATCTCAACTGGTGCGTACGGTGCATCATTTCGCCAACCTGATCGGGTAAACTTAATTGATTATTTTTATCGCAGAGAAAATGAGGATGGTAGGTTTCGCGGGGGGTACTCAGCGCAAACACTGCTTCTCTTTTTCTCTGCGTTTTTAATGTAAACAACGACTATGTCAAAATTCAGCGAATTTAATTTCTCGGGCCACAAAGCCCTGGTACGGGTTGATTTTAATGTTCCCCTGGATGCGGAATACAGGATCACGGATGACACCAGGATGACCGCAACCATTCCAACCATTAAAAAAATACTGGCAGATGGTGGCAGCGTGATCTTAATGAGTCATTTTGGCCGGCCAAAAGAAGGTCCCACAGATAAATACTCATTGAAGCATTTGGTAAAACATTTGTTTGAATTGTTAAATGAAGGAAACAAAACCCCGGCATTGGGCGATGTAAGCACCCGGGTTTATTTTGCAGATAACTGCATTGGAGAACAGGCGGCACTCACGGCTTCCATGTTAAGGCCCGGCGAGGTGTTGTTATTGGAAAACCTGCGTTTTCACCCCGGGGAAGAAAAAGGCGATGAGGCCTTCGCCGAAAAATTAAGCAAATTGGGAGATGTGTATGTAAATGATGCCTTTGGTACGGCACACCGGGCACATGCATCCACCGCAGTGATCGCTAAATTTTTTCCCGACGATAAAAGAATGTTTGGTTTACTGATGAACAGCGAAGTGACCAGTGCTGAAAAAGTATTACATGGTGCTGAAAAACCGTTTACGGCCATTATAGGCGGAGCAAAGGTTTCAGATAAAATAATGATCATCGAAAATTTACTGCAAAGAGCAACAGATATCATTATTGGTGGCGGAATGGCGTACACCTTTTTAAAAGCCAGGGGCGGTAAAATAGGTGCTTCTTTGTGTGAAAACGACCGGTTGCAAACGGCGCTGGATATTTTGGAAATAGCGAAACAAAAAAATGTGAGTATCCATTTACCGGAAGATTCTGTTATTGCAGATAAGTTTGCAGCAGATGCCAATACCGAAGTTCGTCCCAGTGATGCCATAGCTGATGGATGGATGGGTTTAGACATTGGCCCCAAGGCAGCCGGAATATTTAATGAAATTATTGGCAAGTCAAAAACCATTTTATGGAATGGCCCGATGGGTGTTTTTGAAATGGAGAAATTCCAGGCCGGAACAAAAGCCGTTGCTGAATCTGTTGTAGCTGCAACGGCCAATGGCGCTTTCAGTTTAGTGGGAGGTGGTGATAGTGTAGCCGCAGTTAATAAATTTAATTTAGCCGATAAGGTAAGTTATGTAAGTACCGGCGGAGGTGCCATGCTCGAATATTTCGAAGGAAAAGTTTTGCCTGGAATTGCTGCCATTAAGGATTAACAGTTTTTATGGGTTACTTTTACAATTGTCAGTAATAAATATCAATTGCAATTAAAAAATATTATTTTTAAACTCTTAACACTTTAAAACAAAAATTATGAAACGTACAGGATTATTAGTCATGCTTGGAATACTTGCTATCCTTGGTTTTTGGGGGTGCAACGGATATAATGGTTTGGTTACGGCCGACCAGGATGTAAAAAAAGTTTGGAGTAACGTAGAAACCAACTACCAGCGGCGTACTGATTTATACAGCAGTATCATTAAAACAGTTGAAGCATCTGCAAATTTCGAAAAATCTACTTTGCAGGCAGTGGTAGAAGCCAGGGCCAAAGCCACTTCCATTAATGTAGACATCAACGATCCGGCTTCGCTGGAAGCGTATCAAAAAGCACAGGCAAACCTGCAGGGATCTTTCAGCCGGTTGATTGCTTCCTTTGAGGCATATCCCGATCTTAAAACCACACAGGCTTTCCGCGATTTTCAGACGCAGATTGAAGGAACGGAGAACCGCATCAATGTGGCCCGCCAGGATTACAATAAATCTATTGAGGGTTATAATTTAAAAGTGAAACGTTTTCCTAAAAGTATTTTAGCCGGCCTGTTTGGGTTTAAAGAAAAGCCTTTTTATAAAGCAGAGGCAGGCAGTGAAAAAAATCCTGATATTAAGTTTGATATAAAATAAATTTAAGTGAGCAGATGATCCATCTTAAAGCGGGATGGATCATCTGCTTTATAAAAATTTTCATATGTTTTCTTTATTTAAAAAGAGAGAATTTTTTTCGGCTGGGGATAAGGCCCAGATTGTAGAAGCCATACGTATGGCCGAAAAAGAAACGAGCGGGGAAATACGGATATATGTAGAAAGCAAAAATGCTTATGTAGATGCTATTGACCGGGCTGCAGAGATCTTCTTTAAATTAAAAATGCAGGAAACCGATCACCGAAATGCCGTGCTGTTATACATTGCCATGGATCATCATGAGCTGGCGCTGTTTGCCGATGAAGGTATTTATCAAAAAGCAGGTAAAGCCTATTGGGATGACGAAGTAAAAAAAATGTTATCACAGTTTACAAAAGATAATATCAGCAATGGTATAGCGCAATGTGTAAAAGAAATAGGAGAAACCTTAAAGGAAAAATTTCCTTACATACCAACAGAAGATAAAAATGAATTGCCCGATGATATTGTGTTTGGTCATTGATGAATGGCAGCTTCGGTTAGATTGAATATTCACATTAAAAAAGTAAACCCTCCGCCGGTTGGAGGATACAGGGTATGAAAAAATTTTTCTCCATATTTATTTTATTGCTGGTTTCTGTTGTTTCTCTTTCGCAGGATAATTTTGATCCCGAAAAGATACTTACACAAAAGCCTGCGCAAATGGTAAATGATTTTACCGCTACGTTAACTGCAGACCAGGTGCAGGCACTTGAAAATAAATTACGTGCATTTAAAGACAGTACATCTACAGAAATTGCCGTTGTAATCATCCCCACTTTAAATGGAAACGACATTGCCGATTTTAATGTAAAGCTGGGCAGGGCATGGGGTGTTGGCGGAAAAGAAAAGAATAACGGTGTTATTTTACTGGTTGCAAAAGGGGACAGAAAGTTAAATATTTCTACGGGGTATGGCGTAGAAGGCGCATTACCTGATATAACGGCCAGCCATATTATCAGTGATATCATCCGGCCAAATTTTAGGGGAGAGGATTATTACCGCGGCATTGAAGAAGGAACAGATGCCATCATACAGGCTGTAAAGGGCGAGTATGCGGCACCGAAAAATTATGGAAAAAGTAAAGGGGACAGGATCGGGGGTATTATTTTTGTGATCATCCTTATCCTCATCATACTGGTCATCAGCGGCGGAAGAGGTGGTGGAGGATCATTTATGAGTCGCCGTGGTTTTGCAGCATGGACGCTGGCAAACATGCTTGGCGGCGGTGGTGGTAGTGGTTGGAGTGGTGGTGGAGGTGGAAGTTCCGGTGGTTTTGGTGGTTTTGGCGGCGGAAGTTTTGGCGGAGGCGGTGCAAGCGGAAGCTGGTAACAATGGGATTTGTCCACTTCCGACACAAGTAAACTCCAAAGCACACGCGATACTCATAATATTATAACCTAAAGGCAGTCTTCGCAGTTTATATTGGTTAAAAGCTGATTGGCTTGATGATAACAACAATTTAAAAGAACAACACAAGTTTGAAGGCTCTGAATTAATATTAAGTGATGATATGATGGAGTTTAAGTAACTGTCATATTTAAAGATTTTTTACCCGATTTTCAATTTTAAGGTTATTTTGTATAATTATATATCTAAACAACGTAGTTTTACGCTGCATGAAAAAAGTATTTATTCCAGAACCTGTTCTTCCAGGCTTTAAAATTATATCGTCTTTTACACAGGGCGATGTTGGAAAATTAACCTCTTATTTAAAGAATATTCCAGTTGGAGATTCGTTAATTAATCTGAACAATGATATTGAAAAACTGTTTGATTTTAAAACAGCATCAGAACTTTTAAAAACTATAATGAGTTTTAATGAACTCATAGGAAAGAAAGGCGAAACGTTTGACGATGTTGCAAAAAACCTTAGCGAATCTTATAATGAAACAGTGGAGGGCGATGTTGAGGTAAGCAAAATAAAGAATTTAGAAGATAATTTATTGCAGATATTAAAAAACTACAAAAATTTAGGATTATCTCTAAAAGCTAGAGATTTAATGGTAGAGAATGAGAATAATTTTCAGGAGTCAAGAATAATTAGTGATTTGAGATTAGTTTTTGATGATGAACTAGAAAATAAAAAAAGGCATGGTGTTATTATTCATAGACTTCACATAGAATATCGGCATCAACGAACGTATAAGGATATATATGTGTCTTTAGACTTACAAGACTTACAGCAACTAAAAGAAGAAATTGAAAGAGCTATAAAAAAGCATGAAATAATTAAAAACGATTATAAAGACTCAATAACATTTGTTTTATAAGTTATTATGGCTAACAGTTTAAAAAATGTTGAGGATATAATAAAACTAAGTAATTATCCATGGAAATGGGGGAAGGAGCAGGGTATTATGTTTCCTGAAGATAGAGAACAAGGGTATTATACTAAGAATCCTTTAACAGATTATGTAAGGCGTGATTCTAGAATAGTGTATTTAGTATCCACAAAGCCATCCCAAATTTCATTGAAAATAGACAATAGGACTTTTTTATTAGATAATAGATTACTTCATATAAGGGATGCTATAAACGAATCAAAAAGCCTATTAGAGTTAAAAGAAGATTGGGATGAAGATGGCGCTGTTGCAATTGATCCAATAATTTATTATAAAGCAGTTGAAACATTAACTGAGTATTCAATTAATGTCTTTAATGTTTATAATGTTGCCATCGATTCGCCTTATATAAGTGCTGGTAGAGATGGTTCAATAAATATGGAATGGAATAAGCCTAATGCTACTTTATTACTTACAATATTAAACTCTCCTAATTTTAACTTACATTATTACGGCGATGATGGTAATAATAATACGGTAATTAAGGGTATTATAAACGAACCAAGTATAAACGAGGATTTATCACATTGGATGCGTAAATTGTAAATATGTGGGAAAAAGAACCTATAAATATTTATCATTGTTTATTTGTTAGAGTGCATTCAAGTTTAGTTAATAAAAAGGACAATACTCCATCTGCATCTGCTTTTACAAATACTCCTAAAAACTCAGATAATCTTTCCTCTGATTGGTGTAAATATGCTACATGTGAAAGTACAAGACAGCTAACGGCTAAAATAAGCCATCCAAAAGGAGGGTATAAAAATCCTTCTGATTATTATGTGTGGCGATTTAGTATTGTTGAGCTGATTAAAGTTTATGTCTTACAAAGGATTGAACACGATCCCATCCATAATTCGCCTGAAATTGACGGGGAACCAAATAATAGAGCGCATACAAAAATTGTGGGGGATAAACCAGATAATCAAGCAGAATTTAGAGTGCAAATTAAAAGAGCAGGTAGTTGGGCTATCGCTCCGTAAAAAAAATTACTAGTAATAATAAAAATGCCTCCGTTTTGCAGAGGCATTTTTATTTGGTGGGATTTCTTTTTATTTCATTCCATTTTTAATATGCTCCTCAATTTCACTACCTTTTGCTTTTCCTAATTTGTTCAATCCGCCCATGATCATCGGGTCAACAAAACTTCTGAATTGCTCCGGTACAGCCTTACGGAATTTGAATATCAGGTCTATTCCTTCTTTTACCAAAGCCATGTTTTGCACTTTTTCCAGGTAACCGGCAAAGCTATCAGTAGCCCCTATTTTTTCCTGGCTTAGCGGCATAGCAGCATAGCGTTCGGCTATAAATTTAAAATCTGCTTCCGTACCATTTTTAAGTATGGTTTCTGATACTACATTTCCCAGTCTGCCTTTTGCATCTTTACTGTATTTTTTTGCAAGTTCATACGACCTGGTTGAATCTAAACCAATTAGTCCTTCTAATGAAGCACCGGCAACCGAATAGCTGCTGTCGTTGATATTTTTTTCAAATAACGGTTTATACTTAGGGTCTTTCGATTCTGCTAAATAAGAAATGGCTTCTGCTTTTGTTAAACGGTCATCATCAGTCGCTGCAATATTTTCCATAGATTCAATAACCATGGCATCGTTTTTCATTTTCGAAGTGGCGAGTTTTTGAATAGTAAGTCTCCTCAGCGGGCCATATTTATCCTTCAATCCTTCGGCAAGTTCTTTCATTCCCTTTTTTGCAAAATAATCCAGGGCTTCCCGCCTGTCGAGGTACAATGGCGCTCTTTTCCATTGTTGTATAAAATCCTCATCCGTCTTATTATCCGTTTTTACCCATAGCATTACTTTATCCGCATCAACATTTACCAGATCTGGTTTTTTTGAATAATTAAAACTAAAAGTATCCACTTTGTTCTTTGCCCAAACCTGGTATCTTTTTTTAGCCGGTCCGGTGTACACGTCAACAGCAATCGGCAAACGGAAGAACTTACCTGTTTTTTGTGTCTGTTCAATAATCACCATCGCTTTACCTGCCGCATCATCATAATTGTAATTGATCTTCACCATAGGATGCCCGCTTCCATAAAACCATTGGTTCCAGAACCAGTTCATATCCTTTCCGGTAACTTCTTCAAAGGCCAGTCGCATTTGCCCGGCTTCACCGGCTTTAAATTTGTTTGTGGTGAGGTAATTATTCAGCGATTTAAAATAAGCTTCATCACCAACATAATTTCGCAGCATATGATGAACACGGCCTCCCTTTTGATAACTCACCAGGTCAAAAACATCTTCTTTATTGGAGTAATAAAAACGCACCAGGTCTTTTTTGCTTTCACCGGGATTGGACAAATATGCCTGCAGCCCCTGCCGGTTTTCACTATCTCCGGCATCTTTACCATATTTATTTTCCATCCACAACGTTTGACTGTAGTCTGCCATCGATTCATTAACCGTTATATGGCTCCAGCTTTCCGTCGTTACCAGGTCGCCAAACCATTGGTGAAATAATTCATGGGCAATGGTACCTTCCCAACCAATACCATCAACAAGTTCACGTGCATTTTGATAAGCACTTTCCTGGTGAAGGGTTGCGGTTGTATTTTCCATAGCGCCACTCACGTAATCTCTGCCCACCATCTGTGCATATTTCTGCCAGGGATATTCAACACCCAGTTTATCAGAGAAAAATTTCATCATTTCAGGGGTGTGGCCAAAAATGCCGCGGGCAACAGGGGCATATTCTTTTTCAACATAATAACTAACTTCTTTTCCTTTATAGTTGTCTTTAATTACAGAGAATTCGCCAACACCCATAAAAAATAAATAAGGCGCATGGGGCATATCCATTTTCCAATAATCTGTGCGGGTACCGTCGGCATTTTTTTTCTGGCTGATCAATAAACCATTGCTGAGCGTAACATATTTTGCCGGTACCGTCATATAAATTTCTTCGGTGGTTTTTTGGTTTGGTTTGTCAATGGTAGGCATCCAGGCACTATTGGCTTCCGTTTCACCCTGTGTCCAAATCTGGGTTGGTTTATCTTTTTCTTCTCCTCTTGGATTAACAAAGTATAAACCTTTGGCGCTGGTGATGGCTGCACTTCCTTCGGCTTTCAATTCGTCGGGCTTACTGGTATAATCTATGTAAATGGTATATTTTTCGCCGCCTTTATAGGTTTTGCCCAGGTTGATCCTGAGCTCCATTCCATCATAATTGTATATCAATTTTGATTTTGCAGTGCCTTTCATCATCGATACTTCTTTAATATCCATTCCCTTTGCATCAAGCAATAGAGAGTCAGTACCATAAAAATGCGGCATTAAAGTGATCCAGGCTTTACCATACATATAGGCTTTTGCATAGTCAAACTTTACTTCCAGTTTGGTATGTACCAGGTCATTGACCCTTGGGTTCGATTCCCTTAAAATATTTTTCCAGGAGGTATCTGCCGGTTCGGCACCTGGTTGTGCCATGATTAAAAACGGACCCGCGATCAAAGTAATTAAGAACAGAATTTTTTTCATATTTGTTATTTAGGTCACAAAAATAAGTGTGCCAAAGCGATTGTGACAGAGATTTTTATTTAAACGGTAAAAGCAACTTTAAATAAGTAATTTTGAAATGGTTAATGATCATAAAAAATGAGGTATTTCTTTCATAAATGCTGGATGTTGGTTTTTACGGTATTCCTTTTATCAGTGGGTGTTCGGGCACAAACCTACAGGTTCATTTATATACAAACGGAGAACAAACAGCCTTTTTATGTTAAAATGGACAAAAGAACGCTCAACTCCTCCGCTTCCGGATACATCATTCTTTCAAAACTTGTTGACAATGCTTATCGCCTGGTTATCGGATTTCCTGGCAATGAATGGCCCGAATACCGGTTTACCATAGAAGTAAATGAAACAAATGCCGGGTACCTGTTTAAAAAAGCTGGTGAATTTAATTGGGATCTGTATAATTTACAAACGCAGAAGCCACTGGTGTTGCAAAAGGCAGAGGCTGTAAACAATACGGAGGAATCAGTTATAACGGATAACGAGTTTGCCAGGATTTTATCGGAAGTAGTAAATGACTCATCCATTGCCAGGGTTGTGGTAGATAAAATGAATGCACCGGTAACGGAGCCTGGGCCCGGTAATATAATACAGGTGCAGGTACCAGATCCCGGAATAAAACCGGCGCCGGAAAAAAATATTTCCAGCGAAGATAAAACCGGTGTTATCAAACTGAAGCAGGACAGCACGGCAGATGAAATTATGATTACGTATGTTGACATCCTAAAAGCCGAAACGGATACAGTTAATGTTTTTATGCCGGTTAAAAAAAATGAAACCATTGTGGAAAAAGAAAACGTAAATACAACGCCTGTTCCGGTTGTAATGAATAATGTGCCGGTAAAAACTGAACCCGGTTTTGTTGATATGGAATTAAAAAATCCCAGCCAAAAAACAGATTCGGGTAAACTGGTAACAGGCGATCTTGTAATTACAGAAAAAAATGTGACCACAGATCAACAGCCCGTTGCCGAACCGGCGATCATAAAAAAAGAATCGGGTAATATTCAAATGATAAACTCCGACTGTAAAAAAACAGCAACACAGGATGATTTTATTGGCCTTCGAAAAAAAATGGCCGAAAAAAAGAATGGCAAAGAGATGATCAGTATGGCCAGCAGGCAGTTTTTAAAAACCTGTTATACCAGTGAGCACATCCGGGACCTGGGTTTATTGTTTACTAGTGATGAAGAAAGGTACAGGTTTTTTGTTGCGGCATTCCCTTATGTGGCCGATACGCACAATTTTGGTCTATTGGAAAATCAGATAACCGACAACTATTATAAATCAAGATTTAAAACGATGCTCAGCCATTAATTTGATGAAAGTGAAAAAGCTGCCATGCCACGATATTTTATAGAAGTTTCTTATAAAGGCACCCATTATTCAGGTTTCCAGGTACAGCAAAATGCCAACTCCATCCAGGCAGAGGTAGAAAAGGCGCTGGAGATCTTTTATAAGCAAAAATTTGAATTAACCGGGTCATCCCGTACAGATGCAGGTGTACATGCTTTGCAGAATTATTTCCATTTTGATACCGGGCTTACGATTAAAGATGATGTCTATAACCTGAATGCCATACTGCCTGCTGATATCGTTGCTAAACAAATTTACCGGGTTGATGACCAGGCGCACTGTCGATTTGATGCACGAAGCAGGGAATACTGCTACTATGTATACCAGCACAAAAACCCTTTTTTAAGGGACAGGGCCCATTATGTACCCTATAACACGGACCTTTTATTGCTGCAGCAGGCAGCCGGGGAAATATTGAGGCATACCGACTTTACAAGTTTTTCCAAAAGAAATACAGAGGTAAAGAACTTTCTGTGTAGTATAGATGCCAGCGAATGGGTTCAGGAAGGCGGTTGCCTGGTTTATAAAGTAAGATCGAACCGTTTTTTGCGTGGAATGGTGAAAGGATTGGTGGGAACCATGCTGTTGGTTGGCAAAAAGAAAATTACTGTGGAGGAATTCAGGTCTATCATTGAAGCGAAAGATAGTTCAAAAGCAGATTTTTCTGTTTCGCCGGATGGTTTGTTCCTGGTTAAAGTAACATTTCCATAATTCTTTTAAAGTTCAGCGTAAGTTTTTTTGGGCTTTTTGGTGTCCATAAACTGGGAACAGTTGATAGCAGAATTGGGCCTTTATTAGCTCATCGATCAACTTTCAAAAACTTTCTCAAAATAATTCAATAATAAATTAAGGCCTGTAACCCATATCTGTGGCTGTTTTAGTGTGATATATACATTCCGGGAGGGGGTTTTTTAATAATTAAAATGCAGATTTATTTTGGCAACAGTCTTTCCACCCGTATCTTTGCCGTCCGCTTTTGAAAAAAGGCTTCAGTTCTTAACAAAATCACACACAAAACAAGCAGCGAAACCAAAAAATACTTTCACGAAAATTGAAATTAGATTTGGTGGGTAAACTCCCTGCTCTTACTTTTGCACTCCCAATTAAAAAAAGGGGTTTTTTCAAAGGAAAAAACAGCAAAAAAGATTAGATATGTTTTGGTGATAAAATAAAGACCGTTACCTTTGCGCTCCCAATTAAAAAGAGGGCAAAAAGTAAAGTCTCAAAGTTCTTTGAAAGTTTGGAAACAGCAGCAAATAATTATTTGATTATCAAGGTAATGTTAGCGCAAATATTAATTTAGAATTTGACGTTAATTTTTCAATGAGAAATTACAAGTCACGTTCAAACAACTCATTTACAATGGAGAGTTTGATCCTGGCTCAGGATGAACGCTAGCGGCAGGCTTTATACATGCAAGTCGAGGGGCAGCACGGGAGCAATCCTGGTGGCGACCGGCAAACGGGTGCGGAACACGTACGCAACTTTCCCAAAACTGGTGAATAGCCTTCCGAAAGGGAGATTAATACACCGTAACATAATGAAGAGGCATCTCTTTATTATTATAGGCTTCGGCCGGTTTTGGATGGGCGTGCGCCTGATTAGGTAGTTGGCGGGGTAACGGCCCACCAAGCCTGCGATCAGTAACTGGTGTGAGAGCACGACCAGTCACACGGGCACTGAGACACGGGCCCG
>JANNSN010000061.1:0-91140 GCA_031402615.1 Chitinophagaceae bacterium
AACAGACGGGCTTTTGAGATTGCTTTTGTGGGATTAAAGCCCGGAGTTCACCAGTTCAGTTACGATTTAGATGATAAGTTCTTTGTAGAAAAAGGTGCCCAGGATTTTACAAATGCTACTGCAAATGTAAAACTGTCATTAGAAAAAAATACCGGTTTCATGCTTTTAAAGTTTGAAGTTGGTGGAAAGGCAGAAGTTACCTGCGACCGTTGTGGCAATCCATTGAAACTCGAACTATGGGACGAGTTTAAAATGCTGGTGAAACTGGTCGATAATCCCGAAGAGATGAACGATCAGGAAGAAGATCCCGATGTTTATTATTTATCCAGAACTGAAAGTCACCTGGATGTGAGTAACTGGATATATGAATTTGTAATGCTGAGTGTGCCAATGCAGCGTATGTGCAGCGAAACAGAGATGGGCGGGCCTCAATGCAACAATGAAGTTTTGGAGAAACTGAAAAAGATGGAAGCTAAGTATATCGATCACAATGCAACCACTTTGTGGAAAGGACTGGATAAGTTCAAGGACAATTAAGGAATGTTTTTTATAGAATATTAATATTAAATTTTAAAATAAATAAGTCATGCCAAATCCAAAAAGGCGTCATTCGCAGCAGCGCAGTGCAAAAAGAAGAACACATTATAAGGCGAGTGAGCCTACGTTGAGTGTAGACAAAACAACCGGCGAAACACACGTACGTCATCGTGCCCACGTTAGCGAAGGAAAATTATTCTACAAAGGAAAATTAGTAGCTGAGAAAGCTCCGTTAAAAGCATAATATTTTTCAACCTATCCATTCTAAACCTGCCTGCCGTCAGGCAGGCCCGAATAGCCTGCCGTATGCAAACAGATTTAGAATTTTGCATTTACAGGAATTGACACTTTGCTCTTTTAATCCCAGAGAAGTTGATTTGACCGGAAAGTGCAACGGAAAACTTCATTCTCGTATGTTGTTGTAACCTGGTATTGCTGCCTGCCGGCCGGAAGGTTTGTGGTATTTTTTTCTTGCGAAGCAGAAAAAACAATTTACTTTAGAGGCTAAAATTTGTGAGTGCCCTTAATTTAAACAGCAACCGAGATGAATATAGGTCTGGACATGATGGGAGGCGATTTTGCACCACTGGAAGCAGTGAAAGGGGCAGCCGAATTTATAACCGGTACAAAACCCGATCTGCGACTTACGCTAATTGGTGATGAAGAGCAGATAAAGGCACACCTCATTAACCATCCAATCCCTGCCGAAAAATACAGTATCGTTCATGCCACCCAGGTAATTGAAATGAACGAGCACCCTACCAAAGCATTAAAAGAAAAACAACAATCATCCATCGCTATCGGTTTCCAGTTACTGGCAACAGGTAAAACGGATGCATTCATTAGTGCAGGTAATACCGGCGCCATGATGGTAGGATCGCTGTTCAGTATTAAAACCATTGAAGGCGTGTTGCGGCCGACTATTGGCGCTTATATGCCGCGTGAAGACGGGACACTTGGACTGTTGGTAGATGTAGGACTCAATGCCGACTGCAAACCTGAAAATCTGAACCAGTTTGCTATTCTTGGTTCGCTGTATGCCAAACATATTTTAAATTTTGAAGACCCGAAAGTGGGTTTAATCAATTTAGGAGAAGAAGAAGGGAAAGGAAATATTCTTACGCAGGCAACCTATCCCCTGTTGAAAGAAAACGGGCAGATCCATTTTATCGGCAACATAGAAGGCCGCGATATTTTATTATCCAAGGCCGATGTATTGGTTTGTAATGGTTTTACCGGAAACGTGGTTTTAAAACTCGCGGAAAGCTTCTACGATATCAGCAAGCGCCGACATATCGATGATGAACATTTTAACCGATTTAATTTTGAACAGTACGGCGGGGTTCCTGTGCTGGGCGTAAACAAGCCTGTAATTATTGGCCATGGTATTTCTCACGCCATGGCATTTAAGAATATGATACGCATTGCCAGGCGTATGTTGGAAACTGAACTGATTGATAAAATGCAGGAAAGTTTTAATAACCCGGCTTAAGAATTACTGTATAATCCCCGAAAATTCGTTTTTAGAAATTGCTTTTACTGACTTTTTTCAAGTGCGCTTGCAAACAATGAGCCGGGCTCATTCATTAATTCAAATCGAACAATTTATCAGATGCCATCCAAATGCCGTTCAGGCATAATCTTTCTATAAAGTTTATTCAGCGATGAGGAGCCAGATTAAAATAAATAAAGCAGTCTTCCTTATTAAAAGTAGATTGCGTTTTTGACAATTGTAATTTATACCGATTATACCGGTATATAGTCCAAGGCCGTTTGCTATCGGTATAATACCATATCAGATTTCAACATAGTACTTTGGCCTACTTAGTAAATCAAGATGGTATTACATTACCGCAGTAACAAACGCAAAATCTATCACTGCAATAGTAATCATGAATAATAAAATAAAAACAGGCATTTTATCTTTCGGCATGTCGGGCAAAATATTTCATGCTCCTTTTCTGCATAAACATGCCGGCTTTCAGTTGTCTGCAGTGGTGGAAAGAACCGAAAAGAAAGCACCACTTATTTATCCTGCGATAAAAAGTTTTCATTCCGTTGATGAACTATTGGCCGATGCCGAAATTGAATTGGTTGTTGTTAATACGCCCAATGCTACTCACTATAATTTTGCCATGCTAGCCCTCAGGGCCGGTAAACATGTATTGGTAGAAAAACCCTTCACGATTTCTTCCAAGGATGCTGTTGCGCTTTATAAAGAGGCAAGACAGCAAAACCGGTTAATTCTCCCCTATCAAAACCGCCGCTACGACAGCGATTTCCTGGCCGTACAACAGGTTATTGATTCAGGTAAACTGGGCAAGTTAGTTGAAGTGCATATGCGTTTCGACAGGTACCGGTATAACATCGGACCCAAAGTTGCCAAAGAAACCCCGGTTCCCGGCAGTGGTTTGTTATGGGATTTAGGTCCGCATTTAGTGGACGCTGCTATCCTGATTTTTGGAAAACCGGTAAGCTGGATAAAAAATAAAGGACTCTTCAGGCCCGATACACGGGTAGACGATTATGCGCATATTCATTTATTATACCCCGGCGGGTTACAGGTATTTATTACTGTGAGTATGCTGGTTGCAGAGGCACAGCCTGCATTTATAATTAACGGCACGAGGGGCTCTTTCATTAAATATCGTACCAATATACAGGAACAACAATTGCTGGAGGGTTTGCTTCCGTCAAATCCCTTATACGGCATTGAAACTACAGACAAATATGCTGTACTTACTACCATTGGTAATGATGGCGCAAAAACACGGGAAAAGATCGCATCGGTAAAATCAACTTACATGAATGCATTTGAAGATATCTTTCAAACAATAAGAACAGGAAAAGACTACCCGGTAACTGAAGATCAAATTATTCAACAATTGGAGATCCTGGAAGAATAAGTATTCCTGTTTAGTAATAAAAAGAAAGGAAGCAGCAAAAGTTAACCAAAAAATTAAACAATAAAATATATTTAAACTATTATCGTGGAATCGCTGCAAATCCCTGAAATATCCGAATCCAACAATTCGGACCACATTCCCGGCGCTTACAGCGTCCCGGTCCATTTTTTGTGTTCACCATTTTGGAGCAGCAGTTTGTGAGCCCGATTGTATACCGCATATCCGTATACCATTCAAAAATCAAAGAAAATAAATGACGAACAATATCCATAACCCGTGTATTTATGCGCTCCAAATGCAAACGAATAAGTGCCTGCATAAATACGATGCTATTGCCCGAAAAGAAAATTTTTTCAAAAATATAAACTTTAATGATTAAATTTATTTCCTAAACTCATAAATTATGGCAACCATAAAAAAAGCAGCAGCAAAAAAAGCAGCAGCAAAAAAACCAGCTCCCAAAAAAGCGGCAACAAAAAAAACAGCTCCCAAAAAGGCGGCAGCTCCCAAAAAAGCAGCTCCTAAAAAAACAATTAAAAAGAAACTAAAAAAAGCCCTGACCAAGCCGCTGATTCCCAGTTCCTGAAATTAGCATAGGTTTTTATTAGCATGTAAAAAATGAATTTCAGTATACGTAAGTACATTGAAATTCATTTTTTATTTTGCCCCGGGCGGGTACAAATATGCAGCAGCAATATTTATTTTCTATAATAATGTTCTATTTCTTTTATAAAAATTTGTAAATTTAGAAAAACGCACGATGAATATGAAACCCCTCAAAAGTTATGAAGTCCAAAAAGAGCTTTATTTAAAACAGATGAGTACGGCAGATGATCCACCAAAAACAAAACTAATCCTGATTATAGTGGCCAATACTCTGGATCCCTTTATTGGGAAGGCCGCTTCCCTGGATATTATTACGGTCAGGGAAACGATCCATAAAATTGCAAAACATATAGCGTTTGATTTAGTTGAATTGGTCATCGAAGGAAAAGACTATAACAATGAAAATGTTATACATGCAGTTAATTCGCTAAACCCCGATAGTGATGATATTGTTATATTTTACTATACAGGGCATGGTTTCAGTTATGAAAATGAATCTAAAATAAAGTATCCGCAGATTGATCTGCGCAAAATGCCGGCTGCATTTAACATAACCGATGTTAATAATACTACCAAAAACCTGAATGACATATATGAGATTATAAAAACAAAGAGCGCCCGGTTAAACCTGGTTATAGGCGATTGTTGTAACAACGAAATTGACTTCGAACGCAGGCTGGGTAGTAAAGTAAAAAAAACCTATATCAGGAAAGTACGTGAACTTAAAATCAATAAAAAAATCTGTAATGAACTTTTTTGTAAACCAAAGTCGTCCATTCTTATTGCGTCTGCAACGAAGGGTCAGCTATCCATTATGGATGAGCGTATAGGCAGTATTTTTACTTTAAAATTTACAGAAAACCTGAACAAAACGATACATGCTCCCCTAAATAGTGATAGCGTATTTCCCTGGAATAAACTTTTGAGGCAAACCAAAACAAGTACTTTTCGGTTAAGTAAAACCTTTGATATCGGTGGAGGTGTTCCTGGCAACCAACAAGCTTTCTACGAAATTTACAGTGAAGGATCTGCGAATTAAAGTAGTCAAAACGGCTGCTACAGTTCGTTGGTTTTCCACGGTGAACATGATGGGATGATGAAAAAATAAAAGTAGAACCTGCTCTTTAAAAAACAGCCTTACATAAAGACTGGTCTCTTTCACGGCTGATGCGCTCACCAACAGGTTAATCCGGAAATAAAGTATTGTCAATATTCGGAATAATACGCAGCGCATTCTTATAATAGATCTTCTTCAACACATCATCCGGCAACCCCAAACCATACATCGCCCAAAATGCATGGTATTTTTTGTGATAGGGAAAATATTCGTCCGTAGATTCCAAAACCCTGAAATAAGTAGGATACTCCGCCGGTACCCAACTGTCTTTTCCAAAAAGGATCCTGTTCTGGTATTTTGTAAAAAACCGGTTAGCTTCCCTGGGCTGCCTGCCCAGCTCTGCAATGATGGCACCAAATTCCACCACAACATTCGGCATCGCATCCAACAGTTGTCCCAGTTTACCCAGGTCATTCGGATACCAGCCAAAATGAGCAGCTATAAAAGTGGTTGACGGATGTTTCTTAAACATGCGGTGCTGCTCAGCAATTAAAGTGTCAAATGGAGCAGGGTCAGTATCTCCTCTTTTTCTTCGGGGATGAGTAGCCAACTCCAGCCAACGTTCATTGTTTTCATCCATGGGCTGCCAAAAAGGTTTTGGGTCGGCCGTATGAATCAACACCGGAATTTTTAAATCCCCTGCTTTTTTCCAGATGGCATCCAGCCTGGGATCATCGACCGTTACTCGTTTGCCGTTTATATCATTAACAGAAAAACCAAGGCTTTTATAAATTTTTAGACCGTTAGCCCCGCTTTTTACGTCTTCCTGCAATTGAGCAGCCGCCTTTTCACTCCAGCCTGCTTCTCCAACATTTTTAAAATCTATATTGGCAAAAACAATAAACCGCTTTGGGTAGTTTTCTTTTATGTTATACACAGATTTTTTTAATAATTCTCCGCTCTGCCCGCTGAGGTTTACCATCACTTTCATATTCATATTATCCATGTCGGTAATCAGCGTCCCCAGGTCCATGGTTGGCATCTGGAATTGGTGATTATGTACATCAATAAAAGGGAATTTTGCTTTCGTGATCACTTTACCCGGTACCACCAGGGTTGATGGGGGATTATAAAATTCAAAATCCATCTTTGCTGTAGATTGTGAACAGGCCTGTATAGCAATGAGTGTGGCGATAACTGATATGTATATTTTCATGGGTTGGAAAATACAGCTTTCTGAGCATTTGGTATTACCTCTCATCAAATTTACAGATACCGGGGCAAAACAGGTTTAGTGGTAGTGCATGGTACCAACGGAATATATTCGAAAGCAGAAACCGGGTGGTTGTACATGTAAAGCACCCGAAATCCACTGCTTTCGCGAATTACATTTATACGGCGAAGGCTTTCACGGTATTTGCCCATGGTAATTCCAACAAGATCTCACAACCTTTTCCTCCACTTGTATTCAAAATAAATTTACCGGAAAATGATTCTACCCTTTTTTTGATATTGCTGAGGCCAATTCCTTTTTTTGCAGTCTTTTCATTAAAACCCCTGCCGTTATCAAAGATCCGCATCTTTATTGCATCTCCTTCCACTGTGATTGCAATTTCAATTTCATTTGCTCCTGAATACTTGACAATATTCTTCATTTGCTCCTGCAATATCCTGTACAGGTTTATCTGTATGTCGCCACTAGTGGCATTGCATCGCTCATCAAAATTGAACACGATGTTAAACTGGCTATTTAAATTAAATGACTGCAACAGGTGTTCGAATGCATCTTTTAATGTCTTGTCATCAAAAGAAGCAGGCGCAAGCCGATGAGATAATTTCCGTACTTCGTCAATGGCAGTGAAAATGTGTTCCTTACCCATTTCTATAAATTCACAGGCTTCTTCGATATCTGTTTTATTTTTTTTGACCATACTCAGGGCAAGTAAAGAACTGGCCAATATCTGGTTCACATTATCGTGCAGTTCTCCTCCCAGGAACCGGCGCTCCTTTTCCTGTGCATCTATAATGGCTTTTGATGTACGTAATTCCTCCTCAACCTGGTACGTAATATCCTGCATGGCGCCAATCATCCTGCAGGGAACGCCCTTGTCTTCAAATATCACAAAAGCCCGGTCAAAAATATATTTATATGAACCATCTGCACAGCGAAACCTGTATGTCAATTGAAATTTCTGTAACCCGTTCTTAAAAACTTCTTCCAGTGTTTCGTTTATTTTTTTCAGATCATCAGGATAAATCTTTTCATTCCACCAGTCAACAACGTTTTCCACTTGAGGAGCCTGGTAGCCAAATGTATTACTGATGCCATCGTTATACAACATCGTATTATTCATCAGATCCCAGTCCCAAATGGTATCGCTGGTTGCATTGGCGAGGATATCATAGCGTTCAATGGCCAATTTTAAGCTGATTTCATCTTTCTTACGTTCACTGATATCCCGCAGGTTTACTATGATTCCCCCGATTGCCGGGTCATGCATCATATTCTTGACCAACCCTTCCAGCCAAATGTACTGCCCGGTCTTTTCTTTCACCCGCATAGAAACCGGGATTGCCTTTCCGGGATTGGTGACCGCTTCATCCATTAACCGTTTCACGTTCATGACGTCGGACCTGTGCAGGTATTCAATCACCGCCACTTTTTTATTTTCTTCAAACAGCCACCCTGTAACCTGGGCCGTTGACGAACTCCGGAAAAGAACATGTAATTGTTCATCCAGCAATAAGATGATCCCTTCGTTATTCTCAACCAATGTCCGGAATAATTTTTCTTTTTTATCCAATTCCTCCGTTCGATCTTTAACCCGTTGCTCCAAATCATCATTTAATTTTTTCAGTTCGGCTGCCGCTTTTATTTTTTCAATATTATCTGCCCTGGTTTTACGGATAAAAACGGCCAACAATAACAGTATACCCGCTACGATCAATAACAATACACGCTGCAGGTTACTGATACTTTTTTCATTGGCTTTTTTATATTTTACCAACATTATATTCCCGGCATCCTGTATATTTTCAACCAGTTGCCTGACGCGATCCGTATATAATTTGCCTCCACTCGTTTCGGCCATCTTCATGGATATGCCGGCTCCGTCAGTTTCGTAGTTTGAAACGATCCGGTTATTAAAGGCTATTCTTGTATCCACATAAAAAAACAGGGAGTCGAAACGGGCCTTTTGATCAGGTGTATTACCGGAAAGTTTTTCCAGGTAACTAAGATTTTTGTATGTTTCCTTTTGCGATTTTTCAAAAGGTTCCAAAAGTGTTTTCCTGCCGGTAAGTATATATGCCCTGAAGTTAGATTCATGATCCAGTGTCTGGGTGAGTATTTTCTTTGCATATATTAGTACTTCCTGGGTATTTGTTATCTTTTTTCCCGACTTAATAACCTGTTGAGATTGGTAAACAGAATAAACGACAATGATAATTACTGAAACGAGGAGCAGTTTAACGCCGTTGACGTAAAATTTACTTATAGCCTGGGTTAATTTCATAAATAATTGAATTGCTGGCAAAGGCAATAACTGATTCTGCAGTTTGCACTGGAAAAGTAATCATAAAATTGGTACTTTTCCAGTTTAACCTGGTTGTACTGGTTTTTCAGCGTACAACAGGCACCAGCTTTACAGGAGAAAGGATCTCTTTCCCAAGTCAGTATCTACTAAACGTAAAAAACCGCGGATTATTACTCAAAATATCGTCCGGTAAATACCTCCGGTTAACATGCATGCGAAATCCTTATGTATTTAGGCGTTTATTAAATCGGTTTTTAATAAATGATATTTGTATCAACAAACTACCTGTTGCTATTGCTACAGTATAGAGGCTGACTGTTGATATTTTAGAACCTGCCATGAAGTTAAAATGTGGAAAGTTGATCTTACTTAAATCTATGTTCGAAAACCAACTCCGTGAGGGGGTTTCTGTCATATTCAATAAAAGGTAGCCTGCCAGGGAAAATATGCCCACAAAAATAATCACCCAAACCTGTTTTGAGATTAAAGGTTTATAAACAAAGGCCGTATTGGTAACCCAAACTTTTGACATCACCTGGGCAGTAAAATCAACCGAAGGTTTATCCAATGAATTTTCCTTCATCAGTTTTCCTGTAAAGTTCTCCAGATGTTTATTTGTTTTCGCTTTCATATTGATTAAGTATTTCAGGTGTTAATTGATCTCTTAAAATACCGGCTAACTTTTTTCTGCTTCTATGTAGTTTTATTTTAACATGATTGTCGTTAATGCCCATGATCTTTGCGATTTCTTTCAGGGATTGCTCTTCAAAATAATATAGGGTTAATAAAAAACTGTCCTCAGGCGGTAACCTGTCCAGGCAAACCTGTATCATTTTTGTTCGCTCACTGTTTTCGATGCTGTCAAATATATCACTTAATTCGACCACTTCTTTTTCGGTATATTCATCAATGGCAACAACCGGGTTAACCCGCCTGAGTTTTTTGAGCCGATCCAGGCAACTGTTATAGGTCACCTTAAAAAGCCAGGTTGAGAATTTTGAATCGCCCTTAAATGTATTCAATGATCTGAAGGCTTTGACAAAACTATCCTGCGCAATTTCCTCTGCTTCCTCCCGGTTCTTAAGCATTTTCAACGACAGGGTAAAAACCATATCCTTATACCGGTCTACCAACACGGTAAATGCATTGGTATCCCCTTTTATTACCAGGTCAATATATGCTTGATCATTTGTATTACCCATATGCTGATCAATTAGACGACTACAACACTGTGCAGGTTACCGATACTTTAAAAGTATTTCTACAAAATCTGTAACCGGTTTGTTAACAGTGTCGTCTTATGTAATGAACCAATTAAAATTAATCATTAAAAAACAAAAACCATGGAAGGAATATTAATCCCAATCAGCCTGTTTCTGGTAATTTTCGGCATTTTCTACCTCTATTTATCTACCAGAAATAAAGAACGTCTGGCACTTATAGAAAAAGGTGCTGATGCAAGCATTTTTATGGCCGGCAGGCAGCATACAGCACCCATTTGGAAAGTGCTTATATTAAACCTGGCGCTGCTGTTAATGGGCATCGGAATCGGGGTTTTCCTTGCCTTGTTGTTAACCACGTATAGCGGCCTGAAAGCAGATGGCGTTTATCCTGCCTGCATTTTCTTTATGGCAGGTGCCGGGTTGTTTGCCGGTTATATGATGACTAAAAACATGGACAAAGAAGAAAATAATGGTTAAGTATGCCAGACATATTTTTTAACCTGATCTAATTGCCATGATCAACAAAAACGATTTGTTTAATTACAAATCGTTTTTATTTTTTTAACTTGTACCCCATGCTCAGCTTTTCTACCACCATATTAAAATTTGATAAACAGGGCGAAAAGACCGGCTGGACTTATATTGTTGTACCAACAAAAATTGCCAATAAACTAAATCCTGGCGTAAAAAAATCGTACCGGGTAAAAGGTAAACTTGATGATTTTAAAATGGAGAAGATTGCCCTGATACCAATGGGCGAAGGTGATTTTATCATGAGTATTAATGCTGCCATGCGTAAAGGTATCGGCAAAAGAAAAGGTGCCATTGTTAACGTTCAGATTGAATTGGATAACGCACGAATACTCCCCCCCGCCGAATTACTGGACTGTTTACAAGATGAACCCGAAGCGTTTATATATTTTAACTCCTTACCCCAGGGCCATCGTAATTATTTTACCAAATGGATTGAAACAGCAAAGACGGAGCCCACAAAGGTTAAGCGTATTGCCCTGGTGGTAAAAACCATGATACGTAAAATGGATTTTGGAGCTATGCTACGCGAAGAAAGAGACGATCGTAAAAAATTGATGGGTTGAGATGCTGGCTACTGCCCGCCCGGCTGCACATCGTTCGCACGGGGATGCTGGATTGTGGTTCGGCTATTGAAAACCTACCAACTTTTTTAGAGTCTGCCGGGTATCAAGTATCTCGGTTCCGGCATCCAGTTCACTCATCATCTCATCAGGTTATTTCAATAAAATCGTTGATCCCTTTTGCTGCTTTCGTTCTCCGGTATCAATATCCGTATAGGTCAATATCCACACATAGGTTCCCAGGTCGGCGGGCTGTCCCTTAAATCTTCCATCCCATCTTTTTGTCCAGTCACGTGTTTCAAAAACCATCTGACCAACCCGGCTATACACACGAAACAACAGGTTGGTTGTTTTATATGCATTTAAAGGAAAAAGAAAATCATTTAACCCATCATTATTGGGTGTGAAGGCATTGGGCACAGCAATATAACAACTGTTGGTTACCACGATTTTTTGTATGGTGGTATCAAAACATCCCAAATTATTTTGTACGATCAACCTTGGAAATATTTCCCTTGTTACTATCGGAACAATATAAGATTGTACAGCAGGTGAAGGGGATGTACCCGTTATACCATTCCCAAAATCCCAGTTCCAGGAAACAATATTACCGGTACTTTTATCCGTAAATGTGGCATACTCATTAGGACAAACAATTGCGGTTACTTCAAAATCGGCTTTAACTTCATTATCTAACAAAATAGAAATCTTATCGCTGGTGTCGCGGCAAACTCCATTTGAAACAACCAGGTATGTTTTCTTTTCGCCAAAGGAACCATAAAGCATGGTTGGGTTTTGAAGGCTGCTGCTTCGCACATTATCAAAATTCCATTTCCAGTAATTCACTTCGTTTCGGCCGTCATGAATATAATTAACAGTATCCCTGTCGCACCCGTATGTTATAGAATAACCAAAATCTGCATTAACGGTATCTTTTGTTATAAAATTTAAAGTTGCACCTGCGGGTGTTTCCTGGCCGCACTCATCAATGATAGTATTGCCATCGCTGCCGGTTACCAAACGAACCTGGTAAATACCTTTGGTTTGTATGGGTGCCGATAATGCAACTTTTATTATTGCTGATAAGCCACCTGCATTACAACTACCGGTGGCGCCTATCACAGATACCGGTGTTGATCCCGAAACCAGGGTAACTATAAAATCACTTCCATCAGCTGCAATACTGCTGCACCTGATATTTTTTCTAAAGACCAGTTGTAATTCAACCGGCTTGCAACCGAGGTTTGAAATACTATCCATGGGCGTAGGTATCAGCGGATAAACGACCATGGGAATACTTTCTCCATCCGGAATATTCCTGTCGCAATTATCCTTAATGGTATTGCCATCAGAGCCGTTGCGGATATTGATGGTATAATTGCCAGGGGGTAATGGCGTATCCAGGGTCAGTATCAAAGAATCCATGTCAAAACCGGAGCCACAACCAAAACCCGTAGCCGCTATAACATTAGCCAAAGCAGGGGTTATGGTAAATTCGGAACCCGAAGAAGTAAGACTGGTGCACTTCATTCTTTTGTTCAGTTTGATGGTTGCCTGCGTGCCGTCACAGGCAGCCCGGGAACTTTCCATATGCGGCTCTTTGGGATCGGTGATATTGGCCGTACCACCACTAAATGACAAACTGTATCCATTGGGTGTATCGGTAAAATGACTTACCAGTAAAATATATTCATGCCCGGCAATTAATGTTGGCATTTTACTCAGGAGTGGCACACCGGGTCCATCACATTCTCTTAAATTGGCACCCGCTGCATCAGTACCCGTTACACCAAATTCGGCACTCCAGTTATAAGCAACTATGGTGGATGCATCGGTAAATACGACTGTAGGGGCTTTGCCGGTTACATCAAACAATTCCCAGTCATAGTCCTCCGGAGAGTTGGGTGTTATCTTAAAGCTCAACGTACCTGAAGCAAAACAGGTAAATTTATACCAGAAAGGGTTCTTATCGGAGAAAGGGCCCCTGGGGCAAGTTGGCGCGGGTATAGACGTTCCGCCGCAAAAGGGAACGGTACCCTGCGAAAAAACATTTGTGCCGCAAACAGGAAATGCCGTACCCGGGGTTTGTCCCAATGTGGTACAGGTCTGGGCATTACTAAACGTTGTTATAAAGAAACAAAAAGCAAATAATGCGGGTAATTTTTTGATCATAATTGCGGTAAAATTATTTAAAAGACTCCTTTACAGTTATTAGTGCTGCAAGTGTTAATAAGGATTTAACAAGTTATATGCCAAACAACCTGGAATTACCATACATCATAAACCCCGGGTGATCATTGAACCTTCGATTTAATTTCCTGCAATTTCAGTAAAGCCTCCACTGGTGTTAAGCGGTTAATATCCACAGCTTCCAGTAAAGTTCTGATCTCATTGAAGGTAGCCGAGTGGGCATCAAAAATGCTGAGCTGCATTTTAGGTGTATTCAAATGCTTTATGGTTTCATCTACAGGTAACGACTTGCCCTCTTCCCGGCTAAGTTCGAGTTGTTTTAAAATTTCATTGGCCCTGTCAATCAGGTCGGGCGGCATGCCCGCCATACGGGCCACATGAATACCAAAGCTATGGATGCTACCTCCAGTTGCCAGTTTACGAAGGAATATTATTTTATTGCCAACTTCTTTATTGGTAACATGAAAGTTTTTAATACCTGTAAATTTATTCTCCAGTTCATTCAACTCATGATAATGGGTGGCAAATAATGTTTTGGGTTGATGGATAGAATTATGCAGAAACTCTGCAATGCTCCAGGCAATACTGATACCATCGTATGTTGAGGTACCCCGACCGATTTCATCCAGCAAAATCAAACTTCTTTTGGTCAGGTTGTTGATGATGCTGGCCGTTTCATTCATCTCCACCATAAACGTACTCTCGCCGCCGCTTAAATTATCGCTGGCACCAACCCTCGTAAATATTTTATCGGTTAACGGAATTTTTGCATCGCCTGCCGGAACAAAACTTCCCATGTGTGCCATTAAAGTGATCAGTGCTGTTTGTCGCAAAATGGCACTCTTACCACTCATGTTGGGGCCGGTTAAAATGATGATCTGTTGCGATGACGGATCCAGGTAAATATCATTGGCGATATAAGGTTCGCCTGCCGGCAGATTTTGTTCAATAACCGGGTGGCGGCTGTCTTTAATATCGAGGATAAAATCATCCTGCAGCATTGGTTTTTTGTATTTGTATTGCAGGGCATTATTGGCAAAGCAACATATACAATCAACCACAGCCATCACGTTTCCGTTTACCTGCATGGGGGCAATATAATCCTGGAGCTCATTCAACAGTTCTTCAAAAAGCTTCATCTCAATGGCGAGGATCTTATCTTCGGCGCCAACAATTTTTTCTTCATATTCCTTTAACTCCGGCGTGATGTATCTTTCTGCATTAACCAGCGTTTGTTTGCGTATCCAGTTTTCGGGCACTTTGGTTTTATGCGCATGCGTTACTTCCAGGTAATACCCGAAAACATTATTAAAACTTATTTTCAGGGAACTTATACCTGTGGCCAGGGCTTCCCTTTGCTGAATTTCCAACAGGTAGTCTTTACCTCCACTGGCTATTTTCCTTAGCGCATCCAACTCTTCATGAATACCTGCAGCAATAACAGAACCTTTTGATGCAGCTACGGGCGGATTTTCATTCAGCTCTTTTACGATCTTATCAAAAATATATTTGCAGGGATTCAGCGAGTCACCCAATCTCTTTAAATATTCGTTAGATGAAGCTTCGCAGATTTTTTTGATCAGGTCGGTTTGCTGTAATCCTTTGGCAATTTGCAACACTTCCCTGGGATTCACTTTTTTCAACGGCACTTTACTCACCAGTCTTTCCACATCGCCTGCCTGTTTGATATATTGTGTCAGTTTGTTGCGGAGATCAACTTCCTTAATTAAAAACTCAACCGTATTCAGCCGTTCGTCGATTTTTATGATATTATTCAAGGGCAATACCATCCAACGTTTTAGTAACCTGGCGCCCATGGCCGATACGGTGTTGTCCAAAACCTTCAATAAAGTCTCGCTCCCGTCGGCCCCGCCAAATAACTCCAGGTTGCGGATCGTAAAACGGTCCATCCATAAATGATCTGCCCGGTCTATTCGCTGAATGGAAGTGATATGCCCCAGGTTTGGATGCTCGGTGTCTTTTAAATAATGAAGAATGGCTCCGGCTGCAATGATACCCCATTGTTGCCCTTCAATACCAAATCCTTTTAAGCTATGCGTTCCGAAGTGTTTTAACAGGCTTTCGGTGGCATATGCTTCGGCAAAGATCCATTCATCCAGCGTATAGGTAAAAAATTTGGTGCCAAAACTTTCTTTAAAATATTTTTGGTGGCTTCGCTGAAAAATGACTTCGGCAGGCTTAAGGCTTTGCAATAATTTATCGGCGTATTCCTTATCGCCTTCGGCCACAAAAAATTCTCCGGTACTGATGTCTAAAAAAGCGATGCCGATTTTTTCCTTGTCGAAATGTATAGCCGCTAAGAAATTATTACGATTATGTTCCAGTAATTTATCGCTGGTGGCAACACCAGGTGTTACCAATTCGGTAACACCGCGTTTTACAATACCCTTGGCCTGTTTTGGATCTTCCAACTGGTCGCAAATGGCAACCCGGTATCCCGCCTTTACCAGTTTATGTAAATAGGTATCCAGGGCATGATGCGGAAAACCTGCCAGTTCCTGGGCATTAGGATCGCCGCTATGTCTTTTGGTAAGGGTAATACCCAAAACAGCTGCTGTGGTAACAGCATCCTGTCCGAAAGTTTCGTAAAAATCGCCCACCCGAAACAAGAGTATGGCATCAGGGTATTTGGCCTTGATGGCATTGTGCTGTTTCATTAAGGGTGTATCGGCAGATTTTTTGGCCATAGGTGGCAAAAATAGGAAACATCGGGTGAAAGTTTATCAATTACACTACCGTTGGGGTTTACAACCGCTTAGGGGGTTTGGCAATTAGTTTTCCTGCTTCGTCAATATCTCCTTTTTCATTTTTTCCCAAAGCCCGTCAAAGGTCTGGTGGTTTTCTTCCTTCCACTTTTTACTGAAGGATCTTATCTTTTCGTTCCGGTCATCTTTGGTTAACAAAAAGAACGCTGTGATGGCTTCCGAATCATTGTCAAATGCAAGTTGGTTATACAGTTCTTTCAGTTGCTGTTCCTTGCGGATATTGCTGTGGGCAATCTCCATCTCCATTTCTTCCCGTAACAACACCTTCTCATCATAGCTGCCCGAAGGCAGCATGGTTTTTGCAATCACAGGCATCAGTTCTATCAGTATTAAAATAAAAACGATCAGGTAATACCTGAATTGCAGGGCGGGGTTGCTTTTTACTAAATTAGCCAATGCTTCAACCCGGGTTAAAAATCCGTTGTTGAGGTATAAAAGAAAATTGGCTTCTTCGGTCTTTATCTTATTGTCTATATCCTTAAGTGCCGCATCATTACTATCTAATTTAGGTTGATTATTTTTCACCAATATTTGATATTCAGCATCCAGTTTTTGATATTCATTTCTTTTGGCAATAGCAATATCCTTAATCCCCACTTTACCCGAGCCTCCGCTTCCATCAGTTTCGGCCAAAAAATTTTCCCTGGCTTTATTTACTGCTTCAGATTTTAAAGCCAGTTCAGATTTTAGTGCATCGGATTGTTTTAACAATACATCTTTTGGTACTTTGTACAGTGCAACCAACTCCACCTGTTTCAACATCTTCTTTTTTTCATTGTCCAGCGATGTCTGCAACTTTATTTCTTTATCAAACATGTACAATACGGCAGGCTGTGCCATAAATGTACCAATGGTAAGGGCTAGTAATCCCCTGAATAAAAGCGGTGCCAGTTTTTGTTTATTGAATTTGGTGATGCCTTTTATTAAAGCCCGGTCGATGGTAAGAATGATAAAACCCATAAACAAGCCGAGTGCAATTGACAGGAAAAGCGATTCTACAATCGTGCTGAAAAAATAGGTCCAGGTAAAAGTTGCAAAGGCCCAGGTAGCCAATACAGTCATACCAATGATACGGTAGCGGTTTCTGTCAATAACAGAATCCACCAGGATCTCTTTTTCGGCAGTGGATAACCACCATAAAAATTCAGTGAACTGTGTAGGTGAATAGGTCTCCCTTTGGGAAACAGCAATATTTTTTTCCATAAATGAGATTAAAAAGTGATACTTATAAAAATCTTCCTGTTAATAAACAGGTAGTTAACAGTAAAAAAGTATCAATAGCGGAGTTGAGTTGAAGAATTGCAAAATAGCTATTCTTTTACGAATAAACGTTGGCCCAGTTCAGTTATTTCTCAACAGATTCTATATTAACAGTTTATTACAATAGTGCTTTTAAACCCCGGTTGTCAGAACGCCTCTATTATTATATCTTTGCAGCCATTTTATAAGTCGATTTTTAAAATTATAATTAGAAATATGAAGAAAATTTTTAGTGTGACCGGGTTCATGGTGGCTATGTTTTTTGGTTTACAGGCACAAGTGCCGAAAGGAATGGGTAATAGTGACCCGGATGCAAAAAAGATCCTTGACGCAGTAAGTGCCAATTTTAAAACGTTTAAATCGGTACAGTCTAATTTTAGTTTAAAAATAGAAAATAGCAGTAAAAAACTAATGGGTAATAAAAAAGGTACCGTTTACATGAAAGGAACCAAGTACCGCGTTAAAGTAAATGAACAGGATATTTTTTGCGATGGCAGCAATACCTGGACAGTTGACCAGGCTGCAAAAGAAATTACACTAACCCGGATCGACCCTTCGAACAATGCCATTACTCCTCAAAAGTTATTTACTAATTTTTACGATAAGGATTTTTTATATAAGCTAAACAGCGACACCAGGGGTATTCAGGAGATTGAACTAACACCCATTGATAAATCGAAAATGTTTCACAAGGTTATTGTATTGATCAATAAAGCCACCAAGACGATAACCTCAACAACAGTTTTTGAAAAAGCCGGAAACAGGTATACCTACACCGTTAGCGGTATGAATACCAAATCAGCAATTCCGGATGCCATGTTTACTTTTAATCAAAAAAATTATCCCGGGATGGAATTGGTGGATTTGAGATAAATTCATAAATAACACAAGAGGTATTCATTAAATTATTGCAAAACCGTTACATGTAATTGTAACGGTTTTTTATATGGGCTGTAATTTATTAAAACCTGCCTGCTCCGTTACGGTCTTGATTTTTTAAACTGCCTGACCTGCACGGCTTCCCGGTGGCGTTGATCACTATCATTTTTTTCCCCACTGCCGTCATTTTTTATCAAGTAAATATTGGATATTTTGTAAAAGAAAATAGAGACAAATTTAAAATATACTATTCGCAATTATATTTCTTAACCTTATAAAATTTTTACTATGAAAAAGTTATTTTATATAGCAATTTTATTGCTCACAGTTGGTCTTTTCTCATGCAGAAAAGAGAACATCACCGTAGGTAATTCAAACCAAAATGCTGATGTGACTAAACCTCATTTTCCTATTGTTACTACTTATTATATGCATATAGGTTCATTTGTAATGAATGGAGAGGATCAAACCATTCATTACAATCTATATGATTTTGAATTACAGGGAAACGTAATTACTGCAAATTCAGGGTTATTTGGTGTTGTAGGAAAATGGTACCGGGCACCGGGAGCAGGCTCAATCACTATGATATTCGATTATGCCCCTTTACCGGAAGTAATTGGTTATTTCTTTAAAAACCTGAGCGAGGAAAGATGGATAATCGTTCATGAAACACAGGATAACCTTTACCTGGAATGCTTTGACAACGGCAATGAAAAAAAGCTGAGATTCGATATCAAAAAAATAGTTGAACCCGAATAGCGAACGCCTTGCAATACGTTCACCCGGCAGGAGTAAGATTCCCTTTTTAACGAAAGGGGAATCTTACGTGATTAATGTTTGTTGGTAAAAATGTAAAAACTTAAACCGGCAATCAGTATTCACGCCCGGGCCAAATAGTCTTTTAGTTTCCCCACCGGTATGATTCATTTTGCAATCCGGCCAGGTCAATAACACGGTCAACAACTGTGGCGGCAACTTCTTCCATACTGGTTGGTTTACTGTAAAACGATGGTGTTGCCGGACAAATTATTCCCCCGGCAAGTGTAACCGTTTCCATATTCCGGATATGTACCAGGTTGTAGGGCGTATCCCTGATCACACAAATCAATTTTCTTCGTTCCTTTAAAATAACATCAGCAGCCCGGCTGATCAGGTCGTTCGAAATACCCGTTGCAATTCTTCCCAATGTACCCATACTGCAGGGAATAATAATCATGGTATCGTATTGCCCCGATCCTGAGGCAAACGGGGCATGAAAATCCTGTTGAGAAAAATGCTGTAGCTTATAATCTGCATACCCATCGTTGCCAAGCTCAATCTTCCAAACGGCTTTCGAATTTTCTGTCATCACCATACTCAGCGCTTCCAGTTGATTATCAAGCTGCTGCAGCTTTTTTAACAACAAATAGGTATAGATGGAACCACTTGCACCCGTTACCGCAATTACAATTTTCTTTTTCATTTTCCGTTTACATTTAAAATCCTATAAAAAATCCGTTATGCAAATTTTTTTCCGCCTGCTATTGGTCATTATTATACTCATTATTATTATTGCTTTTTAAGTCGTGGTAACAACAGTTTGCAAACAGACTTAAAATTCCGGCAGTGTTTTAATGGTGAACATGGTATTTGCTTTTAATTCAAAAGCCATACAATAGCTTCCATTGGTTATGGCCAGGAATGGCGCATTCAACGTAATATTATACCGTAGTACCTGGTCCAGCACTGCTTTATTCAGCGGTACATTCATCTCCTTACATTCCACGATCATCCAGGGCTTGGTACCGGTATCGTACACAACAATATCAAACCGTTTTATCAGATCACCCAGTTTTATTTTTTTCTCCACGGCAATTAAAGATGCCGGGTATTTTTTAACCCGTATTAAGTACTGCAGAAAGTTCTGCCTCACCCATTCCTCGGCTGAAAGCAGTACCCAGCGTTTACGAATTTCATCAAAGATAAATTCTTTACCTGCATCTTCTTTTATTTTGGGCTGAAATGTAGGATATTCAATTTTGATCATTGGCCTTATCCATTGCAGGAACGGTGTTTTAAACAGTTAAATTAATTATTGTACTTTTAAAGGCTGTATTTCTTGTAAAGGTATAAAGGTAAGTTGTAACAGGTTTATTAACAGGGTAACTTTTAAAACCAGGGAGGTGCAGGAAGAAAGTAACTATTTATAAAATTTAATTAAAATTAAAACTGGCCCTCTTCTGGGAATCGGAATTATGAAGTCAAAAGAAGAAATTGTAAAAAACTGGCTACCGAGATATACCGGTGAAAAACTGGAGAATTTTGGGGAGTATATTTTACTTACCAATTTTGCCAACTATGTTGACTTGTTTGCCAAATGGCATAAAGTAAAAATTGTAGGTGCGGATAAGGCCATGCAATGTGCAACGGCGGCCAATATAACCATCATAAATTTTGGAATGGGCAGCCCGGGTGCCGCCACCATAATGGATCTGTTAAGTGCCATAGAACCGAAAGCTGTATTGTTTTTGGGCAAATGTGGCGGTTTAAAAAAACGTAATAAACTGGGCGACCTGATCTTACCCATAGCAGCAATACGGGGCGAAGGAACGTCCAATGATTATTTTCCACCGGAAGTGCCTGCCTTACCGGCGTTTGCTTTGCAAAAAGCAGTTTCCACCACCATCCGTGATTATGCGGTGGATTACTGGACCGGTACCGTTTACAGCACCAACAGAAGGGTATGGGAGCATGATGAAAAATTTAAGACTTACCTACAGGATGTGCGGGCATATGCCGTGGATATGGAAACAGCGACTATTTTTACGGTTGGTTTTTATAATAAGATCCCAACCGGTGCTTTGTTACTGGTGAGTGATCAGCCCATGACGCCGGATGGTGTAAAAACGGCGGTCAGCGACAATAAAGTAACGTCAAAATATGTGGATGTGCATTTGAAAATCGGCATTGATTCAATAAAACAATTAATGAATAATGGTTTAACCGTTCGTCATCTGAAGTTTTAAAAAACAGCATGGCGCCATTAGTTTCCATAAAAAACCTCCGCATTCAATTTAACAACGATGGCCAGGTAAGTGATGCGGTCAAAAATATTTCTTTTACCGTTGCACCGGGCGAGCTAATTGCCATTGTTGGCGAAAGCGGCTCCGGTAAATCGGTAACAGCCTTATCTGTTTTACAATTGCTGCCAAAACAAAGCCGGGTATCCGGCGAAATTTTGTTTTATAGAGACGGGCAGGAAGCAGTTGACCTGCTGCAATTATCACACAAAAAAATTACCGGTATACGTGGCAACGAAATTGCGATGATCTTCCAGGAACCCATGACCTCCCTGAACCCGGTTTTTACCTGTGGTTACCAGGTAATGGAAGTGCTACGTTTACATCAAAAACTTTCGAAAGAAGCAGCCAGGCTGAAAACGATCGCACTTTTTACAAAAGTTGAATTGCCTGATCCTGAAGCATTAATCAACCGCTATCCGCATGAGTTAAGTGGCGGACAAAAGCAACGGGTAATGATTGCTATGGCCATAAGTTGTAACCCCAACCTGTTAATTGCAGATGAACCTACAACTGCTTTGGACGTTACCGTACAACAAACCATCCTGGAACTTATAAAATCTTTACAGCGGCAAAACAATATGTCTGTCATCTTCATTACGCATGACCTGGGTGTTGTTGCCGATATAGCAGATAAGATACTGGTGATGTATAAGGGTGAGATCGTAGAACAGGGAAATGCCAAAGAACTGTTGCTTTTACCAAAACACCCATACACCCGGGCTTTGCTTGCGTGCAGGCCGGCCGGCAAAGCAAAAGGAGAACGGTTACCCGTAGTTAGTGATTTTACAAATGGCAAACGGAAAACTACTAAAGTTAATCTACCAGAAAATCTCCCGTCGCAAAAACCTTCCGATGGCAACCGGGTTCCCATTCAAAAACCGCTGTTGCATGTGGAAGGGCTTGAAGTGCATTTCCCGGTAAAGAAAAACTTTTTTGGAAGAACAGTGCGCAGCTTTAAAGCTGTTGACCAGGTAAGTTTTACCGTTCAACCAGGTGATATCGTTGGTCTTGTAGGTGAAAGTGGTTGTGGTAAAACAACTTTGGGCAGGTGTATTCTGCAGCTGATCAAACCCACATCCGGTAAAATAATATTAGCAGGGAACGACCTCACAAAGATGAAAGCCGAATCTTTACGATTCATGCGCAAAGACCTGCAAATCGTGTTCCAGGACCCATATGGTTCTTTAAATCCACGTATAACCATTGGCGATGCCATCTTAGAACCATTGAAAGTACATGCAATGCTATCCAACAACAAACAGCGAAAGGAAAAAGTGATGGAGTTGCTGGAAAAAGTAAGCCTGGAAACAGATCATTACAACCGTTATCCTCACCAGTTCAGTGGCGGACAACGGCAACGTATCTGCATTGCACGGGCACTGGCACTCCATCCTTCTTTTTTAATTTTTGACGAATGTGTTTCAGCACTGGATGTAAGCGTACAGGCCCAGGTGCTTAATTTGTTGAATGATCTAAAAAGCGAATTCGGCTTTACGGCTATTTTTATCTCACACGATCTGTCTGTTGTTCATTATATCTGCAACCGCATCCTGGTTATGCATCAGGGTAAGATAGTGGAAGAAGGAGATGCAGGCCAGGTTTATCATCATCCAAAAAATGAATACACACAAAAACTCATCCATGCCATTCCGGGTAAGTATTTATATCAATCCTCATAACTGGCAATGGGCCTGTACGTTCCGTTATTGTTGAATCCGTAAAAATTCCGGGCACTTTTATGAAAACTGAATAATTGCCTGTTTAACTGCTTTTGAAACTGATCATCTAACGATTCATCTGCCTTTATTTTTTTGTCAGTCATGGTAGTCAGTTTATTTTCTGTATAAATACTTTTACCATCTGCCGGCTGCAAACCGCTGATACCCATTTTCCAGTCATCCTCTTTTTCAACCCGATACTTAAAATAGTATACCACCCCGTTCCTATTTAAATAAGACGCCGGTTGTTTTTTAAGATAAACGATTGAATCAATTTTACCATAAAGCTTATTTTCAATCAGAAAACTCCGGGCAATATCCGGTTGATTTTTATATTTAGCCGGGAAGGCATGTAATCGTTTTATCTTTTCGAGTTTTGTATACAACCCGCTCCTGTATTTATCATCAGCTGCCAGTACAAGTAAAACACTATCAGCCACCGGTAAATTACTTCTTAACATTAAAACGGCTGCAGTAAGCCTAACCCTGGGTTCTCTCGACTGCAGCAAACGTTCAAAGAAAAGTCGTACACCTGTATTGTTATCGTAAAATGGCAACAATAAAACACTATAATCGTCCAGGGTACTTTTTTTATTCCCGGTGTAATCAGGCAACGCTGAACTTTTATCATCCCCGTCATTCAACAATGCCTTTTCCATTATTTTTTCATCCTTGATTTGCTGGCGCTTTAACTCAACTTTCGCATCAAAATAGATCTTCGGATAATAATCTTCGTAGTCTTTTGCTTTGATATAATTACTGTCGACCAGGGTTACCAACAACGATAATACATTGTCTTTATAGTCAGCTAACGATGATAATTGTAAAAGCTCCGGATATAATTCCCTGGCCAGTAACAAAGAATCGCCGAGGTTACGAAACAGGCTATTGTACTCATAATTATCCGAAAAAATGGGTGGATCCTGCAGAATCAATTCCCGGAACAATTGGTAAGCTGCCCTGGTTTTATGTTTGGCCAGTGCCTTAAAAACTTCATTTTGAAAAAGACTGGTATCGGCAGTTTGTGCATATATTTTTTTCAGCAAACTCACCACAACGGGTTTGGAACTATCTTTAATCACTCCGAGTTCCTCAATTAATTTGGCTTTGGTATTGAAGTACTCCCTGTCTGACAGATTCAAGCGTTCAATAGCTGCTGCAATCTTAGGTACGTCCTTTTCGCTATAGTGTATCTGCTTGATGGATTGTTGTGCTTTTTGTTGTGTAGCACTGTCTTTGCTGAACAAATCGGTAAAAAAATCATCCACGCTGTTGGAATAGATATCAGGTCCCAGTTTTTTTTCAGCCGGGCTGAAGCTGTTAAAAAAAGAACTGATAAAGCTACTTTCTGCCGTTAGCGTATCCCCCATGGTAAGCAAACTGAAACTGTAATTATCTTTAAGCATTACAAAACGGTTAATGGTACGGGATGAACCGGTATCACGTAAATTGAACCGGTATATTTTGATACCATTCTTTAAGGTAACGGTGTCTGTTTTATATAAAAGCATGTCCGACTTTTCATAATATTCATTAATATGCTCAGTCCAGAATTTTGCCGTGTCCTTTTCAAAATAGTACCTGGGATATTCCTGGATACTGACCTGGATCATTTCGCCCGTTTCTTCGCTTTTAAATGTTCCATACCTGGTCTTTGGCCAATAGCTGATATAACCGGTAGCATTATTTCCATTCGCCATGTCGCTCACTGCATTTTCGGCAATTGCCCTCATCCCTTCATCAAGGTGAGGAGTAACCGCTGTAAGGACAGAGAAATGCATAAAAGTATCAACATAGGCTGATGTTGAATTATATTGAAACGGCAAAAATTTAAAGGAGTTAAAGTAACTGGTGAAATCGGCTTTCTTATTTTTAGTTTTTACAGCGATCACATAATAGTGCGGCCCCCGGATCACATATTTTGCATACAGGATGGAGCCATCTTTCTGTTTTTCTTTTACATCAAGCGCAGGGTATCCTTTAAATTTACTTTGAACCCTGCTCAGTTGTGAGTCGTAGTTTTCGGGATTGCGAAATGATTCTTCCACCAGGCCCAGGTCAAAATTATCTTCATCTATGAATCGAAAATTATAGACAGATTTCTTAAGAACGATATACCCATCCGCATTGGATTGATCTACGGCTTCATACTCCCATCGGTCCATGTTGTCGGAACCAACCGTATGTAGGTTTTCCACAGGCTGATGTGGAAATTTTACTGAAAACCCTCCCTGTTTTGGCTGAAAAAGCACGGGCATTTTTGAAACCTCTTTCAATTGAATCGAAGAGAAAAACTGTTCAGCCTCTTCTCCGTCCACATAATCGTTTTTACCACTCATTTTAAAAAACAACACTTCAAACGGCGTTATAAAAATATGATAACGCTGGCGATCTCCACGCCTGGTACGGTTGGAGATATCAAATCCGGCATAGCCGTTTTTTGTTATTGATTTTTTTGATAAGATCTTCCCCGGGATATGTTCATACAAAACACTATCTACCTGGCTTAAGACGTCTTTTTCATTTTGGCCCAAAAAAGCGGCATGCGTTTTAACCCGGGTTACCAGGTAATAAGATCCGTTACTCATGTCGGAATATTGCCTTCTATCCAATTGCTGATATTCTTCGCTTTGCTTGAACAGCGGCCCGGGCATGGCAACACGGTAAAACCCGTCATCAGCGGTTTGGGTTGTAAAATTTACCGGCGCTTTCAATTTATCGATGGTTTCTTTCTGTGCTGTATCCCTGTCTGTCATTTGTATCGGCCGCAGGTTGTAGCCCTTATTGCGAAGTAATTCAATAATACCTTTTTGCCCTGGTAAATGAGCCGCACCAACACCAACAAACAGCGAACTTTTTTTGATGATGGTATCTATGGAATACGCCTGGATCTCATTACGTCTGAATAAAAACTTCTCCATAAATGCTTCTGATCTGTTCATCGTCCTGTCCAGTGAATCCAGCAGATCCAGGTCGCCCCTCCGGTATGCGTCCTGGGTTTTTTCCAAAATATCATACGCCGATTCATCGTTAGCATCACCCGATTTTTTCTTTTTTTCCTTAGCCATGTCGGCATATGCCTGTAAAACGATCCGCTCTGTTTCAAAATAATTTTCTACCCCTGTTGCTCTTTTCCCCAGTTTTTTTCCGGTTTGATAAATGTATAAATCCAGGAAAGTATCTTCCTCAAAGTCTTCTTTGGCCTTATACGACCGGTAAAGTAAACTGTTTACGACGGTTGGTTCAGTACTTAATGCTGCTTTCAGTTCATCGTCATATTTTGAAATGCGGAACGAACTTTCGGTCAAATAATCACCACCGGGTGAACGTACAAACTCTTCATAATTCTTCTTTACCTGGTTCACAGCAACCATTTCGCCCTGCCAGGTATCGGGATTCAGCTCGAGTGCGACAGCATCCACAGATTTGATCGCCAGGTAAAATGAATCACTTAAATGAAAGACCATTTTACTGCTCACGTGCATAGTACCAAATAAATAGGAAGGTTTTGATAACCCGTTCCCGGTTATTTCCCAAAGCAGACTTGGGTACTTAGCTTTTTTTTGACCAATGGATGAAATGGAGCAAACTAATAAAACAAGCGTAAGAAAGAGAACGGTTTTACTAAACATTATTCAATTTATTGATAACACCGAAGGGTACGGTATACAAATGTGTGAACCAAAGATATTACAATTTATTAAACGGGTGTGTAGTGCTTTCTATGCGACTTTCCTTTAATAGCAGCCTTATACTTTAAAATAATAATCTTTAGGACAGTAATTTGGAAGCTATTTCTTACCTTTGCCCACTTTAAATCATGCCGTAACATGATAAGTGTCCTGGATGCAGGGCTACGATCTCTGTAAACTTGCAGTACGGGCATGTGACAAGCATAAAAATTAAAACCGTTACATGAAATTATCCCAGTTCAGATTTGACCTTCCTCTTAATTTAATTGCCCAAAATCCTACCAAACGTCGCGAAGACAGCCGGATGATGGTTATTCATCGCAAAACAGGGGAAATTGAAAGTAAACATTTTAAAGATATCCTTGATTATTTTGATGATAAGGATGTTTTTGTTGTAAATAACACCAAAGTTTTTCCTGCACGTATGTATGGCCGCAAAGAAAAGACCGGCGCTAAAATTGAAGTATTTCTTTTAAGAGAATTGAATAAAGCCAATAAACTTTGGGACGTTATTGTTGATCCTGCGCGTAAAATTCGTGTTGGCAATAAATTATATTTTGGGGAAAGCGACGAGTTGGTTGCAGAAGTAATTGACAATACTACCAGCCGTGGGCGTACCATTCGTTTTTTATGGGATGGCACGGATGATGAGTTCCGGGGAATGTTGGAAATATTGGGAGAAACACCATTGCCAAAATACATCAAGCGTAAACCTGATGAAGAAGATAAGGAACGTTATCAAACGGTTTATGCAAAGCACGAAGGTGCCGTCGCCGCGCCTACTGCCGGGTTACACTTCAGCCAGGAATTGATCAAGCGTTTGGAGATAAAAGGAATCCGTTTTGCTGAGGCCACATTACATACCGGGCTTGGAACTTTTCGCCCGATAGAGGTTGAAGACCTGAGTAAGCATAAAATGGATGCTGAATACTACCGCATTGAAGAAACGGCCTGCAGTATTGTAAACAAAGCAAAAGAAAAAGGCCATCGCATCTGTTCTATTGGTACTACAACCATGCGTGCGATGGAATCTTCATTTACGGCTCAAAAATTATTGAAACCTTCGGAAGGCTGGACCAATCATTTTATACATCCACCCTACAATTTTAATATTGCCGATTCATTGGTAACCAATTTTCATTTGCCCAAAACCAGTTTATTAATCATGGCCTGCGCATTTGCCGGTTACGATCTAATGATGGAAGCGTATAAGAAAGCCATTAAAGATAAATACCGATTCTTCAGTTATGGCGATGCCATGTTGATCATATAATTTCACCAGGCAATATTTTTTGTAACTCCCCGCTATCGTTGGGAGTTTTTTGTGGAAAAAATTGGCCACAAATTTCACCAAAGGTCACGAATTAAATTTCTAAAACAGGTAAGCCGGGATATTCCTATTATTGTTGGCATTCCTGTCATTCGTGGCAAAAATAATACGAAGTAGTTGCAGGACTTTATGTATGAATTTCAGAGGCTAAAAGAAGCCCGGATAAACATCCAGGCCGTTTTCAATATCCTATAAAAAACCATGTATATGACCCGTTATATTGACTATTTGTTGCAAAAGATATGTTAACAGTTTTTATTAACTTTAGCCAACATTAACGATTTAATATGAAAACGATACATCAATGGCTCAGCGAATACGGCGAAAGTCACCAGGATCAAACCAACGAAACTATTCACTGGATTTGTGTACCTGCCATTTTCTTTTCCATCATCGGCTTATTATATGGAATCAAACTTCCCGTTGCTTTTGCAGGTATTCAATTAAATGTTGCCATGATCTTATTGGCACTGGTCACTATTTATTATATCTCCCTTTCCAGAACGCTTTGGTTTGGATTGGTGCTTTTCGCCATCTTGTGTTTGTGGTTATGCAACCTGCTTGAACAGGGGAATTTTATTCAATTCTGGTTGTTCTGCATCCTTGTTTTTGTAGTTGCCTGGATCGGCCGGTTTTATGGACATAAGGTAGAAGGCAAGAAACCGTCTTTTTTTAAAGACATCCAGTTTTTGATGATAGGCCCGGCCTGGTTAATGAGTTTTATATACAAGAAATTTGGTTTCGGCATTTAAATGAGCAGTCTGTTAAAAAACGGCCTGGTTTTATAAGTCCCATTTTATTGATCTTTCTGGTTACATTAAAACCTAATGCTTAACCCAATATCAGGATTGGCAGCATTTCAAAAGCATTTGGCCCTTTTTTACAGGACGGCGGTAAACAGAAGGCAGCAAATTGATTCTTTTTTAAAATTAAAATATGAAAGAAATATTCAGCTTAACTATTTTATGTGCATTTACTTTTCCGGCAGCCTGTCAACTTAAAACCAATCCCAAATACGATTCGGTTCTAGCAAAAAAATATAATGCCGATGATTATGGGATGAAGATGTATATACTGGTTATTTTAAAAACAGGTTCCAATACCACAGATAACCAAAAATTAAAAGACAGTTTATTTGCAGGCCACATGAGCAACATCAGCCACCTGGTTGAAATTAATAAACTGATCGTAGCCGGTCCCATTGAAAAAAATGAAAAAACCTACCGGGGAATTTTTATACTGGATGTAAAAACTTTTCAGGAAGCGGAAAAGCTTTTAGAAAAAGACCCTGCTATAAAAGAAAAGTTACTTGCTGTTGAAATGTACAAATGGTACGGATCTGCCGCGTTACCTGCGTATATCGATTATTCAGATAAAATCTGGAAACAGGGGTTTTAGAAAGCTGCAAAAGATTTAGCAATACTGGATACCTGATTCTGTACACGGTCTGAAAAGTAAAGATTTCCTTAACATTTAAATCTATCCAGTGTCAAGAATCCGGCATCTTTTCTTATAAACCAAACAAACCCTTGTTCAGCAACTGCAATGTTACTTCTTTATCACCCCGGGATATTAATAAGGATACATTGTGCTTACTGCCTCCATAGCTCACCATTCGTACAGGTATGGGTTCCAGCGCATCAAATATTTTTTTCATCACATCCTTTGTCTCTGCAATTTCATTACCCACAATAGATATAATGGTTTGATTGGTATCGATCTCCACCGTTCCAAATGCTTCCAATTCCTTTAGAATATCCGGAAGTTGCATGTCATCATCAATGGTAACAGAAACGGCTACTTCCGAAGTGGTGATCATATCAATAGCGGTACGGTGGTTTTCGAACACTTCAAAAACCTTGCGTAAAAAACCATACGCCAGTAACATACGGCTACTTTTTATGCTAATGGCCGTGATGCCATCTTTTGCAGCAACTGCTTTAACACCAACGCTGCCGGCCTTCTCCGTTATCAACGTCCCTTCAGCATCCGGTTGCAATGTATTGAGCAGGCGAACAGGCACATTAAAAAATTGTGCGGGCCAGATACTGGCTGGGTGTAAGATCTTGGCACCAAAATAGGCCAGCTCGGCAGCTTCTTCAAAACTCAACTGCTCAATGGCTTTTGTTTTTTCCACTACCCGGGGGTCGTTATTGTGCATGCCGTCAATATCTGTCCATATTTCACAAACCGCAGCGTTGGTTGCTGCAGCAATCAGTGAGGCACTGTAATCACTTCCACCTCTTTTTAAATTATCCACTTCGCCTTTTGCATTGCGGCTGATATATCCCTGGGTAATGAAAATTGTTTTATCCTTTTGGCGATTTAATATCTGTGCCAGTTTTACTTTGATGGTGCCAACCTGTGGTTCATCATAACTGTCGATGGTCATAAAATCCAGCGCCGGGATCAATGCATGATCGCATTTTATCTCTTCCAGGTAAATACTGAATAATTTGGTACTCAACAATTCACCCTGTGCCAGGATATCTTTATGCAAGGCCTGGCTGAACGATATTTTTAAGATGATAGTCAGGAATTCGAAATGCTCATTTAAAATTTCATGGGCTTTATTCCTGGTTTCATCTTCTGCCAGTAATTCAACTACAAAATTTTTATAATGTGCATGCAAAGCATCGATCTGCGCTTTGGCAGCCGACCGATCACCTCTCGATAAGGATTCACTGATCTCTACCAGGGCATTGGTGGTACCACTCAGGGCCGAGAGTACAACAATCTTGGTTTCCTGATCCCTGTTAATTAATTTAGCAACTTCCTGCATGCGTTGCGGCTTGCCCACGCTGGTGCCGCCAAACTTCATTACTTTCATTATTTTTAAAAAATTTGAGACGTGAATATACCACTAAAAGGTCACTTTAAATCTATTACTTAAAGCATTCAAATCCTCTACCACAGCAGGCAGCAAGGGAATTCCGTTTTTCATTCTTTCCACTTCCATTTCTCTTTCCGGGTCGCCGGGGATGATTACTTTTTCATATCCGGCCACTGTTTTTGCAGAGCGGAAACGCGTAATCCAGTTATCCATATGTTCTTTGAATGCATCAGCCTTTCTGAAAGCGTCAATACGCATCACTCCAAAAAAATGGCCGATACCTTCGCCCGGCATATTTTCGGGCATGGGTATATAGGCCGGAAAAGGCGGCACCCAGGGGCCGTAACTGGCACCACTGAGAATGGCCGAAAAAATATCAACAATTGCGCCCAATGCATAACCTTTGTGGCTACCGTGCTCTTTATCGCCGCCAAGCGGCAAAAGACTTCCGCCATTCTTTATTTCACCGGGATTAGTGGAAGGCGCTCCATCTTTAGTAAGTGCCCAACCAGCAGGCATTGATTCGTTTTTCCGTTGCAATATCTCCAGTTTTCCATTGGCTGCGGTTGTTGTGGCAAAATCGGCAACAAAAGCAGGTTGTATACCCGCAGGTATGGCAACAGCAATTGGATTTGTGCCCAACATTCTTTCTCGGGAAAAAGTTGGCGCCACCAGCGCCGATGCATTGGTCATGGCAATACCGATCATGTCTTCTTTCAGCGCCATCATGGCGTGATACCCGGCTATGCCGAAATGATTGCTGTTTTTCACGCTTACCCAGCCAGTGCCTACTGCCCTCGCTTTAGCAATAGCTACCTGCATGGCAAAAGGTGCTACTACCAGGCCTAAACCTTTGTCGCCATCAATCACTGCCGTAGAAGGCGTTTCATGAATTATTTTTATGGCGGGATCTGCGTTTACGCGTTTAACATCCCATAAACGGATATAACCACTCAACCTGGCCACCCCATGGCTGTCAACACCACGCAGATCTGCTGAAAGCAATGATGTAGTCGCAATAACCGCATCCTCTTCATTACAGCCAATTTTTAAGAAAACATTTTTAGAGAAGTTGTATAACCGGTCATAACTATATGTAATACTCATGCAGCAAAAATAAGTTTTTCACGGTGGACACCTGTAAAGAATATTTGCATTAAACTGGTTTTATTGCCCCGTGATTACGGCAGGAACAAATTTGAAACGAAGCTGGTGCTTTACCCCTTATTCCTTGGACTTGAGCCAGGCCATTACCCGACTTGCACAAATACGGCACCCAGCCGGGAGGTGCTACAGGCTGCCAAATAAAACTAAAAAGCCGTTCAATAATGAACGGCCTCTTTGCTCAACCTTACTGCAGCAATAAGTGACTGAAGCTTATCCTGCAAAAAAAAATTTATGGATTGTTTTGCCGGCCTGCTTTAAATTTTTCCAACTGCTGAGCTGTTAATATGGCTTGTAATTGTTGTACCTGTTCTTTTTGCAAATCCCGTAATAGCTTTTCCTTTTCAGCTTCCGATAATTGGGCATTTTTCTCAATAACAGCTTTTGCAGCTGTATTTGATTCCCGCATGGCTTTGAGTTTTACAAGTTGTTCCCTGGTTAAGTCAAGGTCTTTAATCCTGTCTTTACGGCCCGGTTTATTGTCTGCATTGCTTGTGTTTGCCGTCTTTACTGTATCTGTTTTAATAACAGCGGGCTTTCTTTCCACCTGAGCAAACGAAGTAACCGTAGTAAATAAAAGGAGTACAAGGGCCCAATATAATTTCATGTGTTTGTATTTTCTCATTAATAGATATGCTTACAGGGCTAAAGTTTAAAATTTCCCAAAAAAAAAATCCCGCAAAGTCACAGAACAAGAAGTCATACTTGACTCTTTTTGTTCTCCGTGAATTTGCGGGACCTCCCATTAGCTCAGAAAAAAACTATCTTATGAAAAGTAACTCCCTGTATTTTGGCAATAACCAATAAGTATCATCAACCAGTAATTCCAGTTTATCTACATGATACCGGATGATATCGAAATATTTTCCTTTCACGTTGTCGCAATACGCAATGGCCATATCACGGGTATCTTTTATTTCGTTTGCCTTCTTTCTTTCCTCAATCATTTTTTCTACATTATCGCTTACCATATTAATATGTTCGCTGATCTTTTCCAATACCTGCATCTGATTGGCATAATTTTTTTCAGAAAGTCCGGTCTCTTTTAAGCCCAGTATATTTTTAACCAACACATTCTGGTACTTGACAGCAGAAGGTAAAATAAATGTGGTTGCCAAATCTCCCATCACCCTGGCTTCAATTTGTACTTTCTTGATGTAAGACTCCAGCATGATTTCATGACGGGCTTCCAACTCAGCATGGCTATAGATTTCATGGCTGCTGAACAGGTGCTTGATTTTGTCCGTAACATAAGCATCCAAGGCCTGGGGTGTGGTCTTTATGTTCGGCAATCCACGTTTTTTTGCTTCCTTCTCCCACTCGTCACTATAGCCATCGCCTTCAAACAAAACAGATTTACTCTCTACAATATATTTTTGAATAACCTGCATGATCGCCACTTCTTTCTTCTCTCCTTTCTCGATGAGGCCATCAACATCTGCCTTATAACTTTTTAGGGTTTCTGCCATGATCGCGTTCAATGCCGTCATTGAATTGGCGCAGTTGGCAGAAGAACCCACAGCACGGAATTCAAACTTATTCCCCGTAAATGCAAAAGGTGAGGTACGGTTCCGGTCGGTGTTATCCAACATCAGCTCCGGAATACTTTTATGAATATCCAGTTTTAAGATGGCTTCATCCTGTTCGTCGAAACTCTCTCCAACCCTGGTTTCGATCTGGTTTAATACATCGGTCAGGTATTTTCCGATAAAAATTGAAATGATAGCTGGTGGCGCTTCATTAGCCCCCAGGCGGTGATCGTTACCTGCACTGGCGATAGATGCCCTCAACAGGTCAGAATAGTCATGCACTGCTTTAATGGCATTTACAAAAAACGCCAGGAACATCAGGTTCGTCTTTGGTGTTTTACCCGGGCCCAACAGGTTTACCCCCGTATCCGTTGCGAGGCTCCAGTTATTATGCTTGCCACTGCCATTAATACCGGCAAATGGTTTTTCGTGCAATAAACATTTTAGACCGTGTCGCTTAGCTACACGATCCATAATATCCATCAACAGGGTATTATGATCTACAGCCAGGTTGGTTTCTTCAAAAATGGGTGCACACTCAAACTGTGCAGGAGCTACTTCATTATGCCTTGTTCTGATGGGAATACCCAACTTATAACTCTCCTGTTCAAAGTCACGCATGAATGCATAAATCCTTTCAGGTATCGCTCCAAAATAATGATCATCTAATTGTTGCCCTTTTGCGGGCGCGTGCCCGTAAACGGTACGGCCTGTTAACACCAGGTCGGGACGTGCATTTGCCAAACCGGCGTCAATCACAAAATATTCCTGCTCCCAGCCTAATGTTGCCGTTACCTTGGTTACATTCTTATCGAAGTACTGGCATACGTCAACGGCTGCTTTATCCAGTGCCACCAATGCTTTTATCAGCGGGGTTTTTGTATCTAATGACTCGCCTGTATAGGAAACAAATATGGTAGGAATACACAAAGTTTTACCTTGTCCTATTTCCATAATAAAAGCAGGAGAAGAAGGATCCCAGGCAGTATATCCACGGGCTTCAAATGTTGCTCTTAAGCCGCCGCTTGGAAATGAAGAGGCATCGGGCTCCTGTTGAATTAAAGCACCTGCTTCAAATTCTTCCAATGGTGTGCCATCCGATTTTAAGGTAAAAAACGAATCATGTTTTTCGGCAGATAAACCGGTTAAGGGTTGAAACCAATGTGTAAAATGGGTTACGCCTTTCCCTTCAGCCCAATTCCGCATACCATTCGCAATACGGGCTCCCATATTACGGTCAATTTTTTTGTGCCCTTTGGTAGATGCTGCCAAACTTTTATAAGCTTCGTCGCTTAAAAATTTACGGGCTACGTCAAGTGTAAATACATTTTCGTTGAATATTTCAGTAATTTTTTTTGAACCGTCAACTTGTAATTTTGGGGCTCCACTACTTATTTTATCCAGAGCTTTAAATCTTAAAGATTCCATATTTTGATAAATTTAGATACAAAAAAACAATTAATTCAATTATAAACCAATAATTTTTTCATTCTTGTAATAAATTCACCTGATTGTGGACAAATATTTTATATTTATTATTTTTTAATAAAAAGTAAACTGGATAGTTTCTTCCAATCCAGGTAACATAAAACAGGGGTAATAATAAATGGAAGATAGAGGCTTCGGTATCTTACCAGCGAGCCCAGGTTTGGTACAATATATCCAAGGATCAGAAGAATGGTAAAGGTAAAAAAGAGAGAAAAATAAAAGAATGGCTGATCAGGACGGATCTGATCTTTTCTTCTGAAAATCAGGAGTAACAGAACTAATAATTGATAAAAAAAAAGTTCCAGGTTTACAGGTAATAATGATCTTACAGGTAACTCCCATAAATAGGGCCGCATCAAACTATGATTTAGTGCTTCTGGTGCATTGCCAACAAAACTTCCGAAGTCCGGATGCAAAGGACTAAGTTTAATTTGAGTGGCAGCTTGGGGTAACTTCATATATGCTGCCTGCTTTGCCATAATAATATCGAGCGGTTTTATTTTGCTAAATACTGAACTGATATTAAAAACAAGCAACCCCGAAAACAGGTAAACTGCTGCAAAGGTCCAGCGGGACGACCATTTGGCCTTAACCGACAAGATCCAGGCAAAAAGAGCAGGCAACAAAGCCAAAAAAACGAAATTCCGGATCAAAAACAAACAGGCTAAACTGAAACAGATAAGTAATACTCTTTTAGCTGTAAAACGGTTCTTCCATATAGATTGGTATACACTATATACCAAAACTGCGAGCATTAAAAAAACGAGCCCGTCTTTATGAATACCGGAAGAAAAATACAAAGTTGAGGGAAGCAGAAAACATCCGATAATAACGGCTGGTTTTTTACCGGGATAGTTCTTACTAAATAACCTGTAGAGTATAATATGCCCAAAGAAAATAGTGAAATTGAAGAATAAACTGTTGATATAGTAATTACCATGGCTGAAGATATTAAAAACAGAAACCATTTTAATAAGGATATTCCCTTTCAGATCATTCCAGTAAGAGTTGGTTGAACTGAAAATACCCGCATAACCTGCCTGGTAATCTGAAGTAAAAAAATTGCTGAAATATGCTCCCGGCTTGGTCAATAAAAGCTGGTATTCCTTCCAGGCGAAATCATGAACATCCCAATAATCATTTCCGGGACCATATATATGTAAGGATATCCAACCGATGGCAACACCTGCAACAATCTTAAGAAGAAACAATCCCAGCAACAGTTTGCTGCCGATACCAGTGCCTTTGGTAAAATGCATACGCAGCAGTAGCCAACATAAAATAACCAGGTAAACAGCAAATAACAGGTAATTCAAAGCCAATATTTTTGGTGTGGGAAGATAGTTAAAATATTTGCTTTGCCCGTCGGGATATAGACAGGCAGATGCATACCTTTACATTTTATCAACAAGCGCACATCAACACTTATGGAAATAACAGCCAAAACAGCCGAACAACTAAGACTGACAGAAGCAGAATTTGAACGGATCAAAGAAAAACTGGGCCGAACACCCAATTTTAATGAACTCTGTTGTTTTAGTGCCATGTGGAGTGAGCATTGCAGTTATAAGAATTCGATAAAATGGTTAAAAACCTTACCCCGCGACGGAAAAAAGATGTTGGTTAAAGCCGGCGAAGAAAATGCCGGCCTGATGGATATTGGCGATGGCTATGGCGTTGTATTTAAAATCGAATCTCATAATCACCCATCTGCCATTGAACCTTTCCAGGGCGCTGCAACAGGGGTTGGCGGTATTAACCGTGATATTTTTACAATGGGTGCCAGGCCCATTGCTTCATTGAATTCTTTACGCTTTGGAAAATTAACCGAAGCAAAAACACAACATCTTTTGGCGGGAGTAGTACATGGTATTGGTCATTACGGCAACTGCTTTGGTGTACCCACTGTTGGCGGCGAAGTTTATTTTGAGGAATGCTACCATACCAATCCATTGGTTAATGCGATGAGTGTTGGTATTTTAAAAAATGGGACGACGGTGTCTGCAACTTCGGGTAATGTAAAAGGTAATCCTGTTTTTTTTGTAGGAAGTGCAACAGGTAAAGACGGAATTGGCGGTGCCAGTTTTGCTTCGGCAGATATTACGGCCAACAGTGCCGAAGACCTGCCTGCCGTGCAGGTTGGTGATCCTTTTCAGGAAAAAAAATTACTGGAAGCCTGCCTGGAAGTGATTCAAACCGGTGCGCTGGTAGGCATGCAGGATATGGGTGCAGCCGGTATCATTTGTTCAACATCTGAAATGAGTGCCAAGGGAGAAGCCGGTATGCGGATTGACCTGGATAAAGTACCTACCCGTCAAAAGGATATGAAGCCCTGGGAATTACTGTTAAGCGAAAGCCAGGAGCGTATGTTATTAGTTGCCGAAAAGGGAAAGGAACATTTAATAACCGCAGTTTTTAAAAAATGGGACCTGCCCTGCAGTGAAATTGGCGAAGTAACCGATGATGGCCTTTTACATTTTTTTGCAGGTGGAAAACTGGAAGCTCAATTACCGGCTTATGAACTGGTATTGGGTGGCGGTGCGCCTGTTTACGACAGGCCTTATACAGAACCTAAGTATTTTGCAAAAATAAAAGCATTTGATCCTTCAACCATTCCGGAACCAAAAGATTTAAAAGCAACGGCTGAACAAATCATTCAGATACCGAATATTGCCAGCAAGCGCTGGATCTATGTACAATACGACAGCATGGTTGGCGTAGGCAATGTGAGTACCAATGCGCCCAGCGATGCGGCGATCGTATTGGCAAAACCTACCCATAAAGCCCTGGCCTTAACAACCGATTGTAATAGCCGCTACGTATTTGCCGACCCTTATAAAGGAGCCATGATTGCTGTTGCAGAAGCAGCCAGAAATATCGTCTGTAGTGGTGGCCAACCACTGGGTGTTACCAACTGCCTGAATTTTGGTAACCCATTCGACCCGGAAGTATATTACCAATTTGTACATGCCATTAAAGGCATGGGCGAAGCCTGTATTAAATTTGACACGCCGGTTACCGGCGGTAATGTAAGTTTTTACAACCAGGGACCCGATGGTGCCGTGTACCCGACTCCTACCATCGGCATGGTTGGTTTATTGGAAAATGCAAATGATAAAATGACAATGGATTTTAAGCTGGAAGATGATGAGATCTATTTAGTTGGTGTACAGCGTAATGACATCCATTCATCTGAATACTTACATAAAATCCACGGTGTGGAATTTTCGCCTTGCCCGCATTTTGATATAGACGAAGAATTTGAAGTACAACAGGAGATCAAAAAAATGATCGGTAAAAAACTGATCAGCTCTGCCCATGATGTGAGTGAGGGCGGATTGTTTATTACTTTGATGGAGAGTTGTTTTAACCGTAATGTAGGATTTACGGCCGAGGCTCATGCGGATGATATCAGAAGCGATGCCTATTGGTTTGGAGAAGCGCAAAGCAGGGTGGTTGTCACCGTATCAAAGGAAAACAGGAATGATTTTGTAATGTTGCTGGAAAAAATGGAAATGACAGTAACTTACCTGGGAAAAGTAACCGGCGGAAACATAAAAATCAATGGAGAAGATTGGGGCAACGTTTCGGCATGGAAAGATAAATATGAAAATGCCATTGCAGCTTTATTGACAAAAGAGCAGGCAGTTTCTGCATTAAGTTCTATTTAACCAGACACAGCAACCGGGTATATGAAAAATATATTATTGTTGATGAATTTAAAAACGGCGCAGAAAAGCCAGGGCCGGCAAAAACTTTATTTTACAGCCTTTGGTGGAAATAATTATTCAACGGCCAAATCCATAGAAAATAACTTTACCAATTTTGAATATAATGAGATCAGCCGCATCGGTGATATATACCAAGCCGCCAAACGGGATATTATTTAGAATACCGGGATTAGACATTTCTGAAAACCGGAAATTTACCAACTATTATCATTATGTAACCGAAGAAGATTTACAAGTCACCACGCTAAAAATACCTCTTGAAGCGGCTTTCAACCTGTCAAAAAACAAGTTTGATCTGCGGTTGGGCTTAGTTCCGGTTCTGTTATTAAACTATAAGGTTACCCAAAATCAAACACGTGACCCCGAAAATATATTATTGCAAACCGATCATGCTGAAAATAAATTTAATTTTACCGCAATTGTTGGTGTTGGATTTCCCATTTATAAAGATCTGAAAGGTAATATCAGTTATGATCATTACTTTCACACAATTACTAAAGGAAAAATCATACCTACCTTAACACCACGGATCTATAATTTATCCCTGGTTTATAAAATCCCAAAGTTTAGTTTGCATGAATAAACAGGATACCATAATTATTACAGGTGCGGCCGGGTTCATTGGATCCTGCATGGTAAGTTATTTAAACCAACAGGGATTTGAGAAACTGATTTTGGTTGATGAATTTGACCGGGAAGACAAAGAACTAAATCTCCTGCACAAAAAATATATAGTTAGGGTTGAACGGGAGGAATTTTTTGACTGGGTACAAAGAGAAAAACCAACGGTAGGTTTTGTATTTCATTTAGGTGCCAGAACGGATACTGCGGAATTCGACTATTCGATTCATCAACATTTGAATGTTGAATACTCTCAAAAGATCTGGAATTATTGTACCGTAAATCATATTCCTTTGGTGTATGCATCTTCAGCAGCTACGTATGGCGAGGGTGAGCTGGGATATGATGATAGTCATGATCTTGTAGAACAATTAAAGCCGTTGAATCCCTATGGAATCTCAAAAAACGAATTTGATAAATGGGTGCTGCACCAGGAAGTTCATCCCCCAATTTGGGCCGGATTAAAATTCTTTAACGTGTACGGACCCAATGAATATCATAAAGCCAGGATGGCCAGCGTGATCTTTCAGGCCTATAACCAGATAAAATCCGGCGGAAAGGTAAAATTATTCAGATCGCATAAAGAGGGATTTGAAGATGGTAAACAGTTACGTGATTTTATTTATGTTAAAGATGTGATCGCAGTATGCTTTTGGTTGATGGAAAAAAGCATCAGTCGGAAGAGATCAGTCGGGAGTGGGAAGCCGGGAGTGGGGAGTTTGGGGCTCGAATTTGAGAGTTCATTACCCGCGTCTGAGGACTCACGACTCACATCTGGCATTTACAATTTAGGCACTGGTGAAGCCAGGTCTTTTAATGATCTCGTGAAATCAACTTTTGCCGGCCTTGATCTTAAACCAAATATTGAATATATTGATATCCCCGAAGACATCCGTGATAAATACCAGTATTTCACCGAAGCCAATATGGATAAATTGAAAGTAGCCGGTTTTTCAACAGCATTTTATTCGCTGGAGAAAGGCGTTGATGATTATGTGCGGAATTATCTTTCTAAAAATACTTTCTACTAATGTATAAGCATGAAAAATAAAATTGCCATCATTGGTGGTGGAAATTTAGGCGCTGCCATCGCAGAAGGGCTACTAATAAGCAAATTCTGTAAAGCAGCTGATATTTATATCACCAAGAGAAATCTGTCCACATTAAAAAACCTGGATGCTAAAGGAATTAATATCGGCTCAGATAATGCTGCGGCCGTAAGACAAAGTCAGCTGGTGATACTGGCAGTAAAACCCTACCAGGTTTCAGAAGTACTGAATAGTTTTAAAAAAGAATTAACAACTGATCATATTTTAGTTTCGGTGGTAACCGGGATATTGATAAAAGATATTGAGGAGATCATCAAAAAGAAACTCCCTGTTTTCCGTGCGATGCCCAATACAGCGATTGCCATCCGTGAAAGTATGACCTGTATTAGTTTTACCCATGCAACGGAAAAACAAACCGGTTGTGTAAAAGATCTGTTTGCTGTACTGGGCAAAGTGGTAATCATTAATGAAAATTTAATGGACGCAGCTACCGTGCTGGGCGCTTGCGGCACCGCCTATGCCATGCGTTATATACGCGCCAATATCCAGGGTGGTATTGAAATTGGATTTGATGCCGTTACAGCCAACTTAATTGCCGCACAGACTGTAAAAGGCGCTGCAGATCTGCTGCTTCAACATGGTACCCATCCCGAACAGGAAATAGATAAAGTGACTACACCCAAAGGTTGTACTATCGCTGGCTTGAATGAAATGGAACACCGTGGATTTAGTTCTTCCTTGATCAAAGGAATTGCTACGAGCTATAATAAGATTGTGAAGGGTTAATAGATTTCGCCGGTTTCCATATCCAACTGGTATGGAACCCAGATTTTATATTTACTTTTTGAAGTCGTGGAAATACCACTGCCCTGCCCGGAAAAACCTTCGTTATCGGTATTGATTGTGTACCCTTCTACCTTAATAAAAAAACAAAACGTATTTTGAATTCTGTATATTTTCTCATTTCCCAACATACCAAATCTGAATTCTTTCCCGTCGGAATAACCCCAATAATTGCCGATCGTTTCGCCATTGCTGTTTTCAAGGTAGTTTTCTGAATTAACTAACTGATACTTTGTTTTCTTTTCCCGAAAATCCCGGATGGAAGGTTCGTTATTTTTAAATTCTTCAAAACTTAAGTAAACGCCTTTTTTGAATTCTCCGTCCTGCAAAACAGGAATCGCATTCACCCGGTTATTATATTCAACTATTGCTGCAAGTGTTTTTTTAGGCTGTTTGCTAAATTGATTAATAGCATTTGAATAATCCAATATTTCAACCAGGGCCTTTAGGCCAAATTTTAAATACGACTGCCGTTTTTCACTGAATTCCTCATCAATATATTTTATGACGTTTTCATCAAAATAAATAACAGTATCCAATCTCTTTACAGGAAAGTAGGCCCCGTTTTTACCAAGATAATACTCCCATTTACAGTAAAGACTATTATTGCCACCAACGGAAGTAGCTACTTCTATTCTTTTGTTGTTGCTTTTGGCATTGCCTGATATCCACAATCGTTTCATAACAATCAACAATTCAAAATCATTTTGAGTGAAAGAGCCGGCGTAATATTCATTGTAATATTTTTCAATGGCATTACTTATTCCTCCGTGCAAAACCATCTTTTTAAATTTTTTCTTTATCCCGATACCGCCTCCAAACAGGTACCCGATTTTTGAAGTATCTGAGCGGCTGTCAATAATTTTTATACTGGTAAAGGGAAGTGTTACAGACGATGGGGCCGTTCTTTGAACTTCAAGTTTAATTTCCTTTTCGGCCAATTGATCCGGGTTAAGAACATCCCGCTTATCATCCTGAGCAAAGACCAGTGAAGGTGCCAATAATGAAGCAAATATTAATAATCTCATATTTTAAAAACATCTGTTTAGGGTAAGCAGCCACTTATGTGAAAAAATAAAGATACGGCTGTTTCAATTTTTATTACCCAAAAACTCCCAATTTTTCCTAAAAATCTCCGTCCAAATTTCATCCCTCCAATTATTCCTCCTATCTTTACCCGACCTTCGAGATTTATTCCCAAATTCTTCTGGTCATATTTACTAACGACAACCGACTTCCCCAAAAATAAGGGAGGGGTTGGCAAATTATTTTTTATGGCTAAGTACATCTTTGTAACCGGTGGTGTTACTTCCTCATTAGGTAAGGGCATTATAGCTGCATCACTTGCAAAACTGTTGCAGTCAAGAGGTTTAAAAGTAACCATTCAAAAATTTGACCCCTATATTAATGTTGACCCGGGTACTTTAAATCCTTACGAACACGGTGAATGTTTTGTTACCGACGATGGTGCCGAAACCGACCTTGACCTCGGCCATTACGAACGGTTTTTAAATATCCCAACTTCACAGGCTAATAATGTTACCACCGGTCGTATTTATCAAACCGTTATCAATAAAGAAAGAGCGGGAGATTATTTAGGAAAGACGGTGCAGGTTATTCCGCACATTACCGATGAAATAAAAAACAGGATGCTGTTGTTGGGTAAAGGTGGCGAATATGATATAGTGATTACAGAAATTGGCGGTACAGTTGGCGATATCGAAAGTCTGCCTTTTGTGGAAGCTGTTCGCCAGATTCAATGGGAATTGCCCGAGGAAGATTGCATGGTTGTTCATTTAACGCTTATCCCTTATTTAAAAGCAGCCAAGGAATTAAAAACAAAACCAACCCAGCATAGTGTGCGCCTGTTAAGCCAGGAAGGCGTTCATCCGAACGTAATCGTTTGCCGCACCGAACATCCGCTGAATGATGAGCTGAAGAAAAAGATTGCCCTGTTTTGTAATGTAAAACCCAATGCGGTAATTGAGGCCATGGATGCCAGCACGATTTACGAAGTACCGCTTAAAATGCTGCAGGAAGGCTTGGATGTGATCGTTCTTAAAAAATTACAGATAAACGGTTATGCCGCACCGGAACTTACCAAGTGGCGCGCCTTTTTAGATAAGCTCAAATATCCGCACAGTAAAGTCACCATTGGCCTCATTGGAAAATATATTGAATTGCAGGATGCGTATAAATCCATCCTGGAGTCTTTTATACATGCCGGAGCCATTAACGAATGCAAAGTGCAGATTGTTAATGTACACAGTGAATATGTTACAGAAGAAAATGTACACGAAAAATTGAAGGAGCTTGACGGGCTGCTGGTAGCACCGGGTTTTGGCAACCGCGGTGTGGAAGGAAAGATCATTGCTGTTAAATATGCCAGGGAAAATCAATTGCCTTTCTTTGGTATTTGTTTGGGCATGCAAATGGCGGTTATTGAATATGCCAGAAATGTATTGGGATGGACAGATGCACATTCTACAGAAATGGATAAAACAACTGCCCATCCTGTAATTGACCTGATGGAAGAACAGAAGAATATTGTAAACCTGGGTGGTACCATGAGGCTGGGCGCGTATCCGTGCACGATCAAAAAAAACAGTCTTGCCTACAAAATTTATGGCAGCACACAAATCAGTGAGCGCCATCGCCACCGTTGGGAGTTTAATAATAAGTATATCACCGATTTTGAAAATGCAGGCCTGATCCCGAGTGGGACAAACCCAAAAACCGGTTTGGTTGAAATTGTGGAATTAAAAGACCACCCGTTTTTTATTGGTGTGCAGTATCATCCTGAATTAAAAAGTACGGTTGAAAATCCACAGCCCATTTTCGTAAATTTTATCAAAGCAGCGAAAGCGTTTGGCGAAAAGAAAACAGCCCCTTCTCCAAAGGAAAGGGATATGGAAGAGGTTAAGGCGTAGAAACGGTTTTGTGTTTTTTGTATTCCCATCATTTGAGTTTCATGGCATCGTTGTACAGCCTGCCACGGGGGAATGAGGGGGCAAAATCCTTTCAACGGCCACCCTTATTCAACGCTTTCATGTCAAAACATTTTCCGTGTAAATCAGCATAATCTGTGGAAAAAAATCAAAAACGCTCGATGGATGAACTCAACCGCAAAACGGTGGAGGAATGTAAACAGTCTGATAAAACTCTGTTAATCGCTGTTCTGGAAAATATACGCAGTGCTTATAATGTAGGCAGTGTATTCCGCACAGCAGATGCTTTTCTGCTTGAAGCCATTTATATAACGGGTTATACTTGTGTGCCCCCGCACAAGGAAATAAAAAAAACCGCCCTTGGTGCCGAGGAAAGCGTTAACTGGAAACATTTTGACAATGCACCGGAAGCGATAAAAGTTTTAAAAAAAGCTGGTTATCAGGTTTATGCCATAGAGCAGGCTGTTAACAGCCTGATGTTACAAAATCTTGATTTTACATCGAATGAAAAAATTGCCGTTATTTTTGGTAATGAAGTGACGGGTGTGGAGCAGGAAACCATTTTGCAGTGTGATGGCTGTATTGAGATACCACAGCTGGGTATGAAACATTCTTTGAACATTGCCACAGCGGCGGGTGTAGTGCTGTGGGAGATTGCAAAGCAGCGAATAAAATAAATTATTTTAATTTCATTAGATGGAAACAATAATCAAAATGCCGGATAATTCCGCAAAATAAAAAATGCTGTTCAACTTTTTAAAAATAAAACGGATAAAAGCAGAGATTTACAAGGAACCAGGAAAGGCCCAGGGATTAAAAGGAATTGAAACCGGCGCTAAACAGGGTGCCCTATACCTGGAAGGAAAAATACATTTCTCTGAAAAAAGGTTTCAAACGATTACTGGAAGAACTTGCAATCAACCCAAATACCGGCACTCCGTTGGGATAAAGTTGTTATAAAATAAGACGCTCCAGTTCCAGTAATAGCACAGGTTAAAGCGGAGGTACCAGAGTAATTGCGCAGGTTGTCGTAATTAGAGAAACAGCAATTTTAATAATTATTTATGATAAACATGAACAGGCTTCCAATACAGATGTTGAAATAAAAGCAAGGCTCATGAAATATATAAAATAATGTCGTCGATATAGATAAATCTCAATCTGACTAAATTCTTCCATACCATTTTTGCATTGCCTTTTACACCTAACTCCGTTCCGGCACGGGCGGGCCTAAAGGGGAATTACCTATTTTTGCTATTAATACCATCTTGATTTAAAAAGTAGTCCAAAGGACTAGGTTGAAATCTTATATGGTATTATGCCGGTAGCAAATGGCATTGGACTACATACTGGTATAATCGGTACAATATTATTTATGACTGTTATAAAAAATTATCTTTCCTTAATAAAATTTTCCCATACCATATTTGCATTGCCCTTTGCATTGATTGGATTTTTTTTGGGGATAACAAATTTGAATGATATTCTTTATTGTAAAGTATATCAGTTTGATGAACTTCCGGTTTTTGAAAAAACCAAACTCATATTTACCTGCCAGCCTTTGCTGATCATCCTGGTCATCCTCTGTATGGTCTTTGCCCGTTCGGCCGCCATGGCATTCAACAGATGGCTGGATAACACTTTCGATGCAAAAAATCCACGTACTGCGATCCGGGAAATACCTGCAGGTGTGATCAAGGCAAATAGTGCCTTATGGTTTGTAATGATCAGCTGCATGCTGTTTATTGTTTGTTGTTATTTTATCAACTCCATTTGCTTTTATTTATCGCCAATAGCATTATTTGTAATTTTATTTTATAGCTATACCAAACGTTTTACCGCTTTGTGCCATTTGGTTCTGGGCGCAGGTTTAAGCCTGGCACCTATTGGTGCTTACCTGGCCGTAACGGGCCAGTTTGCCTTGTTGCCCATCCTGTTTTCTCTTACTGTTTTATTTTGGGTCAGTGGCTTTGATATCATTTATGCACTGCAGGATGAGGAGTTTGATAAAAGTAACCATCTTCATTCTATACCCGTTGCACTGGGTAAACCAAAAGCGTTGCAGGTTTCCAATATGCTGCATGTAGTTGCAGCTATCTGCATAATAACAGCTGGTTTGTATGGCCTTTTTGGTTATTGGTACTGGATAGGTGTAACCTTGTTCATTGGTTTATTAATTTATCAGCATACATTAGTAAAAGCTAACGATTTAAGTAAGGTGAATATGGCATTCTTTACAACCAATGGCATTGCCTCGGTTGTTTTCGCCATCTTTGTAATACTGGATCTATTTTTAAACAATATAACTTGATCTCCTACTTGTCCTCCCCCTTCCGGGGAGATCAAAGGGGCCGGGTATGGCACGAATTCTCTCCATAGACTATGGCGGTAAGCGCACCGGGTTGGCTGTAACTGATCCCCTGCAAATCATTGCTACAGGCCTGGAAACCATTGATTCCAAAGAACTGATCCCGTGGTTAAAAAGCTATTTGCTTAGGGAAGATGTGGAATTGATCATCATTGGATTGCCCAAAAACTGGGACGAATCGGATACGCATGGAACTCCGTTGGTGAAAGCCGCGATTAAAAAAATACAAAAAGAATTCCCTGTGATACCGCTTAAAACAGTTGATGAACGTTACTCTTCTAAAATGGCAAAAGATGCCATGATTGAAATGGGTATGAAAAAAAAACACCGCCGGGATAAAAAAAACGTGGACCTCATTGCAGCGACCATCATTCTGCAGGAATATTTACAGCAATTGTAGATTTTCTATTTGCGATTTTAGATTGCCTAAGCAGATATCCGTAAATTTGTAAAAAATCATTAATCTAAAATCGAATGATTCTTCCGATAGTAGCATACGGCTCACCCATTTTAAGAAAAATTTGCGATGAAATTGATACAGATCATCCCGGGTTGGATAAGCTGCTGGCAGATATGTGGGAAACACTATACAACAGCAATGGCGTTGGACTAGCCGCACCTCAGGTAAACGCACCCGTCAGGTTATTCATAATAGACAGTAAACAGATCTTTGAAAACCAGGAAGAAGATGAACAAGGTGAATTTCCGGATGAACCGGGGTATAAAGGCGTTTTTATCAATGCCCATATATTGAAACTTAATGGTAAGGAATGGGCTTATAATGAAGGCTGCCTGAGCATACCTAAAATACGGGAAGACGTTTACCGCAACGAAGAAGTAACCATGGAGTATGAAGACGAAAACTTTAACCTGCATACCAAAACATTTAATGGTATCACTGCCCGTGTTATCCTGCATGAATACGACCATATAGAGGGCAAATTGTTTATCGATTATTTAAAGCCACTTAAAAGAAAATTGCTGAAACGTAAACTGGATGATATTACCAAAGGAAATATAAAAGTGGATTACCGCATGGTTTTTCCAAAATGATAAAACAAAATTTTAAAGAGATCAGTATATTAACTTTGCAGGTATGATTATAAGGATCGTACCTGCATTTTTTTGTTTATTTTTCGCCGCCCTGTCCAGGGCCCAGGAAAATAGTGACAGCATGGTTACCGTTGGGAAAAAGACCATTACACTTAGCGAAGTTGTTGTAAACAACAAACTCAATATTCCTGCTTTTATTGAGCGAATAAAAAACGATACCAGTTTCTACAAAGCTTTTCGCAACCTGCATATTATTGGTTTTACCGCTATCAATGACATCCGGATGAACAACAGCGATGGTAAAATGATAGCCGGCCTGAACAGTACCACCAAACAAATACGAAGTAACCATTGCCGCAGCATGCAAACGGTAGAGGAGAAGATCACGGGCGATATCTATGACGAAAACCGGCAATTCAATTATTACACGGCTCAATTGTATGCTTCGCTTTTTTTTACAAAGGATACAATATGTGGCGAGGACAATATTGTTGCGGGCAGGGAGTTCAGTACCAAAGGGAAATCAGGTATTGAGAAAAATAAAGAACAGTTGAAGATGTTATTTTTCGACCCCGGCAAACGAATAAACGGCCTGCCATTCATCAGCAACAAAACGGCTATTTATGAAGACGAGATGGCCGAAAGCTACGATATGAGTATTGATTTTGACAGGTATAAAAACACCAGTTGTTACATCTTCACACAAAAAGTAAAACCCAATAGTAAGAACGGGGTTGTTGTAGATGAGATGACGACCTGGTTCAATGACCGGACTTTTGAAGTGGTTGCCCGCAATTATTTGTTAAGCTACCGTGCCGGTGTTTATGATTTTAAAATACAGATGGAAGTGGTGATGACCAAATTCGGAGAATACCTGGTGCCTTCCCTTATTCGTTATATTGGTAACTGGAAAGCTATCTTCAAAAAACGTGAACGGGGAGTTTTTACCGCAACCCTGTTTGATTTCAAATAAAGTAGCCCTATAAATTATTCTTTCCGTTAGCAGATTCGATCACGGGCCATTTTTGCCCGGCATTTGTTTCCCTGAACCCGATCTGAAGCCTTCCCATTTTATTAACTTTTAGTTGCTTATTTTTAAGGTATGAATAAGATGATCAAATTGTTGTTGCCACTGATTTTAAACCTGGTTATTTTTCCGGCAAATGCGCAAACCAATGGCCGTGACTTTACTGCGGTAGATGCCTATGTAAAAAGCCTTGGCTCCCTGGAAAACATGAGTATGGGTACCATCAACAATGTGGTGAGTAATAAGTTTACCGACAAAATGGATAAAGCCAGGGCCATTTATTACTGGATTGCCCATCATATCGCTTACGATATAAAATCTGCCCGTAATAACAGTATGATGAAGAATTCACCCACCGAAGTTTTGCAATCACGCAAAGCAGTGGGTATTGGCTTTGCCAGTCTTTTCCAGGATATGTGCAGCAGTGCCAATATCCGTTGTTTAACGGTTGATGGTTTTGTAAAGAACAGTACCGAACAGATTAAAGAATCAGGCGTTGAAATAAACCACAGCTGGGCAGTTGTTCAATTAGGGACAAGCCCGGAAGACTGGTATTATGTTGACCCTGCCTGGGGCAGCGGATATGCCAATGCGGATATGAAGGAGTTTATCCAGTCCTATACCGATATTTATTTCTTTGCGGATAGATCAACTTTTAACCTGCAGCACTATCCCGACAATGAAGCCTGGAAACTGGGCCCTGCACCTAAAAATAAAAAGGATTTTTTTGAGTTGCCGCTGGTTAAAGTGGCGGCCCCGGAATTTGGTTTGAAAAATTTTTCACCAAAAGAAGGTTACCTGAAATTAAAAGCAGGTAAGGCTGCTTATTTCAGTTATTCGTTTAGCGGGAAAAAAGAAATTACAAAAGTTGAATTAGGCACCGGCGAAAGAAAAAAATATAAACTAACTGATGTGGAATTCGTTTTTACCGGTGGGGCCCTGAGTTTTTCTTACAAATTTGATGAGGAAGATTCCTACCCGGTTACCGTGTTGATCAATGGCAGGGAATTGATGTCCTATTATGCGGAGGTTGATTGATAGCTGGAACAAACTTTGCCAAACTTAAAAACTTTGACAAAGTTGCACCTACAAAAAAGCTCCAATTTTCATTGAAGCTTTTTTTTCATAATTTTTGTCCTTATGCCCTTTGTTTTGCAGGGGCTTTCTTCTTTGATTTCTTCAACGCCGAACTAATGTCCTTACTCAGGTTTTCAAAAGTAGCTTTTCCGCTAACCATTTCTCCGTTAACGAAGAAGGTTGGAACATCGGTAACTCCTCTTTCAATACCTTCATTCAAATCATTACGCACCTGCCATCCATAAGTTGAATTGATCAGCTCTTCCAGGAAATGTTTATTGCTGATACCAGCTTCCCTTGAATATAGCTTCAGGCTGGTAGTACCCAACTGGCGGCGGTTTTCAAAAAGAATATTATGCATTTCCCAAAACTTACCTACCTGCGAAGCGGCTACTGAAGCCTCTCCTGCTTTCATCGAACGCTGGTGAATTCTCGTCATCGGAAAATGACGGAACTGAAACCTGATCTTACCGTCAAATTCTTCCAGTAATTTCTTTACCACTTCGTTTGCCTTTGCACACTCTTCACTTTCATATTCACCAAATTCCATCAATGTTACTGTTGCATCTTTATTACCTACAAAAACATCCTGCGGTGGAATGATCTCTACCACCTCTTTTACTTTCATTGCCATAATTATTGATTTTTTTGTTGTATTTAAACAACGATTGTTAATATATTGTTCTGTTTACTCATGTTTTTACTTTGGGCTCCTTAAAAACTTCGTTTCGAAAAACGACTGTGCCATCAAATACATCTACCAAAACAGGTCTTGTTTTATCTATATCCGCAGCTAAAAGCCTTTTGCTGAGCTGGTTTACAATTTCTTTTTGAATCAGGCGTTTTAATGGCCTTGCACCAAACTGGGGATCGTAACCGTTTTCTGCCAGATAGTCCAGCACGTAATCGCTGAACTGCAGATTGATACCAGATTGTGCAACTAAACGTATTAAATTGTCTAATTGCATTTTGATGATACCCCTGATCTCTTTCTTCATCAACGGCTGAAACATAATCACTTCGTCGATTCTGTTTAAGAACTCCGGACGGATGGTTTGACGTAATAAGACCATGACCTCGGCTTTGGTCTTTTCAACTACTACTTCCTTATTTTCTTCAGTAACATTTTCAAAATTATCCTGAATAATATGGCTGCCCATATTAGAGGTCATGATGATGATCGTATTCTTAAAATTAACGATACGACCCTTGTTGTCAGTTAGTCTTCCGTCGTCCAATACCTGCAAAAGTACGTTAAAAACATCAGGATGCGCTTTTTCAATTTCGTCAAGCAGGATAACACTGTATGGTTTGCGTCTTACAGCCTCGGTCAACTGCCCTCCTTCCTCGTAGCCAATATAGCCCGGAGGAGCTCCCAAAAGCCTGCTCACAGCGTGTTTTTCCTGGTATTCGCTCATGTCTATCCGGGTCATCATACTATCATCGTCAAAAAGATAATCGGCAAGGGCTTTGGCCAATTCCGTCTTACCAACTCCCGTTGTTCCCAGGAAAATGAAGGAACCGATGGGTTTCTTGGGGTCCTGCAGCCCTGCGCGGCTCCGCCTTATGGCATCAGAGACTGCTTCAATGGCCTCTTCCTGCCCCACTACCCTTTTATGCAGTTCTTCCTCTAATTGCAGCAATTTCTCTCTTTCGCTCTGCATCATCCGCATAACAGGAATACCTGTAGCTTTTGCAACATTTTCGGCAATATCTTCCGCATCAACCTCTTCTTTTAAAAGGCGTTTTTCGGTACTATTTGTTAATTGCTTCGAATACTCATCTACAATTTTTTCCTGTTCCTGCACTTTACCATATCTTATTTCGGCAACTTTTCCATAATCACCTTCCCGTTCAGCTTTATCGGCAGCCAATTTTAAATTTTCAATTTCGGCTTTGGCATTTTGTATTTTCTCTACTATTTCTTTTTCCTGTTGCCATTTGGCTTTAAACGTATCTCTTTCAACAGAAAGATTGGATATTTCTGTATTTAACTGCTTCAGCTTCTGTTCATCATTTTCTCTTTTGATGGCTTCGCGTTCAATCTCCAGCTGGCGTATTCGCCTGTCCAGTTCATCCAGTTCTTCCGGCATACTGTTCATTTCCAAACGGAGTTTGGCAGCGCTTTCATCTATCAGGTCAATGGCCTTATCAGGTAAAAAACGATCCGTAATATACCTGCTCGATAATTCTACAGCAGCTATAATAGCTTCGTCTTTAATTAATACATGATGGTAAGTTTCGTACCTGTCTTTTAATCCCCGCAATATCGAAACTGCATCTTCCATGGTTGGTTCATCAATCATTACTTTTTGAAAACGGCGTTCCAATGCCTTATCTTTTTCAAAGAATTTTTGATACTCGCCCAATGTAGTTGCACCAATGGCCCTCAACTCTCCTCTTGCCAAAGCAGGCTTTAAAATATTAGCTGCATCCATGGCGCCATCACCGCCGCCGGCACCCACCAGTGTATGTATCTCATCAATGAATAAAATGATCTGTCCTTCGCTGGTACTCACTTCTTTTACAACTGATTTTAAACGCTCTTCAAATTCTCCTTTATATTTTGCCCCGGCAATCAGCTGCCCCATATCCAGCGCATAAATGATTTTCGATTTTAAATTTTCGGGTACATCGCCATTTACAATCCGCATGGCCAAGCCCTCTGCAATAGCAGTTTTACCCACACCGGGTTCTCCAACCAAAATTGGGTTATTTTTACTTCTCCTGGATAAAATGTGTAGTGTTCTCCTGATCTCTTCATCCCTGCCAATAACCGGATCTAATTTTCCGGCCCTGGCCATTTCGATCAAATTTTTGGCAAATTTATTCAATGCATTAAACTGCGTTTCCCCCGTTTGGGTTGATACCGTTGAACCTTTTTTCAGATCCTTGATGGCAGCAATTAATCCCTTTTCTGTAAGCCCTGCATCTTTCAATAATTTAGCCGTGTTATCACTGCCCTGTAACAGGGCGATCAACAAATGTTCAACACTTACGAACTCATCTTTAAAAGTCTTTAAAGTTGCCGTTGAACGCAGTAATACATTGTTTCCATCACGACTTAATGATTGTGCCGGTTCGCCACTCGTAATTTTCGGAAGTTTTTCAATGGCAGTGTCGAGTTTTTCATCTACATAACTTACGTTGACATTGTTTTTTTTGAGTAAAAATTCAACTGCTGAATCTTTATCATTCAGTAAAGCTTTTAATATATGCTCCGTTTCTATATTGGCATTATTCGCCGTAAAGGCCAATTGCTGTGCCTGCTGTAAAATTTCCTGCGATTTAATGGTTAAATTCTGTATACTCATCTTATTAATTTTAAACTGTATACACAAAACTCAATCCAATGGTAAAACTGCGCTAAATTGGCATATTAACCAGCATTCATCTGCCGCATGAGCAGCCTCACCAATGCTTTTATGCTAATGTTGCAGTTTAAGTTATGTTTCGGATCTTTAAAAATTATCTAAGGACTTTAGGTTATTATTAACTTAAAAAATCAGCGAGCCACCTGGCAGGCATGTTTATCTGGTTTATTGGTTTAATTTGCAGCCTTCGTAAATTGACATGATGAAAAAACTAATCTGCTTACTCCTGATCAGTATTATGGCGCTTCCAGTATTTGCACAATAAAAAGGGAAATTGTCTTCTGGCATGTATTTACAATGGGGCTACAATACCGAATGGTATACCAGAGGCAATATCCATTTTAATACCGATGTAAACGGTGGTAACAATAATTTTACGATCTACAAAGCCAAAACCCATGACAGAAATGATATGGATGCCATTTTAAAAAAGCCCATTGAAATTTCGATACCACCATACAATTATCGTGTAGGTTTTTATCTCAATAAAAAACATACCAGGACACTTGAGATAAACTAAGATCACAGTAAGTACATAGTTTACGATACCCAAAAGCTGAGGGTGAAGGGAAATACAGGCAACGATTATTTTGACCGGAACACTTCATTTTGAACATACCTATGGCGATAATTTTTATCAGATCGGCTATGTTCGGCAAAAGGGATGGAAAGGGAATACGAAACTCCCGGTGTTTACCGCCCTATGGAAAGCAGGTGCCGGCATTCTCATTCCTAAAACAGATATCACACCCAACAACAATCGGGTTGATAACCGTTTTATCATTGCCGGATATTGTTTAGGTGCCGAAGTCTGGGCCAGGTGGTACGTGTCCTGCAAATTGTTTTTTGATGGAACGGGCAAAGTTGGCTTTGCCAATTTTACCAATGCACCGGGTGTAGGTAACGGCAAAGTAAATCACTATTTTGGTTATATTGAAATGATTGGAACCACAGGTTATGACATCAATTTTTAGAAAAAACAAGATCATACAAAAGCCCTGCATTATACGCAGGGCTTTTGTATTTTTATAAAAATAATCTTATGCACGTACATAAAAGTCAAAAATTAGCCCCCATCAAAGTGTATTATCGCCGGCTATGGCGAAATGTTATTGCCGGGACGATCATTATGGGCTTTTGCCTGTTGATCGGTGTTTTGGGATATAAAATGACGATCCCCCAAATGGATTGGTTTGACAGTCTTTTAAATGCTTCGATGATCTTAAGCGGAATGGGCCCGATGATTGCTGCTAACATTGAATTAACCAAAACTGCAAAAGTATTTGCATCTATGTACGCTTTGTTCAGTGGTGTTGCCTTTATCAGTACTATCGGTATATTAATTGCCCCGATCGCACACCGGTTTTTTCATAAACTCCATGTAGAAGATACTTCCCCGGATCAATGAGTGCCATTCAAAAACATACGGAGCTCATTAAACATCTTGCAGCAAATGCAGGATTTGATTATTGCGGCATTGCCAAAGTACAGGTACTGGATGAAGATGCCAGGCGCCTGGAAAGCTGGCTCCATAAAGGAATGCACGGCAGCATGCAATACATGGAAAATCATTTCGACCTGCGTATTGATCCATCCAAGCTGGTACCCGGGGCAAAATCGGTAATTACCTTATTGCTGAATTATTTTCCAGCTCAACAGCAATCAAAACATGCACCAAAGATATCTACATATGCTTTTGGAAATGATTATCATTTAGTGATCAGACAAAAACTAAAACTTTTTCTTTTACAAATTAAAGAACAGATTGGAGAAGTGCAGGGGCGTGGTTTTGTTGACAGTGCCCCGGTTTTGGAAAGAGCATGGGCACAAAAGGCGGGAATTGGCTGGATCGGCAAAAACGGAAATTTGATCAATAAACAAAGTGGCTCCTTCTTTTTTATTGCTACCTTAATAATTGATCTGGAATTAGTTTATGATGAGGCATTTGCCAAAGATTATTGCGGCACCTGCACCAAATGCATTGATGAGTGCCCTACGGATGCTATACTGCCTGATAAAGTAATAGACGGCAGCAAATGTATCTCCTACTTCACCATCGAACTAAAAGATGCACTGATACCGGATGCCATGAAAGGCAAATTTGATAACTGGATGTTTGGTTGTGATGTTTGCCAGGATGTGTGCCCCTGGAACCGGTTTTCCAAATCAACAGATGAAATCAGTTTTACACCAATACCTGAAATACTTAATTTTTCAACCAACGATTGGGAAGAATTGACTGAAGAATCTTTCAAAAGTATATTTAAAGAATCTCCACTTAAAAGAGCCAAGTTTGCAGGTATAAAAAGAAATTTGAAATTCATCAGCGAATAAACAAAATCACAACTGAAACGAAGTTGGGATTTTGTTTATTTTTTATTTTTTTAAAACGGTGGGTCAGCTGGTGTTTTAGGGTTATTATCTCGTTCTCTGAACGGATAATACCGATTATACCAGTATTTAGTCCAAAGCCATTTGCTATCGGTATAATACCATCTAAGATTTCAACATGGTGCTTTGGACTTATTAAATCAAGATGGTAGAAGGCACCAGGTTAAACTTACGCTCTGCATTCGGCCTTCCCAAACCTTCTCATATCTTCCAGCATTAATCTACTCATATATAGCTCAATACAACGGTTACGATAAATCTGGTCGAATAAGTTTGCATACATTCCAACACCGGTTTTGGCCTGCTGGTTGGCATGTACACCAAATGGGTCATTGTTTTTAGTTAACACTGCATTTAGGAAAATTTTACAGGCGGTACTATCATGCTGGCGGGCATACACTTCAGCCTTTATCATGGTCATTTCTCCTGAAAAATAAACCGGTATGGCTGTAGCAGCACCTGCGCCAAATCCATTGATTCTGAACCGTGGCGCAATTGTGGGGCTGATGCTGGTATAGAACGAAACCCTTCCGTAATTCAAAGCAGGTTGCAACTGGGGCAACTGTCCAAGGGTGAAATCTTTAACCTGCAACACATTATTCGCAGATGTTGCTACTTCAAAAACAGGGTTTTGCTTTAATGCATCAAAATTAAATGCAGATTTTTTTGCCACTCATCTGAATTTTAGTCACAAAGTTTACAGATTTAGCTTTTGATAGATAAAATCAATAAGTTCATCCAAAGGTAATTTTACTTGGCTTTTACATACACATACGTAAGACATAACAAATACACATACCTGCAAATTATCGCAGCGTTCTTTATTTTAAACAACAAGTAACTAAACGCAAGAAGATATTTAGCAGATCGTTCAAATTACAGAACAAAAACTATATTTACGTTCATGAACAAAAACATTAAAAACCTTTACAGTATTTCGAAGAAATCCTCAAGAAAGATCATCGGATTAATGAGTGGCACATCTGTTGACGGGCTAGATGTTGCTTTATGTAACATCGAAGGAACAGGGGTAAACACAAAACTTAACATACTTTGTTTTGAAACCGTTGAATTTGATGTTGGCATGAAAGCAGCGGTTAAATCCGTTTTCAGTAAGAAAGAGGTAGATCTTGAAAAACTAACTTTATTAAATTCATGGATTGCTCTTCAACATGCAGACATAATAAATACCCTTTTAAAAAAATGGAATATTAAAAATGAAGAGGTTGATCTAATTGCCAGTCATGGCCAAACCATTTATCATGCACCCAAAAGTTTACACAAACAGGATCCATTTGGCAATGCTACTTTACAAATTGGCGACGGCGATCATTTGGCAGTTGCCACCGGCATTATTACCATTAGTGATTTCAGGCAAAAGCATATAGCAGCCGGGGGTGAAGGTGCTCCATTGGCTGTTTATGGTGACTATTTAATTTTTGGAAAACCGGGAGAGGACAGAATCTTATTAAATATTGGCGGCATAGCAAATTTTACTTACTTATCCGCTGCCATGGATACTTCAAAAATATTCAGCACCGATACCGGACCCGGTAACACGATAATGGATTCTTTTGTACAACAACACGTTCCCGGGAAGTACTATGACGAAGATGCAGCCATCGCGTCTTCGGGTATGGTACATGAAAACCTGCTGGCAGCATTAAAAGTTCACCCGTTTTTTAAGCAGTCTTTTCCAAAAACCACCGGACCCGAATTATTTAACCTGGCCTATTTACAACACGCGCAGACCATTTCCGGCACCAACATAATAAGCATCGCAGACTGCCTGGCCACCTTAAATCAATTTAGTGCCGATACCATTGCGGATGCCATCAACCGATCCATTCCCGGAACCACAGATTGTTCAATTTATTCCAGTGGCGGAGGATTGCATAATGCATTACTTATGCAAAACATTAAATCACAACTGCCCCATTGTAAATTTTACACGACTGCCGATCTTGCAATTAACCCCGACGCCAAGGAAGCTGTTTTATTTGCATTGCTGGCCAATGAATGTACCAGTGGAGATGTATCCATTTTTGGCAAGGGTGCCGGGGGAATGCCTGCCGTATCCATGGGAAAAATCAGTTTTCCTTTTTAATTATTTTCTGCGTAAGATTTTAAACTGTTTAACGCCGCCTCATATCCTTCGCCTGTTATCTTTTCGATAAAAATACCATAAAACTTTTCCCAGGGATACCATTTCAGTTTTACCAACACATTCCATTCTGCCTGAACCTGGTTACTGTCGGCCAATGGTAAAACCCTGATGGTATTTAAAACATCGTTTTCTCCTTCCCGGGATAAAGTTGCGGCTATTGCATATTCACTCCTGTCGGTGATCGTCATCTTATTATTTCTTCCTTTTGAAACCCATTCGCAGGAATTACTCACACCTGCAGTATCCGTATCAAATTTTATGGATGCAGCGTCCTGAATAAAGACCGGTTGCCAGTTTTTCCAGTTTTGCAAATTGTTTAATTCATTAAACACAACATCCGCTTTGGCATTTATTACAACAGCCCTGGTTACCATCAGCTTTGAAGGAATAAATAATGAAAGGATGGTGATGAAAATAAACAATCCTGCCAGCACAATAAAAAACCCTTTAAATAAATTCAAATTCATCTTTACTCCCATTTAAAAACTTTGATGGCGACGATATAAACCGCGATTCCCCATAGTAACAGGATTCCAATTTCACTTCGAACATCCCATAAGTTCTGCCCTTCGAACGCAACACTACGCATGGCTGTATTCAGGTGCGTAAGTGGTAAAACATTTGAAATGGGTTGTAACCATTTTGGGAACGCCTCTACTGAAAAAAATGTACCCCCCAATAAAAACTGTGGCAAAGTTAACAGGTTGGCAAATGGAGGAATGGTGCTTTCATTTTTCGCCAAACCGCTTACCACAAAACCCATCCCCATAAAAACCAGCAAACCGATAAAACTTAACAGCAACATTTCCAAAAGGGTTTGAAAACCATTTATTAAAGTAAACCCAAATAAAAATTTGCCAACTAATATGATCACAATAGCCGTCAACATCTGAAAAAGCACCCGGCTTAACGCTTCACCTAATACAATATAGGTACGGCTGATCGGTGTTGCGAAAAATCGTTTAAGCACCAATGTGTTTCTTAAATTAAAAAACATAAACGCCACTCCAAATACACCTGAACTTAACAGGGAAAAGCCGAGCTGCCCGGGCAGTATAAAATCAATGGTTTTGTATTCTCTTACCGTTTCAATGTCTCTTTGGGGATTAAAATCAGTGACTGCAAAAGTTGGTCTGCCGGCGTATTTGCTGTTACTTATTTTATTGGCTATGGCTTCTAAAATGGGTAAAAGCTGTGGCCATTTATCATTACTGGCATTGGTGCTTTTGAGGCTATAGATATATTCCGGAAAATCCTTTCCTGATCTACTTATTTTTAAAACCCCGGCTATTTTTCCTTTAACAATATTATCTTCCATTTCGTTTTTGTTTGAAAAGGAAACGATCCGTATCCTGTTGCTTAATTTGATGGAATCGAAAAACGCATTGCTGGTATCGCAGTCTTTCGCAATGACTATCTTATAAACAGGCGCCATGCCACTGTTGCCAATAAATCCAAAAATCAATATAAAAACAAAGGGGAAAACAAAACTGAAAATAACAGCCGATGGACTTCTGAAAATGGCCCTTAAGCTCGCTTTGGTTATGGCCAGCATTGCCCTAACCTGGCTGTATTTTTGCATAACTTGGTGTAATTGAAGCGCAAAGCTATTGGTTAAAATGGAATCAAAAAAATTTGCAAAATTGCGACATGTGTCGTATGTTTGTGTGACAAATGGCAGAAAATGAAAAAGAAAGAAAAAAATATTCAAACTAAAATGGGTTCCACTAATTCTAAAGCAGAAGAACCCACGCCGGTATATCGTAGTATAAAAACAATCCCAAAGGTAAAATTAAAAGATTTTACCTACAACGAATTTAAAAAAATTGCCGATAAAACACCGTTTACGCAGGCTGAATGGGCTTCCCTTTTACACCTGAGTGAACGTACATTACAACGCTATGCTAAAACCAACAGCAGCTTCGCCCCTATCCATGCAGAAAGGGCATTACAAATTGAAAAGGTTGTAAAAGAAGGCGAATTCACTTTTGGTAAAGTTGAAAATTTCTACAATTGGTTAAAGCGTGAACCTTATATGCTGGAAGGTAAATTATCTGTTGAATCCCTTACCAGTTTTGATGGCATTCAAAAAGTATTAACCCAATTGGGAAGAATCCAACACGGCATATTCGCATGATCGTATTCAGAATCAGTAATACGGTATACAGCAGCGATATTAATGGCACCGGTGCAAAACTGTTTGGTGCCAGATGGAATTCAATAGGCATACCCGTATTATATACATCAGAAAGTATATCCCTGGCTGTGCTGGAAATGCTGGTTAATACGAATTTTAAAGATTATTCAATTGAACTGGACCTGCTATACATACATTTGCCCGACCTTCCGTGTGTAACGACCGTTTCTTTAAACAGCCTGGAAAAAAACTGGGCAGCAGACTTTGAATATACCCGGTATATTGGTGATGAAATTCTTAAACAAAAAGATACCTTGTTGGTTAAAGTGCCTTCGGCCGTGATACGCGAAGAATACAACTGCCTGGTAAATCCTTTACATGCCGATTTTAAAAAGATAAAGATCCTTAAAACAAAGTCCTTTTGGCCTGATGAAAGGCTTTTCAAAATCTGATGAATAAAACTTATTTACTTCTTGGCAGCAATATGGGAAATAGTAAAGCCCAATTGGCCAGGGCCATTTTACAAATTGAAAATTACATCGGTATCGTAAAACGAAGATCGAACCTGTATGCAACAGCAGCCTGGGGCAATACCCGGCAGCCCGATTTTTTGAACCAGGTTATCCTTGTGGAAACCAAATTACCGGCCTCCCAAACCATGGAAACCATATTGCGTATCGAAAAGAAAATGGGAAGAATAAGAACGGTTAAGAATGCACCCCGTAATATTGATATTGATATCTTATTTTTCAACAAGGAAATCATTGACCTGGATCAACTTTCTGTACCACATCCTCAAATACAAAACAGGCGTTTTGTATTGGTGCCACTGAACCAGCTATCGCCCAATTTCAGCCATCCGGTACTAAAAAAAACGGTACATCAGCTACTTATGAACTGTTCTGACCCGCTAAATGTGAAAAAGTTTTAAAGCCTGAAAAACCGTTTCCGCTTATTTTGCAGTCCGCTTCACAGGGGCAGGCATTTATACCATTGCATGAAATATAATTTTGTAACCATAGAAGGAAATATCGGCGCCGGTAAAACCACGCTGGCACATTTGTTAAGTAAACATTTTAATGCCAGGTTGATCCTGGAAGAATTTACTGACAACCCCTTTCTCCCCAAATTTTACGAAAACCCCGGCCAGTATGCCTTTCCGCTGGAGTTGTTTTTTATGGCCGAACGTTATAAACAGTTAAAAGACCTGTTGCAGACAAAAGATATGTTTCAAAATATAACCATCTCCGATTATCTTTTTACAAAATGCCTCCTGTTTGCCAAAGTAAACCTGCCGGAAGAAGAATTCCGTTTGTATCAAAAGCTTTTTGAGATTATCAATCCACAGATCGTACAACCCGATATGGTTATCTACCTGCACACACCGGTAAAAAAATTACAGGAAAATATAAAAAAACGTAACCGGGATTATGAGCAATCCATCCCCGTTGATTATCTTTTTACCTTACAGGAAACCTATACCCAATACATCAAACAACACAATATAAAAACGCTGTTTGTAGATGCCGGTAATGCTGATTTCCTGGGTAATGAAGCGCACCTGAAAATTATTATTGACGCTTTATACAAGGAATATGAAGACGGGCAACATTATTTAACTTTGCCTTAATCTTTAGATATGAGCGTTGATAAACTCCCCAAAGAATTCCGGCATTTTATTTCTGCAAGATTAGTTTTTGTTTTAGGTTTTCGCATGATTACCACCATCGTTATTTACCAGGTTTTCCACCTCGCAAATACCTATATGGTTGGCTTTGCCGGCCTTGCCGAATTCATACCTGCGGTAATTGCAGCGCTATTTGCCGGTCATTATATTGACAAACACAATAAAAAAACAATACTGGTCTCGTCATACCTGTTTTATATGCTTTGCGGCATTATCCTGGCGGTGGTAAGTTTACCCTGGTTTGCGTTTACAAATGCAACCAAGCTTATTGTAATTTTTTCAATTGTTTTTTGTACCGGTATCATACGTTCGTTTGCCGGCCCTGCGGCCAACAGTATGATCGCAGCCATTGTAAGCCGTAATCAATTGCAGAAAGCCATTTCTTACAATTCCTCTACCTGGCTCATTTCGTCAATAGGGGGCCATGCTATTGGCGGATTGTTAATAGCATTCATTGGCATTTCGGGAGCGTACTTTGTTTCGGCCGGATTAATACTAACAGCAGTCTCTTTCGCCACGCGGCTATACCCAAAGCCACCGGTTGCCGGTTTAAATAAAGAGCCCATGCTTTCGTCTATAAAGCAAGGATTTTCTTTTGTGTTCAATAACAAAAACCTGTTGGGTGTACTTTCATTGGACCTTTTTGCCGTTCTTTTTGGCGGCGCTGTTGCTTTTATTCCCGAAGTAGCGTCAACCATTTTACATAGCGGGCCCATTGGATATGGATTTTTAAATGCAGCTATGGATATTGGCAGCCTTATCAGTATTGGCATACTGGTACGATACCCGTTAAAACAAAAACAGGGATTAAAAATGTTGCTGGCTGTTGCCGGCTTCGGCCTCTGCATTATCGTTTTTGGTTTATCGAAAGTTTACTGGCTAAGCTTTATGGCCCTGTTGGTTGCCGGGCTTTTTGATGCCGTTAGTGTGGTGGTACGTGGAACGATCATGCAGTTATTTACGCCGGATGAATTGAGGGGGCGTGTTGCCTCTATTAATTTAATTTTCATCAACAGCAGCAATGAACTGGGCCAGTTCGAAAGCGGTGTTACCTCCCGCATGTTTGGAACGCTGCCGGCCATTATGTTTGGTGGTGCCATGTCTGTTTTGGTTGTTGCGGGTACCTGGTTTACATTTCCGAAGCTGAGGAAGTTGGAATATTAATGAAAGCAGCCGAATGTAAAATCTGTTGATTTCTGTTGAAATAGAGACAGTGTTCTGTATATTTATGAAGTAACTGAAATATATGAACCATATCTCCCCTGCCAAACGCTTTATCAGTTTATTTACCCTTATCGTCATTGCCTTTTTTGCAGGCTGTAGATCAGTACCTCCATTTAAAGCCGGAGAAGGTTATGTGCAGGTTCCCGGTGGAAAAATCTGGTACCGCATTATTGGTGAAGGTAAACAAACACCGATCCTCATGATACATGGCGGCCCTGGTGGCACCAGCAGGTCTTTATATCAACTTGCCTCATTGGGACAGGACAGGCCTGTTATCCTATTTGATCAGCTCGGCAGCGGACGTTCCGGCTATCATACAGATACAAGCTTGCTTACCGTTGAAAATTTTGTGGCCCAGGTAGAAGCGCTAAAAACTTCCCTGGGATTAAAGACGTTTTATTTGTACGGACATTCCTGGGGTACGGCTTTAGCTTTGGAGTATTATTTAAAGTATCCGGAAGGTATAAAAGCCATTGTGTTTAACAGTCCCTATTTCAGTACTTCCATATGGAAAGCCGATGTTGATACACTCATCAGCACACTTCCTGATTCTATTCAAATGGCGATCAAAACCGGGGAGAAAAACCAGGACTTCGAATCACCCGCCTTTCAAAACGCCAATGATGTATTCAGTAAGAATTTTGGTGTTCGCAATACCAGGTTAACGAGCGAGTTGGATACGGCTATTGCAAAAGGCAATGAATTTATTTATAATTATATGTGGGGACCAACAGAGTTTACAGCCACCGGTTCGCTTATACATTACGACCGCGTGCAAAGCTTAAAAACAATAAAGGTTCCAACACTTTTCATCACAGGTGAATTTGATGAAGCCCGGCCTGCAACGGTACAAAAATTTCAACGTTTAGTACCGGGTGCCCGGTTTGAAATAATGGAAGGCGCCGGTCATGGAACGATGCATGATAATAAGACCCGGAATATTAATGCAATAAAACAATTTGTAGACGAGGTTGAAAAAACTAATTATTAACGATCGGGATTAATTTATAAAACAGTACTCACCCCTTAATCCCGTTGGATATTAATCAAAAATTTGTACCTTAAAGTTCATTTAAAACCCATCAAATGCACCGCAGATCTTTCCTTCGCAATACCAGTTTAAGTTTGGCAGGTTTATCCTTACTCCATAAAAGTGCTTTAGCTTCTTTTCTGGCCGATCCGGCCTGGAATATTAAGATGCTCACAAAAGACATTGGCATATTCACCGAAAAAGGCGGCACCATTGCTTTTTATCTTTCCAATGAAGGAGCCGTTGTTGTAGATACCCAGTTCCCGGATTCAGCTAAACATTTGATCGATGAACTGAAAAAGAAAAATGAACGACCATTCCGGCTTGTGATCAATACCCACCATCATGGTGACCATACCGCAGGCAATATTGCTTTTAGGGATATGGTTCCGCATATACTGGCACATGCCAATAGTAAATTGAACCAGCAAAATGCAGCAATCAAACAAAAATCAGAAGGCAAACAATTATATCCCGACCAAACTTATACGGATACCTGGTGTGAAAAAATCGGAAAAGAAGAAATCTGCCTGCATTATTTTGGTGCCGGACATACCAACGGCGATAGCCTTGTTCATTTCAAAAAGGCAAATATTGTACACCTGGGCGACCTGGTTTTTAACCGTCGCCATCCTTATGTAGACAAAAATGCAGGAGCCCACATGGGCAACTGGATAAAGGTTCTTGACAAAGCAATATCAACCTTCACCAAAAAAACAAAATATGTTTGTGGCCATGCCGGTGATGGCTATGATATTCAGTTAAAAACTGATGACCTGAAAGCATTCGTTGATTACCTCGGCCATGTTTTGAAATTTACAGAATCTGAAATGAAAGCCGGTAAAACAAAAGAAGAGATTTTAAAAGCTACGGAAATACCCGGATCTACGGAATGGAAGGGCAGTGGAATAGAAAGACCATTGGGTGCTGCCTTTGAAGAATTGACAACTAAGTAGGTGTGTGTGGCCACTGCAATTTCTTTTTAACTGTAAAAAATAAATTAGTTCGAAATAACGCACTGCCCGTAATGGCCCTGCCGTTAAATGACAATCAATTTCTCCATCACATAATAAACGATTGGGCAAAAACTGCTGTTTTTAAGTGTAATCGACTGTTTTTTCAGCAACACATCTTCGTCGGTATAAGGAAAGCGGTGACAATCCGTGGGCCTTTCTTCGTAAATGCTGCAATAATTATTTGCACCTAAAAAAGGGCAGGGTTTAGATTTTAGTACATAGTCGCCCTCACTATCCACAAACAGGTAGGCGTTGATGAAATCACCTTCTTTCATCTTCAAATATTTGGCAATTCGCTTGATATCCGGTTTTTTAAACCTGGGAGAATAGCTTTTACAACAGTTGGCACAATTCAGGCAGTCAATCTTTTCAAATGCTTCTTCGTGCAGTTCGGGCAACAGTTTCAGTACTTTTCTTTTGTCTGCCCGGTGCAGGTACTGTTTGTACAGTTTTTGACGATCAGCAGATTTTTTTTTCCAGTTTTGCAATAAATCTTCTTCCATGTATATGGGTTTTGATCGTTTTAACCTGCGCCGTATCGCCCGTTTGTTCTGTACTCATTAAAAACCACCCATCGTTGGGGCTTTGAACTATACCCGATTTTTCCACAGGACAAAAGTAGCGAACTTATTAGCATTAAATCTTGTTGTGTTGTTGTAAATTTGCGCCACTAAATAAAATAATAAAATCAAACAACCATATGAACCTTTTTGAACAACAACAGTATGAATTTGCAGGGCGTCACATTGGTCCCACCGTTCAGGAAACAAAAGACATGCTTTCAACCATTGGCATTGATAACCTGGATGAATTGATTGATAAAACCGTACCACCGCCAATCCGTTTAAAAAAACCGTTAAAACTTCCGGTTGGTCAAACAGAATTTGAATACCTGGATGAATTGAAAAAAATCGCTGCAAAGAATAAGATCTATAAAACGTATATCGGGCAGGGCTATTACAATACCATTACACCCAGTGTGATCTTGCGCAATATATTCGAAAACCCGGGATGGTACACGCAATACACACCTTACCAGGCCGAAATTTCACAGGGCCGTTTGGAGAGTTTACTTAACTATCAAACGATGGTTTGCGATTTAACCGGCCTGGAACTGGCCAATGCCAGTTTACTGGATGAAGCTACAGCAGCCGCAGAGGCCATGGCTATGTTATTTCATCATAAAAACAAAGGCGATACTATTGTTTCACCAAAGTTTTTTGTTGACAACCAAATTTTTGCCCAAACCAAAGAAGTGTTGTTGACCAGGTCTGCGCCTATTCAAATTGAATTGGTATATGGCGATTACCAAACTACAACTGTTGATGAAAGTTATTTTGGAGCTATTGTTCAATATCCAAACAGTGTAGGCTCGGTAGAGGATTACCGCGATTTTATCCAAAAAATACATGCAGTAAATGGCTATGTGGTGATGGCAACCGATTTGTTGGCGCTAACATTATTAACCCCTCCCGGCGAATTGGGTGCGGATGTAGCTGTAGGTTCCGCACAACGTTTTGGTGTTCCCCTTGGTTATGGCGGACCACACGCGGCTTTCTTTGCCACCAGGGATGAATTTAAAAGAGGTATTCCCGGCCGTATCATCGGCGTGAGCATAGATGCGCAGAACAATCGTGCTTTACGCATGGCCCTGCAAACCAGGGAACAGCATATCAAAAGAGAAAAGGCAACATCAAATATTTGTACAGCCCAGGCTTTGCTGGCTAATATGGCAGCTATGTACGCGGTTTACCACGGACCGGATGGATTACAAAAAATTGCCCAACGCATTCATGTTTTAACAGCAGCGATCGCAAGAGGATTACAAGGCATTGGCATCCGTGTTTTAACCACAGCATTCTTTGATACCATATCATTTGAAATCTCCGATTTGAAAGCTTTTAAAAAAGCGGCAGATAAAAACAAAGCGAATTTTCATTATCACAGTAACGGCACGATCAGTTTATCGATTGATGAAGTAGCCAGCAATTATATCGGCGAGACAGAAAAAAACCTGGCCGCTGTTTTTAAAGCGGCCACCTCAAAAAATTTAGTTTTATTTTTTGATGAGGCCGATGCTTTGTTTGGTAAAAGAATATCAGCCTATTTAACACACCCTGTTTTTAACACGCACCACAGCGAAAGCCAGATGATGCGTTACATCAAATCACTGGAGAATAAAGACCTGAGTTTAAATACGTCGATGATCAGCCTGGGAAGTTGTACCATGAAGCTGAATGCAGCAACAGAATTAATACCCGTTAGCTGGCCTGCGTTCAGTTCCATTCACCCTTTTGCGCCGGCTTCGCAAACAAAGGGTTATCAATACATGATCAACAAACTGGAAGATTACTTGAGTAAGATCACCGGTTTTACTGCCTGCTCTTTACAGCCCAATAGTGGTGCCCAGGGAGAATATACCGGCTTACTAACGATCAGGGCTTATCATGCCGACAGAAAAGAAGAACATAGAAATATTGTTTTAATCCCCATATCGGCTCATGGCACAAATCCTGCCAGCGCAATCATGGCCGGCATGAAAGTAGTGGTTGTAAAAAGTGATGACAAGGGCTATATAGATGTAGCAGATCTAAAATTAAAAGCGGAAGAACATAAAGCAAATTTAGCGGCGTTGATGATTACTTATCCAAGCACTTATGGAGTGTTCGAAGTTGGCATAAAAAATATCTGCAAAATTATTCATGATAACGGAGGATTGGTTTATATGGATGGTGCCAATATGAATGCACAGGTTGGATTAACCAGCCCGGGTATGATTGGAGCTGATGTTTGTCATTTGAATTTACATAAAACCTTTGCCATTCCACATGGTGGTGGCGGGCCGGGGGTTGGGCCGATTTGTGTAAACGATAAATTGAAACCTTATTTGCCCGGTCATCATGTAAATGATACTTTAAAATCATCTGAGCGTAATATTAACGCCGTAAGTGCAACTCCATATGGTAGCGCCAGTATTTTGTTGATCAGTTATGCTTATATAAAAATGCTTGGGCAGGACGGTGTTAGGAAAGCTACTGAATATGCTATCCTGAATGCGAATTACATGAAAGTAAGGCTGGAAAAATTTTATCCCATTTTATATACCGGCGCCAATGGCTACTGCGCACACGAATTTATTGTTGATCTAAGGCCATTTAAAAACACCGCAGGTATTGAGGCGGAAGACTTGGCCAAACGCCTGATTGACTATGGTTTTCATGCGCCAACCATGAGTTTTCCGGTGCCCGGCACCATCATGATTGAACCCACAGAGAGCGAAGATAAAGGAGAGCTGGATCGATTCTGCGAAGCCATGATCAGTATTTACCACGAAATAAAAGCTATTGAAGAAGGTAAGTCTGATAAAGTGGATAATGCGTTGAAAAATGCACCACATACCCAACAGGTAATTTGTGCCGACGAATGGAGCCATCCATACAGCAGACAGGAAGCAGCTTTTCCATTGGCTTATGTAACAAAAAATAAATTCTGGCCCTCCATCGCCCGTATCAACAATACCTTTGGCGACAGGAACCTGATCTGCACCTGCGAACCAATAGAAAGTTATATGGAAGAACAAATTTCAAACTAACTGCTTACTCAGATTTGAAAGTCCATCCGCCGGCTGGTGGATGGACTTTTTTTATTATCCGGGATCATAGAAAAAACAATTCGAATGAATAGGATATCCTTTCCCGTTAAGTAAAGAAAACCGCCTGCCAAAAGAATCTACCGTTAAACATATTGCCGATTAGCTGCAACTGATTTATCGGTATTATTGTTTTTCAAAACAATAAAAGTAAGATCATGAAAAAAACAATGTTGGTAATAGCGATAGGTAGCCTCGCTGTTACTCTAAATGCACAAAAATTGTACATGCCCTACAATGTACAAAATGCCTATAAAAAAGGCACCCGGAGCATCGACGGGAAACCCGGGAAAAATTATTGGCAAAACACCGCAGATTATAAGATCTCGGTTATGCTGTCTCCCCCCAACAGAACAATAACGGGCACAGAAACGATCGTGTATACCAATAACAGTCCGGACACCATTTCGAATCCCATCATGAAATTGATCCTGAATATTCATACGCCCGGTGCAGCCAGGCAAGGGGCCGTTTCGGAAGATTATTTAACCAAGGGTATTATTATTGATAAGTTTACTGAAAACGGAAAAGAAAAAAAACTAAGAGATGCGGGAGGTAATACTTCTTTAAGAGTTAATTTATCTGAACCCTTGTATCCTCAGAAAACAGTTACCATGACCTTTGACTGGCACTACGATGTTTCGAAACAAAGCGGCCGGGAAGGCATGTTAGATTCCACTTCATTTTTCCTGGCATACTTCTATCCACGGGTATCCGTTTATGATGATATAGATGGATGGGACAGGATGGTATTTACTGATGCCCAGGAGTTCTACAACGACTTTAATAATTATGAATTAAGTATTACCGTACCTGCGAACTTTTTGGTATGGGCAACGGGCGAATTGCAAAACGAACAAGAAGTATTACAACCCGCATACATCGCTAAGTTCGCTGCCTCTAAAACATCAGACAAAACCATCCATGTGGTAACCCAGGCAGACCTGGATGCAAAAAAAATTACTACACAAAACGAATCCAATACCTGGAAATGGAAATCCCGGAATATTTCTGACGTGGCGGCCTGCATCAGCGACCATTATGTTTGGGATGCAGCCAGTGTTGTGGTTGATACAAAGACCAACAGGAGAGCCAGTGTTCAGGCTGCTTACCTCGATAAATCAGTTAATTTCAAAAAATCAGTTGAATATAGCCACCATGCATTGGATTGGCTAAGTAATAACTGGCCCGGAGTTCCCTACCCTTTTCCTGTAAGTACCATTGTACAGGGGTTTGCAGATATGGAATACCCGATGATGGCAAATGACAGCCACATGCCTGATCCTACCATACAACGTTTTGTTGCAGAGCATGAAATAGCACATACCTGGTTCCCGTTTTATATGGGCATCAACGAACACCGCTACGGTTTTATGGATGAGGGATGGACAACCGCTTTTGAAAATTTAATTGGCCAGGCAGATCTTGGTGAAGCAGAAGCTGAAGAATTCTTTAAACAATTCAGGGTAGCGAATTGGGTAAAGAACCCGGGCGATGAAACACAATTACCTGTTATTACACCTGCCAACATCATGTCGGGCCAGGGACTTGGCGTTAATGAATATGGCAAACCCGCACTGGCTTATTTAGGCTTAAAAGATATGTTGGGCGATGATCTGTTTAGAAAATGCCTGCATGGATTTATGGAACGCTGGAACGGCAAACATCCCATACCGTGGGACATGTTTTATTCCTTCAATAATTTATCAGGAAAGGATCTGAACTGGTATTGGCAAAACTGGTTTTTCTCTACCTACTATCCTGATATCGCGTTACAAAAATTAACGCCTACCGCAGGTGGCTATACGATTACTATTGAAAATACCGGAGGCTTTGCCATACCCACCAATTTATTGGTTGAATATACGGACGGCAGCAAAGAAAAGATTCACCAAACCGCAGCTATCTGGGAGAAGAATCAGAAATCCAGTTCAGTGATCATCAACACCAAAAAGAAAATCCAATACCTAAAGCTGGATAATGGCATTTTCATGGATGCGGATGATTCGAATAACAGCTGGGGTAAATCCAATGACCCCGTTTTTAATGCTGCGGCTGTTAAGCCCGAAGACCTGGATAAATTTTTAGGCGAATATTCATCAACAGCCCTCCCCCTTAAAATAACTTTTACTAAAGAAGGAAATGTATTGGTTGCTGATGCAACCGGCCAGGGTAAAATAAAACTTACGCAAACCGACGCAAATAAATTTGAATTTGCAGCCGCCGGTGCCCGGTTTGAGTTTGCTCCCGACAAACCTGAATTTGTTTTACTTCAGGGTGGAGGAAAATTTACATTTACAAAAAAATAACCCGATCGCTTTTTTTGGAACGGCTGGCAATAAAATGTAAGCCGTTCTGTTTTAACAACCAGATCTCCGATTTTCGATTATCGGTTATTCCTGCTTTTTAAATTCTACTTTTGCTAACACCAGTTCAAATAAAAATATGCAAGATCAATTTCTCCTTTACGGCGCCAATGGCTATACCGGTAAACTCATCGCCAGGCTTGCTGCTACTTACGGTTTGCAACCTATACTGGCGGGAAGAACAGAAGCAAGCATCAAGCCCCTGGCCGAAGCACTGCAGCTCTCCTGCCGGATCATTGACCTGGGAAATAAAGAACAGTTGGAAAAAACACTAACAGCAGTTAAACTGGTATTACATGCAGCGGGACCGTATATACATACGGCAAAACAAATGATTGAAGCCTGTTTGGAAACGGGTACGCATTATATTGATATCAATGGCGACATATCCGTTTTTGAAATGCTGAAAAAATATGATATGGCAGCCAAAGAAAAAAACATCCTGCTAATGCCCGGTGTTGGGTTTGATGTGGTACCCACAGATTGCATCGCACTTCGGCTAAAAAATGAAATGCCGGATGCCACACATTTAAAACTGGCTTTTGCTTCTGTTGGTGGTGGACTATCGCACGGCACTGCCATTACCATGGCAGGTAAAATAGGCGAAGGAGGTGCCGTAAGAGAAAACGGAAAGATCGTGAGAAAACCATTGGGCCAAAAAGGTATGTGGGTTGATTTTTGTGCTGGTTCGGGCGGAGGAAAGAAAAAATTATTTGTAATGACCATACCCTGGGGAGATATTTCAACCGCTTATACAACCACGGGAATCCCAAATATTGAAGCGTATACCGGCATGTCGCCCAAGGTTTACCGGATTCTTAAATTCCAGTGGGCATTCAATTGGCTATTGCGTACTAATTTTGTCCGAAACATCATCAGGAAAAAAATCAAGTCAAAACCTGCGGGTCCATCTGATGAACAAAGGCAAAAAAGCAGCAGCATGGTATGGGGCGAAGTAAGTAATGCTGCGGGAAGCAAGCTGAGCTCCGGTATCAGCTGTTACGACGGATACACATTAACAGCGCACAGCAGTTTACTCGTAGCCAAAAAAATACTGGAAGGGAACTTCAAAACGGGCTATCAAACACCGGCTGGTTGTTATGGCGAAAACCTGATCATGGAAGTATCAAACACGATTATTTGTAAATAGATCGTCCATATTTAATTGCAGGTATGTTATTTTATTGGTGTACATTATAGTTTCAATTTTAAAATTAATAATGATGAAAAAACAAATATTGTTTGTATTGATCTTATGCATCACGGGTAATTTCCTATATGCACAAGCTGATGCCACTTCCAAAATCAGGCAGGAGGGCCTCTACAATTCAAAAGTGATGACCATCGCTTTTCAATTAACTGATGTTAGCGGACCAAGGCTTACCAATTCACCGGGATTTTTCCGGGCGGCAAGCTGGGCTAAAGATGAATTAACCAAAATGGGATTGGTAAATGCGGTAATAGAACCCTGGGGAGATTTTGGTACAGGCTGGGAGCAAACCCGCTGCTATGTTGCGATGACGGCCCCTTACTATGCTCCCATGATCGCCATTCCAAGAGCCTGGACCGGAAGTACACCGGGCAATAATATCATCAGCAGAAATGTGATGCTTTTAAAAGCCAAAGATTCTGCGGAACTTTTTCAAAAATATTCCGGTAAAATCGGTAACAAAATCGTTATGTTTTATGCTGATGATAAATTACGGCCTTCCTTTGAAGCGGATGGAAACCGGTTTACAGACGAAGCACTGGAAAAAATGGTTGACTCAAAACCGGATACTGCAAGCAGGCAAAGAAGAACCCGTACTCCGGAGCAATTGGCTGCTATGCAGCAGCAGCGGGCACTTGGCAGGCAAATGGATGGTTTTTACCAAAAAGAAAAACCGGCATTGGTATTGAGTATGAATGGCAGGGGAAATGATGGTACCCTCTTTGTTCAAAATGGCGGTTCTGTTGATAAAGCTGCGACAAATAACTATGCCTGGGTGATGTTATCCAGTGATGATTACCTGAGGGTACAACGTTTGGTAGATGCCGGCCAGGAGGTACAAATGGAATCGGACGTAAAAACCAAATTTTATGACAAGGATATCAAGGGATATAATGTTGTTGCAGAAATTACCGGAACCGATCCTGTTTTAAAAGACGAAATAGTTATGTTGGGTGGCCACCTGGATAGCTGGCAGGGTGCAACCGGCGCTACTGATAATGCAGCCGGTTGTGCTGTGATGATGGAAGTAGTACGCATTTTGAAAACCACCGGGCTGCAACCGAGAAGAACGATCCGCATAGCTTTGTGGAGTGGTGAAGAACAGGGATTGCATGGCTCCCGTAATTATGTAAAGAATCATTTTGCCGATCCTGCAGATATGGTCTTAAAACCGGCTCATCAAATGATTTCAGCTTATTATAATTTAGATAACGGTACAGGTAAAGTGCGTGGTATTTATTTGCAGGGTAATGTGGCGGCGGGCCCTATCTTCACAGCATGGCTTGCGCCCTTTCATGACCTGGGTGCAAAAACGGTTACCAAAGATAATACGGGAGGTACCGATCACCAGGCTTTTGATGCAGTTGGTATACCAGGTTTTCAGTTTATCCAGGACGAAATTGAATACAATACCCGTACACACCATACCAATATGGATACCTACGATCACCTGGTTCCTGAAGACCTGATGCAGGCAGCAACTGTTATTGCTTCATTTGTGTATAATACGGCACAACGTGATGAGAAAATACCCAGGAAAGAGCTACCCAAAGCAAGGGGTTCCGGTGGAAGAAATTTTTAGTAAACCAAAAAAGGACACATGTACCATGTGTCCTTTTATATGCTTGCATAAGTTTGGCGTTTATTTTAGCTAACCGCTTCTTTCTTTTCTTTTGCTAAGGTTATCCTCGTAAACTCAGAGCCACTGAAAATCTTTGCCAACTTATTATCGTTGGTTTTTTTCCATTCGGGAATATTTGTTTCAGAAACAATACGCCAGAAATTTTTTGCTTTTAAATCTTCATAATCAGGTGTATCTATAAAAATTCCAATGATCGTATTACGCTTTTTAAATTCAATTTTAATGGAAGATTTTGCCAGGTGGGTTGGCTCTAAAAACTTCGATATCATTTCGTTTACCATAATCTCATTTTTTGCAAATGTAGGCTTATTAAGGCTCTTAACCGAATTTAATTAAATGGAACCCATAAAAAGGTGGTTACCAAATTATTCAATTTTCTCTTATACCCTGTAACAAACCGCATTTATATTCATTCCGGCACCAACCGAGGCAAATATAATAACATCCCCTTTTGTTAAAACATGTTCGGGCATCATTCCTTTTTTAACCATATCATATAAAGTAGGAACGGTGGCAACAGAACTGTTACCCAGGCTATGTATACTCATCGGCATAATATTTTCGGGAACCTTTGTAATGCCATAGAGTTTATACATCTCTTTAATGATGGATTCGTCCATTTTTTCATTTGCCTGGTGTATGAAAACTTTTTTCAGATCTTCTATGGCAACACCACTTTTATCCAAACACATTTGCATGGCCAACGGCACATACTTCATGGCATATTCGTACACTTTTCTTCCCTTCATTTTAATATAGCGGACCCGCGGATCAGAGTCAGGATAATACGACTTACCCATATTCAGATAGCCAACTTCGTCACCACAATGCGACTGAACACTGCAACCTAATATACCGGATTCGGTTGCATTACTATTTTTAGCTTCTAAAACGCAGGCCCCTGCACCATCGGAAAAGATCATACTGTCGCGGTCGTATACATCCAAAACCCGAGACAGGGTTTCTGTACCTATCACCAAACATTTTTTAGCGATGCCGGCTTTAAAAAATGCATCTGCCTGAATAACACCCTGTACCCACCCGGGGCAGCCGAACAATATATCATAAGGGACACAGGAAGGATTTTTTATTTTCAATGCATGTTTAATCCTTGAAGCTAAAGCCGGTAATACATCTGTTTGAATGGTATGTTTTACCACATTTCCGAAATTGTGCGCTACAATGATCTGATCAATGGTTTCGGGGTCGCAACCGGAATCTTCAATGGCTTTCGCTGCTGCAATGGCAGCCATATCAGACGAGTCCATATCAGCAGGTGCATATCTTCTTGCTTCAATACCCGTTATTTTTCTGAATTTTTCAACGATGATATGTGGTTCAATATCTAAAGCGACATTATCCTCGGCATAAAAATGATGTCTCGTAAAATCGCTGTTCGATTTAACAAAATCTGGTATATAAGATCCCGAGCCGGTTATAACTGTGGCTATTTCATTCAGCATAAAATAATTTTTAAATTTAAAAAGGCAGGCAAAGGTTAGCTTAAAGTTATCGATTTTTATACTGAAAATAAAAGGATTCCGGCTCCAATTAATAAAAACCCTCAATTTTCAATAAAACACTATATTTGCACTTTATTAATACAATACAAAATTAAAATGGACAAACAACAAGGCACCGTAAAGTTTTTCAATTCAGAAAAAGGATTCGGTTTTATTAAGCATTCAGACTCAAACAAAGAAACTTTCGTTCACGTAAGTGGATTAATCAGCGATATTAAAGAAGGAGATAGCGTTGAGTTCGATTTGCAGGAAGGCAAAAAAGGATTAAACGCCGTTAACGTAACGGTAGTTGGTTAATCCCTTCGCATCAAAACCTTTCAGGGCTATTCATTTATGAATAGCCCTTATTTTTTATACTTCCCTGAAGTAAATCATTAATTTTTTGCAAAAAAACAAAATGATACACTTTAAGTTGGCGTTAAGCTATAATTTTACTTCCTAATTAAAATACACCAATGAAAAGGTTATTTATTGCACTTGTGGCCTTATGTATTTCGGGTATCGGGTATTCCCAGACCGGATTAAGCATGCAGGCTGATCATGGTAAGATCAAGCTTAACAAAGGTCAGAAATTTACAGTTGAAAGTTCCATCGACATAGAAGCCAGTTTATCAATGGGTGGAGATATGACCAGTAACACTTCCACGGTAAATACCTTAGAAGTTAAAAACACGACCGAAAAAGACTATACCATCATCAATACGCTTACCCGGCTCAAATTGAATACCATGATGATGGGACAGTCGACCAATTATGATTCTGAAAATAAAGAAGGCAATAGTGCTGAATTTGCCGGAATGCTCGACGACAAACTGAACAAACCGGTTGATATCGTTATCAACAACCGCACCGGTTTGCCTGTAACAGAAAAGAAAAATACAAAGAAATCCGATACCGACGAATCTGTTGCCGCCGGTGATATGATGAAAATGTTTTCTGATAATTCGGAAGATGCCATCGTTGCTTCTGCTTTTCAAATAATACCTACAGGCAAGAAAACCGGCGATAGCTGGTCGGATACTACTGTTGAAAAAGATTTACAAATGGTGCGCAGGTTTACACTTAAGTCTCATACAGATGATGAAGCTGTTGTTCTGTTAGACGCATTTGCATCAGCAGTTAATAAACTCAATTTCATGGAAATGGAATTTGAAATTAAAACCAACACCAAAACCACCGGTGAGATCGTATCAGATAGCAAAACAGGCTTGGTTAAAAAAAGAATAACAGTTGCCGATATCTCCGGAAGTTTTCAAATGATGGGTCAGGATATGCCTATTAGTGCGAAATCAAATACAACCAGTATTTATAAATAAGGTTGTTATTTACAGTTCATTCTTGTGGCTGACATAATATGCCGGGTAGTATTTTCCTGTACAAATAACACGACCATATAATTTTCGCGACTGTTCCCCGCAGGCAATGCTAAAGTGAAATGTCCGGTCGCACCGGTTATTTTTTTAGTCTTAAAATCTCTTACTATATTATAATTAGTGAGCACCCGTCCGCGGTTCTCTCCTGCTTTGATCTGTGTACTGCTATTTTTTTGAACCAATACGGCGTTTACCTCTGTATTCGAAAAAAGGTTACTCACCTGGTATTCAACCTGAACCTTGTTATCGGTTACCTGAATGCCGGTAATACTTATTTGAACTGCCGTTTCTTTTTTGAGGTATTCACTAACTATTGTTGCAATTTTACCGATATCACTTCCAACCAGCTGTTTTTGCCCGTTAATAACCAACTGTGGTGTGTAAACTGATTCCAGATTTAATTGTTGGGCATAATCCCTTTGCCGTTGAGAAAACGCCTTGTTACTGAAAGTATCAATCCATCCCAAACGGTTCCAATAATCAACATGAAAAGCAAGCGGGAAAATATATTCTTCATTCTGTAGTGCATACATTCCTAAAATTTCATCAGCCGCGGGGCAACTACTGCATCCCTGGGACGTAAATAGTTCCATGATAACAAATCCCGGTCCTCTGTTATGCTTTAATTTTTCCTTTTTAGTCGCAGGTAAATTGGATGAGCCCATCATAAATAATATGCCCAATAAGATCACGATCAAGCCAATATTATAGTTACCTTTCTTCATAATTGCTATTCCATAAAGTACGGGGATTATCGTATGATGGACCGCCGCTATAGAGACATTAACGTTTTGTATACAGCAAATGGTAACCGAAAGCGGTCACTACGCAAATGCCGCCAATAGTCCACCATAAATTATTAAACCCTATTGCATAAGCAATTTGGGTTCCACTAACACTGCCAATCACCTGCGCCATACTCCAGGCCATCGTATAATAGGCCGCATATTGCCCGCGATTACCTTCTGTGCTCCTGGCAATATAAAAGGAATTCATAAACGGCATAGCGGTCATTTCGGCAATAGTGATCAACAACATGGCCATGCTTGCAATAACCATCCCATGAAAGAATGGTATATTCAATACAAAAAATGATACGGCCATAATCATTGTACCAATTGTCATCAGGCGAAGGTATGGCCTCTTTCCTTCCAGCTTAAAAACAAGGATCATCTCAAATAAAACGATCAGTATTCCGCTCATGGCCATTAAAATGCCAATCCAGAACTCATTGATCAGCAGGTCTTCTTTAAAATATAAAGGAATAGTTGTAAAAAGTTGAAAAAAACAAAAGGCAAATAATACCTGGAGGCCAATAAAGTATAAAAATATTTTATCGGTATATGCAGGTTTCGCTTTTAGTTTTACCGTAAGGGTCTGGGCAAGTTGTTGTTGTTGGGCAACGGTTACTTTTGGCAATAACAACAGCAACAAAATAGCAGCGCTGATATTTGTGAACCCGTCGACCCAAAATAGGAGACGATAATTAATGGATGCCAGGATACCTCCCAGCGCACCGCCGAATCCCCAACCCAGGTTAATGGCGAGGCGCACTATTGAAAATGCCTGCGTACGGTTTTTGACTGTGCTGTAATGTGCAATGGCCGTTGCATTTGCCGGTCGGAAAGATTCATTGACCATGCTCAGAAAAAAGGTACAAACACAAATTGAAAAATAAGAGTTCATCTGCCCAAGTACAATAAATAATATGCCTCCGCAAAATAAAGCAAAGAACTGGGTGTAATAAAACCCGAACCGGTCACTTATTTTTCCTCCAATAAAAGCCCCCACCAACGAGCCTATACCATAAATTGCCACCACATAACCCGCCTGTTTTGTACTATAACCTATATGCTTGGAATACAGTGTCATAAAGGGTAATACCATAGTGCCACTGCGGTTAATGAACATCACAACGGCGAGCAACCACATCCGGCGATTTATCCCTGTGTATGCATTTTTGTATAAATTAACGGTGGCATGTAACATAAAAAAAGTGTTGCAAAGATAATTTTTTGCAACACCTAAGCTAATTAATTATGTTACAAATTATTCAGGATATCCTGCACCGAAGCACGCTTTTTATAATCTGAATTAAAAAACACGAATTTTATTTTTCTGTCTTTACCAATAATATAAGTCGCAGGTACCGGAAGGTTGGCACCACTGTCGCCATTGGCTTTATCAAAATCGATCCCGTACTCTTTATACCGGGCTACGGTTTTTTCGTCCACTTGAAAATTCACTTGATACGATTTCATGATGGCCAAATCTTTGTCCTCGATTATCGGAAAAAAAGAATTCGTTTTCTCCACCGTTTTTTTAATATTTTCCTGTGTTTCAGGCGTAATGGCCAGGAGGGTCGCACCTTTTGCCGCAACCAACGTTAAAGAATCTGAAAAATTGCTTAATTGTTTTTTACAATAGGGACACCATTGGCCCCTGTAAAACAGCATGACCACATCGCCTTTCTTCAATGCTTCCGTGAGTGTGAATTTATTTCCCTGCTGATCTTTACCGGTAAACTCCGGCGCCAGGTCTCCCACTTTCAATCCTTCGGGATATATCGTTTCTGATTGAGCAAAAATCGCTGAAGAAACAATCAATAAAAGAGAAAGCATTATGGTGGAATTTTTCATAACCAGGTTTATTTCTTACAAAGGTAGTGGGCGCACATGTTTATCCATGTCAGCAAAAGGACATTTTTCTTAAGTCAGGCCGTTAAAGTTTTCCGTTTTGGGAATCAGGTCAAACCCCGTTTTACAGAGTTCCGGCGGCGTGGCCAGTTTCCTGACCTTCGTATCTATCCAGGCACCATCTATGGTTATTAAAGCAGCGAGGGTTTTTCCATTGGTCCATAACTCATGCAACATCGACCAACGGCTGGCATCTGCATTGCATTTACTGAGTTTTAAAAATACCTCCACTTCATCTCCGAATTTTATTTCTCTTTTAAATAAACACTCTTCCCGGAAAATGATCGGGCCAATATGTTGTTCCAACATCATGGCCGGGGTGATGCCATGTTCAGTCAAAAAAGACATCCGGCAATAGGCGCCAAAATCATAATACTTAGAATGCAATACATGGAAATTGGGATCAAGATCGGCCCAACGGATTTCTATTTTCTTTGCATACGCCTGCATTCATTAAAATTAAAGTACTTCTGTATCAATAAAAATATCACTGGAGACCACAGGGATACTTTTAAAACTATTTGTACAAGATCTCGTAGTATTCTTTTGCCATCCGGTTGCTGTCGAACTGAAAGCGAACATCATTCATGCCGTTTTTCGTTATTTCACGCCATACCTGCGGATTATCATAATACAACGGTAATACCTGGTTCTCTAAAATTTCGTACAGCTTATTAAGGTCATACTCATCCTGTTCATGAACACTTATTTTATCATATTCAATGGGTGGCACAACAAAGCCATTATTGCCGTGATTAATAAATTCACAGATCCAACCATCATTTGTACTGCAATTGACAGCACCGTTCATCGCTGCACTCATACCACTGGTACCACTTGCCTCCCTGGGTACCCTTGGGTTATTTAACCAAAGATCTGCTCCCTGTTTTAACCTTTTGCTTAATGCCAACTCATAGCCAACACAAACGGCAACACTATCGTATTTTTTACTCAGGTGAACCAGCATATTAAAATCGCTGATAGCCGGGTAATCAACCGGGTAAGGCTTTCCGCCCCAGATGATCTGTACGGGGTATTTTGGATTATTCAACAGGGCCTTAAATCTTTCTTCATCCCTGGTAAGTAATTCTGCTCTTTTATACCCCGCAAAACGACGTGCCCAAACGATTGTGAATACATCCGGATCCAATAACTTCCCGGTTTGATCCGCCACCACATCAAAAGCTCTTTTCTTTAAATACCTTTTGCGGTCGATAAACCCGTCTTCATTATTGGCATCCATACAACGATACAATTGTTTATCGGCCCAGTAATGCCAGTTCTGTGCATTGGTGATTGCTTTTATTTCGCAAATGCCATCATATTTTTTCCAAAGTTCCCTGCTTACCTCACCATGCAACTGGCTAACACCATTGGCTAATTTCGCAAAACGTAGCGCAGCCAACGAATGATTAAACAGGTTACCTTCCATCCCGGTGAGTTCACGCACTTCATCCAGTTTCATTCCGCAGAAATATCCCATTTTTTCACATAGATAAATTTCATGCTTTTCATTACCGGCTTCCTCAGGCGTATGCGTGGTAAATACCAAGCGCTTTTTTACATCCGCTACATTTCCAAATTTCTTATACAGGTAAAATGCTGAACTGAACGCATGGGCCTCATTTAAATGATACAATTCAGGATTGAATTTTAATTGATCAACCAATTTAGCCCCGCCCACTCCCAATAAAATAAACTGGGCAACCTTGGTAGCCACGTTAGCATCGTATAAACGATGGGTAATCGTTTGAGAAACATAATCGTTTTCCGGCAAATCGGTACTTAATAAGAACACAGGTGCCGACTTAAAAGTCTCGGGATTCAGGTACATCACTTTAACCCAAACCGGGTGTTCATGAATATCAACCTGGAATTTGATACCGGTATCTTCTAAAAAATTGTATATTTTTTCGTTCCATTGTACCTGCAGGGTTTGGTCCTGGTTCCTGGCCTGGTCGTAGTAACCATATTTCCATAAAATACCGATACCAATCAAATTCTGTCGCAACTCATAGGCACTTCGCATGTGTGATCCGCTTAAAAAACCCAATCCACCGCTATAAATCTTTAGTGGTTGGCTGATCGCAAACTCCATTGAGAAATAAGCCACACGTTTACCATACTGCTCATCTACCTCATAGGGTACTTTAAAAGAAGAGAAATCCATAATACGTTAAAATTGGTTGAGCCGCAATATTAAGTCAAAATTAATTAACTCGTATTCATAACAATATAATTTTAATCAACGTCAACGATTGCGGTAACTTCTATCTCAATTAATAAATCACTGTTTATTAACCCGGAAACCTCTATCATGGTTGATACAGGCTTTATATGTTTAAAAAATTCACCATGCGCTTTTCCCGCTTCTTCCCATTTTGATATATCTGTAACAAACATCCTTGTACGTACAATATCCGCTAACGAGGCACCAGCCTCAACCAGGGCCTTTTCAATTTTACCAAATATGTAGACGGTTTGTGCATACAGGTCATCTTTTCCAATTAATACATCGCCGTCCATAGCGGTAGTTCCCGCTACTTCTATAATATTACCTACCCTGATTGCCCGGGAGTAACCTACTGTTTCTTCCCAAACTGAACCGGAACTTATTTTTTTTCTCATAAAAAGTAAATTAAGTGCCAATTTAATCAATGTTTCAAAACAACCAGGCCAGTAATTATTTGGCGTATACTAATAATATTTTTAGATTTGTCTAATTTTTATTTTTAATAACATGGGTTTTACTGCCAGCGAAGAAAATTATATTAAGTGTATTTACCACCTGCAACGGGAAACGGGGCTGGTTAATACCAACTCACTGGCAGCCGAAATGAATACCCGGCCGGCGTCTGTTACCGACATGTTGAAAAAGCTGAAGGCCAAAAAGCTGCTGCAATATGAAAAATACAAAGCGTTTAAGCTAAATGAACACGGTAAAAAAGCAGCATTGGATGTAGTAAGGAAACACAGGCTATGGGAGTATTTTTTAGTGGAGAAGCTGAAGTTTGACTGGGATAAGGTTCACAATATTGCCGAAGAACTGGAACACGTGAGCAGCGAAGAACTTGTTCAGCGGCTCGATAATTTTTTGGGTAACCCTGCTTTTGATCCTCATGGCGACCCGATACCCGACAAGCACGGAAAAATTGCATTAGTTAACCAACAAAGCCTTTCGGATACGCCCTTAAAAAAAACAGGCGTTGTAAGTTCGGTAGGTAACCAAACTGTGCAAATGCTGGAAATGCTTAAACATTATCATATTGCGTTGGGCACATCAATAACGGTGCTTAAAAAATTTGAATTTGACGGATCATTGGAAATAAAAGTTATGAAAAACAGCAATTGCATCATCAGCGAGCAGGTTGCTAAAAATGTATTTGTGTATTATGATCAGTAAAAAAAATAGTGACGCTTCCCTCAGTGAGGTACATGGATCGGTTGACACCACCGTTAAAAAGACCGGCTGGAGAAGGATATTTTCCTTTTTAGGGCCAGCCTACCTGGTTAGTGTGGGTTATATGGACCCGGGTAACTGGGCAACTGACCTGGCAGGTGGCAGCAAGTTTGGTTATACATTGATTTGGGTATTATTAATGAGTAACCTGATGGCCCTGTTACTCCAGGGGCTATCGGCAAGGTTGGGAATTGTAAGGGGCAGGGACCTGGCACAGGCTAACAGGGAAACATATCCGAAAGCTGTTAATTTTGTTTTATACCTGCTGGCCGAAATTGCCATTGCCGCCTGCGACCTGGCCGAAGTGTTAGGAATGGCCATCGGCATACAATTATTGACAGGCCTGCCCCTGGTTTGGGGAGTTTCCATTACCGTTTTAGATACTTTCTTACTGCTTTACTTACAACGTTTGGGCATTCGTAAAATGGAGGCCTTCATCATTGCGCTGGTTGCCATTATTGGTATATCCTTTTTAATTGAAATTATTTTAGCCAAACCCGATATGGGTGCATTGGCCGCAGGCTTTGTTCCATCTGTACTGAATGACGAAGCTTTATATATCGCCATTGGTATTATTGGTGCCACCGTGATGCCGCATAATCTTTACCTGCATTCGGCATTGGTACAAACCAGGAAAATTGACCGCACGGATGCCGGTATTAAACAGGCAATCAGGTTCAATCGTATTGATACCACCATTGCGTTAAACCTTGCCTTTTTTGTAAATGCAGCCATATTGGTTGTTGCGGCTTCTGTTTTTTTTAATACCCCCAATGCAGGTGTAGCAGAAATTAAAGAAGCGCACCGGTTATTACCCGAGTTTCTGGGAAATGTAGCCCCCATACTTTTTGCAGTTGCATTGATCGCCGCAGGACAGAGCAGCACCATAACCGGTACGCTTGCCGGGCAAATCATCATGGAAGGCTACCTGAGTTTGCGTATCAATCCATTGCTCAGAAGACTGATCACCAGGCTTGTTGCCATTATCCCTGCATTGATCGTAATCATTATCTATGGCGAAGAAAATGTTGATGCCCTGCTTATATTGAGCCAGGTTATTTTAAGTTTGCAATTGGGCTTTGCCATTATTCCGCTGATACATTTTGTAAGTGATAAGAAAACGATGGGTAAATTTGCCATAAACCCCGTTACAAAAATTGCGGCCTGGCTGATCGCCTCAGTATTGGTTTTTCTCAACTTAAAAATGTTGGTGAATGAGATGGGCGAAGTATTTATAAACGGAGCCTTGTGGCAACAGGTATTGTTGGGTGTGGGTGCCCTGTTATGTATGGCCCTGTTGCTGTACATCATCATTAACCCGTTTATTTCAAAAGGGAAAAAACCGGTTTCTATCAAAATTCATTCTGAAAGCAATATGATCATGAACCTGGATGTGCCCAGCTTCAATAAAATATCCGTTGCACTGGATTTTAGTGAAAACGATGAAAAATTACTGGCCTATGCCATTGGGCAGGGAAATAAAAAAACGCATTATGTTTTGGTGCACATTGTTGAAAGCGCATCTGCCAGAATTTTTGGCGACGAAAGTGATGACTATGAATCAAGAAAAGACAAGGAAAGAATGGATGCCTATGTTAGGCAATTACAGTATCGCGGATTTACAGCTGAAGGATTTTTGGGTTATAAGAACAGGGCTAAAGAAATTGTGCGGATCATTAAAGAAGCAGACGCAGATATGCTGGTGATGGGTGCACATGGCCATACAGGTATAAAAGACTTCATTTACGGAGAAACCGTTAACACGGTACGGCACGAATTGAAAATACCGGTCCTGATCGTTAATTTATAGGGATTGCTGCCAACTGCTGATCAATCTTTTTATTCCAAGCATATTGCAGGCGGTCTATTCTTCCATTCTTGGTTTGTCCATCGTAATCATCCTGCATTTTTTCCAGTAATGCAAAACTTTCATCATGAATTTTTTCTACCAGGTAATTATAATTCCCTTTATCGAAGTAAGCTTGCTTTAATTTTTTAACAAATAAGCAGGCATTGATATAAGTAATATCGTAATGGTGTTGCTCATGCACCAGGGCATAATCCGAATCCATATTTTTTCTAACCCAGGAATTATTTTTATTAAAATAACAAAACACGGTTATTACCACATTGGTTTTATTGTTGTAAGCATTCATCGTCATCCTGTATCCAAATCCTGATTCTGTCATGGCGGCTGCCGGACTATTTGCAACCGGACTGCCTTTAAAGTCGTTCCAGGTTAGTTTTCGGCCAGGCTCGTAATAAATAGTATCTCTCTCGTTGCCCGGTATAATTTTCTGCCATTTTATGGTAACAGTAAACTGGCCAAAAGCAGCACTGCTCAACAGGAAAAGAAAGATAAAGAGGAAATTTTTGATCATAGATATTCAATATAACACAAAACAACAATTTTTATTATTTCCGCAGCCATTGAAATACCATATTTACAATATCGTTAACAGCAATTTTTTCCATACATTTAAAATGACCTTTTGGACATTTATTATAGCCGATCTTACTGCATGGCCTGCACCAGAGTTTATTGATCTCTACCACATCGTAAGCCATATTTGATCTGTTGCCATAGTAAGGATACATCCCAAATGCCGGAACCGTATTACCCCAAACAGAAATAACCGGTTTTTGTAAAGCAGCTGCAATGTGCATCATGCCTGTATCATGGGTGATCACCAATTTAGATTTTTTTACCAGGTGGGCCGATTCATTCAAATTAAATTTTCCGCAGGCATTGTAGATCTTAACTTCATCAACTGTTGCAATGGCCCTGCCATCTTCGTAATCTTCTTTTCCCCCCAACAAAATGATTGGATGATCGATGGCACTGCACAATTCCCGTAGTTTATATAAGGGTAGTTTTTTAGTTGCTAAAGCCGCACCTATAACCAGGGCAATATATCCATGCATGTGTGAAGTGGGGATATCTTCATTTTTCGTTTCATCTGAAGCAGGTATAAAATAATCCAGTCCAAAACCGTCATTTACCACACCCAAAGATGCAACCGTTTCAAGGATACGATCAACAATATGTTTTTTGGGAAGTGTATTGATCTTAAAACCGGTTAGTATAAATTTTTCAACATTCAGTTTACTAAAGGAAAACGCTTTCACATTTTTCAGGTGACGTTTGATGCGGAACGTTCGCAGATTATGATGCAGGTCGATGATATAATCATATTCCTCTGTTGCCAATTCGTGCAGCATTAGTTCGAAGCTATGGTCCAGGGTATGAATTTTATTGATATAAGGGTTATTGGCTAAAATACTTTTAAAGGCAACCTTGGTCAAAAAATGTATTTCCGCATCGGGGTATTGTTTACGCAGGCAGCGGATCACAGGCGTTGTTAAAACAATATCACCTATTGATGAAAATCGTATGATCAGGAATTTATTCGTCATATTTTTTCGTGATTGAAGGACTGATATGGCAGTTAATAATCCTTGCTGTACTCCGCTCCCCCCGATAGCTGTTACGATACTACCCCCGGGGAGGAGATAGCGGGGCCTACTTTTCAATATAATTCAAATCTTTACCAAAAGTTTCTTTGGTATAATATGCCGCCACCAATGTTATCAGCATGATCACAATGGCCGCGATCCAGCCACCGGTGTAATAATCGGTAAGACCGCGCAATCCTTTGAACAGCGGTGTTATAAATATGGCCAACATCCCCCGTACCATATTGGGAATCGTGGTAGCTGCTGTAGCTCTTAAATTGGTTCCAAATTGCTCAGCTCCCATGGTAACGAATATGGCCCAAAAGCCGGTACCAAAACCAAGACCCGCACATATCCAATACATGTTTTGGGCTGTGCCGTTCCATTGGGTGGTAAAGAACAGGATCATAAACAACCCGGTAATGGCGTAAAAAAGATACAGGGCTTTTTTGCGGCTTTTCAACCACTGGCTTATAAAACCTATTAAGATATCGCCAAGGGAAATGGCTGCATAAGCATACATGATGGCTTTACCCGGATCAATTTTCTCCTGTATCCCCATCACCTTTCCAAACTCACTTGAAAAAGCTACCAAAACCCCGATCACAAACCAGGTTGGTAATCCAATCAGAATACTGGTGATATATCTTTTAAACCGGTCGGCATTGTTAAAGAGCATTAAAAAATTACCACGTTGCACATCCAGCTTTTTTACATCTTTAAACATCCCCGATTCAAAAACTGAGATACGCAGGAATAAAAGTAACAACCCCAGCCCGCCGCCGATATAATAACAGGTACGCCAGTCAAAATTTTCTTTCATCACAAAAGCAACAACGGCGCCGGTTAACCCTATGCCGGCCACCATGGATGTAGCTATACCTCTTTTTTCTTTAGCAATAAGTTCAGAAACCAGGGTAATCCCTACGCCCAGTTCCCCTGCCAAACCCAAACCGGCTATGAATCGTATAATCTTATACTGTTCAACCGTTTGCACCATTCCATTTGCGATATTGGCCAGCGAATAGAATAAAATAGAACCAAACAAAACGCTCAGGCGCCCTTTCTTATCTGCAATTACACCGGCAATGATACCACCAATCAGCAATCCAACCATTTGATATTGAAGAATGGCTTCACCTTCGGTTGTGATTTGCGTGGGTGTTAATCCCAGGGATTTGAGGCTTTCAATTCGTACAATGGCAAATAGCAGCAGGTCATAAATATCAACAAAATAGCCAAGCGCAGCTACAACAACGGCAATATTAAAAATGGAATGGTGTCGCTGATCAGGCTGCATGTTTCCTTTTTTCTCTCTTAGATTTGATGACTTTATAAAAAATGGGTAATGTAGAAACCAAAACAATGACGATCACAATCAGCTCTAACCGGTGTTGCAGGCCCGGGTAAACCTTATTCAGAAAAAATCCCGCGCAAACCATGGTTACCACCCAGGCAATACTGCCAACCACATTGTACAAAAAATATTTTTTCCTGTCCATTTGTACGATCCCGGCTACTATGGGCGCAAATGTTCTGAGGAAGGGAACAAACCTGGCTACAATGATAGCGAAGCCTCCGTTTTTGTCATAAAAATCTTTAGCCTGGTGCAGGTATTTTTGTTTGAAAAAAAAGGTATCCTTTCTTCGGTACAAAGCAGGGCCACTTTTTTTCCCAAACCAATAACCTACCATATTGCCGATAACGCCGACAAATGCAATTAATACAATTAACACAAACAGATCAACCCACTGGTTTCTGATCGCACCCAATCCAATCATATTTAAAAACTGGTAGGAAAGCCCCGGAACTACCGCGCCATCGGGATTAGTGATCACGTGGGCATATATTCCTCCTACAAATAATAATGAATCGCCCGGAAGAAAAAACCCGGCAAAAAGACCGGTTTCGGCAAATACCACAAAAAGCAATAACCACAAGCCGCCGTTTTGAATATACCACTGCGGCTGCAATAATTGTGTCCAGGTAAAATCCAGGAATATAAAATCTAACATTTGATAGTTTTAATAAAAATTAAGAATGTTCCAACTGCCCTTCCCATTTACTTACAGCGGCAGTAGCTAAAGCATTTCCTAAAACGTTTGTCATAGTTCGGCCCATATCGCAAAAAACATCAATGGCTAAAATTAAGCCCACACCTTCGGGTGGTAAACCAAACATGGCACCCGTTGCCAGCACTACTACCAGCGAAGCTCTTGGTACACCGGCAATGCCTTTGCTGGTGACTAAAAATACAAGCAACATAATTACCTGTTGCCACACATCACCGGTAATAGAAGTAATGTTAAATGCCTGTGCAATAAACATACTTGCAAACGTCATGTACATCATGCTTCCGTCTAAGTTAAAAGAATAACCAAGCGGTAAAACAAAACTCACAATTTTATTGTTGCATCCAAACCTTTCCATTTCTTCCACCAGTTTTGGATACACCGCTTCACTGCTGGCCGTGCTAAAGGCGATGGACATGGGTGAAGCTATGCGGCTAAGTAAAACCCGCAATCTTCTTTTTAAAAAAAGATAGCCTACAAATAATAGTAGTAACCAGAGAATAGCGAGGCCGAGATAAAATTCACCAACATAATAACCAAAGGTTACCAAAATACCCAGCCCGTTTTTTGCAATAGCCGCAGCCATGGCACCAAACACACCTAACGGCGCCAGGAACATCACATAGGTAACCATTTTCAAAACAACATGAGCCAGTGAATCCAGGGCATTTATAATGGGTTCGCCTTTCTTACCTATTGCGGTTAGTGCAACACCAAAGAAAACAGAAAACACTACTAATTGTAAGATCTCGTTGGTAGCCATTGCTTCTACCACACTTTTTGGTACTACATGCTCAACAAATTTTTGTAATGAAAATCCTTTAGATTTTTCAAGCAGGTCGTTTACAGCAGCCATATCCGTGTTGGTAATATCCACGCCAACACCCGGTTTAAAAATGTTCACCAGTATTAAACCAAGACTCAATGAAATTAAGGATGCAGAGATAAACCAAAGCATGGCTTTGCCACCAACCCGGCCAACGGTTTTCATATCACCTAATTTAGCTATGCCCACTACTAATGTTGCAAATACTATCGGGGCAATGATCATTTGCACCAGGCGGAGAAAAATGGTAGTAAGCAGTTTAGCATTATCTGAAAATACTTTTATGGTAGCTGCCGGATAATTTTCATGTACAAAATATCCCACAACAATACCAAGTACCATACTGATCAGAATGTATAAAGTAAGCCTGCTTCTCTTTGTTGGCTGATGTGTTATTTCCATTACATAGCATTTAGTGACGCAATATAATATTAAATGCTGTTAAACAGCTTTGGCCTGCAAAAAAGTACTAATGATGGTTTTTTTAAGATTAATTCCTTACTTTTCAGTTTCTTAAATTAAACAATAAACCAACTGACATGAGTATTTTTAAAAAGAAATCAATGGGAACATTGATGGCTGAAGCTGCTGAATCTGAAAAAGGACTAAAGCGGACGCTGACTGCCGGATCGCTGATAGCATTGGGAATTGGAGCTATCATTGGTGCCGGTCTGTTTGTTAGAACTGCCGCTGCCGCTGCACAAAATGCCGGTCCCTCTGTCACCATAGGATTTATAGTAGCTGCAATTGGTTGTGCTTTGGCAGGTTTATGCTATGCTGAACTTTCTTCATCTATTCCAATTGCAGGTAGTGCTTATACATACACTTATGCAACCATGGGTGAGTTACTTGCCTGGATAATTGGCTGGGACCTGGTTTTGGAATATGCTGTTGGTGCCGCCACCGTTGGTATTGCATGGAGTGAATACCTGAATAATCTTTTGGTAAATGTATTTCATACCAGCCCCATCTCGTACGCGTGGTGTCATTCCCCTTTTGAACATTCCATACCGGATGCAAATGGAATTATTCATCATGGAATAATGAATTTACCAGCGCTGGGCATTGTTGCCTTGTTGACTTTGCTTTTGATAAAGGGAACGCAGGAATCTGCTTTTGTAAACGGTATCATCGTAATTACAAAAGTTGCCATCGTAATTTTAATTATTGTGTTTGGTTGGCAGTTTATAAATGAAGCCAACCATACACCATATATACCGGCCAAATCTGTATACACAGATCATCAGGGAATTGATCATAGCTACGGCGGTATAATGGGGATATTGGGGGCTGCCGGCGTTGTGTTTTTTGCATTTATTGGTTTTGATGCTGTTAGTACTGCTGCGCAGGAAACAAAGAATCCGAAGAAAGCCATGCCTATTGGTATTTTAGGTTCGCTCGCGATTTGTACTGTTCTCTATATATTATTTGCCCATGTGTTAACTGGCATAGCCCCTGTTGATTTTTTTAGAACCACCGGCAAAGAAGCATCAGTTGTAGTGGCTATCAACCAGTTTATGCCAGGATATGAATGGCTTGGTAAGTTGGTAACCGTTGCCATTCTTGCAGGTTTTTCATCGGTAATTTTGGTCATGTTGTTAGGACAAAGCCGTGTGTTTTATTCCATGAGTAAAGATGGTTTATTGCCACGTGTGTTCAGCGCTATTCATCCCAGGTTTAAAACACCTTACAAGGCTAACCTTATCATTTTGGTTTTAGTAGGTGCATTTGCCGCATTTGTACCAGGCGATATTGTTGGCGATATGACCAGTATTGGAACGCTGTTTGCCTTTATGCTGGTTTGTGCTGCCGTAATTATTTTAAGAAAAACTGATCCCCAATTACCAAGGCAGTTTAAAACACCCTGGGTGCCTTTTGTGCCGATACTTGGTATACTGGTTTGTGGTGCAATGATTTTTGGCCTGGGCTGGACAAACTGGTTACGATTATTTGGCTGGTTAGCTATTGGCTTTGTTATTTACTTTGTTTACAGCAAGAGGAACAGCAAGCTTAATAATCCTGAAAAGTATCTGGAAGCACCTTCGAAACATGATATCCCTGAAGATATACCACCGTTGATCTAATTTAAATAATAGGATTACCCACATAGGGCGCAAAACGAAGATAGGAGATATTTGAATACCAATTTATTTAGTATATTGCAGCTAAAATAATTAGTATGTTTCAAGGTGTATCTATTAAAGAGTTCAACAAGTCCTTCAGAAATGAAG
>JANNSN010000062.1:0-91682 GCA_031402615.1 Chitinophagaceae bacterium
GGTTTTTATAAAGTAAGAAATGGAGTGGAACAATGTATTGCCCGTGGATTAGCTTATGCTCCCTTTGCCGATTTATTGTGGATGGAAACATCGCAACCTGACTTGACTGTTGCAAAAGAATTTGCCGAAGCTATTCACGAAGTGTATCCGGATAAATTGCTGGCATATAATTGTTCTCCTTCCTTTAACTGGAGCAAACATTTAAATGAAAAAGAAATGGAATGTTTCCGGGAAGAACTGGCAGCATTAGGCTATAAATTCCAGTTTATAACATTGGCAGGTTTCCATGCACTGAATACTTCCATGTTTGAATTATCGAAGGCATATAAAGAAAAAGGCATGGCAGGTTTTTCTCAATTGCAGCAAAGAGAATTTGCTTTACAGGAACATGGTTTCAAAGCGATAAAACATCAAAGCTTTGTAGGCACCGGTTATTTTGATTATGTGCAGAATACCGTGCAACAGGGACAGGCCTCTACTGTAGCGATGAAAGACAGTACTGAAGCAGCGCAATTTCATTAATCACCTTGAAAATAGTTTTTTAAAAAATAGTGGCTTACCCGTAGGCCACTATTTTTGTACCTGAATTAAAAATAAAATGTTGTTGCTGGTAGCTTCGGTTATCATCCATCAAAAAAATTATGTGAATAAATATCAAAAGTAAGCGTATAAACAAGAAAAAAAGATAAAATAAATTAGTTTTTTACACAGTTGGTGTTGCCTGCTGGCCTTATTGGAAAGTCATCATCTTTACTTTTGTTGAACCCATTTTAACCTGCAATTTCTATTTAGAATTTTCAGGATTAATGTGTCACCGCTAAACGAAAATGCCCTTTTGACGGCTGTCCCCCAAATCGAGGGAATAGAACCTGATATACGTTTGTGAGTAACAACATTTGCAGTATCGTCAATGTTATAATTTGCTACATAAACATATCGTTCAAGAAAGGTAAAAGGAATATTAAATTTTGGAGGTCATCTTTTCTAAATTCTTCAAGCGGTATATTAGCTGTTATAACTTTAATGTAGTTGTCTTTTGAGAATTTGTTATTGAATGGGTTTACTTAGACATTTTTTTTAATAAATCTCTTAATTTATCTTTTCCCATGCTTACTTCATAAAAGTTAGAAGATGTTAATTAGTATGGCATGTAACTTTCTAGGCTTTGTGCAGGTGGGAAATTGACCATCTGTCCGGAACTGCTGCGTGGTTTTTTGCCACAGATAAAAATTAAGCGTTAAAGCCGGGCTTTGTTCGTGAAACCCCGAACTGCAGTACAACAGAATCACTGCTGCTGATTGTTTCTATGCACAGCCACCCTATTGATATCCATCTTATCGGTTCGTTCTTTTTCGTTGTTATAACACGTATAGAAAACAACAGTCAAATCAACAATTATTTGGCTTGATGTGTTAAATCGCAGCGGGTGCATCTACATACTTTTTATATTTACCCGTCAGCTTCCCGATTGCTAAAAAAATAGGAAACAGGATCAACTTAACCGGTTTGGGAATCACAAGCATATCCATTTCAGATTTATATTTTGTGAGCAGAAAGGCGGCATCAAATGGGCTTGGCTTATCATCATTGGCTGTATTAGCCGATTGGTAAATATGTCGAATAAAGTATTCATAATTATTTGATGGTTTTACATGACCGGTATAGTGTAGTGTCTTGTCACCCTCATTCCAAAATTGATGCGCTTCTCCCGGTGCAAAAACATATTCCTGGCCCTCCGTGAGTGAAAACTCTTTGGTCAAAGTCTTTACACGCATTTTGCCTTTAGTAACCCTAACCATTTCTTCCTGTTTGAAATGCACATGCATCGGTGGTCCAATGCCCGGTTCCTCAGTTCCGTCAAACTCCGTAAGCTGTCCGTTCGTTTCACTGGCAGATTTGGTGATTGTAAGTGTTTCACCATTCTTGTTGATTTTTAGCATGTCTCCTTTCATATTATTTTTTTAAAAAAAATCAGTTTAAAGGTTCTACTTTCAACATATCATGACGCATATGTGTTTGGGCTTGGCGAAGGTGGCTATTTTCACCACAAATGTTGATGCGGAGCACTGAACCGCCACTTTTGCCAAACCCGAGTTATGGCCCGGTTTTATTCCGATCTAAAATATTTGTATACTATTCCTGCTAATGCTGCACCTGCAATAGGAATTAAAATAAATAGCCAAAGTTGAGAAAGTGCCCAGTCGCCAACAAAAATAGCCTGACTGATACTTCTTGCTGGATTAACGGAAGTATTTGTCACGGGAATACTTATTAAGTGTATAAGTGTTAATGCAAGTCCAATTGCAATGCCAGCAAATCCCCTTGGAGCCTTATCATCTGTTGCTCCTAAAATTACAAGTAAAAACATAAATGTCATTACAAATTCTGTTACCATAGCTGCAAGCATACTATATTTCCCGGGTGAGTGTTCTCCATACCCATTGGCAGCAAAGTCGCCAATAGAGCTTCCGTTTCCTGTTACAATAATATATAAAACCGCAGCTGCCGCTATTCCTCCTGCTACTTGTGATGCTATGTAAGGTAAAATTTCCTTAGCAGTAATTCTGCCTCCCATCCATAAACCAATGGTTACGGCTGGATTTAAATGGGCACCTGAAATGTGTCCAAATGAATACGCAATTGTCAAAACGGTTAAACCGAATGCAAATGAAACTCCAAGAAGTCCGATACCTACGTTTGGAAATCCAGCGGCCAGCATTGCACTTCCACAACCTCCTAATACAAGCCAAAATGTCCCGATAAATTCTGCTAAATTCTTTTTCATATTATTTTTTTTATTTTAAATTTTCATACCCGTATGGCTTTACCGAGTCGCCACGTTTTTGGAATGGTCGCTGGTCTCCACTTTTTGTTCTTGGTTCTTGTCAGTCGTAAATGATTGTCAGGAAGTCAGCGTTAAAATTTATTCGTGTCTGTCTGCTGTGTCCTTTCCTGAACAGTTTGCCACCAGCGATGAGCATTTGCGTCAGATGGGGTATTTGTTACTGTGTCCGCCCGGTGCAAATGCTGATTAAAGAACGTAAACATTTTTGAAAAAACCAAACAAAGCCTGCGGCACTAAGCGCGTAGCAAAAAAATCCGCAGGCGGAAAGTTGTACGCATATCTTAGATTTTATACGCTAAGGGGTGAAATATCTGTCTTAGTATTATTGATAACTGTTTGTTATTAAAACGTGAAGCACTCCTGCGTATGTGCAGGAAAAGAAATTTGTAGAAAGAATTCAAACTGTATTGAAGGGTGATAAGCCGGTGAGGAATTAAATCTAAAATATTACACTTTGTGTAGTATCTACCCTATATTCCGGTAATTTGGAATTTTGTAAACCTGTATCATTTTTTAAGATTTGCAAGTGCATTTAAAAATCGATCTGCATTATGCAAATGCACGCTTTTTTTCTGTTCATCCATTTTATCAAAAGTCCTTATCAGCATACCTAATCTCGGGTTTTGCAGAAAGAAATCTCTGTGGGTATGCATGAATCTCCAGAATAATCCGTCCCATACAGTTTGCCATTCACCTTTTTTATAGTCACTCATTTTCATTAAATAATTACTGCCACTTATGTAAGGTTTAGTTGCCATCAAACCTCCATCGGCAAACTGACTCATACCATACACATTGGGTACCATCACCCAATCGTATGCATCTATAAAAAGTTCCATAAACCAACGGTATACTTCATCAGGGTCAAATTCGCACAGCAACATAAAGTTTCCCAATACCATTAATCGTTCAATATGATGACAGTATCCGGTAGCTAATATTTTTTTAATGGTGTCGTCAATTGGTTCTATTCCTGTGGTTCCATTCCAAAACGAGGGTGGGATTTTTCTTGTAAAACTCCAGTAATTTTTTGTCCGTTGTTCTTTGCCTTTCAATTCGTATACGGCTCTTATAAATTCTCTCCACCCTATAACTTGCCTGATAAAACCTTCTAAAGAATTTATAGGAATATCATGGTTGCTGGCAAATTGTAATGCTTCATCTATAATATACTGAGGTGTTAATAACCCAACATTCAGCATAGGAGTTAAAACACTATGATGTAGAATATGTTCTTTTGAAACGATTGCATCTTCATAAGCTCCAAATTCCAAAAATCTGGATTTGAAAAAATCCTGTAGCCAGATTTTACTTTCCGAAAATGTTGTTGGATAAATAAAATCGGTATTCAGCATACCGTAGTTGTCTGAAAAAAAGTTATTTGCATAATTAATAGCTTCTGTATAGAAAGGGCCGGGTTTTAAAAACTCAACTGTAGGAGCAGTTTTACCCTTGGGATATTTCAATCGGTTCTCCTCATCATAGGTCCATTTTCCACCGATTGGCTTTTGGTCATGCTCCAATAATATGTTTCTGATTTGCCGCTGATATTTATAGAAATCAGTTTGAAACATCCTTTTCTTTTTTGAAAAATATTCGGCAATTTCATCGCAGGAATTAAGAAAAAGGGAAGTAGGATATTTTATTTTTTTCAGCTGATTTTCCGATGCCGCTTTGCTAATCCGTTGCTCAAGCCAATAATCTGTTGTATCTATATATTCAAAAGCTGCAACTCCTTTTGTTTTCAAATAAGGAATAAGGTTTCTGATATCGGCCAACTTATTGGATGCATCAATATAAATTACTTTTATGTTTTTCGATTGCAAATAGCTTTCGTAAAACTTCATGCTTGCTCTGTGGAAAGCAATTTTCTTTTTATGAAAATTAAACTGCCTGAAAAACAGCCATTCTTCAACCAAATAAACGGTATCACCATTTGAAGCAAGTTTATTTTGCTCAAATAATTGATGTGGGAAAATGATACCTGTTTTATACATGTTTTTTCTTATTTATTCTGCATTTATCACTGCAATACTTTACTTCGGCCCATACCTTTTCCCATTTTTTTCGCCAGGTAAATGGTCTGTTACATATTATGCAGATTTTCTGCGGTAAATTTATTTTTTTTGTTTTCAACTTCCCAGGGTTAATAATTCCTTTTTCCTAAAATTAAATGACAGGTTTAGCATAAGGCAAACGACCTAAAGCCTTGGAAACAAAGTAGGCATCCAGTCCCTGGCTAATTAATATTTCGGCCTCTGATAAAGCTACAAATCCATCTGTACCAATCATGGAAGCATCTATTTCAACCTGCATAATACTGCCAATAATAAGTACAGTGCCATTCAAGGGAATAGGAATAATATCTTCTAACTTCATGGCAATTTTAACGATAGCCTCTTCTACAAATGGTGCCTTGCAGGTTGGATGATAAAACTCTTCAAATCCTACCTGCTCAAATTCCGAAATACCTTTTTCGTATCGGGCCGATGTTTGATGTGCTTTTTCATACGCTGCGGCATGAACATAATTAATAGTATATTCTTTAGTGTCTAAAATGTTTTGCAACGTATGCCTTTGCACACTGTCTGGCCTGTTTATTAACCCAAACAAAGCTGGCTTAGCGCCCAGGTGCATCAGCGAATTAAAGATTGCAAGATTGGTTTCACCATCTGCCGACTTAGTACCAATTAATACTGCCTGACGGAAACCGGCCAAAGAGTTAACAAAAGCGGTTCTGTAGCGTTGTTCAAATTGTTCTATGTCGTCTTTTTTAAAAATCATAATTGTCCATTATTTGTATACATGCTTCTCCACTTTTTTCCAGTACGAAAAAAAGGAAGGATAATAACCGGTTACTTTATCATTGATCCAATCTCTCGGCTCTTCAGTACCGGTATAACCAATGTTTAGAGGATGTTCTTTGTAATAAATATGTTGCAAATTATACGGATTGCAAAGCGCTTCAAAAGAACCAACAAATACCTGCAATTGAGGAATATTACATCTTAAGCCCAGCATAAAATCTATACATTTATTACTTACAGGATAGGCTGCAAAAAAATCAGGTTCCAATAATAAAATTCTGTTGCCCGGTTCTCCGGCATGCCACATCGGATCGAGGTTATAATAATTGTAAATAAAGGTGGGCAAATTGCTATCCAGTTGAAGTATTTCTAAATTAGGCAAAGTGCTTTCAAGCAATAACTTTTGTGTAGCTGCTAATTCGTCAGGGACTTCCATTTGCTCAATCACCTCATACGGGTTATCCAAAAATGTAGCGGTCTGATTTGTATTGGTATACTTATTTACGTTTTCCTGATTGGCATAATATTTTTTACTGCTGTTGGCACCGGCCACCCATTGCCAGCTGCAGGCATTACTTGCCCAGTCCCCATCCAGCAAATGATAATACATCCACTGTGCAGGATGCAACCAATGCGATTTTGCAATGTTGCACACTAACGAAGCGGTGTACATCCGGCAATGATTGTGCATGTATCCAGTGCTGTATAATTGTCGAATGGAATTTTCAATTCCTGTAATACCTGTATTGGCATTTACTATTTGCGCAGGAATTTCATGATGCAGAACTGCCTCTTGTGCTTGTTTGATATCCTGGTTCAGATTTTTATGCTGGCCAACCCGCTGAAAATAATCCCGCCAGCAAAGCTCTTTCACAAAGGATTCAATCTCATGTATTTTATATCCTTTTGCTAAAACATGTGAAAGTACCTGTTTGGTACTAATAACACCACGGGAGATGTATGGCGATAAATAAGTGACTGCACCATTTACAAGGTTTCTGGTTTTACCATACTTGATCGGATCTATCTGATCCAGTTTTTCAAGTATGGTTTTATAATCTGTTGCAAATTTTAAATCCATCTAACGCTTACTTATTTTATTCATCGAAATTGTTTTTTGAAGGCTGCATTTGAAACGGGATATACCTGCATTTCTTTTGCGTGCATGTTTTTGACTCACACCACTATTTACTCTCTTTCTCCACAAATTAAAACTACTGCGTTTTAATTCTCTTCGCATCCATGTAATCACATCGGCCTCCGAAAACCCAAATTGCATTTTAATAGCTTCAAAGGGGGTACGGTCTTCCCAGGCCATTTCAATCATCCTGTCTATATCTTTTTGTTCCATTATTCTTATTACTATTTAAATGCTGTTCGCTTCCAGTTAACGGTAACCGGTGAGCCTTCGGCAACAATTACCGAATTCGGTGTTTCCCTATGCAAGAAGGAAAAATCGTTTCCATACATGGATGTAAAATCACAATCAATCGAATAATCTATTACTTTATTTACCTGCCACCTGGGATGATTTACTTTGTATTCCTGCGAAAGCTGATTATTTATTTTCGTGTATCCATAGTAATGTTCAAAGATGAATTCCTCTGCACTGCCTGGCAACATTTGCTCACTTGCATTAGCGGTATTTACTGCAATATGATTCCATCTATTATTTATTTTCCACTCATATTTTATACTCCTGGAAAGATCTGTAGAGGATATGATATTTTTTGTTGGAATAGCCATGTAATGTTCCTTATATAGTTTATTGGCAATCCATGCTACCAATTTATAAGGTACGGTTTCATTAATAAATACAACGCCTCTTTTTATCCTATCTCCTTCCACTCTCTTTACATAAAAGCGTAGGTTAATTTCTTCAAACGTTCCTAAAAATGGAATGGGTATTTGAAAGAGGCAAGTTCGTTTAAACATAAAACCAACAAGACTCACATAGGCATTATTTTGAAACAAATCCAGCTCAACACCCTTTGGCAAATAAGGATTTAGTACATCAGGATGTACGATATAATTTGCCATTATCAAATTTTCCCAACGTGCTGATAGAAATGTATCGGTCATTTTTTATAACTATACGTTACGCTATTGCCATTTAAATTTTTAAGGAAGACATACCTCCATCCACATGTAATATTTGTCCTGTTATCCAACTTGCTTTTTCGGAAAGTAAAAATGCTGCCATGTTTGCTATGTCTGCAGCAGTTCCAATTCTTTTTAATGGATGTCTTTGAGCATTTGCATCCACTTTTTGCTCTGTATTTAAAAGAGAAGCCGCGAGTGCTGTATTTGTTAAAGATGGGGCAATACAATTCACTCTTATTTTCGGAGCAAATTCTGCCGCTAAAGCTTTTGTTAATCCTTCTATAGCACCCTTGGAAGCAGCTACCTGGGTATGAAAATTTAATCCTGTTTGAACTGCTACCGTGGAAAATAAAATGATTGCAGCATTATCAACTTTCTTTAATCTTGGTAGCACCATTTGAATAATTCTTATGGCCCCAATTACCTGAAGCCTGTAATCTGCTTCAAAATCTGCAGGTTTTATTCTTTCAAAGGGCCTTAGGTTGATGCTGCCCGGGCAGTAAACAACAGCAGATAATTCATCTGGCAAAAAGTCCAATGAAAGTGAGTCGTCCAATACATCCAAGCGATGATAGTGGATATTTGCGTTTTTAACAGTAGGTTCGTTTTTGTTGTAAGTAGCTGTAACCTGTGCACCAGATGTGGCAAGTTGGTTAGCCAATGCATGTCCAATACCACTGGAACCCCCGATTATTAGGTTATTCTGCATTTTTATCGTTGTTTAATCCTATAACAATAAAAGCACGAATAAGTTTAGCCTGCGTGTTTTCACTGTTTTGAATGGTTGATTCAGCGAAGTGTAAAAATACGATACGCATAACGTTGACGGCTTGCTGCCCTGCTGGAATTCATTTCTCGTCCAGCCCAGCACAAAAACCCAATTAAAAATATGTTGTGGAAGTTATGTAATAAAGCTGAACATGGAACGTCGAGCCCGAACCGCTGCCGATGCCATTAATCTTTATAAAATGGATAAGGAGGAATTTGTAACAATGGAAGCCACAAACCGGGGTTACCGGTAAAGCTACTATCGGGAACCATATTAACCCAACCTTTTTGATTTTCCGGTTCATGCCAAATATATGGAACTCACTACAACGGCAGCAACCGGGCAGCCGTGCCATTAAAAAAGGTTTGAGCCCTTCGCCGAAAATCCTGACCTTTCATCAGTTAACTTTCAACAAAAAACACAAACCCTTTTCCAATGCAACTGTACCGTGGGTAATCGAGGGGGCTCGAACCCCCGACCCTCAGAATCACAATCTGATGCTCTAACCAACTGAGCTACGACTACCATTTTAACACGCGCAAAAATAATCAAAAAGGGCTCTCCCTCAAAATACATTTTGAACAGCCTGCATTAATTGTTTTCTTTACAGCCTCAAAACAATTTTTAATGGACTGGATGCGATATGTATTACCACTACTCTTATCGGCTTTTACCGGCTGGCTGGTTGTATGGACCATGCTGAAACTGGTATTTCGGCCAATAAAACCCATATCGTTTGCAGGCATTAAAGTGCAGGGTTTCCTCCCTGCCAATCAACAAGAAATGGCCGAACGCATCGGTAAACTCGTAAGCACAGAACTGTTTTCATTTGAAGCCTTGCAGGAAAAAGTAACCGATCCCGAAAATTTTAACCGCCTGAAACCCGAAATAGAAGCGCATATCGACAGCTTCTTACGGGAAAGATTAAAAGATACTTTCCCCATGCTGTCTATGCTGATCGGCGATAAAACCATCAACCAGTTAAAATCGGCCTTTATCCTGGAACTGGAAACCCTGTTCCCGGTTATCATGAAAAGCTATATCAGCAAGCTGGAAAAAGAATTTGATATGGAAAAACTGGTAACCGAAAAAATTGCGGGTTTCTCCATCCTAAAAGCCGAAGATTTGATTTACACTTCAGCCAATAAACATGTAAGAAAACTTCAATTAGGGGGGGCTTTTATTGGTTTTATGATGGGTTTGTTACAAATTCTCCTGATACACAACTTTTAAGCTGATAATTTGTTGTATGGCAGTCACTCTGCCTTTTATAATACCGCTCATCATCTTAGGTAATTATAAAATGAGGTAATAGACGGTTATTTGCAAACGAAAAAATAAAAAACAGTCTAACAATGATAAATTCTATTAAATTTTTGCTGATTTGTGTATTCATAGTCAGTTTTTCAATATCCCACGCACAAATGCCCGGTGGTGGCGGTAACCGCGGGCAAATGGGTGGGCAAAATATGAATATGGGGCATTTTTATGGTAAGATCCTGGATTCTGTAAACAAAAAGCCTCTTGAAGCAGTATCTGTGCAGCTTATTCAAAACAAATTTGATTCTGTTACAAAAAAGCGTAAAGATGTTGTAGTTGGTGGCATGCTATCAGATAAGAAAGGTGAATTTAGCCTCGAAAACGTAAACATCATGGGCCAGTATAAACTTAAAATTACGGCCATAGGTTTTAAACCATATGAAAATAAAGTAGCGTTCCAATTAAATATGGCCGGTGCAAAGCCTGGAGGCGACATGAGCAGTATGCTAAGTTCTATCGATAAGGATTTGGGAAACCTTATCTTAAGTCCGGATGCGCAGCAGCTGGAAAATGTAACCGTAAGTGCTTCCAAAGCGTTATTCACCATGAGTATTGACCGTAAAGTTTTCAACGTAGAGAAAAATCTAACCAGTGTTGGTGGTACCGCGGTTGATGTAATGAAAAATATACCCTCGATAAATGTTGACATTGATGGAAATGTATCCTTACGCAATGCCGCTCCTCAAATATTTGTGGATGGCAGGCCCACTACCCTCACTTTAGAACAAATACCTGCCGATGAAATTGCCAGTGTTGAAATTATTACCAATCCTTCTGCAAAATTTGATGCCAGTGGCGGAGGTGCAGGTATCTTAAATATTGTAATGAAGAAGAACAAGAAAGCCGGCTATAATGGAAATATCAATGCCAGTATAGATTCACGCTTACGCCCTGGATTTGGAGGCGATATTAATGTGAAGCAAAATAAAATTAACTTTTTTGCAAGAGCAAGAGTTAATGCCAGGAAATCGATCAGTACTGCAAACAGTGAACGCACTAATTTTCTTTCTGATGACACTTCATCCATTTTTATACAAAATAATAAGCCCATAAGCATAGGTTATTTTGCTTTTGCACGTGGCGGATTTGATTATTTTATTGACAACAGAAATACCATAACAGTAGGCGGAACCTATGTTACCGGTGAGTTTAACAATACCGATTTAATAAATATTGATAGGGACACTTTATATAAAAATACAGTGCTGGTTTCCGATTGGGCTTTAAGAGCTACAAATACATCTTTCAATTTCAGAAATATGGGAACCAGTTTCAGTTACAAACACAACTATGCAAAACCCAATAAAGAATGGACAGTTGATCTTAACTACAACCAAAGTAAAAATGCAAATACAGGTAATTTTAATACCCAATATTACTTTACCGGCACCAATTCACCAAAAACGGCTCCGTTAGCTGAACGCAGTAATGGAAACGGTACTACCAATTTTTTTACTGCACAGTCTGACTTTGTAAATCCAATATCGGAAAATATTAAAATGGAAATGGGCGTAAGAGCTGCTGTAAGAAACTATATAAGCACTTTCGGCAATTATGTTCAGAATAATGTTAGCGGAAAATATGAATTAGTTCCCGGCATCAGTAATAACTATAAATTTAATGACGAGGTTTATGCAGCTTACACCACCTTTAGCCAAAAAATAAAAAATTTTACGTACCAGCTTGGCCTTCGTGTTGAAAGTTCAAAATACACAGGTACCCTTACCAGTACCAATGAATCGTTTACTAATGAATACCCGTTAAGTTTTTTTCCAAGTTTATTTTTAACCTATAAACTGAACGATAAATCTGATCTGCAGGTCAATTATTCCCGTAAAATCAACAGGCCTAATTTTTTTCAGTTAATACCCAATTATGATATTACGGACCCTTTGAACATAACCAAAGGAAATCCTGATCTTATTCCGGAGTTCACAAACCTGGTTGAAATTTCTTACCAAAATCAGGTTTCTAAAAAAACAACGCTTTTGGCAACTGCTTATTTACGAAATACCAATAACCTGATCACCAATTTTCAATACAGGGATAAGAATCCGGATACGTCAAATATTTATCAAAATCCCGATTCGGTGATTGTAAATACATTTGCCAATGCCAATACCAGTTATAACATAGGTTTGGAATTAACCGCCAAAACCAAATTTACCAAATGGTGGGATTTTACGATTAATGTAAACATGTATAATTCTACTTTACAGGCAGGAGCATTGGCAGGCGGTGCTGATAATTCTTTATTCAGCATGTTTGGAAAAATAAACAATTCATTTACACTGCCTAAAAATTACTCGATACAGTTTTCCGGCGATTACCAGGCTAAAACTATTTTACCTCCAAGCAGCAGTGGTGGTGGTGGAAGAGGTGGTGGTATGGGCGGCATGTTTGGTGGCACACAGGTTGGCGCACAAGGTTATATTAAGCCAAATTACGGTATTGATATTGCCATTAGAAAAGACTTTATGAAGAATAAAGCAGCTTCGCTCACTTTGCAAATGAACGATGTTTTCAGAACAAAGATATTTGCAACCTATTCCGAATCTCCCTTTTTTGTACAGGATAACAGCCGGCGCAGAGATCCACAGGTTTTACGCCTGAACTTTAATTACCGTTTTGGTAAAATGGATATATCCTTATTTAAAAAGAAAAGTATGAAAGGCGAAATGGACAGTATGCAGAATGCATCGCAGGGAATGGGCAATTAATAAAAAACGGATACAAAAAAACAGAAAGCCACTTTAACCGGTGGCTTTTTTTTAGGCATTAATGATATAGTACCATCTTGATTTAATAAGTAGTATCCAAAGCACCAGGTTAAAAAATTATATGGCATTATGCCGATAGCAAATGGCATTGGACTACATACTGGTATAATCGGCGTAAGATCACCATGAATCCTAACCAGGCATAAAAACTACCCAATGGTATCTGTCCTTCCGATCTTGATAAATAGTAGCGGAGAAATCTATTTATCACGAATACCAATCAGCCATAAAAACTACCCAAATGGTTCTGCGATTTCATCACAGGAGAAATTTGCAGGGAATTTGTATAGTTAAAGAGCAGATTTCTCTTCCGGTAGCTTTCGGGATCGAAATGACAAACTAGTTTTTTGTGTGAGAAGCGACCGGGTAGTTTTTACGCCTAAACTGTTATAACACCCGATATTTAATTTTTTTAGCATTATTTTGCCGAAGCAAAAACTTATTATGAAGCATATTAATTTCAAGCAGGCCTTACCACATGTGGTGGCCATCGTCATTTTCTTATTATTGTCTGTATTTTTAACCAGGCCGTCTTTACAGGGCAAAGTGGTTCAACAGGGTGATGTTGTTCAGTGGAAGGCGATGGCACAACAGTCTTTTGAGTTTAAAGAGAAATATGGCCATTTTCCCAAATGGACCAACAGTATGATGAGTGGCATGCCTGGCTACCAGATAGCCATTGGCCCAAAAAACCCGGTTGTTTTTAATTTTTACAGTGTTCAAAAAGTATTAACCCTGGGTTTACCCAGCCCGGTATTTTATCTTTTCCTGGCTGCCTTGTGTTTTTATTTGCTTTGCATCGTTATTGGCGTAAACCCCTGGATCAGTATTATTGGAGGGGTGGCTTACGCCTATTGTTCCTATAACCCGGTATTAATTGCCGGTGGACACGATACAAAACTCCTGTCGATGGTTTATGCACCTGCTGTACTTGCAGGCTTACAACTGCTCTTTAAGCAAAAATACTGGTTGGGAAGCGCGGTATTGTTAACATCAGGTATACTCATGTTAAGTCAGCATCACCAGCAAATTGTGTATTACACGTTATTGGTCATCGTTTTTATGATCATCCCTTTCATCATCAAAAGTATTAAAGAAAAAAAACTTAAGCATTTACTGGTTACCGGTTTAATCAGCATCGGGATTGGTGCTTTGATATTGGGTACAATGGCCATGACCTATTGGCCAACCTATGAATTCAGTAAAGAAACCATGCGCGGGGGCCGTAGTGAATTAACCCAAAAAGATAAAAAGAATGAAACCAGGGGCGGGCTGGATAAAGACTATGCCTTTACCTGGAGTTACGGCAAGGCAGAAACCATGACCCTGCTGGTACCCAATGCATTTGGAGGAAGTTCGGCCGAAGGACTGGGTGAAGATTCAAAAGCGATACAGGTTTTACAGGAAAATGCACAAACACTGCCTCAGGGCTTTGCACAGCAGATCGCACAATCATCGCCCATGTACTGGGGCGAACTGGCCAGCACCCAGGGAACCGTTTACCTGGGCGCCATCATCTGTTTATTATTTTTGTTCGGCGCTTTTCTCTCAAAAAGTGAGCACCGGTGGTGGCTGATCGCCATTACTGTTTTTGGTATTGTGCTGGCATGGGGTAAAAACCTGGAAGGCATTAATTATTTTCTTTTCGACCATCTGCCTTTTTATAAAAAATTCAGGGCACCGTCCATGGCACTGGTGATACCACAATTATCTGTTGCCCTGCTGGCCGTGATCTTTTTGAATGAATTTGTTAATACCAGCAAGGATAAACTGTTTGACCTGTTAAAAAAATGTTTGTACATCACCGGTGGCACGGCCGCCGTACTGCTGTTGTTTTATTTCATGTCTGATTTTACGAATACAGCCACCAGCGAGCTACGTAAAAATGTTACTGAAAGTTTACAGAACCAGGGCGCCGATTTCACCAGGAATTATTTTTCTGCTTTGAAAAGCGACCGGCAGTCCTTTTACCTGGCCGACATGACCCGGACCCTTGGTTTTATGTTTGTTTTGATTGCGGTTCTTTTCCTCTTTGCAAAAAATTACATAAAACAACCGGTTGTTTACGCCGCATTGATTCTATTTTGCATCATCGACCTCTTTGGTGTTAGCAAAAGATATTTAAAAGACGAAAACTTTGTTGACGCAGAAGAATTGGAATACAGCTACACGGATACCCGTGCAGACCTGCAGTTAAAACAGGATACCGGCTATTACCGTATTTTGAACCTGGCTTTCCCAGGCGCCAATGGATATACAGTGTCCGTTAACAACTCGTTTAATGATGCCATCGCATCCTATAAACACAATACCATTGGCGGGTACAGTCCTGCCAAACTTGGACTATACCAGGATCTGATTGAAAGACAGATCTATAAAAACATAGAAAAATGGGGAGCAAATCCGTCGGCCAAAGACAGTTTCCCCGTTTTGAACATGTTGAACATGAAATACGTTATGGTACCCGACCAGCAGGACCCTAAACAAACATCTGCTATTCAAAATGTGTACGCATTGGGAAACTGCTGGCTGGTTAATGAGGTAAGGTTTGTAAAAAATGCCGATGAAGAAATGAATGCATTGGATTCATTTGATCCCAAAGCCGTTGCTTTTGTGGATGAAAAATACAAAGCGGCGTTGCCCTTCGCGCCGGTTTATGATTCTGCGGCATCCATTAAACTAATTGAAAATTTAAATGACGAAATAAAATATGAGTTCAATGCAGCCACCAACCAGTTTGCTGTATTCAGCGAGATCTATTACCCGCATGGATGGGAAGCTTATATTGACGGAAAGAAAACAGCTTATTGCAAAACCGATTATGCATTGAGGGGCCTGGCTATTCCTGCAGGTAAGCATAGCATAGCATTTATTTTTGACCCAACTTCGGTAAGACAAGGAGAGCAGATATCAAGATACACCAACCTGTTCTCCCTGTTATTTGTTCTATTTTGTTTTTTTATGGTTTGGAAAAACAGGGAAAAAAAGCTGTTGACTTAAAAGGAGCATACTAATATTGGATATACGACAGAAACATAATTTCATTGAATCCAATGATGATACAGCCCGGTTAATCAATGACTGGGCTAATCATTTATACCAAAAACTGCTGGAGCTTGATCTCAGCGATACGGATATCGATGATTATAGTAAACAATACTTTTACAACCACCACGGCGGCAATCGCCTTTTTTTTTCGGTACAAAGCAGTGCTGCTATTATTCATGGTGCGTTGAAAATGCATGGTAAAAAAATTAAGGAAACGGCTTTTATAGATTACGGTGCCGGGCTGGGTACCCTGTTTTTATTAGCCGGATTGGTTGGTTTTAAGAAAACCTATTTCAATGATTATTTCCCGCAATGGGCCGGCTATGCAAAAACCATTTGCGATAAACTCGATATCCATATTGATGATTTTATTTCGGGCGATATTGATGCCGTAATTGAATATGCTAAAGCCCACGACATGACCATGGACATCATCGCCTCGCGAAATGTGGTAGAACATATTTACAACCTGCACAGTTTTTATGAAAAACTTTACCAGTCAAACATTACCGGTTTATGTTACGCTACCACAACCGCTAATTTTCACAATCCTGCCATGCGCTTAAAACATTTTTGGTACCATCGCAAAGTTGAAAAAACCCTGTTTAAAAACCAACGGGCAGCATATTTGAAAGAGTTGAAACCAGGTATACCTGATACGGATCTGCAACAATTAATAACCTTAACCAGGGGCAAGGCATTTGAGGATTTTACCCAAACTGTTGACCTGTATTTTCAAAACAAGTCAATTCCTGCCGTTGAATTTTTACGCACCAATACCTGCGATTGCAGAACCGGTGTTTGGGCCGAAAACCTGGTCCACCGGCAGGATTATGCCAACATCATTCGTAAGGCGGGATTTGAAATGACCTATACAGCAGGTTTTTGGGACACGCATTATAAGTACAAGGTTGTAAATTTAATAACCGGTATATTGAACAGGCTCATTAAACTTGCCGGTAAAAAGGGATATTGGTTTGCCCCTTTTGTAAACATTACCGCAAAAAAAGCGAATGGAAAAAGCACTTAACCTATTAAGCCTCGTCCCGTACAAAATTTTTCCGCCTGACATGGGCGGACAAAAAGGAATTGCCTTCTTTAACCGTTACCTGTGCAGGCAGGTAAACCTCACTTGTGTTACCATACAAGACAATAGCAAACTGGAAGCAGAGGGCTATCCAATCAAAAACATCTTAAGCAACAGCCCGGTGAGGTACATCAACCCTTTTTATTTTTTTACACTTAAGCAGATCATTCAGCAGGAAAAAATAACGCACCTTATTGTTGAACACTCCTACTACGGCTGGCTGGGTATACTGCTAAAATGGTTTTGCAAAGTAAAACTGATCATACATTCACACAATATAGAATCACTCCGTTTTAAAACCATGAACAAATGGTGGTGGGGCATTTTATGGCATTATGAAAAGCATGTGCATAAAAATGCAGATCATAATTTCTTTATCCGGGAAAACGACAAAAGTTACGCCATTGATCATTTTAAACTAAACCCCGACCGATGTACCGTGATCACCTATGGATTTGAATTAAGTGAGGCTCCTTCCCCAGCGGTAAAACAGGCTGCTAAAGATGAGCTTCGAAAAATGCACAGTATAGCCGCAGATCAGAAAATTTTATTGTTTAACGGTACGCTCGGTTATCAACCAAACCTGGCCGGTCTCAACATCATCCTGGAGAAAATAAACCCGATCCTGCTCGCCACAAAAGATTTTAAATACAAGATCATTATTTGCGGCAATAAGTTACCCGCCAGTTATCAGGGGCTGATGGAATATAAAGAAAAAAATATCATCTATGCCGGGTTTGTAGATGACATCAACCTGTATTTCAAAGGTGCCGATATTTTTATCAACCCGGTAATTGACGGCGGTGGTATCAAAACAAAAGTTGTTGAGGCATTGGGTTACGATCTGTCTGTTTTAAGTACAGCAAGCGGGGCCATAGGAATTCCCCCGGCAATAACAGGAGGAAAGCTGGAAATACTGCCAGATCATAATTGGGAGTTGTTTGCCAGCCGGATCATTTCACTAAATACCGGGATCAAAATTCATCCTGCTTATTTCGACCATTTTTACTGGGGCAACATTGCCCTTACGGCAGCGGATGCCATTAAATCCATAAATCATTAATGACAGCCATATCAGTCATCACGGTGTGCTTTAATAATGTGCAGGAAACCATAAACACCTGTAACACTGTTGACATGCAGCAGCCATTGGCTTTTGAGCACATCCTTATTGACGGATCAACCAATGCAGCGATCAAAAATTACCTGGAGCAAAATACACAGCCATCATACCGAAAATGGATCTGCGAACCCGATGATGGCATTGCGGATGCCTTTAATAAAGGATTGAAACTCGCCACAGGAGATATTGTGGTGATGCTTAACTCGGGAGATACCTGCTTTGATGAAAACACGTTGATAACGGCATCTGAAATATTTGAGCAAAACCCTGCAGTACAATGGATACATGGAAAGTACCGGCTTGTAAGAGGCAACCAGCAGGTAATCATTGGAAAGCCATATGAAAAGGCTAAGCTTTACCGTGGCATGCGTAGTATCTGTCATCAAACCATGTTTTATAAAAAAAGTTTACACGATAAACACGGGCTCTACGATCCCATGGAAAAAATAGGCATGGATTATGATTTTCTTTGCCGTATAGCCGATGAACCTTTTCAGTTTACAGAAAAAGTGCTGATCAATTTTGCACCGGCCGGCACCAGTAGTGTGAACTACCTGTCTGCTTTAAAAGACGCCAAACGCATCTATGAAAAGTATTTTGGTGAAAGCTTTAAACTGCTGTTGTGGCAGGCCAGGTTGCGGTTTTTACATAACCTGTTGAAGTCGCCTATTGGTAATTTCCTGTATAAAATTAAAACCAGTTTGAAACTGGAAAACCTGTAATTTATTTTCCGGCAAGTGATTTAAACTGTAGTTTTACATACCAGGCCAACACGCGCAGGTAACAAATTAATCCCAGCACCCTGAATTTTAAACCCGGGTATAACCAAAAATTTAACCGGTAAACTTGTAAGGTTGCTTTTGCTATTTTTAATGCGTGTGGTGAGTTTACCCCCGAAAAATTGGCACCATGTACCCGGTATAATGCCACTTTAAAATCTTCAAAAAATATTAAGCGCTTGCTGGCTGCCCGCTGATAAAAGTACCAGTCTTCAAACAATAACCTCTCCGGAAATTTGCCAATAACATCAAATACCTTTTTGCGGTAAAAAATAACCGGGCCGGCGATCCTGGGAGCCCTGATACAGCTTTCTAAAATATCATCATCGTTTTTATACATCAATTTATCCGCCTTCCAGTAATCGGTTGAAGAACTTTGCATAATAATATTGTCGCCGCCATCCATGACCAACGCATCATTCAGTAAAACCATTTTTTCGGGCCGGTCTTCCAATGCCTGCACCCGTTTGGCTATTGCATTTCCATATAAACAATCATCCGAAGCCAAAGGCAAAATATATTCGCCTGTTGCCAGGTCGATCAACTCATTCATGGTGGCACAAATACCTTTGTTGTTCCGGCTGATATAGGTAACGCGGTTATTTTTATCATGCATGGATATCCATTCCTTAATTTTTGAATCAGATTGATCGGTAGATCCGTCATTAATGATGATGATCTCTTTCTCCGGATAGGTATCAGCAATAACGCTGTCCAAAGTTTTTACAACATACTTATCATGATTGTAACAGGGAATGATGATGCTGACCAATGCTGTCGCAACCTGGCTTAATTCACTTTCTGCATTTTTAATTCCTGGATTCATCAAAATGTATTGATCACGTCAACTATTTTTTTCATCTCCTCCATGGTTAACAGGCTGCTGATGGGTAAACTCAATACTTCGTTATGAATTTTTTCAGTAACCGGTAATTTTAAATGATGGTATGATTGATAGGCTTTTTGTAAATGTGGCGGTACCGGGTAATGAATCAGTGTTTCAATCCCGTTGGCTTTCAGGTAAGCCTGTAATTTGTTCCGGTTTACACACCTGATCACAAACAAATGCCAAACGTGTTCGGTTTCGGGGTCAGGAATTTGTGGAAGGATTATTTTTTCATTGGAGATGTTGCTGGTATAATAGGTAGCAACCGTTCGCCGCACATTATTTTCGTGCGATAAGTATTTGAGTTTAACATTTAAAACGGCTGCCTGTAGCTCATCTAACCGGCTGTTTACGCCCAATACATCATTGATATATTTTGCAGACGATCCGTAGTTGGCCATTGCTTTAACAAGCCCCGCCAGTGTTTCATCGTTGGTTGTAACTGCACCGGCATCTCCCAATGCACCTAAATTTTTGCCGGGGTAAAAACTAAAAGCAGCCGCATTGCCCAATACACCTGTTTTAATGCCTTGCCACTCAGCTCCTATCGCCTGGGCATTGTCTTCAATTATTTTCAGATCATATTTCTTTGCCAATGCCGATAATTCGGGTGAAAAAACCACGCGGCCATACAGGTGAACGATCAGGATGGCCCTGGTTCTGGCTGTGATCAGCTCTTCAATTTTTTTGATATCAATATTATAGGTTTCTATTTCGGGTTCAACAAAAACCGGTATCAGGTGGTTATCACTGATGGCCAGCACAGATGCAATAAATGTATTGGCCGGCACAATCACTTCATCGCCCCCGCGCATTACCCCCATCTGTATATAGGCTTTAAAGATCAACCGCAGCGCATCCAAACCATTGGCCACACCAACGGCTGCTTTTGCACCCGTATATGCAGCCAGGTTTTTTTCAAAATCCTTCACTTCGTCGCCCAGGATATACCAGCCGCTGCGGAAAACCTTCAGCAGTTGCCGTTCAATTTCTTCCTGGTGTTGCAGGTTCATCGCTTTTAGGTCAAGGAATTTTATCACGGCGGTCATTTTTATAAAGATGCAACAATGTAAATTTCAGCAGCAATTTCCGGATAAGATTCACCCAGTTTTAAAAAGGCTGTTAACATGTCCTGGGTCCAGGATTCTTCGATCTGTTTATCAGAAATGGGTTTTAACCAATAACCTCCAAAATGATCAATGGTATAACCGGCATCCGTAAAATCAGCCTTGAATGTTTCGGGCGAATAGATCCGCATATGCCCGTGATGAACATCTTTTTCGCTTGGAGAAAAAACAGATTCCAGTAATCCCATTGCAACAGCAGCCTGCCGGTGCAGGGATCGGGCATTGGGTACGGCACAAAGTACTTTTCCACCAGGTGCCAGCCATTTTTTTAGGAGCTTCAATAACAAAACGGGATCAGCCACATGCTCCAGTACATGACCTAAAACGATAAAATCAAATTGCCGGTCAATCTCTGTTTCTTCAAACAAGGATTGAATTATCTGTAAGGAAGGAAATTTTTCTCTGAGCTGTTCCGCAAAAACCGAAGACCCTTCTATTACGGTTAACTGATCATCGTATTTCAATAAATATTCGGTCATTAAACCCTCCGCCGGGCCAAGTTCCAATACGCTGCCCTTGTTCAAAAACCGTGAGAATATTTTATACGAATATAAAATGGTATTGCGGTTGGTGAATGTGGTGTACAGCGATTGTGACGCCACTTCGTTCAACTTGGTTTCACTGAAATTATTCATGGTATAGATGCTAAATATTGATTAATGTCGTTACATATTATTGCCTTTTTAAAATCATCCTGCATATATAAAGACGATTTAACCTGCACAAAGTTAATATTTAATAGTTCAGCGGCTTCCTGGTCCGAAACGGAGTCGCCACAAAAAGCTTCAATTTGATAAGCCTCTTTTAAATGCTGAAGCCTGGTAAGTTTTGGATTTGTATGGTGATGATGCTGCTCAAAATATATCCTGGTAAAAAATTCCGCAATTCCCAGGTCCAGTAACTGTTTCCGCGAATTTTCATGATGGCTTCTAAGTGACAATAGAAACAATGTATAACCCTTATGAATAGTTTCCGCCAGCAATTCTTTGTTTACGATCAGTGTATCCAAAGCCAAATATTTTTCCGATTCGATATTGGATAGGTAATAAGATCTGAATTCACCCCAATCCAAATCAACACCTAAACTTTCCAGTAATGCGGTATTGCTAAAACGGTTCGCCCTGCGAAGCCCCAAATAGGCATCATAATCAATAAACGACATACCCTGCCTGGTAACATAATCCCATATACAACGGTACTGCCGAAAATGAGTGGATATTAATGTATCATCCAGGTCTACAATGATAAGTTTATCCTTCATAAAAATTTTCGCTCCAATACCGGGTCATAAAAACATTTGTTTTTATGGGTATTTTTTTTAGATCATTAAATAGCGGGGACCGAACAGCTTCCAGTACGGTAAACAACGGACTGTTTAAACCGGCATGATATGACAAAACACCGGCGCCCGAAAACCGGGGATTGATCTCAATAAAATAGGGAATATCCTGTACCACAATAAACTGAATATTGGAAGCACCTTTGTATTGGAGTAACTGATGAATTTTTTCTGCGGTTGTGGCTAACAAAGGATAATCAACCGTTTCGCCCTTGGTGGAAATACCTTCCTTGGTTTCAATTCTTTTTCTAACGCAGCAGTTAAAATAATTGTCATGGTAAGATGAGTAACAGTCAACCGTGTATTCATCGCCTTTGACCATCTTTTGTAAAAAGCCCTTATCCAGGTCAAAGGGCCTGCCCGCTTCTGAAGCGTTGTGTATCACCAGGATTCCTTTGCTGCTTACACCGTCATTGGGTTTATACAAAGCGGGGAATGAAAGCTTAGCAACAGATTGATACATTTCCGGAACAGCGATATTTTGTGCCGACAAAAAATGATTGATCGCTTTTTTATCGTTACACAGGTAAATAATTTCAGGCGTGTTTACTGCCCAAAAACAAAGGCCGGGATATTCTTTCGACAGTTCAGCACATTTCTGCACCTCCACATCATGTATGGCAATCACACATTGTATTTGCCTTTCTTTGATAATACTGATCAGTTTGGCTTTGTATTCTTCATCAGCGGCCGGAGGAACCTGGTAAAAAGAATCGGTGAATGAACTGCCGGCGCAGGATCGGGCAGGAAATATATCTGTACCGGTTACCCGTATATCTGTATGCTGCCGCAATGCTTTTATTACGCCAATGGCCGTATTACTGCCCAGTGAGGTAACCAATACATTGATCATACAGATGTTTTTATGAATAAACCGTGCCCGTTTAAATTATGTACAAAAAAAGCTTCGGGAAGTGCAGCAGCCAGTTCATTTACCAACTGCGTAATGCCTGCACAAGCAGCAAATCCGTAATCATCAAAAACCACAACGCCTCCAACGATCATCTTTGGCCATACCCAGTTAAAAATATCTTTGGCCGATTCGTAAACATCCACATCAATATGGCAGATCTTGAACTGCTGCGATTCCACCAGTTCAGCGTTTGTATCCGGAAAAATTCCTTTTAAAATATGATACCCGAAGATCCCCAGTTGGTTTAACAGGGTTTCCACTGTTTCGATTGATGTATCGGCATGTTCGCCGCCAGTATACCGGTTGTCTTTTTCGCCGGCTTTGGCAACACCCTCAAATGTGTCGCACAAATAAACCGGCCCGTTATTGTCATTGGCTTTTGCCAACAGTGCGGCAGTACCTCCACGCCAAACACCCACTTCGATAATGGCTGCTTTACTGTTTTTTAACCGCGAACTGATCTGCCAGAGTTCATAACAGCGGTACATATCAACCAACGTATGATCCCGGACGGCATGGTATAGTTCTAAAAAAACATTATCATGTAGCCATGGTGAATAGGTGCTTTTTGGAAACAACAGGCTTTGTGCATAGGCCTGCTCCCGCTCTTCCCAATAAGCATGATAATAATGGTGGTTATCCCAGGAATAAATTTTTTCCATGCTGTTTATTTCAAAAATTCTTTATAGTCCCTGATATAATCTTTTTCATCATATTCCCCGCTGGCGATACACATCTGCACGGCATTATGGCTGTATTTCAGGATACGCCAGCACATTTTTGGAATGTACAACCCAACCCGGGGTGAGTCCAGTACAAACTCCTGTTTATGGCCATTTTTCATTTCGGTGGTTACCACAATTCGTCCTGCAACTGCTACTAAAACCTGTTCCAGCCGGTAATGTGAATGATATCCCCGTTCTACATCTTCGGGTGTAAAATAGGTCCAGTAAATTCTTTTGGGTTCAAATGGAAGTGTGTCTTTTTCTGCAATGGAAATATATCCGATATCCGGTTTCCCGATGGAATTAAACTGAATAAGATAAGGCAATGCACGCATAATATATTTTTTTAGACAGACGGGTGTTTTATGAAGATCCCATCCGATTGCAGTACAGCTCCATTTACCGGGCTTAATAATTCTTCAAAATTTCCATGATACTGAAAACCCAGTTCTTCCAGATTTTTATAGATATCATCAAACAATGTCTGTTTTTTGTAAAGCGCCTGATAGGTCAGTTCTATAAAGATCACATCTGCGTGGGCCAATAATTTTTTACCGCCTTTAATTACCTTGTCCTCGTATCCCTGCGTATCAATCTTCACCATATAGGGTTTTACCAGGTTAAGCTGGTCGAGCAAACCATCTAATGTTTTTACCGGTATCTGCTGCTTTTTCGTATGAGCCGTATGCTTAAAATTTTCAACATGTAATTCATCAATCTCCAACAAAGAAGAAGAAGGTGTAAAATCATTAATATGCATGTCAATAGTTTCTTCCTTATCTCCTATTGCAAAGTTGAAACCTTTAAATGCCCTATCGCTGTTGAAATTTGCAAGAAGCCGGTGATAACATGCAGGTATAGGTTCAAAAGACAGGATGGTAGCCTCTGGCAATAATGCTCGCATCATCAAAGCAAACTGTCCTTCATTGGCACCAACATCCAGAACGGTTTTGATATCCATCTCTTTCAGCCAGCGCAACCGTAACAACGCTCCGTCACTTTTATCTTTCAATGCATAAAAATCGAACCCCAGCCTACGTGTAAATTCATGAATATATTTTTTAATGCGCATAATCGTGTAATTAAATCTTGGTTATCCTGCAGTCTCTTCAGCTGATGATTGCAGCCAATTTCCTGTCCATGGCTATTTTATTCAGGAACAACTGCATACCTTCTTTTTTATGATTGTCCAGCCGGTAGCTTATATTTTTAGTGTAATAGGCGTTCAGGTCAAAAAAAGTATTTTGCTGCTGTTCTACTATAATATCAATGGCATTTAAACCCATCGCATTGGCCTTGTTAAACGCGTTGATGAAGCCAACCGGCAATTTCTTATTACTTACCCAGGCTGCATAAACAAACGGCAAATCAGTCATGGCTTTCCAGGCTAACCCCAGGTCATAAATATATGTCGATTTCATTCGCTGATGTAAAGCCCGGTCACCGATCACCAGGCCGGCCGTTGTTTCGCATATTTGTCTTTCATAATCAGTATTTGCATCCATCAACCTGGGGCTGATTCGCCAATGGTCTTTTAATAAGATCTTCAACAATTCAACGGATGTTCTGCTCTGGTAATCCATCAGGATCGTTTCAATATTCTGCATGGGCACATCGCTGAATAAACAAACACTGGCCACTTCCCCATCACTGCCAATACAGAAATCTGAGATAATTTCGGGTGTTTCCACAGCTGCAATGGCTGTTACCGGAATTAGCCCGATATCAATTTTACCATTGATCAACAGGGATGCAATATTTGCCGGGTAATCGATCACCAGTTCTACTTCGCCACGCATGATGCCCTGTTCAAAACCATATATAAGTGGTTTGGTGTTTAAATAACTTACCGCCCCTACTTTTATCATCTGTGTCAATTACTGTATTTTTGCGGCAAATTTACTGCAACATAATGGATTTAAATCAACTTACTGCCATATCTCCTATCGACGGACGTTACCGCAAACAAGTAGCTCATTTGGGCAATTACTTCAGCGAATATGCCCTTATCAAATACCGGGTTATGGTTGAGATCGAATATTTTTTGTTTTTGGCCGAAAAAAAATTTTTTAAAATAGATGCCGCAACAAAACAATACCTGCGAAAAACAGTTGCTGATTTTTCCATGGAAGATGCTGCAGCCATTAAGGAAACAGAAACCATAACCAACCATGATGTAAAAGCGGTAGAATATTTTATCAAAAATGCGTTAGACCATTGTAATGCCGGGCATCTAATAGAATGGGTTCATTTTGGATTAACATCGCAGGACATCAACAATACTGCCATTCCGCTTCTCTGGAAAGACAGTATTGAACTGGAATACCTGCCGGCCCTGATCAACCTGGAACATGCCATTGGTAAACTGGCGGTTGCCTGGAAAGATATACCCATGCTGGCCCGTACACATGGTCAACCGGCAAGTCCAACAAGGTTAGGTAAGGAATTGATGGTATTTGTAGAAAGATTGGAAAACCAGGTGCAGCTTTTCAGTTACATACCATTTACAGCCAAGTTTGGTGGCGCCACGGGTAATTTTAATGCGCACCACGTGGCTTTTCCAAAATACAACTGGAAAAAATTTGCGGACGATTTTACGGAAAATAAACTGGGTTTACAGCGTCAGCAGTTTACCACGCAAATAGAGCATTTTGATATTCTGGCTGCGCATTTTGATGCCATCAAACGCATCAATACCATACTGGTTGATTTTTGCAGGGATATGTGGGCTTATATCAGTATGGATTATTTTAAGCAACGAACCAAAAAAGGCGAGATTGGCAGCAGTGCCATGCCACACAAAGTAAACCCCATTGATTTTGAAAATGCCGAAGGCAATTTGGGTATCGCCAATGCTTTACTGGAGCACTTTTCGGCTAAACTTCCCGTTTCCCGTTTACAAAGAGACCTAACAGACTCCACTGTTTTAAGAAATATTGGTATGCCGGTTGCACATACTATACTGGCTATAAAATCAACAGAAAAAGGCATGGCCAAACTGGTTTTGCACGAAGCCAAACTACAAGCAGACCTCGATAATAACTGGGCCGTGGTGGCCGAGGCCATTCAAACTATACTGCGTAGAGAAAATTTCCCCAGACCATATGAAGCTTTAAAAGAACTTACCAGGGGCAAACAGGCAATTGACAAAAAACTTATTCACAAGTTTATCAGAAGATTAAAAATTTCGGCTGATTTAAAGAAAGAACTCAAAGCCATAACCCCATACAATTACCTGGGATTAAAATAAATACCCTGGAATCCCGCATGTAGTTCTTCATTAATCTAATTTTAAAAATATACTCCAACGTAAATTTTAAATCCCGAAAATCAATCTTTGGTATGAAAATTGTCGTTTCTTTCACGTAAAAAAAAAGTAAAAAATATAGTACCTTGATATAATTTTTGTTGTGTTACATAAAAAAATTAATTTAAAATTTGAACGTTTCAGCATACTAACTGTTAATATTTGGCGTTCAATGTGCGGTAAATTACGAAGAGCCAGTTTATAATCCAGTATTCCCGTGAAGCACATCGCTTTCCAATCTGCCTAAGTCGTAGTTTTTTACCACAGCAAAAAATATTAACGAGTTTGCCGATCCTTATCAAAAATGGGGCACTGGCATACTATATCAAAAAAAAACATGAATAAATTTATTCTATTCTTTGCGTGCATTTTGTTTTCCATTGTTTGTCAGGCAACTAACTATTACATCAGCCCGGCCGGAAATGACGTTACTGGAAATGGATCCATTGGCAACCCGTGGAAGACACTTTTCAAAGCAACTGCAACGGTAAATACAGCTGGCGATACCATTTTCGTAAATGCCGGAACTTACGTTGAAACCCAAAAAAGTATCTTAGCTGTGGGCGTTTCAATCAAAGGGGCAGGAAAAACGCTTTCTATAATCAGGAGTACCCTTACCACTATTTATGAGGCAATCATTTCCGCAACTTCAAACACAGAGGGCACCAATGGAAACCAGTCGATCTCCGGTATTAAGATGGATGGAACGAGGACGGTTTCCTGGGCAATTGCGATCCTTGGCCGTAGTAATTTTCGTATATATGATTGCGATTTTATTGATTTTGTTGATCATGGCGTCTGGTTTTCGGGTTTTACAAATACCAGCCAAAATACAGAGCTTGCTGTATATGCCACGGGTAATAAATTTTACAATAACAGCATGACCAATTGCGCTAAGTTTGACGGTTTTGGAAGAGGTAATCTCAATATTGGCGGCCAGGATGGCATGTTGATTTATAACAACACCATAATACAAAACCGGCCTGCGGGTCAGAATGGATATGGAATTAAATACCTGAATGATGGCTGGTTGAGGGGCGTTAAGATCTATAATAATACCATTACCAAGCCTCCGCTTACACTTGGCACGATGGGAATAGGTGACTGGCCTTTTGCTATTGAACTGGCCCATACAACAGGAGGGGTTGAAATATATAATAATGTATTGACAGGCGCAGGTTTTGACTCTAATGTACAATACAAGCGGGATTCAGCATACAGTATTTGGTTTCATGATAACATTGTAAGAAATACTTCGCCCAATCAGTTCAGGCAAGCCGGTGTAATACTTGAGTTCAGTACAGAAGGCGCGATCGTCGAAAATAATTTTTTTGAAAATATCGCTTATGGTGTACTGTTTACACCCCGTTCCTTTACCGAAAATGCCCATAGTGGAAATATCATCAACATTACCATTCAGAAGAATTTAATGCATTTAGCCGATGGCACCTCTGAACCGGGTGGAAATTTTATTTTCGGTTATGCGGATGGAGGTCCAACCCGTCAATACAACTGGAACGGGATGAATATCTATAATAACACCATGATCTGGAAACCGGGATTTGCATCACCCTGGGGTATCGGTTTTCCATTCTCTGCGGCCGGAGGAACCATCAGGAACTGGAATATTAAGAACAACATAATTTCTGGTGCCAGTAATGCGGCAATTGTGCAATGCGGCTCATGTGGTACGGTGAGGCCTGATCTAGTTGATATTTCCAACAACAATCTTTATGCAAATGGTAATTCCAATCAGCCAGCCTGGCTGGGTGGCCCCGGTCCAACGAATTATACTTATTTAAACAATACAAATGTTACACCAACTTATGCTGCAAATTTCCGCCTTCCCGCGGGAAGCCCTTTGATTGACAAGGGACAGAATGTTAACCTGCCATTTCTTGGTATTGCACCTGACCAGGGCTACGACGAATTTGTAAGTACGGTTGGTCAACCACCTGTAGTTAATGCAGGACCCGACCAGGTCATTAATGCCCCAATTACACAAGCTACTATGGCCGGTACTGCTACTGACGCCAGTCCTGGTTATATTGTCTCTCATGCGTGGCGCAAGGTTAGTGGCGGTTCAGCAACTATTGTTGATTCAACTAATTATAATACGGTGATATCCGGGCTTTCTGCCGGTGTTTATATTTTTCGATTATCTGCTACTGATAATGATTCCAATACCAGAACGGATGACATGCAGGTAACCGTACTTGGACCCGGGGGACAACCCCCGGTGGTTAATGCTGGTCCTGACCAGGTCATTAATAATCCCGTTACCCAGGCTAATATGGCCGGTATTGCTACTGACGCCAGTCCTGGTTTTATTGTTTCAAAATTATGGACTAAAATTAGCGGAGGTGCTGCAGTCATCACTAATGACAGTTCGTTAACAACAACCATAACCGGTTTAGTTCAGGGTGTTTATGTTTTTAGACTCACAGTTGTTGACAATGACGCAAATTCTGTTAGTGATGATGTACAAATAACGGTAAACGGGCCCGCGCAACCAGGCAATTTTTATTACATTGATCCGGCAGGGAATGACGCTACAGGAAACGGATCCATCGGCAACCCATGGAAGACTCTTTTCAAAGCTACCTCAACGGTGAATACGGCCGGCGATACTATTTTCGTAAATCCCGGAACTTATGTTGAAACACAAAAAAGTATCTTAGCTGTGGGCGTGTCGATCAAAGGGGCAGGAAAAACGCTTTCGATAATCAGGAGTACCCTTACCGCCATATATACGGCAATCATTTCGGCAACTTCAAACGCAGAGGGCACCAATGGAAACCAATCGATCTCCGGGATAAAGATGGATGGAACGAGGACGGTTTCCTGGGCAATTGTGATCCTTGGCCGTAGTAATTTTCGTATATATGATTGCGATTTTGTTGATTTTGTTGATCACGGTGTTTGGTTTTCGGGTTTTATAAATACCAGCCAAACCACTGAGCTTAATGTATATGCCACGGGAAATAAATTTTACAACAACAGCATGACCAATTGCGCTAAGTATGACGGTTTTGGAAGAGGTAATCTCAATATTGGCGGCCAGGATGGCATGTTGATTTATAATAACACTATATTACTAAACCGGCCTGCGGGTCAAAATGGATATGGAATTAAATACCTGAATGATGGCTGGTTGAGGGGCGTGAAGATCTATAATAATACCATTACCAAGCCTCCGCTTACGCTAGGCACGATGGGAACAGGTGACTGGCCTTTTGCTATTGAACTGGCCCATACAACAGGAGGGGTTGAAATCTATAATAATGTATTGACAGGTGCAGGTTTTGACTCTAATGTACAATACAAGAGGGATTCAGCATACAGTGTATGGTTTCATGATAATATTGTAAGAAATACTTCGCCCAACCAATTCAGGCAAGCCGGTGTTATACTCGAGTTCAGTACAGAAGGTGCGATCGTCGAGAATAATTTCTTTGAAAATATCGCTTATGGTGTCATATTCACACCGCGTTCTCTTACCGAAAATGCCTGGAGCGGAAATATCATCAACATTACCATTCAGAAGAACCTCATGCATTTAACTGATGGTACTTCTGAACCGGGTGGAAATTTTATTTTCTGTTATGCCGATGGAGGTCCAACCCGTCAATACAACTGGAACGGGATGAATATCTATAATAATACCATGATCTGGAAACCGGGATTTGCATCTCCCTGGGGAATTGGATTTCCTTTTACGGCCACCGGGGGAGCTATTAAGAACTGGAATATCAAAAACAATATCATTGCCAATGCGTCAAATGCCGGTATTGTGCAATGTGCATCCTGCGGTAACGTTAGGCCCGATAGTGTTGATATTTCCAACAACAACCTATACGCCAACGGCAACGGCAATTTGCCACTCTGGCTTGGTGGACAGCCTCCAACTAATTTTACTTTTAACAATAACACGTTTGTGGTGCCTACCTATTTGGCAAACTTCCGTCTTCCTGCGGGAAGCCCTTTAATTGATAAAGGACAGAATGTTGGGTTGCCATTTTTAGGTGCTACACCCGACCAGGGTTATGATGAATATGCGCCGGCAGTTCCCCCACCCAGTGGCAGTATCATTATCAATGAATATACTGCAGCCAACCAATTGGATCTTTGTACCAACAAACTTACGGTTACCAATGCAACAAATTTTAATGTTGGCGATACTGTTTTATTAATACAGATGAAGGGTGCCATCATTGACAGTACAAATACGTTGTCATTTGGAACAATCACGGATTATAGAAATGCAGGGAATTATGAATTTAACTACGTTAGATCCAAAACCGGTAATGTTATTGAATTAGACAAAAAGCTAAACAGGGCATTCGATATCGCAACCGGAAAAGTGCAATTGATAAGGGTGCCCTATTTTACAAATTTGACCATCACGGATACACTAACCTGCTTACCCTGGGATGGGTATAGAGGGGGGGTGTTGGTATTTAATGTGTTAAATAATCTTACTTTAAATGCCCCGATAAATGTAAGTGGGAAAGGATTTAAAGGAGCTGTAGGTTTTAACCCCGGAAATGCAACAAACAATTGCTCCAATAACAGTTATAATTACCCGATGAATTCTTTGGTGGCCGCACAAAAAGGCGAAAGTATCACTTCAATTTCCAATAACATCATATGTGGTAAAGGTAGTGCCGCAGGTGGTGCCGGTGGTGGTCTTGGCCAAAACAGCGGTGGTGGTGGTGGTGGCAACGGAGGTGAAGGTGGTTTTGGCGGATACCAGTTGGAATCCTGTGCTGGCCCCCTATTGGATAACCGTGGAACTGGCGGTAAAAACTTAAATTATAGTTCAGCAACAAATAAAATTTTTATGGGAAGTGGTGGCGGTGCCGGCCACGCAGATAATGCCGGAAATATTCCCCCATCAGGAGGTAATGGAGCGGGCATCATTATTATATCTGCCGACAGGATCACGTCAAATGCTAAAAAGATAACGGCTAATGGTGCTAATGGCCTCGCTTGTACCATGCCGGCATCACCTGATTGCCACGATGGAATGGGAGGCGGTGGAGCAGGTGGTACCATTTTATTGAATGTAAACCAATATTTAGACAATTCATTGGTGGAAGCCAGGGGTGGAAAAGGCGCGGATATGGTCGGTTTAGTGGCGGTTAATGGACGTGTAGGTGCAGGTGGAGGAGGAAGTGGTGGCGTTGTATTCATGAAAAATAATGCGTTACCGACCAATTTAAATATCAGCAATACGGGTGGTTTAAATGGAGTATTAACCAATGATGGAAATAATAACTGGGGTGCAACACCCGGAAATTCGGGCGTTAATCTTTTTAACCTGGCAGTTCCTGTAGCAACAATAACATTTCAAAAAAATATAGATTCGGTTCGAATTAAAGACAGCCTTTTAATATGCAACAACTATGACTTTAAAGGATTGGCCTATACAAATTATAATGCCATCGCTAACTGGTCGTGGAATTTTGGAGATGGCAGTACTGCAAACGTACAAAATACGACACATACATTTAATACCCCCGGAAACTACCTGGTAAAACTGGTTGCTACGGATATTAACGGATGTAAAGACTCCACAACCAAGACTTTCAATATAACCGCATTTACTGCCGATGCCGGTAGCGATACCAGTATTTGTGCTAACGGCTCCGTTGTGGTACCCCTGCATGCAAGTGCCGGAGCATCATACGCCTGGACTCCTGCGAATTTGTTGAATAACCCTGCGATTCAACATCCCATGGCTACAGTAACAACGACAACACGTTTCAGGGTAACTATAACCAATGCCCGGGGTTGCGTAGCAACAGATTCTGTTTTGATTACTGTTTTAAGCAATCCACCTGCCAATGCCGGTAACGACACTACGGTTTGTGTTACAACCGGCCCTGTTATGGTACCACTGCGCGCAAGCACCGGCGCATCCTGGGTATGGACACCAGCGAATTTGCTCAACAACCCAACGATACAGAACCCAATGGCTACGGTAACAACCACTACCCTTTTTACAGTTACCGTAACCACTGCCCAGGGATGTGTGTCAACCGCTTCCGTATTGATTTCTGTGAACAATCATACTGCCAATGCGGGGAACGATACCACTGTTTGTACAACAGCAGGCGCTGTTGCGGTACCACTGCGTGCAAGTGCCGGTGCTACTTATGCATGGACACCAGCGAATTTGCTGAATAACCCTGCTATTCAAAACCCAACGGCTACGGTAACAGCCACTACCCGTTTTACCGTTACTATAACCAGTGCCCAGGGATGTGTGGCCATGGACTCAGTATTGGTCACCGTAAATAATCATACAGCCAATGCAGGTAATGATACAACTGTATGTGCAACACAAGCACCTGTTGCAGTACCACTGCGTGCAAGTGCCGGCGCATCATACGCCTGGACTCCTGCGAATTTGCTGAATAACCCTGCGATACAAAACCCAACGGCTACGGTAACAACCACTACCCGTTTTCGGGTAACAATTACCAGTGCCCAGGGATGTATAGCAACGGATTCTGTTTTGATTACCGTTTTTAATAATCCACCAGCCAATGCGGGGAACGATACCACGGTTTGTACAACAGCAGGCGCTGTTGCGGTACCACTGCGTGCAAGTGCCGGTGCTACTTATGCATGGACACCAGCGAATTTGCTGAATAACCCTGCTATTCAAAACCCAACGGCTACGGTAACAACCACTACCCGTTTTACCGTTACGATAACCAGTGCGCTGGGATGTGTGGCTACTAATTCGGTGTTGATCACTGTTATAAATCATACAGCCAATGCAGGTAATGATACCGCTGTTTGTGCAATACAAGTACCTGTTGCTGTACCACTGCGTGCAAGTGCGGGCGCATCATACGCCTGGAGTCCTGCGAATTTGTTGAATAACCCTGCGATACAAAACCCAACGGCTACGGTAACAACCACTACCCGTTTTCGGGTAACGATAACCAGTGCCCAGGGATGTGTGTCAATAGACTCGGTATTGGTCACCGTAAATAATCATACAGCCAATGCAGGTAACGATACTGCAGTGTGTGCAACAGGTACTATTCCTGTAGTAATACCACTGCGTGCAAGTGCCGGTGCGTCATATGCATGGACACCAGCGAATTTGCTGAATAACCGTTCTATTCAAAATCCAACGGCTACGGTAACAAATACTACCCGTTTTACAGTTACTATAACCAGTGCCCAGGGATGTGTGGCAACCAATTCCGTGTTGATCACTGTTATCAATCATACTGCTGATGCGGGTAGCAATATCGCTGTTTGTTCATCAGGCCCAGTTGACGTACCACTGCGTGCAAGTGCCGGTACTTCATACGCCTGGTCTCCGGCCAATTTGCTGAATAGCCCTACGGTTCAAAACCCGGTGGCTACAGTCAATACCACTACCCGGTTTACGGTATCCATCACCAATGCCCAGGGATGTGTGGCAAAAGATTCGGTATTGGTTACTGTTTATAATCAGCCTGCCAATACCAGGTACCCCGATGTTCAGGCAACCATTTATCAACCGATACAATTGCAGTCGAGAAACATTGGTGTAAGCTATCAATGGTTACCTGCAACAGACCTGAGTAATAACCTGGTCTTTAATCCAACCATCACAAAAACAAATACCGGCGAACAGAAGTATATCATAAATATTGCTACTGCCAATGGTTGCCGGGTAACGGATACCATGTTGGTTACAGTAAAAGGTGTATTGGGAATCCACGTACCAAGAGCGTTTACGCCCAACGACGATGGAAACAATGACCGGTTATTCCCCATATTGGTAGATATTAAACGACTGAATTTTTTCAGGGTGTTCAACAAGTGGGGGAATTTAGTTTTTGAAACAAATAACAGTAACCCCGCATCTGGATGGGATGGAAATTTTAAAGGTGTGGCACAACCGGGCGACGTGTATACCTGGACTGCAGAAGGATTTAATTTTGATAATATCCAGATCATCAGAAACGGGAGCACATTTTTAATCCGCTAATAGCTAATAATTCAATACAATGAAAAAAAACAAACTGGCTCTTTTATTAATGATCACGATCTGCGCGTTAAAGGTACATGCACAGGATCCTCATTTTTCGCAATATTTTGCTTCGCCATTAACCTTGAACCCGGCGATGACAGGTAAAATAAACGGTGATCACCGGTTGAGTACCAATTTCAGGAACCAGTGGTGGTCGACCGGCAATCCTTTTTTAACCAATACCATCAGTTATGATACCAAAATCATGCAGGATAGAATTCCGGAGGACGATATCATGGGTGCAGGCATCCTTGCCCTGTATGACCAGGCCATGAGTGGCGGGTATAAAAATATAAACGTTTCGGCTTCCATGGCTTACCACAAGGCTTTAGGTATGGAAGGTTCCAGTAAAATAAGCGCCGGTTTCCAGTTGTCATATGGTACCCGGGTTTTGGATTACAGCAAGCTTGACTTTAGCAATCAATTCAATGGTTTAGGATTTGACACCAATATCCCTTCCAATGAATCATTTGGAATAAACCGCAAAAGTTATGTGGATGTTAATACCGGGGTCTTATATACTTACGAAACCGAGAATACTGATTTTTACATCGGCGGTTCCGTTTATCACATCACCAGGCCAAATATAAGTTTCTTACAGGATGCCGATTTCAGGTTACCAATGAGGTATACCATTCACGGTGGATCAAATTTTGCCGTGGGTGAAGAGGGTAATGAAATATTTGTTGGTGGATTGTATATGGAACAGGGTGGCGTAAGTGAAAAAAGTTTTGGTGTAGCTTTTGGGCAGGTTATCAATGAAGATGCCATCATTTATGGCGGAAGCTGGATCCGGCTAAACGATGCCGTGATGCCTTACCTTGGTTTAAATTATAAAAACCTGCAGGTAGGACTTTCTTTTGACGCCGTAACTTCTAAATTAAGAAAAGCAAACCCAAAAAATGGTAGTTTTGAGTTATCTTTAAATTATTTAATTAAAACCGACGTTAATCATTACAACACTTATAAAGGAAAAAGTATTTTCTGATAAACCTGCCATCAGGCGCATGTTGATGCCTGCATTTTTCCTGCTTTTTTTAGCCCATGATAGTTTTGGCCAGGTTAATTTAAAAAAAGGGTTGCAGGCCTACTACCCTTTCAACGGAAACGCGTTGGACGCAAGCGGGAATAATAATCATCCCGTTTTTAACAATGCAACCAGTACAGCCGACAGGTTTGGCAACCCCAACAGCGCCTACCATTTTAATGGCGTTTACCAGTACATGCGTATTGCAAACAGCAGAACCCTGAATTTTAATAACCGTATTACATTATCGGTTTGGGTAAGACCAACAGGATTTTACTACGATTTGTGCCATGCCAGTTCAATGATCAGTAAGGGCGGTGGCAACTATAACCCAGGTAATTATGCACTCCGGTTTGATGATGCACTTTACAGCCGTGGGTCGGGTTGTAGTGGATCTGTTTGTGATTCTATACACCAAAACTTCAGGGGAACCGGAACGGTACTGGCTCCCTATGGCGGCGATTTTATCAAAAAAGATCAATGGTATAACGTATTGTACACCAATGACGGCCGATCCGCAAAACTGTATGTTGACTGTGAACTAAAATACACCGTGGTCTTTCCGGAAACATTTACCAATGATGAGCACCTGTTTTTTGGAAAATCTGATGATTCGTTTTTTCCTTTTTGGTTAAATGGCGACCTGGATGATATCAGGATCTATGACCGGGCACTTGAAGCAGAAGAGATATTTGCTTTATGCCATGAGCAGGAAGAGGTCAATAAGCCTGAACCCGTTAAACTTTTGAACGAAATTGTGCTGGAAAAAAGAAACAATGAACTGGTGAAGGAAATTACGGTAGATAATGATTCCGTCTCCGTTACTTTATATGATAACGGCGTGGTTGATGGCGACAGCATTACGTTAATATACAACGATAATATAATTACCACACACCAAAAACTGACTGAAAAGCCTTTAACTTTTATTATCAAAATCACTCCCGGCAACAGCCGCAATCAATTGGTGATGTATGCCGAGAACCTGGGCAGTATCCCTCCAAACACTGCATTGATGGTAATTTACGACGGAAAGAAAAGATACGAACTGAATATCAGCAGTACCGAAAAAAGTAATGGGGTGGTCTCGTTCAAACTACGGGAGTGACGACGTTACCTGGTTAGCTTTTCTATATCATCCGGATCTTGATGGTTACCCCAAGCTTTTTTAGCTTTCGTTAAAGTATTGATACGTACGAATTTTATTTTTAACCCGTTTTTTATCCTATAGCCTGCTGATTTTAAATGCTTCGTTAAAATCACATCCTTACCCTTTTTTAAAAATATCTATACACACAGGAGAGGTTCCGTAAGTAAAAATATCCTTCCCGGTATTTATTGAAAAATTATCTTCCGAGTTGTGAGATGTTGTTAAACAGACAGACAAAAATGTGCTACTGAGTTTTTTGTGATTTTCAACAGTAGTGTTAACCCAAACATCCGTACCTCCTGTTCATCTTCAGTAAACGTGCAAGGTAACCGCCCAATACCGATTATACCAGTATGAAGTCCAAAGCCAGTTGCAATCGGAATAATACCATCTAAGATTACCACGTAGTGTATTGGACTCTTATTTAATCAAGATGGTATAAGATACCAGGATTGATTTAATCTTTGTTACAAAGAAACGGTATATGAAAAAAATTTTTCTTTTTCTGCCCCGGCAAAAGTCTGAGACTTAAATACAGTATTGTACAAATTATGCATACCGGGAACTTAAATGATTCCAAACTAAAACGCTTCCTTTTAGCCTCCTGTTATATCTCCCCTTTTTATCTGCTCAACCTGTGAACCAACAACCTACTTATGAATCTCACTTGTAAAATGAAATTCAATATCCGGGTTATTCTGTATCTCCGTATTTAAAAACCATTCGCTTTGGGCCAGATAAACCAGGTGATTATCTTTATCCTCCGCAATATTGGCTTGCTTATATTTTACAAAATCTTCTAATTTTTTTGGATCCTTGCCGGTTAACCAACAGGCTTTAAAAAACGGAAGGTTATTCATTTGAACCGATGCCCCATACTCCTGTAAAAGCCGGTATTGAATTACTTCAAATTGTAGTTCACCAACACAACCAATAATTTTCTTATTCCCTCCAAACTGGGTGAACAATTGTGCCACTCCTTCATCGGTAAGCTGATTTAACCCTTTCTCTAATTGTTTGGTTTTCATCGGGTCTTTATTGATCACCTCTTTAAATATTTCAGGAGAAAAACTGGGTATCCCGGTAAAGTAAAAATCCTCCCCTTCGGTAAGCGTATCCCCTATTTTAAAATTCCCGGTATCAAACAGACCCACCACATCGCCTGGGTATGCGTCGTCAATGACCTCTTTCTGCCGGGCCAAAAAACTATATGGATTATTGAAACGGAAGTCCTTGTTCATTCTTACGTGATGATAATAAGTACTTCGTTCAAACCTGCCACTGCAAACCCTTAAAAAGGCGATCCTGTCGCGGTGCTTTGGATCCAGGTTGGCGTGTATCTTAAAAATAAATCCGCTGAATTTTTCTTCCGCAGGATTTACGTCACGCGTGGTTGTATGGCGGGGTTTGGGGGTAGGTGCAATACGGATAAATGTATCGAGCATTTCTTTTACCCCAAAATTATTGACGGCACTGCCAAAGAACACCGGGGCTGTTTTGCCCGACAGGTAGTCATCTCCATTCAGTTCACCATAAACCCCATCGATCAATTCCACGTCTTCTCTTAAGGTGTCGGCATCCTTTTTTCCTATTTTCTTATTCAGTATTTCGTCGTGCAGGTCTTTTATCTCCAGCACGTCCCCGTCATTAGCCTTGGTGCCGGCGGTAAACAATACCAGGCTTTTTTTATGCATATTGTACACCCCTTTAAAATCTTTACCGCTGTTTATGGGCATGGTCATGGGGTGAAGTTGAATTTTTAATTCATTTTCTATTTCTTCCAACAGGTCAAAACGGTTTTTACCATCCCGGTCCATCTTATTGATAAAAACGATTACCGGTGTATTACGCATGGCAATGACTTCCATCAGCCGGCGCGTTTGTGCCTCTACCCCGTTTACGCTGTCAATTACTAAAACCACACTGTCCACGGCCGTTAATGTTCTGAACGTATCTTCGGCAAAATCCCGGTGGCCCGGTGTATCCAATAAATTGATGAGATGCCCGTCATATTCAAATGTCATCACACTGGTAGCCACACTGATACCACGCTGGCGCTCTATTTCCATGAAATCGCTGGTCGCATGTTTTTTGATCTTATTGCTTTTTACCGCGCCTGCTGTTTGAATGGCTCCGCCAAATAACAGGAATTTTTCTGTTAACGTGGTTTTACCCGCATCCGGGTGAGAGATGATGGCAAAGGTCTTGCGTTTATTTATTTCGTTGATGTATTTCATGATAACCGGCTGTTAGCTGGTAACCCATAGCATCCTGGTGAACGTAAATGCTAAAATCCGTTAAACTGCAGCCAACAGCTTTTTTTGAGCCGCAAAGGTAATGCTTGGGCAATAAAGAACCATTTATACAATTTAAAAGTAAAATTCAAAAGCAAGGCTTAATTTTGAGGTAATGGCAAAATCACTCAATATTATCCGGAATTCGCTAAAACTCACTTTCCAGGAACTTCGGGTAAATAAACTCCGTACTGCGCTTAGTCTAACGGGTGTAGCGTTTGGCATATTCTGTATAATCGGCGTATTAGCGACGGTAAATAGTCTGGAACGCAATATTCAAAACGAAGTAAAGAGTCTCGGAAGTAACACCATATATATTGATAAGTGGGATTATAGCGGCGGACCCGATCAGCCGATCTGGAAATTCAGGGCCAGGCCATCTGCCAAATATGAGGAAACCGGAATGGTTAAAGAGCGTGCGGTATTGCTGGACGACATTTCTTTCTTAATGCAAACCGGTAGCAGCGTTTCGCATAAAGATGACCTGTTACAAAATACCAGTATTTATGGTATAGTAGAATCGCAAATGACCCTACAGCCGATCAGTTTCGATGCCGGGCGATATCTTACATCCAGTGAATTTTACAACGGTACCAGTGTTTGTTTGATCGGATTTACCAATGCCGAACAATTATTTGGCAACGGCAACCGTGCATTGGGTAAACAAATCGATATCAAGGGAAAAAAAGTTACCATTGTTGGTGTCATCAAAAAAGAGGGTAAAAATTTTATCGGCTGGGATTATGATAACTGTGTGATGTTACCTTACAAATTCTGTAAAACCATATTTGATGAAACCAATTCAAACCCCATTTTAATTGCCAAAGGGAAAGAAGGTGTATCCGCTGCGGCTTTAAGTGATGAACTGAAAGGGATCATGCGACAGATCAGGAGATTGAGCCCCACACAGGAAGATAACTTTTCATTGAACAGTGTGGAAGCATTCAGTAAAGCCATTTCAGAATCCTTTGTAATGATCAACGTGGTAGGCTCGATCATTGGCGGCATCAGTTTAGTGGTAGGCATGTTTGGTATTGCCAACATTATGTTTGTTACCGTAAGGGAAAGAACCAGTGTGATCGGTTTAAAAAAAGCCATTGGTGCCAGGAAAAGCAGTATCCTTTTTGAGTTTTTACTGGAAGCTGCTGTGCTTTGTATTATTGGCGGCGCTTTCGGACTGTTCTTCGTTTATATACTCACGTTAATTTTATCGGGCCCGTTAAATTTTCCGGTTTATATTTCTTTGCCGATGTTGATAACAACAGTGATCATTTGTTTAGTTGTAGGGATACTTGCGGGCATTATTCCGGCATCGCAGGCTGCTAAAATGGATCCCGTGACGGCAATCAGGAGTAAATAATGCCGCGCCCCAAAAAGCGGAGCGGGTTGACAGGTTAACGGGTTAAAAGCCCAACAAAATAACCAATTAACGGATTAACAGAATAACCAATTAACGGATTAACAGAATAACCTACAAACCACACCCCATTGCCAACCATTCTCGCCATAGAATCCTCCTGTGATGAAACGTCAGCATCCGTTTGTGTTGATGGTAAAATTTTATCGAACAGCATTGCCAATCAAACCGTACATGAACAGTTTGGAGGCGTTGTTCCCGAACTGGCGAGCCGTGCGCATATGCAAAATATTGTTCCGGTTGTTGACATTGCCTTACAAAAAGCCAATTGCGATATCACCGCCGTTGATGCCATTGCTTTTACACAGGCACCGGGGTTGATCGGATCCCTGTTGGTAGGTACCCAGTTTGCCAAATCCCTGGCATTGGCACTTGATAAACCACTCATTGCCGTACATCACATGCAGGCCCACGTTTTGGCTAATCTTATTCCCGAAGAAAGGCCATCGTTTCCTTTTTTATGTTTAACGGTAAGCGGTGGGCACACGCAAATAGTACGTTGCAACGGCCCAACCCAGCTACAAGTTATTGGCGAAACTATGGATGATGCAGCCGGGGAAGCATTTGACAAGACGGCTAAAATGCTGGGCCTCCCTTATCCTGGTGGCCCGTTGGTTGATAAACATGCGGTCAACGGAAATCCCAACCGTTTTAAGTTTCCCGAGCCGCAGATACCTGGACTTAATTTTAGTTTTTCGGGCTTGAAAACATCCATACTTTATTTTTTAAAGAATGCCGGCACCAGCAATTTGTTTAAGGAAGAATTTTTGGCGGATGAGGACAAGCGGCAAAAGTTTATTACCGAAAACCTGGATGACATCTGTGCTTCGGTGCAACAAAGAATTGTCAGCATCCTGTTAAACAAACTTAAAAAAGCAGTTGCCGAAACTGGTATCACCGAAATTTGCCTGGCAGGTGGCGTAAGTGCAAATAGCGGATTACGTAAAAATTTTACTGCCTTAGGACAAACCGAAAACTGGAATACCTATATACCTGCATTTGAATACTGTACAGATAATGCAGCCATGATCGCCATTACCGGTTATTATAAATACCTGGCGAAAGATTTTACTGAACTAAGCATTGGCCCCTCGGCAAGAGCCACATGGTAAATATTTGATCATGCTTACTAAAGCAGGATTATACTATATGAACCGGTCAATCGTCAATGAATAACGAAACTCACTGCGTTAGCGTTTATGCGTTATCGACAAGCAATTCAACTATGGCTAACTCATACTTTAAGTTTAAACAGTTCACCATTCAACAGGATAAATGCGCTATGAAAGTTTGCACCGATGCCTGTTTATTTGGTGCTGTGGTAGCAAATAAACACCTCGAAAATAAGAGTTGCCTGGATATCGGAACGGGGACCGGGTTACTGTCTTTGATGATTGCACAAAAAAATAATATTAAATTATTGGATGCGGTTGAGCTCAATGCGGATGCTGCCGGGCAGGCTTTGGAAAATTTTACCGCTTCATCATGGAAAGATAAGATGAAGTTGCACTGTGAAGATATCCTGACATTCAACCCGGGTAAACAATACGATTATATTATTTCCAATGCACCTTTTTTTGAAGATGATCTGAAATCACCCAATGAAGAAAAAAATCTTGCAAAACATAATACCACACTTAATTTATTACAACTGGTAGCCCTGGCCAACCGGCATCTTTTTCCGGATGGTAATCTTGCGGTGTTACTCCCCTACCAACGGGTCAAATATTTTATCCTGGAAGCTTCGAAAAGCGGTTTTCATCTTTCGGAACAGATCCTGGTAAAACAATCATTTAAACATAAATACTTCAGGGGAATTTTACTCTTCAGCCGTAAAGAATCCGTGGTAAAAAAGAGTGAGATCCTGATCAGGGATTCCGATAATAGCTATACCGCCGGGTTTACCGAATTATTAAAAGATTATTACCTGGTTCTGTAATTACAGGCCCGCATATTCCTTCATATACAGGTATGGCTCATTCAATTTACCAGCCTCTACCATGGTTGCCTGATCGATGAGTTTACTTCCTCCAAGGCGAATATCATCCAACACATACTTAATAAGCTGTTCTCCAAAATAGCGACTGGCATCACGGGGTAATTCATTGGGTAAATTTCCCACAGCCATGATATCAACTGAACCGGGTAAATAAGGGGCAGTTTTTTCAAAGCTCGTCTTATCAACACCGTAAACCGGATCGGCGATGGTGCTGTCGCCCAGGTTGCAGGGTATGGAGCCATGCAGATCATCTGTGATGTCTGCTATTGTTTGTATCCTAAAATCTTCTTTTCCCAGGTCCTCCATTTCAAACAGCCGCGGAATATTTTTTTCCCAGTAGATCCCATTGATCAGGATATCAGTTTTGGAAATATAGTCGGTAAACCTGCAGTTGTAGTTTTGTGGATGGGCGTGAAAATCATTGCGGTTATACGTACCTGCCGTTTTATGTGTATACAGGTCGGCTCCCTTTACATGCACATAGGCCGGGTAAGTGAATTCATTTTCCAAAAACTCCTCCGGTTCCACTTCGTGTATGCCCATTAAATTCATGATCTCCAACACACCGTGCGCCACACGCCCGCTGCCGGTTACCGCAATTTTTACATTGGGAAGTTTTAATCCAAAATAAGTATGGATCAGTTTTTGAAAACTGTTAACCGAACCCACCCTGGCCAGTTCAAATGCCCCGGTTCGGTTACCATAGGCCATCATACTATTGTGGGCACCTACAATGCCGGCAAAAAAACCAAACCCAATAATCCTTGTCCCATCTTCATGCTCCAGGCATTCATAATCGACCAGCGTTATTTTCTTATCCACGATGGCTTTGAATAGTTTTTGGTTTGCGGATTGCAACTTTTTGGTGTGGGAGAAAAACATATACGACTTTCCTTCGATCAACATATCAACCGGAACTTCTTTAATACCTAACAGCAGATCGCATTCATGGAGTTCTTCTTTCACCACAACCCCAGCTCTTTCATATTCCTGGTCGGTGTAACAACGGGTATCCGATTGCTGAACAAGCACCTTGATATCAGCAAATTTCATCTGCAGCCATTTACACTGTGCAGGCGTAAGTGCTACCCGGTTATCCCGGGGTATTTTTCCTTCTCTTATTAGTCCAATCGTTAGCATCAATCGTTCATTTTTATCCGGCAATTTACATTTTAGATCTTAAATGCAGCAGACTTAAGAATAGGAAGCCATGTGCAGGTTCTAAAACGCACAGCATCAAAATAAAATTGAACCACATAGGACATAGAAAAACGAAGTAAACATAGTTACTGTTTTTTATGTCGTGGCCAGGTTGACTATCCAGCGGAAACCATTCCAACAGTAAGTTCATTCCGGTTTCTTATAAAAAATGGCGGCTTTGGGGTTAGAAGTACAGGCCAAGGTTCTACATTTGCAACATGAATTATTTTGAACTTTTTGATCTCCCGGTTTCACTCAAGATTGACAAGGGTAAACTTGCGCAAAAGTATTTTGAATTGCAAAAAAAATACCATCCCGATTTTTTTGCACAAGGCACCGAACATGAGCAGGAACAAGCTTTGGAAATATCCTCGCAGTTAAATAAAGCTTTACAGGTTTTAAAAAACGAAGACCTGACCATCAAATATGTTTTGCAGCTAAAGGAACTGCTGGAGGAAGAAGAAAAATTCCAGTTACCGCCGGCTTTCTTAATGGAGATGATGGAATTGAATGAGGAGTTATCAGCCGACTCAGCCCAACAGATCGAAGATCTTGAAAAGGAACTCTATCTGGAAGTAGCGCACATTATCAATAATTACGATGATGCAACAGCCAATACCGCAGAATTATTAAAACTAAAAGAATACTATTACAAAAAAAAATACCTGCAGCGTATTTTGGACAGATTGGAGGGATGATGTAATATTGCAGCCCCGTAGGGGAACTAGTTTACAAGTTAATTGGTTTACAGGTTGGTTAGTTATGCATGTTCCTTTTAACTTAGAAACAGGTTAAGTTTTCAATTAAAAGAACAGCCCAGATGGCGGAATTGGTAGACGCAGCAGACTCAAAATCTGCCGTTCGCAAGGATGTGCAGGTTCGATTCCTGTTCTGGGCACTAGAAAGCTTCGCTTAATGCGGGGCTTTTTGTTTTGGTATATGTGCCTAGTTTAAACTCACCCGATTTTTTACTGCCATTATTTTCCCGATAAATATCAGGATGACCAACAACCTTTGTACAGTGCTTTTCATGTTACAAACAATTTTTAGAAATCCATCATCATTTACCATTTTCCTGTAGCTTTATTAAAACTTACGGTATGAAATTTTTAAAACGGCTCGGCATTATTTTACTGCTGTTGGTGATTATTTATTTTGCAGGTCCTTCACCGGCTGCGCCTAAACTTACCCCGGAACTGCCAGTAGTACCTGCTGATCTCAGCCAGCTTGAGAAAATGATAGCCGATAAGGAAGCCGCGTACCGGGTGAAACCGGAAAATGAGGCAAGAATAGTTTGGCAGTATGATTCGCTCAAACAAAAAACGGAATATTGCATGCTGTATTTGCATGGATTTACCGCCAGCCAGGAAGAGGGCGATCCCATACATATTACCCTGGCCAAAAAATTTGGTTGTAATTTATACCTGGCCCGGTTGGCCGATCACGGGTTGGATACCACAGAAGCACTTCTCAACTTTACAGGTGACCGTTTATGGAATTCTGCCAAAGAGGCCTACGCCATCAGCAGGCAACTCGGCAATAAAGTGATACTGGTGTCAACCTCTACCGGCGGTACTTTAGCGCTGATGCTGGCCGCACAATACCCGGAGATCGCGGGCAATATCATGCTTTCGCCAAATATTGCCATTAACGATCCCAATGCCTGGATGCTGAATGATCCCTGGGGATTGCAGATCGCCAGGTTGGTAAAGCAGGGAGATTATACCTACTCCGGCGATACCACAGCCGAATATGAAAAATACTGGTATCCCAAATACCGGCTGGAATCTGTGGTGCAACTGGAAGAATTACTGGAAACAGTGATGACCGAAAGCAACTTTAAAAAAGTAACCAGCCCTACATTGATGATGTATTATTATAAGGACGAAAAAAAACAGGACCCCGTTGTTAAAGTGAGCGCCATGAAAAAAATGTTTGCAGCATTGGCTACGCCCGATAGCCTTAAGCGGTCGGTGGCTATACCCGAAGCAGGCGATCATGTACTGGGCTCCTATATTAAATCCAAAGATCTGAGATCGGTAGAAAATGCCAGTGTAGGTTTCCTGGAAGAAGTTTTACACATGCAAAAAGTACCTACAGGCAATTAAATAGTTACCCGCCTGGTGGGATTAATCGTCGATAATTATCGGTGTTTCATTAAAGAACAGGTTTTCAATTGCACCGCCCTTCAGGGCGGTGTATGAGATGAAAATTGGTTCCGGGCTTTAGCCAAAATCGAATGGTTGGGTTAAAGCCTGATTACCCGGGTGCTGATTTTATCCCCTGCCCTAAAGGACAGGGCAATTTATTGCTACCTTAATGCTGATAGCTGTCGGCATTGGCCGCAGGGCCACAGATTTATTTCTTACGGGCACTTGTGGTCGCCTGACCACCAACCTGGTATGATGATCAGTGGTTTTTCTTACTGATGCGAATTTCTCCTGTTACAAAACAACATTTTTAAAATATCTTTATGGCATGAGTGTAACAGATCACGCTATCATCATCATTAGCGGAGGCCCACAGCCGTTGTTGTCCCGAAAAATATCGGGATGACCAACAACCTGGTATGATGATCAGTAGTTTTTCTTACTGATGCGAATTTCTCCTCTCACAAAACATCATTTATAAAATACCTTTATAGCATGAGTACAACAGATTACGATATCATCAACATTGGCGGAGGCCCTCAGCCGTTGTTGTCCCGAAAAATATCGGGATGACCAACAACCTGGTATGATGATCAGTAGTTTTTCTTACTGATGCGAATTTCTCCTCTCACAAAACATCATTTATAAAATACCTTTATAGCATGAGTACAACAAATTACGATATCATCATTATTGGCGGAGGGCCTATTGGACTGGCTTGCGGCCTGCAGGCTAAAAAAGCTGGATTGAAATACCTGGTCATTGAAAAAGGTACACTGGTAAATTCGCTGTACAAATACCCGGTTAACATGACATTTTTCAGCACCAGCGAAAGACTGGAGATCGATGGAATCCCGTTTGTTTGTAACAACCCCAAACCAAAAAGGATAGAAGCGATGGAATATTACCGCCGGGTTGCTATAGCCGGCGACCTGCATATCCGTTTATTTGAAGAAGTAAAAGCCGTAAAAAAAAATCCTGATCATTTCGAAATCAGCACGTCAAAACAAAACTACCGGGCGGCAAACATTATCATTTGTACCGGCTTTTACGATATCCCCTATTTACTGCATGTGCCCGGCGAAGAACTTGAAAAAGTGAAGCACTATTATGATGACCCACATTTTTATGCTTTTCAAAAAGTGCTGATTGTGGGTGCGGCCAATTCGGCGGTGGATGCTGCTTTGGAGACCTGGCGCAAAGGTGCTGTTGTTACCATGGTTATCAAACAGGCAGCCATCAGTGAACGGGTTAAGTATTGGGTAAAGCCGGATATAGAAAACAGGATCAAAGAAGGATCCATCAAAGCCTTTTTTAACAGCTCCGTAGTGGCCATAAGACCTGCTGAAATTGAACTACAAACACCCGATGGCCCGGTTACGATTGAGAACGATTGGGTACTTGCCATGACCGGTTATCAACCCAACCTGGATTTTTTACAGAACATGGGTATCGAACTCACTGATGATGACATACGAAAACCAACCTACGATGAGGAAACACATGAATCTAATGTACCCGGCATTTACCTCGCCGGTGTAATATGTGGCGGCATGAATACCCACCGCTTATTTATTGAAAACTCCAGGGAACATGCCGTAAAAATAATCGCACACATACAAAATATAAGATCAGTCTGACACTATCTCCCCATGCCTTCCATATTCTTGATGATGGCACGCCTGATATCAGACCTAGGATCACTCAATTCAGTAAAGACCAGGTAAACCTGCACAATACCGGGGTTGTCTTTTGTTAGAAATTCCATATTCGTCTTCCCTCCTGTCATTAAAAAGTGTAGCTTTAAGAAAGGATAAACAAACCGTGTTAACTCAAACTATTTTTATGAACCAGGATCAAACAGTCCACCTGTACACCTACGATGATATTTTACTGGCCAATCTCGCCCAGGAAAAATTAAAAACCGGCGGTATAGAATCTTTTCTTGCTCATGAAAATGTAGCCGGTTTAAATCCGATTGGAGGTGTTGAACTGAAGGTATTTTTAAAGGATAAAGAAGCCGCTGAAAATATAATTGCAGATCAGCAAAGCAATTAAAACCCTCCAAATATATTCGGGTATTTGGCCAGGATATCTTTATTAAAATACTTTCTCAGCAAATCTTTAAAATCTCCCAGCATACGAACATTGTTCAGGTTCTTGTCGGTTTCCCAGAGTGGAAGTTCCACCATGCGCTTATCCAGCGCTATGTCCAGATTTTTGATGGATGCTGCCGGCTGCTTGCCCACGCTGTACGCTGCGCCTAAGTTGTAAAAGCCCCAGGGGTCTTCAGGCAACAGGGAAACCTGGTTGTTGAACATGACCAGGGCTTCGGGTATTTTCCTTTGGTTTAACAGGCTGTAGCCCAATCTTTCAATAATATCTTTTTGGTTTTTGTTGAGTTGATAGGCTTTGTTATAAAAATATTCGGCACTGTCGTATTTGGCCAGCAGCAAATAATAAATATCTGCCGTGTTTTTATAACCACTCCATTCACCGGGCAAATAAGCGTTGTATTTGGTGAATGCGGCAATGGCCTCAGCGCTTTTTTCCTGGCCCATATAGATCACGCCCACATTAAAATACACATTGGCATTACCGGGTTGAAATTTGATCACCTGTAAATAATCTGATAAAGCGCCGGAAACATTTTTACCTGCAAATTTAGCATTACCCCTGTTCAGCAATGCCACAACCAAACCGGGTTCAATGGCGATGGCTTTATCGTAGAACTGGATAGCCGCTTCATATTTTTGCTGATTATTCTGGATTGAACCCCGGCCCAGGTAACCATCGGCAGCGTCAGGTTTTAGCTCAATGCATTTCGCATAGTCTTTGTCGGCAGCATTGTAATTTTTAGAAGCATACTGTACTGTTGCCCTGTTCTTATAAGCCTGGTAATAAGTTGGGTTGTTCTCGATAGCCTTATTATAATCATTCAATGCCGCGGTTAAATTGTTTTGCCTGTAATACACCATCCCCCGGTCGTTGTAGGCATTACTATACGCGCCATTCAGTGCAATGGCTTTTGTATGATCCTGTATGGCACCCTCGTAATCTTTCAATGCATATTTTACCAGGCCACGGTTGTGTAATGCATTCTCATTTTTTGCATCCAGCGCTACAGCTTTATCAAAATCAATGAGGGCTGCAGCATAATTTTTCGCCTTAAATTTTTCAAGACCCTGGTTATTGTAGGAGGTAGCCGTCTGTGCAAACGTGCTGCTTATACTTATGGCAATAACTACCATTAATAAACTTATATATTTTTTCATCCGGATAAAATTACAAAATTGATCTTTAGATAAATGAAAGGTACAATAATATATCTTCCCTAATAATTGCCCGTGTTAAATCAATTCTAAATTTTAGTTAACAGGCATTACACTGATGGTAGAACCGCCTCCTGCAGCAAGTTCCGGGGTTAACGTAGACCTGCTGTAAACTATTTGTTTGCTGATGATATAGGCGGCCGGATCTTTTACATAATACGGATCTGCTGCATCGTCATTATTGATCGCCTGGTATTTCTTATTATTGTCCGGGAAAACAAGACGCAGTTGTGTATTACCCGGGTTTAGCTTCCGGGTATTTACCATCATTCCAATCTAAAGCCACATCTTTAATAAACAGAAACACATCCATTTTTTATTTGTGTAGTTCGGGCAGATCAGCAGCTATTTGAATCGGGCTGCAAATCGTTACACAAAAGGCCAACTGCTATGCCCATGTGGTTTCTTTTTTATTCATAATTTCAGGAAAAAAAGCAATTACGCCGATTTTAACCATATAAATAGTAATTTAAATTATAAGCATTAAAACATACAGGCGTACTAAACAACATGTTTATGAAACTTAAACTTTTATCAATTGGTATCTACCTGGTGCTATTTGGAATTACCTGCGCTAAGTCCGGTGCCAATACCGGGGCAGTGCCCATTCCACCTGCCACGCCTTTTTTTGCGAAAGGAGCTGACGTGAGCTGGTTAACACAAATGGAAAATACCGGCCTTAAATTTTATAACAGCAGCAATGTAGAAACGGAATGCATGCAGTTGCTGAAAAACACCGGCATGAATTCAATACGGCTCCGGGTATGGGTAAACCCGGCAGGCGGCTGGTGCAACATGGCAGACGTGGTTGCCAAAGCCATCCGGGCAAAAAACCTGGGGATGAAAATTTTAGTTGATTTTCATTACAGTGACAGCTGGGCCGATCCGGGAAAACAAAACAAACCGGCTGCATGGGCGTTGCAGGATGTTAATGCCCTGGAAGCCTCGGTTTTCAGCCATACCACCAGCGTGATGAACGCCTTACAAGGGGCAGGTATAACACCTGACTGGGTACAGGTGGGTAACGAAACCAATGATGGTATGCTTTGGCCCGAAGGAAAAGCATCTGTGAACATGGCGAATTATGCCCGGTTTTTTAAAGCCGGGTACAATGCCGTAAAAGCGGTAAGTACGACAACCAAAGTAATGGTACATGTTTCAAACGGATACGACAATGCGCTGTTTAGGTGGAACCTGGATGGATTGAAAGCCAATGGTGCTGTTTGGGATGTGATCGGGATGTCCTTATACCCAACCCCGGCAAACTGGGCTACACTTAACAGTCAATGTTTAGCCAATATGAGCGATATGGTTAGCCGCTTTGGATCAGCAGTGATGGTTTGCGAAGTAGGTATGAGCTGGGACCAGCCGGCTGCCTGCCAGGCATTTATTACCGACCTCATCACAAAAGTGAAATCGGTATCCAACAACAAGGGAATTGGCGTGTTTTACTGGGAGCCGCAGGCATATAATAACTGGCAGGGTTATACACTGGGCGCATTTGATAATTCAGGAAAACCAACCATAGCGCTGAATGCTTTTAATTAAACTTTTCAAATAAACAGGTGAATTATGAAAGGGATAAAAAATATGTATTTACTACTTGTACTGTCCACTTTCAGCACACTCAGTACAGATGCGCAACAGCGTAAGCGAATTAATTTTGATAATAACTGGAGATTTGCTTTTGGTAATGCCAACAACCCCGCGAAAGATTTTAATTATGGCCTGGCCACCATATTTTCCAAAACAGGGGCCGCACAAAAAACGGCCATCGATCCCAAATTCAATGACAGCAGCTGGCGGCAACTTGCTGTACCGCATGACTGGGCTGTTGAACTGCCCTTTGCGTATTCAGGAAGTTTTGACGTACAATCGCATGGTTACAAACCTGTGGGTGGAAATTATCCGACCAGGAGTATTGGCTGGTACCGGAAAAATTTTCCCATCGCCCGGTCAGATTCGGGTCAGCGTTTTCAAATTCAGTTCGACGGTGTATTCAGGGATGCCAGCTTTTGGGTAAATGGTTTTTACCTGGGTAATAACAAGAGTGGATATGTGGGTGCATCGTACGACATGACCAACTATTTGAAATATGGTAGCGAAAATGTTTTGGTGGTAAGGGTTGATGCAACCCAATACGAGGGCTGGTTTTATGAAGGCGCCGGTATTTACCGCCATGTATGGTTGAACCAATACCATCCTGTGCACCTTGACGAGAACCCGGTATTTGTTTATACCGATGTTCAAAAAAACGAAGCCACTGTTTATGTGGAAACTTCTGTGAAAAATGAATCTTATAAAAACACGGATATTGCTGTATCGGCCATCATCACCAACCGGGAAGGACAAAAGATTGGAGAAACCATTGCAAAAAATATTGCGCTCAACGTAAATGAAAGATCCACAGTAAAACAATCTGTAAAAATTACCAACCCCAGGCTTTGGTCGTTGGAAGACCCCTATCTATACCGCGTAATTCCTGTAGTAAGATCGGGCGGAAGAATTATTGATACAGATAATATTCGTTTTGGCATAAGAACCGTGAGCATTACCGGCAACGGCGTTTTCCTGAATGGAAAATATATAAAACTAAAAGGCACCAACAATCACCAGGATCATGCGGGTGTGGGAAGCGCCCTGCCCGACTACCTGCAGTATTACCGGATCTTTTTATTGAAGCAAATGGGTTCCAATGCTTATCGCAGCAGTCATCATCCTCCCACCAAAGAATTACTGGATGCCTGCGACAGCCTGGGTATGCTGGTGATGGATGAAAACAGATTGCTCAACAGCAGTCCGCAATATATGGAGGATTTTGAGTGGCTGATCAAACGTGACCGCAGCAGGGCTTCAGTTTTTATGTGGTCGATCGGCAATGAGGAAGGTTGGGTGCAGGGAAACAGTACAGGTAAATTAATTGCCCTTTCGCTTCTTGCAAAGCAGACTGAATTAGACCCGACCAGGGTAAGCACCTATGCTGCTGATATGGCGAATCAATTTACGGGTATTAATGAAGTGATCCCTGTGCGCAGTTTTAATTACCGCCAGTTTGCTGTTGAAGATTATCACAAAGCCCATCCCGACCAACCCATTATTGGCACCGAAATGGGCAGTACGGTTACCACCCGTGGTCAATATGTTTTGGATTCGACAAAAGCGTATCTACCCGACCAGGACATCACCGCGCCCTGGTGGGCCAGCAAGGCCGAAACCTGGTGGAAACTGGCAGCCCCTAATGATTACTGGTTAGGCGGCTTTGTATGGACAGGGTTTGACTACCGGGGAGAGCCCACTCCTTTCACCTGGCCAAATGTGAATTCGCATTTTGGTATTATGGATGTATGCGGATTTCCGAAAAACATTTATTACTACTACCAATCCTGGTGGACAGATAAAGATGTACTGCATATTTCTCCTCACTGGAATTGGCCAAACAAGATTGGAGAACCCATTGATGTTTGGGTGAACAGTAATGCTGACGATGTAGAATTGTTTATAAACGGAAAAAGTTTAGGTAAAAAAGATATGCCCCGGAATGGTCATCTAAACTGGCTGGTGAATTATGAACCGGGTACATTAAAAGCAATAGCTTACAAGAAGGGAAAGAAACTTGAGACTAAAGTTGAAACCACAGGCAAGCCTGTAGAAGTTGTAATGAGCCCTTATAAAACGACCATACTGGCTGATGGAAAAGATGCTACGGTCATCAACATCAGTGTGGTTGACCGGCAAGGGCGCGAAGTACCGGATGCTGATAACCTGGTTCGTTTTTCATTACAGGGCGATGGAAAGATCATTGGTGTGGGAAATGGCGATCCAAGCAGTCATGAGCAGGACAGTTATGCAGATACTGCTGCGCGGCGATACCTGTTCAATGGCAAATGCCAGGTGATCGTGCAGTCTGGTTTATCCCATTCGCTGATTCATTTTGAAGCAAGTGCAGATAGTCTGTGGACAGCTTCAACAGATATCATGACTATACGGGAGTCGCCGGTCACCGATGTACGTTCACCGGGCCAGGGCCTGCCGGTCATACCTTTTAAAGAAACCAAAGTAGATAAAATGCTGGGTGCCGATATCTCTTTCCTGCCCGAGCTGGAAAATAAAGGCATGAAGTTTTATGACCTGAATGGAAAAGAGAAAGATGCCATCAGCATGTTAAAGGATCATGGATTGAATTATATACGGCTCCGCATCTTTAATGATCCTGCCAGGGACAGCGGCTATTCTCCCGGGTCGGGTTTCTGCGATCTGCAACATACCCTTCAAATGGCCAAAAGAGTGAAAGCAGCCGGCATGAAATTATTACTCGACTTCCACTATAGCGATTTCTGGGCCGATCCCGGAAAACAACATATGCCCAAAGCCTGGCGTGGTAAAAACATAACGGAATTAAAGCTGGCCGTTTTTAATTATACCAGGGAAGTGATGCAGGCATTGAAGAAACAGGGTACCTTACCCGATATGGTTCAGGCGGGTAACGAGATCAATCATGGTATGATATGGCCGCACGGCAGTGTAAACAGTTTTGACAGCCTGGCCCAGTTGTTTCATGCAGCAGTGTTGGCAGTAAAATATGTTTCGCCTTCAACAAGCATCATGCTGCACATTGCGTTAGGTGGACAAAATGATGAAAGCAAATTCTTCATTGATCATATGGTTAAGCGGGGTGTTTCATTTGACGTGATCGGTTTATCTTATTATCCCAAATGGCATAATACCCTGGCCGACCTGGAATATAATTTAGATGATCTTTCGCGCCGTTACCAGAAAGACGTGATCGTTGTTGAATACTCGCACGTGAAAAGAGCCGTGAATGAATTATCGTTTAACGTTGCTGGTAACCGGGGAAAAGGCAGCTGTATCTGGGAACCATTGAGTACCTGGGAAAAGTTTTTTGACAGAGATGGCAAAGCCAATGAATGGCTGCTGATCTATGATGAAATGAGTGAGAAGTATTTGAAGTAAAACCATATATGGTATGAGCTAAAATAGTGAATGCTATTATAGTAACATTAAAAGAAAAGCCGGTTGAAAAATCAACCGGCCCAAAGTGTATGAAAAAAGAAATTAATTACGGCGTTACTTTATATAACCCTGTTGCAAAATTTACGGATAACTTATAGGTACCGCTTGTTACCGGACCAGGAAAATTATCATTTAAATTATAACCGAATGGCCCGCTTACTCTTGCACCGGCTGCGGTCTTATTGGCCACCGCATATTTATTTGACCAGTCGCCGTTTACCGGCAACAACAAATACTCCTTGCTTCCAACAAAGGCAAGATTGATTTCCCAAACTGAAGAATTCAACCTGGTTAATTGCTGTGATGGCGTGGGTACGGGGTTGTTCCATCCTCCGGGTGTAGCATCTCCAACTATAAATAAATTGGTTGGTAAATTCCCGGTATAGGGTGTAACCGCAAATTTCCCGGTTTGGAAATTTAATATGATCTTATACATGCCCGAAACCAAAGGGCCGGGGAAATTATCGTTTTTATTGAATCCAAAATCACCTCCCGTTCTTAATCCCGGCAAGCTTTTATCGGCAACAGAAAATTTATTGGACCAATCTCCATTTACCGGTAAGACCAGGTACTCGGCATTTCCATTTAGATTAAATACACCACCCCATGTTACAGAATCTATTTTAGCAAATTCCTGTGTGGGTACCGGAACCGGGTTATTCCATCCTCCCTGCGAAGCATCTCCAACCAGAAATAATTTACCTGACGCAGGCGGGGCAACTTTTGGCGGCGTTACATAAGGCGTTGCTCTAATTTTAATAACATTCGACGCATATTGCTCATTGTTATTTCCATAAGAAGAAAGCAAACGCACGTCAATATCATATGGCGTATTAAATGCGAAACCAAAACCCAGTAAAATGGCATTGATCTCCTTGGCCAGGAAGCTGGTACTCCTTGTTCCAACTATAATTTTAGAGGCTGCCTTGCTAAAATTCCTTCCTGTTGAATCGATTTGAATAACATACTTAAAAGTTGATGAATCGGAAGCATAATTGGGATTAGTCCAGGAGAAGCTCATGGCCACGTTATTTGAATCAGCTGCAATAGCGTTGAAAGTTATTGATGAACTGGACAGCAGGGAAGCTGTTCCATTGTTATAGATAGGAAGATCATCTACTTTTTCGCAGGCAGAAAATACAAACACCATCGCAACAATGCCCATTAATAGTTTTGAAAAATATTTCATACATATTATTTTTAAAAAATTTACAATTTAGTTAGCGTAAATACACCTCTTTGAAAATCCACCTGGATCTTATAATTACCACCCACTGGCGGAGCTTTCATATCACCGCCACCATATCTAAAATCATCGCCGTTTGGATTATTTGCATTATTACCGCCTATGTAACCGTATTTATCATTCCAGCTACCATTAACCGGTAAGAATAAATAACTGTTGTTAGCGATAATAGGTATAGTGATTTCAAATAATGTTGGTGAAATCCTGGTGAATTTTTGAGAGGGAACAGGTACCGGGTTATTCCAATCGCCGGGGGTAGCATTACCTACGATATAAAGTTCGCCGGAAGGCGGAGGCGTAACTTTTGGAGGTATCTGGTAGGGTGTTACCTGGAAACGCATAACATTGGAATACAGGACCAATGCATTAGTTGCCAGGAAGGACTTTATCCTAACCTGCACAAAAGCTGATACGCTGTGTGGCAGCAATAATTTATTCAGCAAAACATCGTTAAACTCGGTCTGGGTAAATGTTCTGCTCAGGTCATTACTGATACCATAGGCATGTGCACCACTGAAATTTGCCCCGTCTTTGCCAATCTCGAGCTGGTACTTTACGTCCTGGGAATTTATACCTGTCGTAAATTTATACTCAGGATTTGTCCACATAAATTTAACAGCTTCATCATCCCTGGTTAAATAGGTTAATGGAATAGCGGTAGTTTTATTGGCAGTTAACACAGGGGGCGTACCACCTTCATAACTGATCTTGTTTTCATCTTTTTCGCAAGCTGTAAAAGCAGTGGTCAACATCAGAGCGCCAAACAGCAATTTGAATATATTTTTCATACATTAATAATTTTAGTTTTTAAATTAATAACCGGGGTTTTGCACCAGGTTTGGATTAGCAACAATATCATCCGATGGTATGGGATAAATATTGCGGTTTGCTGAAACTGCTGTACCGCCGCTAACTCCTCCCTTCCAGGGCCATAAATAGATACCGGTTGTAAACAACCCGTATCTTACCAGGTCCGATCTGCGGAAACCTTCCCAATATAATTCCCTTGCCCTTTCGTCCAGGATATAAGCCAGGTTCAATTGACCTGCGCTGATATTTCCACTGGTATTTCCATAAGCTCTTGTTCTGATCAGGTTCATATAAGTTAATGAAGTAGCCGCATCGCCGCCGGTACCTCCCCTTAACACAGATTCTGCATAAATAAAATACATTTCTGCCAGGCGAAAGATCGGGAAATCAATATCCATCCAGGTTAATGAAGAACCCGGTGTACCGGTACGACCTACGTTTCTGTATTTGGTTATTGCCCATCCATCAGTAAACGTAGTAAGACTGCTGATGTTCATATTCTGTCCGCTGGTATAGAACTGGGCACGCTTATCGGTGTTACCTGAATTATCGGCAAACTTGCCAACAAAAGCGCTGGTCGTTCTTGTTCCACCCCATCCGCCATCTGTACCATAGGTAGCGCCATTCATACTGCCGCCAATGGCAGCATGTGTTAAAAATGTGGTGCCGCCCCAGTTGCGGGTCTTGGTTCCATCAAAATTAATGGTTAAAATAAATTCATTGGTATTTAACTGGTTATCGGCAAGCATCAGCCAGCGATAATCTGATATCAATGAATAAGGCAGGGCAATTACTTTTTTCGCATAAGTTATGGCATCGGTAAATTTGGCCGTACCGGTATATACCTCGGCGTTCAGGTAAATGCGTGCCAGCAAGGCCCAGGCTGCAGCTTTATCCGCACGTCCATATTCATTTGTTTTTGCATCAGCCAATTCAGATTCCAAAGCTTTTAATTCAGATTCAATATAAGCGAACAGTGCTGTCCTGGTTGTTCTTGCAGGTGGCGGGCCACCTATCACATCTGCTTCAGTTGCAAACGGAGGATTGGCAAACAGGTCCATTAAAACCGCATATTGGTAAGCTCTTAAAAACCTCGCCTCTGCTTTATAAAATTTAATATTGGTGGCCTCGGCTCCGGAAATTCCTCTTGAAGCAACTTTATCATCTGCACTTTGCCTGATAAAATCGTTGCACAAAGTTATTTGATAAAAGGAACGGTAAAATACCCCTTTAAGCATCGGGTTATTACTGCTCCAGTTCATATTGTGAAAGTCCTGAATTCCGGGATCACCCCAGGCTACAACAGCTTCATCGGTACTTAATTCCTGGGCCTTCCAGTAAAGTCTTAAAAAATCAGAAGTACCTTCGTCTATACCCTGCAGGTCTCCGTTACCTGATGGTCCCTGGTTACCTGTTAAAGCCATGCTGCCGTACACTTTTGCCAATGCCTGCTTGTACCCGGCCGCTGTACTATACACCTGTTCTGCCGTTATATCATTGGTAGGCAACAGATCCAGTTTTTTCGTGCATGACGTAAACAATATCGGCACCAGTAAAACTGCCAGTATTATTATTTGAATATTTTTTTTCATCTGTATATTATTTATAAATTTTTGTAATGATTATTCAGGTTGATCAGAAATCAAGGTTTAATCCCAGCACAAAAGTGCGTGGTCGTGGATAAAAATTATTATCGATACCACCGTTAATTTCCGGATCAACGCCCTTATACTTGGTGATCACAAATACATTTTGCACATTGGCACTTACACGCAATGATGCTTTTTGGTTAAATACTTTTCCAAAATTGTAACCCACATTAATATTATCCATTTTCAAAAAAGAGGCATTCTGGATATAGTAATCAGATAAGAAATAATCTGTTGCAAAACCACCAATACCACTGTTCAAAATGTCGCTTGATCCGTTAGCCAGGTAACCCAATGGGTTTAAGATATTACGGCTTGTACCTGTGCTGGAATTGATATTGTTGAACATGTATTGGCCAACATTTGCTCTCATTACAAAACCGGCATTCCAGTTATTAAAGGCCACATTGGTATTAACGCCAAAAATAAATTTAGGATCAACCCCTTTGTATCGATATAAATCCTTGTCATTAATAATTCCATCCCTGTTCATATCTTCAAAGAGACCATCAATGGGCTTTCCGGCAGCGTCATAGATCTGCTTATATGCATAAAATGCACCTCGATTGTAACCCACCGAATTAATTAAAATGGTATTACCCGTACCTCCTGAAATACCACCAAATTTATTTCCGGGGTAATTGGGATCGGTAACAGCCGTCAGGTTGGTGATCTCATTTTTATTGTACGTGAAATTCACACCAAAATCCCAGGTGATATTTTTATTTTTAACCGGTTGGGTGTTTAACAATACTTCAATACCCTGATTTTCCATGTTTCCTACATTCGCTACGATCTGGTTAGAGAAATTATTTCCAGCCGGCTGACCGATATTGTTTAACAGGTCTTTGGTTTTCTTAAAGTAGTAATCTACGCTTCCGGAAATCCGGTCGTTAAAAAAACCAAAATCCAATCCAACGTTTGTCGTTTCCGTTTGCTCCCACTTCCTGTTGGAGTAATAACCGCCCGGGCGGTAAATATTGTAAAACGTGCTTCCAAATTGATATTGTGCCGCGTTATCTCCCAAAGCATAGTAGGAAATGTAATCATAATTACCAATACCATCCTGCTGACCGGTAACGCCAAATCCGGCGCGTAATTTCAGGTCGGAGATCACGTTAATATTCTTAAATAATTTTTCTTCTTTCATCTTCCAGGCAACTGCCGCAGAAGGAAACACGCCCCACCTGTTTTCTTTGGAGAAACGGGAAGAGCCATCACGGCGTAAGGAAGCAGTGACGAGGTATTTATTATGGATGTCGAGATTCAAACGGCCATAAAAGGAAATTAACCTGTTTTGTGGTTTGTCGGAAGGAAACTGGGGATCCGAATTCTTTCTTTTGCTGCCGTCATAGAAATAATCAGCATAAGCATAATTATTATAATAAAAATCCTGGTAAGAATATCCCGCCATCACATCTACCTTGGTAGCAATGGCTTTAACAAACTTAACATAGTTTAAATAAGCTTCCAATACTGCGTTTGATTTCTCCTGCTTATATTTATTATTTACACCACTCTTTCTTACATCATTTACGTCTACATCTCTTTTGTAAGTAGACGCTGCACTATCATCTATAACGATCGTTCCGGTGCCTTTAGCCTTATCAATACCCAAATTCAAATTAGCCCTCAGCTCAGGAAACCAATGAATTTTGTAATCCAGCTGTACATTGGCAATTATCCTGTTCACGTTACTTTTATCATCCCGCTGTTTCAGCAAACCTACCGGGTTCCTGGGGGCCAATTGCCTTAAACCCGAATTGGTATTTCCTGCGTCAAGCCACTCATAATAACCACCAAATTTTGTTGCGTTTGAGTTAACTGATTGAGTAGGGTCGAAATTTACAGCAGCACCAATGGCGCCTTCATTTGCAAAAGTTGATTTATTATTTGCCCCTTTCACGTTAATATCCACTTTTAAATGGTCGTCAAAAAATTTGGGACTCAGGTTAATGCCCAAAGAAGTTCTTTGCAGATTACCGGTCCTTAAAATTCCGTTTTGATTTAAGAAACCTAGTGAAGCCCTGAATGGAATTCCGGCAACTCCCCCGGCTACACTCAGGTTATTGTCATTTCCTATCGCCGTTTGATAGATCTCGTCCTGCCAATCGGTACTTGCTGCTCCCATTAAGGCTTTTTGTGCGGGGTCTCCATTCGCGTTTACAAAATTTCTGAATTCTGAAGCTGATAGAACGTCAGCTTTACGGGAAATTCCGGCAGCAGACAGCTGGGTATTAAAATTAAAAACCAGTTTCCCCTTTTTGCCTTTTTTAGTGGTGATCAAAATTACACCATTACTGGCACGTGAACCATAAATGGCGGTGGCAGACGCGTCCTTTAAGATGTTGAATGATTCAATATCATTTGGATTAATGAGCGCCAATGCATTGGCCGAGCCCGCAATACCGCCATTATCCAAAGGCACCCCGTCAATAACAATCAATGGGTCGTTACTGGCACTTAAAGAAGCGCCACCACGTATACGGATCGTACTTCCTGCACCCGGCGCACCACCGTTGGACGTAATGGACACACCGGCTACTTTACCGGCGATCAATTGTTCAGGCGTTGTGATCACACCCTTCTGAAATTCTTTGGATGAAATACTGGTTACTGCCCCGGTTAAGTCTTTCTTCCTGGAAGTACCGTAACCAATAACAACCACTTCATCCAGTTTTGAAACTTCCTGTACCATACGGATGTTTAAATTGCCATTAACAGCTACTTCCTGCAAAACAAAACCAATCGACGAAAACAGCAAACTGGTTGCACCGGCTGGTACAGTAATTTTAAAAGATCCGTCGGTCTCGGTTTGCGTAGAAATTTTAGTTCCTTTTACAGTTACGGAAACGCCCTTTACCGGCGTTCCGTCTTTCGAATCGGTTACTTTACCGGTTACTACATTCTGTGAAAATGCTGCCAGGGTAAACAACATCATCAGTAATGAAACCAATAAATTTTTGGAGTTTTTTCTCATAAAACAAGCATTAAGTTTTTTAAAAAATTAGCGATCGTATTGATTTGCGTACTTTTTACACAAATCAAATGTGTAAATTGTACACAATATAGGTCTTTTTTTGATTTGACAATTAATTGTTAAAAGATTTTTTACAGTTAAATTAAATATTTTAAACATACCGGCTCTGTAAGCCCTTAATTATCAAATCAACTGGCAAAATAATTGACATTCCCGCTTAAAAATCAATACCCACCCATTTCTTCTTTTTCTTTTCATACTTGCCGTAATTAAATTTATAAAGCTTTCCGGGCCTGTGAGGCACATCTTGCTCTACTTCATCGATATCTACCAGGAAGTCCATGGCGAAAAATTTTTTTCGAAAATTCCTTCTGTCCATTTTGGCACCTAAAATGGCTTCATATACATTCTGCAGTTCACGCAAAGAGAATTTTTTAGGCAAAAGGCTGAAGGCCAACGGATGTTCCTGGATCCGTCTTTGCAACTGCTGATAACTGGTATCCAGTATTTGTTTATGGTCAAAGGCAAGCTGCACGATATCATCAACATCATGCCAGTGAATTTCATTATCCAGGATCCTTAACTTATGATTTTGAATATTGATCAATGAATAATAGGTAACCGTAACTACCCGCCCTGCCGGATGACGACCAAGGCCACCAAAGGTTTTAACCTGCTCCATATAAACTTCATCGAGGCCGGTACGTTGTTTTAATATGCGGATAGCTGCCGAATCCAACTCTTCTACCGGATCAACAAGATCTCCCAATAACGACCATTTACCCTGGAATGTTTTAAGGTCGCTTCTGATTAACAGCACTTTAAGCTTGTTTTCATCAAAACCAAAAATTACACAATCAACGGATAATGCGATCCGGTTGATACTTTTTACTTCTGTTTGTATGGCAGATAGTGTTTTGATATTATTGAAGTGAGCGGAATCGTTATGTTTAATCATGTGCTGTTAATATTTTCAATGAGTTAATATTTTACAAATTTTACCGTATACCTGTTATTATTCTGTGATAACAACAGAAAATAAATACCTTTTACCAGGTCGCCCATCTGGCTGGTAACGGCCAATTGATATTGTCCCGCCGCCCGGTTAAACTCCATTAGCTTTCTTAATCGTTGTCCCTGTGGATTTATAATTTCAATGGTTGTCATTCCGGATCCGGCAACGATATAATCAATAATGGCATTGCCCTGAACCGGGTTGGGAGAAATTTTGATACCGTAACCATCTTTAAGATTTGCTATCTGGCTGTTATGCGAACTGGTTGTAAACTGTGAAGTACTGTAATTATTTACAGGCGTTACCGAGCAGTTACCGCCAACGCGCCAGTCATATGGCGTGGAAATGGCGAGATTGGTTAATGAAACCGATCCGCTGGTTATTGCTGTCGCTATATTTATCCAGGTTGATGAACCGGCAGGTTTATAATCAACATGATAAAAAACACCGGCTACTACTGTCCAGTTAAGTACCGCTGCATTTGTGGTAATGCCGGTAACGCTTAGTCCTGTTGCCGCTGCCGGGGTTGCGGTCACCTGCACATTAATAACTGACCGGGGGCTTTCACCGCAGCTATTCGATTGACTGACATAATAGGCAGTGTTGCCTGCTGTTGCTGTTGAGGGTGCAGGCGCTGTTGAACTACCTGTGCCACCGTTTGCTGTTGTATACCATTTTAGTCCGGTACCCGTAGCTGTTAGTGGTAAAACAACTGCCTGTTGGCAATAGGTTACCGGAGATGTTACCGCCGGGGCAGCCGGCAACGCTGTAACATTTACAGTGATAACAGACCTTGGGCTTTCACAACCGTTTACCGTTTGAGACACATAAAAATTTGTAGTTCCTGCAGTAGCCGTAGAAGGAGTTGGTGATGTAGCATTGCCGGTACCTCCTGTTGCTGCAGCATACCATAATAATGAACTTCCCGTTGCCGACAACTGAACAGCTGTTGCCTGCTGACAATAATTTACCGGCGATGTTACGGTTGGTGCCGCAGGGGTTGCATTTATTTGTACAGCTATTGCTGCCCTTGGGCCTTCGCAGCCATTATTAGATTGACTCACATAAAAATTGCTGCTGCCAACAGTTGCGGTTGATGGTACAGGAGCCGTGGAACTTCCAGTACCTCCTGTTGCCGCCGTGTACCACAGAAGATTATTACCCGTTGCTGTTAACGCAATGGCTACTGAATTTTGACAATAAATTACCGGGCTTGTCACCCCCGGAACTGCCGGCACGGCAGAAACATTTACAACGATCTGCGCTCTGGGACCTTCGCCACAACTCAGGGTTTGACTTACATAATAGATTGTGCCGCCAACCGCCGCCGTAGATGGTGTAGGTGCCGTAGCACTTCCCGTACCGCCCGTAGCTGTATTGTACCATAACAGAGAAGTACCTGTTGCCGTAAGTTGACCGGCGGTTGCATTCTGGCAATAGGCTACCGGGCTGGTTACGGCAGGCGCAGGTGTATTTGCTGTAACATTAACCACAATGGGCATTCTTGGACTTTCGCAGCCCACGGTTTGACTTACATAATAAGTGGTACTGCCAATGGTTGCTGTTGATGGTGTAGGAGCCGTTGAATTTCCTGTGCCACCGGTAGAAGTTGTGTACCATAGTAAACCGGAACCCGTTGCCTGCAAAGGAACCGCAACAGCGTTTTGGCAGTAATTTACCGGGCTGGTAGCCGTAGGTGCCGGTGGTATAGCAATAATATTTACTGTTATGGTGGCTCGCTGGCTTACGCAACCATTATTCGATTGACTGACATAAAAATTTGTACTGCCAACAGTTGCGGTTGACGGAACAGGAGCAGTTGTGCTTCCCGTTCCCCCGGTTGCCGCTGTGTACCACAAAAGATTACTGCCTGTTGCGGTTAATGCCACCGAAGGCGCATTGTGACAATAATTTACCGGGCTGGTTACACCCGGAGCGGCCGGTACAGCCAAAACATTTACCACGATCACCGCTCGTGGGCCCTCGCCACAACTTTGTGTTTGGCTAACATAATAAGAGGTATTGCCCACAGTTACAGTGGATGGTGTTGGCGCCGTTGGGCTGCCGGTTCCGCCGGTAGCGGCAGTGTACCATAATAAACCTGTGCCGGTAGCCGTAAGTGGAACGGCTGTTGCATTCTGGCAATAAGTTACCGGACTGGTAACCGTTGGTGCAGGTGTGCCCGCGGTTACATTAACTACAATGGGTAAACGTGGACTTTCACAACCAATGGTCTGGCTTACATAATAGGTTGTGCTGCCGATTGTTGTTGTAGACGGTGTTGGTGCCGTGGCACTTCCCGTACCACCGGTTGCGGTAGTGTACCACAATAAATTTGACCCGGTTGCCTGCAATGGAACAGCCACCGCATTCTGGCAATAATTTACCGGGCTTGTTGCTGTAGGGGTTGCTGTTGTACAGGCGGGTATACTTACATAAATATGATATTCACCGGGCTGTAAATTTATGGTTTGAGAGGTAGCCGTTAAATTAAAATTGGAACCGGTTACACCATTAAGACCCGTGCCGGTGCCATTACTGACATAATTCGTCCAGTCGCCGGTTGATTGAAAGGTTATCGTTCTCGATCTTGGATCAACATCCAGATTAGCGACCACCGTAACTTTCAATCCCGAAGCATTTGGATCGGCGATTTGAAACAGTTTTACCAAACCGCTATTAAAATCATACGTAAAACTGGTATTATTAAAAATGGCCGGGTTACTTAATCGCAGTTGAATGATCGTTTTATAAGTATTATACAGATGTACGCGTTCCGGTACGGTCATATACTCCCAAAGCGGAGGTTTGTTGGCCACATTTGACCCGCCAAAATTCAGGGGTATGTCATAACCGCGTTCGCCAAACTGCCAGATCATTTTTGGTCCGGGTACAGTAAAGAAAACCGTAGCAGCAGCTTCCTGCCGGGCTAATGCGGTGTTTAAATTTCTCACATTATAACCACCCGAAGAATTACCGTTATTGAGGTTTTTGTACATCAGTCTTTCTTCATCATGACTTTCCATATAACCCATTGCTGCGGGGTTATTAAATCCTTTTAAAGGACTACTGTACACAACTGCAGAGATATCTGAGTTTGTTGAAAAGCCCATCGTGCATTGATTGTACGTAAAATTATTATTACCCCATAACATAAACCCATGAGCCGCGTACTCCTGTTCTTCCTGGCTGGGATTGGTACCCAAAAACTCAATGATCATATAAGTGCCGGGGTGCCCGGGTACCGTACCATCGTAATATCTTTTTAAATTGGCCACGCGACTCGCGTCATAGTTTTCAACGGTGGTTGTATTGGTTACAGTTTGCGTAAAACCTTTGCCCAGGTCAAGCCTGTATCCATCTACCTTATATTCATCGATCCAGAAATTAAGTGACCGTTGTACCAAATATTGTGTTGGAACAGCTGTATGGTTAAAATCATTAAATACGCTATATGGATGTGGCGCAGTAACATTTAACCAGGGATTGTTGGCCGCCGGACGGTTATTGGCAGCATCCCAATACATTTTCGCCTGTGGTGCATTGCCGGTACAATGGTTATACACCACATCCAGTATAACTGCTATGCCATTCATGTGGCACTTGTCGATAAATTCCTTCAGTTTATTTTTTGTACCATAGTATTTATCCGGAGCAAAATAAAATGAAGGATTATAACCCCAACTTTCATTGCCGTCAAATTCATTCACCGGCATTAACTCGATCGCATTGATACCGATATTCTTTAAATAGGCCAAAGAATCGATCAATGACTGGTAACTGTGCTCTGCTGTAAAATCCCTGATGAGCAATTCATACGTGATCAGGTTCCTTTTATCGGGCTTAACAAAATTATTGACCTGCCAGTTATATGGTGGTTCGGCTGTTTGGATGATGCCTACCAGGCCGGTTGTTAACCCGGTTGGATAAGGTTTAAGGTTTGGATAGGTTACTGCATTAATGAATTGATCATGATTGGGATCTAACACTTTTTGCGTATAGGGATCGGTTGTTATGATGGTATTATCAACTAAATACTGAAAACCATATTCAAGGCCGGGCGTAAGGCCCGTAATGATTAACCAGAAATAGTTTCCATCGGGCGTTTTGTTCATTTGGTAACTGCACTGGTTTGTCCAGTTTGTGAAATCTCCAAAAACCACCACGTTAATTTTCCCCGGAGCAAACAAAACCAGCGTTACTTCGGTATTATTCGGATTATAATTGATCCCTTCAACCACACCCGCAGGCAAAGCAGCCACATTGGTTGTTGGCGGAATGTAAAAACTGAACGAATCTTTTACGGTAACGGAGCCATTATTTCCTTCTAAAAAAACCTGGTGCGTGCAGGCTGTTGTGATCACTGGGCTGGCCGTAATGCTATTTGTATTGGCCGCCGTGTTGATGGTATTACCATCTAATTTTAAAGTAAGATTTGAATTGGCTGAAGCTGCACCTGCAATGCTGATCGTGCCGCCCACCGGTACTGTCAACGGTTCCAGCCAGGGAACATACCTGGGTTCAAAAGGTGGAAGGTTTAATCGTACAGCATATTCCGAACTGCCATAAACAGGAATATACATATCGCTTACATCAGAATTAACCTGCTTTAAACTGCCCGTAGCGTTTCTGAAAATAACGGTCACTTTCCGGATAGTTTCAGCACCCGGCACAGCAAAAAAACTTCGGATATTGGTAATGGTATATTGGTATTTATTACTGCCAAGTGGCGTTGCTTTTGCAGCGGGATCAGTTGAACCCCAGGCAAATTTTACGTACCGCCAGTCGGTTGGCCCGGTACTTAAATTGGTGATCACACCAACATGAACATATACATTGTTGGAATTGCCACCTTCAAAATTTAATAACCCCTGGTTGCCTTTATTGCAATCTACCGTAAAACTTAAAGTGGAATTATCTACCGGAAATTCAGGAGTCCAACTTAACAGGCGTTGGGCGTCCGCAAAAAATCCAATGCACAATATAAGAGCTGAAAAGAAGAATTTTTTCATGAAGCAATCGTTTAATGTGTAAAATAAACACATTATTCTGAATTAACAAAAAACCGGCGATTATATTCTTCTGATACCAACTTATTTCACCAATTCGTATACGCCACTTCTATAAGAATCCAGCTTCAGATCACGCATTTCGGACACCGTACCCGTTAAGATATTTCTCATTTTGGAAAAACCCTTTATCCGCTCCTCAAACCTTTTAAGTTCAATCGTTTTGGTTTCTTTTGCTGTGTTCATAATAATCATCACTGTCTGGTTATTATCATACCGGAAATAAACATAAACGCCGTCAACAGGTACAAACTGCATCATTTTACCGGTGGTTATTGCAGAAGATCCTTTGCGGAATTTTGCAAGGGTTGCCATATGATTCCATATTTCATTTTCTTTCGCATTGCGACCTTCACTGGTAAATTTATTTGCCCGGTCAGATTTCCACCCTCCCGGAAAATCCTGGCGTACATAGCCATCATTGGGACTTGTAAACCCGGTCAGGCCTAATTCTCCGCCATAATAGAATTGAGGAATTCCCCTGCACGTGAGCAACCAGTTGATGGATGACTTATATTTTTCAATATCCTCACCAACAACAGAATAAAAACGTGCCATGTCATGATTATCCAAAAAGATCACATTGCGCAAGGGATCCTTATACACAAAATCCTGTGCCAGTATAGTATACAATTTATTTACCCCGTCGGTCCAGCCAAAATCTTTTGTCATGGCATCTGTAATGCCCCACAGGGTTTGAAAATCGGTAACGGCCTGCAGGTTACTTTTAAAAGGGAGGTTATAGTTGTTTTGGGCAAAAAAACTTTGGTTGGGCACACCATGCACCCAGGTTTCGCCAAACAAGGTAAGTTTTGGATACTCCTTTTCCAGTGCTTTGTTGCAACGGTTCATAAATTCCAGGTCGTTGTAGGAATAGGTGTCAATCCGCCAGCCATCAATACCAAATTCTTCTACGGTCCATATCGCATGCTGAATCAAAAAATTCGCCAAATAGGGATTGCCCTGATTCAGGTCGGGCATTTTTTTAGTGAACCATCCATCAACCATTATTTTGTAGTCAGTTTTGCTGGCGTATGGATCAAAAAGTGTCTGGTCTTTATAACTGGTATTGGTATAATCTTTCCATTGGTGTAACCAGTCTTTCATGGGTGGATCTTCTACCGTAAAATGGTTTATCCCCACATGATTGTAAACAGCATCCTGGATGATCTTCATCCCTTTTTTATGTGTTGCTTCAATCAATTCCCGGTAAGCCTGGTCACCACCAAGCCGTGGGTCAACTTTATAATGATTGGTAAATGCATAACCGTGTTCGGTACGGTCTTCCATATCATTTTCAATGATGGGATTGAGCCACAATGTAGTAATACCCAGCGATTGCAGGTAATCCAAATGGTTTTGAATTCCTTTTAAATCGCCGCCATGGCGGTTAAAAACGGTATCCCGGTTTAAAGTCTGATCTCTCATGCCGGGAATCTGATCATTGGTTTCATCTCCGTTACTGAAGCGATCCGGCATAATGAGGTACATAAAATCTTTTGAAGTAACGCCCTTTGCAAAAGATGCTCCGTTGCCAGGTTTACGTTTTTTAAAGTCGACATAGATTTCACGCTTTACGCCCTTTTCATTCATGTTGATTTTAACGGTACCCGGTTTGGCCGACTTCTCAACAACGAGATCAAGAAAAACATAATTTGGATTTTCTACCTTATTTGTTTTTACAAGCTTTACCCCCGGATAATTAATGGTAAAACTGTTGCCACCAATTTTAGATCCATGCAGCATCAGTTGTACAGCAGGGTTTTCCATACCCGTCCACCAATGCGTGGGATAGGTTTCAACCTGCACAGGTTGGGCATAAATAAAATCCGAACAGGTTAAAATTAGTACGACCAACAAATACTTTTTCATAATCGTCTGTTTAATATTTTATTTTTTCATCGGTTTTATCCGTAACTATAAAATTCATAAATCCACCAATGATCATGGACACGCCACCAATGACCAACGCATAAATGCTTTCGCCGGCAAACACGTTCTTCACAAAAAAACCTAAAATGCCGGCAGCCAGGATCTGTGGTATTACAATAAAGAAATTAAAAACACCCATATAAAAACCCATTTTCTTTGCAGGTAGTGCCCCCGAAAGAATAGCATAAGGCATCGTTAATGTGGATGACCAGGCCAAACCAACGCCGATCATCGGTAACAGCAGCATGTTTTGCGATTTAATAAAGAGCATAGAAACCAATCCAACTCCGCCAATGATCAAACAAAGCATATGGGTATATTTTCTACCGATCTTTTTAGCCAGCATGGGTAATAAGAATGCCGCAATGGCAGATACACCATTATACACCATAAACATAACCCCTACCCAATCACCGGCATCCTGGAATATTTTTGAATCCTTATCGGCAGTACCAAACGTATTCATAGCAATGGCAGACGTGGTGTAGATCCACATTGCAAAAAATGCGATCCACGTAAAAAACTGAACAATGGCCAGCTGCATCATGGTCTTAGGCATATTGAAGATACCTGAGGTGATCTCTTTAAAACCCTTTAGCAGGCCTTTTGACGCGGCCTTCTCTGCTTCCCAGGATTCTATATTGTCAGGCGGGTATTCTTTGCTTGTAAAAATGGTCCATAGCACCGAAACCAGGAATACAACCGCACCTATATAAAAAGAATATTTTACCGAATCGCTGATAACACCCGGAGCCGCGGTGTTGCTGATGTTGAAATAGTTTGTAAAAATATACGGCAACAGGGAAGCGATGACCGCACCAAGTCCAATAAAAAATGTTTGTGCTGCAAAGCCCGCTGTCCGCTGTGAAGTAGGTAATTTGTCACCTACAAAGGCGCGGAAAGGTTCCATGGAAATATTGATAGATGCATCCAAAACCCATAATAAAGTAGCGGCCATCCACAACACACTGGATTGGGGCATTAAGAACAAAGCCAGGGCCGACAATACGGCACCGATAAAAAAATAAGGCCGTCTCCTGCCCCATCGTGGATGCCAGGTACGGTCGCTCAAATAACCGATAACCGGCTGAACAAGCAAGCCCGTCATGGGTGCTGCTATCCAAAGAAAACCGATCTTGTCTATCTCGGCACCCAGTGTTTCAAATATCCTCGACACATTGGCATTTTGCAAAGCAAACCCAAACTGGATACCGAAAAAACCAACGCTCATATTCATGATCTGCTTCAGTGAAAGGCGTGGTTTATCTTCTATGGATGGTTGACTAATTACATCAACAGGTTCAATTTCAGGCATAGCAATCGTTTTTTTGTGTGAAGCAATTGTGTAAAAAATACACTTTAATAAAAATACAATAATTTATTCCCCGGCAAAAATTATTATCGGGATTGTCTGAAAAACTGAATTCAATTACCGGTAATCATAAACAAGATAACCCCATTGCTCCATGCTGAATTCGTGGCTTGCATGTACTTTTTCCTTTATACCCATAAAAATATTCATGGGCTCTCCATCAATTGCAGCATCATTAATGATGAATTTTTGAGGTTGTTTGGATAAATTTAAAATGACCGAAACTTTATGCCCGTCCCTCTCCCTTAAATAAGCAAAGACAGAACTATCGGCGGAGCTGCCTAATCTTTTGTAAGATGCATCTGCTGCCAAAGCAGGGTTGGTTTTACGTAGATTCAACATCTTTTTATAAAAAGACGCCAAATCCATCTCCCCTTCCCAGGGAATGGTATCCTTTACAAAAAATTTCAGGCGCTTTTTATTGCTATCTTCCTGGCCGTTATAAATGAGGGGTATACCCTGGTACATGGTTTGAGAAAAAACAGCCATGGTTTTATAAGCATCCCCGTATTTTTCAAACTCCGTGCCGTTCCAGCTGTTTTCATCGTGATTGGACGTAAAAAACATGCGGTAAGCACCTACCGGAAATTTATCAATATCTGCTTTGACCAGCGAATCAAACTGCATAACGGACCTGGTGCCTGCATACAAATCTTTCAATGCCCACATAATATCCCAGGCATACAGCATATCAAACCCGGCCTTATACAGCTCCAGGTTCTCACCCTCGGCCAGCATGAAAACAGGTTTTATTTTTTTTAACTCCGCAATACATTCCGTCCAGAAATCGATGGGTACTTCGTTGGCCACATCGCACCTGAAACCATCAATGCCGGTTTCGGTTACCCAAAACCTCATGGCGGCAATCATGCTGTCTCTTAGCTCACGGTCAGCATAATTTAGTTTGCGAACATCCGTCCAATCGAATGGAGCAATCATGTTGCCCGAAGAATCTTTGGCATAAAAATCAGGATGCGACTTTACCCAGTCATTATCCGGTGAAGAATGATTGGCAACCCAATCGGTTATGACTTTAAAGCCCATCGCATGCGCATGATTTACAAATGCTTTCCAGTCATCCATGGTTCCATAATCAGGGTTAAACCCTTTGTAATTCTTAACCGCATAGTAGCTACCCATATCCACTTCATTCATTTTTCTTCCTTCAATACCAATGGGTGTTACCGGCATAAACCACAGCACCTCTACGCCCATATCCTTTAACCTGGGCAGGGCTTTGTCAAATGCCATGATGGTTCCTTCTTTTGAAAACTGGCGAAGATTTACTTCGTACACATTTGTTTGCGCACTCCAGGCCTTATGGCCGCCAGGCGCAACGCTTGCAACCATGCTTTGCTGATCATTACAACTTTGCGTTATTATTAAAACAAAGGCGAGCGATACCATGATCATCAGCTGTTTCTTTTGCATAAAAATTCATTTTGCGGAAGTTAGTTATTTTTTATGTTTGCTAAAACACGACCTGGTCAATATTTTCAAAAGCACTTATCTTTGGTTCATGGCAAGAACCGCTTCAACAATGACATCTTTGGGAAAAATGGCTCCTGATTTTAAACTGCAGGATACTGTTTCAGATAGCCTTTTATCCCTTCGGGAAATGAAGGGCGAAACGGCAACCGTTATCATGTTCATCTGCAATCACTGCCCTTTTGTACTGCATGTAAATAACGAACTGGTAAGATTGGCAAATGATTATCAGCAAAAAAATATCAGTTTTATTGCCATCAGTGCCAATGATATTGAAACATTCCCGGAAGATGCTCCGGAAAAAATGAAAGCCATGGCACTTCACTTAAAATATCCATTCCCATACTTGTACGATGAAACACAGGAAGTAGCCAAAGCATTTGGTGCAGCCTGTACGCCGGATTTTTTTATATACAACAAAAACCTGGAATTGGTTTATCGTGGACAACTGGATGATTCGAGACCGGGTAATGAAATTGAAGTTACCGGAAAAGATATCAGGCAGGCATTGGAATGTTTAATAAACCAGCAACCATTACCTGCCGATCAGCGGCCAGGCATTGGCTGCAATATTAAATGGAAACCAAGAAGATGACACAGGAATATATCATTCCAGCCCAAACAAATATTGGCCATGTACATTTAAAAGTGGCAGAACTAAAACGTTCCCTTGAATTTTATTGCGGACTGTTAGGTTTTGAATTGACCATGATGTATGGCGACAATGCAGCTTTTATTTCGGCCGGAGGATATCACCACCATATTGGCCTGAATACCTGGTACAGTAAAGGTTTACAGCCAGCGCCTGTTCGTGCTGTAGGGTTATTTCATACCGCCATTGTTTATCCAACCCGAAAAGACCTGGCATGTATTTATAACCGGTTACTACAGAAAAACTATCCGCTTACCGGTGCCGCCAACCATGGTGTATCTGAAGCATTGTATTTAAACGATCCGGATGAAAACGGAGTTGAACTATACTGGGACAGGCCGAAGGAACAATGGCCCAAAAAAGAAGGTGGTAATTTGGACATGTTTACAAATGCCCTTGATTTGGAAAATTTATTAAAAGAACTGGATTAATTTTTTATCTATTGCTTTAACGACATGATAATAGGATTATACGAAACACATCTTTATGTAGAAAACGTAGAACGGTCAATTAACTTTGATAAAACTACTTTGGGTTTATCACCCCGTTATTACGAGTAAGGCAGAAGAGCAGTTTTTTAGTTGGATCGGAAAACTGGGAGAAGCGATACTGGGCTTATAGGAGAAACATAAAGCCGAAATTGGATACCCGTAATCCTGCTTTTCGTTGTGAAGTGGATCATATATTAACAAATCGGTGTCATTTTTAAAGCAACTAAATTTAACTCCCTATGATTTTTTAAAAGACGGGACTGAAAGACCAATGGTTTTTGCCTGGATGCCCGCCATCGCCATTTATTTTAATGACCCCAACAGGCATGCGCTATAATTTATTGCCATATTAGAAGGCTGCCCAGGACCTGACCTGGGTGTAATACAGATTATACCAGTATTTCGTTCAAAGCCATTTGCTATCGGTATAATACCATATCAGATTTCAACGTAGTCCTTTGGACTACTTATTTAATCAAGATGGTATAATTGCCTATGAAGACTGATTGAAAATTGAAAATTAACCCGATTCACTGATTGATGACCTGCAACTGTTTACATTGAAAAAAAGACGTCACCTTAACTTAACTGTTAAATTAGGTTCCGGTAGCAATGCCGATACTACCAGGCAACCAAATGTCAGGGCTGAAATATCAATCCCCGTTATTTCCGCTGTTGCCTCTCCCCCATTTACCTAAAGAGAATTTTGAATTGCCAAATTTATAACTGAACGTCACGCGAAAACTACGCACACTCCAGCGCCGGTAGGAATCCTGGTAAAACTGCCCGGTATCATAAACAACACCCCAACGTTGGGTGTTGAAAAGGTCATTAATGCCGAATGTAACAGAAGCTTTTTTATCTTTTAAAAATTCTTTTCTAATGGCAAAATCTACATCAAATTCAGATTTACTTTTACCTTGCGGGATAACAGCAGGTGATTCATAATCCAGAATTATTTGAAAATCCAGGTTATTGTAAACCGACCTCTGCTTTGTTTCAATTTTATAATGGATGATCAATTTTGCCTCCCAGTTCAACCCTTTGTTACTTAAATCCAGGTTATTGATCTTAGCGTTAACCGTCTGGTATTGCAGGTTACATGTGGGCGTGATCTCGAACTTTTCGCCAACGGAATGTTGCACGGTAAACTCAACACCATAACTGTTTGTAGTACTGGCATTGATATAAGTATTCAGGATGGCGTTGGGGTCAACCGCCGCATTATTCAATTGTTGATATTGCGCTGCCGTTATGGTATCGCTGTATTGCGTGATATCATTGGGGTTACTTCTGAAATACAAAACAGTGAGTATATTGCCCTGCTTATAATTCTTACTGTAATTCAATTCAAACGAATTAACATACTCAGGTTTTAACCGGGGATTTCCCTGCCGGATATTTACCGGGTCATTGATATCGATAAACGGATTCAGCTGCCAAAACCTTGGTCGGCGGATTCGCCGGGTATAGTTAAACTGCAGTTCATTATCTTCTCCTATTTTTTTAGTAATGAAAAAACTGGGGAACAGGGCATCCCCAATATTTTTTATCTGGTTCGGATATTCATACCCGAATTTATAAGCACTATCAACCAGCTCTCCAGCAAACTTTGCCTGCTCGGCCCTTAACCCAACCTGGTAACTGAAATTATCTTTATTACAGGAATAAGTAAAGTATCCGGCATTGATGATCTCTGTATAGGTATAATTATTACTCAGCGGCAATTTTATATTCTGACCGTTATCTTTTGCAAACGCTTCATATAAGCTATGGAATGTATTGTAGTAGGTACGCAGGCCCATTTCCAGTTTAATAAACTCCGAAACAGGATTCGAAAAATCTACCTGTGCAGTGAGTTGCTTTTCGTTGTTGCTTCCATCATTCCAAACTATTGCCCGCGCCTGGTATTCCGTTCCATCCGGATTATAAAAATCATTAACGATATCAGATCTGCTGCTACGGCTTCCATAATTATAACTTACATCTGCAGTCAGCTCCTTCCCCTCCTTAGGAAAATTGAATTTATAATTTATACCGGTACTGTTACGGTCAAACCCAAATCCATCATCCGATTGCCGGGTACCATAACGCTGCAAAACCCGGCTGCTGTTTAAATATTCCTGGTCCTGTGTTTCCTGGTTGCCCGAACTTCCATTGGTAAAAGTTTGACTCAGGGTTATGGTATTCCGGTTACTGATAAAAATATCGGTACCAAACCTGATCGTACTGTTGTTACGCGACCTTTCATTTTTTGAATACTGGTTAAAATAATCGGTTATGGCTCCTGCCTTTTTGTTCTGCCTCAATGTATTGCCTTTTGCAATACCTCCGGAATTGTTCAGACCGGCGCTAATAAAAAAATTGAACTTCCCCTGCCTTACATTCAAATTCAGATTACCGGCTAAAACTTTTGGTACACCAATACTAAAAGAGGCAACGCCATTTAAACCAATACGCTTATTCTTTTTTAATACAATATTGATGATACCTCCCGAGCTCGCCGCATCAAATTTGGCCGAAGGATTAGTAATCAGTTCAATTTTTTCAATATGGGCTGCAGGTATCTGATCAAGCGTTAAGATGGTCGGTCTGCCGTCAATGAATATTTGTGGTGTACTATTTCTTAATTCAACATTCCCCTCAATATCTACCGATACAGATGGAATGTTTTTCATGATATCTATAGCAGTTCCACCCGTTGATAATAAACTCTTTTCAACATTAAACACTTTGCGGTCGATACCGATTTCCAAAGCAGGCCGGCCGCTACTAACGGTAACTTCTTCCAGTTGTTTAAAATTGGTGGACAACGGAATATTGCCCAGGTCTCTTTCAAATACACCATGTCCATTTTCACCTCCACCAATAATAATATCCTGTTCCATGGTTTCATAACCCAATGCGCTTATCACCAGTTTGAAACTGATTTGTGGTAGCAGGTTCTGAAACATGAATTCACCATTCGGGCGACTGAGCATGCCATCCAGCAATGCGCTCGTTTTCTTTTTACCGGCAGGATAAAGTTGTACGGATGCCGCTTCAATTGGTTTGCCCGTATTTTTATCAACCAGTTTACCGTAGATACTGTTTACTTTGGTACGTTGACTTTTGTTTATACCCGATTCCATTTGGGGTTCCTGTTCAACCTGGGCAAAACCGGTTAATATAAAGAAAAATGCTATAATACTAAAGCAGAAACTTTTCATACAGTTGTATAAAAATTAAAAAATAAAGAAAATAAAACAACGAATAGTTCATCACTGACCAAAAATACCGCCGGGTTACCTATTGGTATAAAGCTACTTATTAAAGAGGCGTTTACCAAACTGAATAGATCCTGAAAGCCATGTTCATATTGGTATTATACCGTTTATAAAATATTGCAGGTTAACTAAACCAAAATCCGGTTTTTTTAACGATCCCAAATATATTTCTTTTTGCATTATTTTTATCAATAGCAAATATGGAAATACAGGAGGCTAATGCAAAACAAAATTGAGGCACAACGGTCCAAAAAGGTATGCGTACATGAAATCAAATAACCGCATAAAAATAAAATCAATATTACAGTTGTACGATGTAATGCCGGAGCATGAACGAATCATCGTGGACGTACTTAGAGAGATCATAAAAGAGCAGTTGCCGCCGTATTGCAAAGAAAAAATATCGTTCCATGTGCCCTTCTTTTATGGCAATAAAGGTATTTGTATTGTTTGGCCATCTGCCATCCCGCGGGGCGGAATTAAAAAAGGCGTTTTGCTTGGCTTTTGGTACGGCAACAAACTTATGGATGCCGATAACTATTTAACACATGGTACAAACAAACAAATTTTCTATATAATCTTTAATGACGTTGATGAGATCGATGTACAGGCGGTAGTTAAGCTTTTAAAGGAGGCGGTTAGGATAGATAAGCTCTGGAAAAAAAGAAAATAAAGATGGGTATTCCCTATAAAATAAGGTCTGTAGTGCAACCTTTGGTCCTGTATTCCCGTATGTATTTAATAACAGACTTTTGGTGCATCATCCTATGACGGGTGAAAGCTTTTAGTAATTTAATCTCATTACAAAACTGAAAATTGTTGGAACGCATTTGGAAAGTGTAACACGTATATTGACAGGCTGTTTAAACAGGGAGCATACATATCAAAAAATGCTCTATGAAAATTATTATGGTTTCGCGTTAAAAACGGTATTCCGGTATATATACAGATACGACAAGGCAGTGGATGTGGTAAACGATGGCTTTATCAAGTTCTTTAATAAAATAGCGCAGTTTAAACCCGGCGCGGAAGCTGACAATGAAAAAATGCTGATGGCCTATTTAAAACGGATCATGATCAATACGGCTATTGATGAATTGCGCAGGGGGAAAATGACTCCTGAAATTGGTGGCATACCCGATCATGTATGGGATACTCCCGATACCGGGGAAAATGCGGAGCAGCTGATCTTGTATAAAGAACTGATCGTATTGATCAAAGAACTGGCGCCTCAATACCGGTCTGTTTTTAACCTGTACGTCATCGATGGATTTAATCATATGGAAATTGCAGACATACTGGATATTCCGGTAGGTACTTCAAAATCCTGTTTATCACGTGCCCGGGTACTGTTACAAAACAATATTAAAAAAAATGAAGAAGCCGTATTATGCCGAATTTAGATGACCATATGGATGAATTGTTTCAGAAAGCGGCAAAAAATTATCCGCTTAAAGCCAGCCCGGGTAATTTTGATGACCTGATACCTTTTTTTGCCGGTAAAACCGCTTCAACAATTGCACCGGTTGGTACCAAAGGAAAACGTAAAACTTTATTGCTCCTGCTTGTATTTTTGATCACGGCAGGTACAACAGGCACTTTTTTAATAACCACCAAGGATAAAGGAAATAGCAACAGCAGCCAAATAGACCAAATAGAAAAACCATCATCAGAACAAGTGATCGCACAAGGGATATTGCAACGTGTTCCAAAAAATGAAATTATTCCGCCTGGTAATACAGGCGTACCATTTTTCAATAACAAAACAGCCACGGAAACGAAAACCCCGGCAGAAAACCCTTTCCAAAAAAATAAAACAGGTGCTTTTATTAAAGCCAAATTTCTTGCAAAAATAACATCCACTGCTGCTGTGGCTGATGATGCAGATATTGAAAACGACTCAAATAACGATAAGGCCCAGGCTTCAACAAAAACGGATGTTGCTGTAAAAAATCCGCAACCGGTAAATGCTGTTGAAGCTGGATCTGCATTTAAACCGGATATCATCGAAAAGCTTCACCCAAAATCAACCGTGCTTACAGAGGAAACCAAGACATCGGCCAAAAGCGATAAAAAGAAAAAAAGCAAACCATCTTTTTATATCGGGTTAACTGCCGGAACCGAACTCAACCAGGTTAAAAACCAGGGCATATCCAAGGTTGGATTTAATGCCGGTATTTTAGTTGGATTGCAGATCAACCAAAAATTATCCGCAGAGGCAGGTGTACAATTATCTCAAAAAAAATATTATACTTTGGGTAAATATTTTCGTCCAAAAAGCGGTAGTATGCCTGCTAACATGACCGTCATGAGCCTGAACGGCAACAGCACGCTGGTTGAGATTCCCGTAAGTGCTAAATATAATTTCAGCAAAAAACAAAATACTTTTTATGGTAAGGCCGGTATTTCAACCTATATCCTGGCGAAAGAAGCCAATAAATACCAGGTTATAGTAAGCGGCCAGCAGCAGGAGATCAACAGCACGTACAAAAACGCAAAAACATATGCAGCTGCTGAAGCAAGGATCAGTGCAGGATATCAGCATCCGGTAGGCAAAAAATTAAATATCCGTGTAGAACCCTATATTCAAATCCCGTTAAAAGGGATCGGCATTGGCGCATTGCCTGTCACCAGTACAGGACTGCAGCTTGTATTGACATCAAACTGAATTTCATTCGGGAGTTATATTTGATGGCTGAAATTCGGGCCGGCTTTCAGCGAAGCCTTTCATGCATCAAAATTGATCAGCACAAAAATGAAATCGGGGTTTATTTAAAAACCTGTCAACTTATTTCAGAATAATTTAAACTAATTTTAAAAACACATTGATCACATCGGTTGATTGAACCAGGTCAATTAGTATTCACAGCTAAGGTCTTTCGGTACAGTTGTCTCCGGCAAAAGAAGCTTCTGTGTATTGCAGCATTTCGCTTTTTTCAATTCTCGCGGTTGATCAACATACAGATAATACAAAACTCCTGCTGCTGCTTTTTTATAACGATCAATACACCGAATACTCCATTTTTATGTATACTTTTAGGTTCAAAAGCTAACGGTATCAACAGTTACTGCAGATAGTTTTGCAGGTTAATAATTAAATCCCATGCATAAGTATCTATTCAACACATCACAATTAATCAAGATGAAAAAATTTATTTCACTCACCATTACCTGCTGTTTATTTGCCATGGCCGTTCAGGCACAGTCTGCTGCGGAAATAAATTTGAAAAAAGTACAAACGTTAAATAGTACGATCGCTACACTGTACGCTGTGATCTCGGGAGAAAAAGGGCAACAAAGGGATTGGGATCTTTTTAGATTTTTGTTCCATCCCGATGCCAAACTGATACCCACCGGAAAAAATAATGACTGCGTATTCAAAGCCCGGTACCTATCGCCCGACGATTATATCAAAAGCTCCGGAAATTGGCTTGTAGAAAATGGATTCTTTGAAAAAGAAATTCACCAGGTTGTACATACATTTGGAAGCATTACCCAGGTATTCAGTACTTATGAATCCTTTAAAAGCGAAACAGATAAAGCACCTTTTATGAGGGGAATTAACAGTATACAATTATTACATGATGGTGAACGGTGGTGGGTGATTAATATTTACTGGACACCCGAAACAAAGGAGAACCCCATACCTGCAGCCTATTTACCGGAAAATTAAAAACCCCAGGTCCGGTATGGAGACCTGCAGTTTATTCAATACCTAAAATAATAGAGCGGGCGTTGTACATATGAAGCATTAAATCATCAAATTTTTATACTTTTAACCGGGCCTGCCGGCCTATGCTGTTTTCCTTTACCGAAAAATAATTTTTTATGAAACATTTGCTTATTCTCTTCTTCAGCTTTTGCAGCATGGCCATTGTTGCCCAAACCAAATCCATTAAAAACTCACCGGCACTCACAGAAGCTATACCTTCCAGTGTTGGTATGTCGGCAGAAAGGTTGGCCAGAATTGATGCTATGTGTGAGGAAGCTATTAAAGAATCGCAGGTACCCGGAATGGTTGCACTGGTGGCAAGGAATGGAAAGATCGTTTATTACAAAGCTTTTGGCATGGCTGATAATGAGTCGGGCCGGCTATTCAAACGGGATGATATTTTCAGGATCGCCTCTCAAACAAAAGCAATCACCTCAACGGCAGTGATGATGCTTTGGGAAGAAGGGAAATTCAGGTTGGATGACCCGGTTTCGAAATATATACCCGGGTTTAAAGATGCCGGGGTTCTTGATACGCTTTACGAAAACGGCACCTACCTCACCAAACCGGCAAAAAAGCCAATAACGATCCGTCACCTGTTAACACATACGTCAGGCATCGGTTACGGCGTAATAGACGGGGATGAGCGTTTTAGAAAAATGTACAAAGCGGCAGGTATAACAGACTTGTTCAGCACAGAAAATATCAGCATTGAAGAAAGCGTAAAAAAACTCGCCATACTTCCACTGCACCATAACCCCGGAGAAAAATTCACTTACAGCGAAGGACTGGATGTACTGGGTTATTTTGTTGAAATTATCTCGGGCATGAAACTCGATGCATTTTTCAGGACCAGGATCTTTGATCCGCTGGGCATGAACGATACCTGGTTTTATTTACCCGAATCAAAATATAAAAGGTTGGTGCCCATTCAAAAAAACGAAGATGGTAAATGGATAAAATACCCTGTAACGTTCTACGATCCAAATTATCCGGTCACAGGAGCAAAACGATTTTTTTCGGGCGGAGCCGGCCTTTCCAGTACCGCCAAGGATTATGCAACATTTCTGCAGATGTACCTGAATAATGGAGAACTAAACGGCATCCGGCTGCTAAGCAGAACAACTGTTCAGTTTATGATGGGCAATCAAACAGGCGAAAAGTATGGCAGCCCGGAATCTTATTTCGGACTGGCATTTAGTGTGCTTGACGATAAGGGCCAGGATAAAGGCGGCAGCGGCAGTTCGGGATCGTTCAGTTGGGGCGGGTACTTTAATACCCAGTATTTCGCTGACCCAACTGAGAAAATTATTGGCATCATCATGAAACAAACACAGGATACCAAAACCGATCAAACGGCATGGAAGTTCAGGCAATTGGTAGGACAGGCGGTAGAAGATTAAAAGAAATAACGCGGATGAAACTTTTGATTTAGCTGAACTACAAAGTACTTATTTTACAGGCTTTTCAATTTCACACTGATCAAAGTAAAGATCTGGTATAGTTATACCGATTATACCAGTATGTAGTCCAAAGCCTTTTACTATCGGTATAATACCATCTAAGATTTCAAAATAGTGCTTTGGATTCTTATTAAATCAAGATGGTATTGCAATGCTTTGAAAGAGAATCCCACCCGGGAACCGGAGTGCTTATTAATGCCTTGCATTGATCATCGCGTGATTTTTATTTGGAATCATTGATCATCGCAACTGCTTTTTCTTTCCCTTTAACCGATAATAACCTCCCCGGTGTTGCTTTAAGAGAAAGATCAAATTGCTGTAATGCTTCCGCAGGTTTATTGATTTCCAGCAGCCATTCGGCATAGACTTCGGATGATGGTTTAACAACAGTTGGTGGCCCATAGGCATAGCTGATACCGGATTCAAGATCTACTGCCCGCTTAAACAATTTATCTGCCAACGTATTGTCTTTTTTTAAACAGGCCATTTTTGCCTGTAACTCCAGCAACATGACCTGCGACTGTTGAATATCCAGTGAATTGGGCAAAGGGCTATTGATCTTTCCACAAAGCGTTGCCCCGGTGTTACTTACACGTTCTTCATCAACCAAAATAGCACCGGTTAAACCGGTTATGATCTTATCCAGTCCTTTTTCATCATTTTTAAAATAACAGTTCATGCCATTGACATAACAATTCATGGCTCTTGTTACAATGTTCAGGTCATCCTGGTCCACTTCCATATTACTGATGTTATTTTCATAGTCGCTGGTTTCGGCCAGGTAAGTTGCCTTTTGATAGATCATGTATTCTCTTACATTTTCACTGTTCATGGCTTTGGAATAGGCCACCATACTATCTAAAATCAATTTTGCTTTATCTGGTTGCCCGCTTTGCAAATAACCATACAGCAACCAATGAAATGCATGATAGTTTAATGCTTTGTCGGTTAATCTCTTCCTTTCTTTTCTTTGTTGCCCTGCTTCCCAGGAATCGATATTGGAACTGATCACTTTGTCCCACATACCCAGGGCCAGGTAAATATGTGTGGGCATGTGCAGTGCATGACCGGCATCGGGGGCTACTGCTGAGTAGGCATCTGCTGTCTCAATCGCAAAAGCAGCATGAGCAGGATCATCATAAGCATGAATCAGGTAGTGCAATGCGCCGGGATGTCTTGGATTTGTATTTAAGACTTCTTTGGCCATTGCTGCAGCCCGTTCATATATTTTTACATCGCGGCCAACCGGTACAGAGCCAAGAAGTGCCAGGCTGTAAAAAGCCGTTACTTCGTTATTACCGCGATATTTATCATGAAGTTCTCCCAGGAATTCTGCATAGCTGCTGTCCCGTTCTGTCTTACTGCCCTTGCCATATAAAATATTAACGCTCCGGATAAGATCCTTTTCCAGTCCTGTAGTAGCTTTTTCAACCCTGGCCTCAGCACCCGGTGCAAGTTCTTTTAAAACAGCAGTTGCTTTTTCATAATCCTGGTAGCGCCATAGCGGGTGGTTATGCGTCATGGCTTCGCCCCAATAGGCCATTACAAAGTCTTTGTCAATTACTATCGCTTTTCGGAAAGATTCAGCAGCATCTTCAAATTCAAAACTATGCAGCAGCAGTAATCCTTGTGTAAAATCAGCCCGGGCAGCCTCTTTACCCGTAACCTCCAGGTCAATTTCACCTAATTTCCTCTGCGACTTTTCGGTGCCCGACAAGCAACCAGATAAAAATACCTGCAGCGTAAACATGGCAAACGGGAAGTATCTTACTAAGTACATAAAAAAGTTTTAGGTTGAATAAATAAACTCATTCACTTCATTAAAATCAGAGGCACTCTTCATCCAAATTAAGTATAAAATAATTTACCGGTATAAAACCTGCATTTTATCAATTGCCGTAAATTAAGCATTTCTTTTAGGAAAGTTTAAGGATTCGAATTTTATATTTGTTTTCAAGTATATTTATCAAAGCCAGTCTCACAGGCAGCCTGTGGAAATGGCATTCGAAAATTTATTAGTTGGCTGCTACACAAAACAATCTCCCTTTGCAAAAGGTAATTACGACATTTCTACTCTGTTTCCTGTTGACATATTCTTTTGGACAGACACAAAAAAAAGTTTCGACCTGCCTGATGACACAATACATCAATACATTGTATGACGTAACAAAAGGTAACAATCCGTAGGGTATTGGACTGGGATTTCAAACATTTTTAATTACCAAAACAAATTTTAAACCTATCATTGAACTAACCGGCGACGTTTACTTGGTTGATGACAAAGTTTTAAGAACCGACTCAAACGGGACAGAAATAAAGGATGTTCGGGGAATGGCAACTCTTTTTGCAGGCGCTTCATTTCATCCGACAAAAAACGTTTACTTATCATTTGTGGCCGGACCTGGTTTTATTAGCGGACAGGCATTATTAGGTATAAAACCTTCTTTTGGGTTCTATTTTTCTAAATCACAAAGATGGACAGATAAAATTTCATACCTCGATATTTTTAATCGATACCAGGCAACAAAAGAAGATTTCGGATCTTTAAATTTAGCTGTTAGACTCAGACTATTTTAACAATACCACAGTCAACAAATGGTTTTTCGCCAACAGGGGATGGCGAAAGCCAGAGCGAAGCAGCGCTAACCAGCCCCTCGGTTTACCTACCGGAAGCAGGCAGTTTCAACTGTACTGAGGTTAGGGAATTGAAAATAAAATTCACGGCTATCGGCAATGCCCGCCCGTTGCCTTTTAAATTTTGTAAATCCTTTTCGTCCTTTGAAGCAACGAATCATCATTATCAAATGTCTGATATATAAACAAGCTTCATGAGCCGGAAATATTTTAATTAACTGACTTTTTTCTCTGGGTTAATGATTCTATTATTGGGCTGTAATAAAAAGCATGATAACGAAAAATGCCTGTCTTACACCAAAGCACCCGTAACAAAAATTGAAGGAGCAGTTTCTGCATTGGTAAACCAGGAAGTTGATCTTACGGTTTCTTTTGGTTGCTTTAGCGAGTGCGGACAGTTTGGTAATTTTGAAGAAATAATAACGGGTAACACAATAACATTCGATGTAAACGCGAAATATGAGGGCTGTATTTGTACAGCAGATGCTCCAACCCGACAGACGTTGTACAAATTTAAAAGGTCGCAGCCAGGCACTTATGAATTAAAGTTCCTGGTATCTACCAATAATTATTTAACCCATACCATAACCGTTCAATAAACCTGCGGGCGACGCGGGTTTTGTACTACCGTTAATTTGGAATTCTGAAATGCAGTAAACCGGTCCGGGTTACAGCATTAATTTTTTAAGATCCGCTGCAATTGCCTCGCTGTTTTAAACCCACATTTAGAAGCGATGTACTCTATCGTATATTCCGGGTTATTAAGCATGGTACCGGCATATTCTTTTCTTAACAGGGTTAAATATTCCAATACCGTAGAACCGGTTTTTTCTTTAAAGACCCTGCTGAGATTTCTTGGACTCATTCCCACCAGGGCGGCTAGTGATTCAATACTGTTTTCTTTGGAAAGATTTTCAATCATATAATCCTGCACTTCATGCACCTGGGGGTTTATATGATTCCGGTAATCCAGGTAAATACTTTGCTGTTTATGGGATCCGCTTCTCCGGTGATAAACAACAAGCCCCCTGGCTACCTTGTGGGTAAAAAGCGCCCCCTTTAAATCTTCAAGAATGGCTAAAGCCAGGTCTATCCCGGCACTAATGCCAGCACTAGTGTAAACATTGTTGCTTTTTATATACAAAATATCTGCTACTACTTTAGATCGTGGAAACTGAAGCTGCAACGCTTCAACCCTCCTCCAATGGGTGGTGCATTCAGTATCTTTTAGTAAGCCGGCATGACCAAGGGCAAAAGCACCGCTGCAAATTGAACAAACAGTTATTCCTTTTTCTGAACACATTTTTAGCCAATTGAAAAACGCTCTTTCGGCTTTAAATGGAATGCTGTTTACGTATTCATTATCCATCCCCGGTACAAAAACGAAATCACCTTCTTTCAATGCCGCGGTTTTATAATCGGGTATTTTCCCAAAGCCGAGACCGGCAGTACTAATGGGCTCCCCGCTGTATTGATAAAATTCAATATCTATCTCCATTCCATGAACTTTTGCTTCGGTAAAAACCTGTACCGGGCCCGACAGGTCAAGCAGTTCAACTGTTGGCGGAATAATAAAGGCCACTTTCTTCATAACACTTGTTTTTATTAAGTTTACATAAAGGTAAAGTGAATCTTAAAATACCTACGGACAACATAACGTCATTATCAGCCAGGTTGATCATATTCCTTTACTGCCTGGAAATTAATTCGTTTTTGATTGAGTATAAATCCGATTACCTGTTATAACCATGAGCCGTTGTTTATTACATAAAGGAACACGCTTTTTTTAACAAGAACAGGAAAACGTTATTTTACTACCTCTCGTAAAACCAACAAGCCGCTCCCTAAGGAACGGCAAGTAGTGGCATGCATAGAACAGTATTCTATTTGCAATTTGCACAAGTGCAGTTTGAACCGCAATTGCAATTAACACATGTACAATTTGGATTGCTGCATTTTACCTGTTGGGCGCTTTGACCCGTTGTTGTTGATTTCATAATTAATTTTTAAATTGTTATTTGATAACACAAAAGTAGTTCGGGGAAAGGCTTTGACTGTTATACTACTTTGGGTAAGCGTTATAAAATTTTGGGATTACACTTTATCCAACGACTTACGCTTTGATAAACCAATTTCCTTAAAATGGGTGGGCGTTAAACCGGTGATCTTTTTAAACTGGGTAGAAAGATGAGCTACACTGCTGTACTCCAGGTCAAAGGCAATCTGCGATAAAGTCAACTGCCCATATACCAACAACTCTTTGGCCTTTTCAATCCGTTGTTCAATAAAATAATTTTCAATGGTTCTTCCTTCAACGGATGAAAATAAGCTGCTCAGGTAAGTATATTCATGGTTAACCTGTGTGGAGATATAATGAGAAAGTTTTACTTTATTTTCCTGTTCACTAACTTCATTCCTGGCTCTTTTAATTACCAATTGCTTAATGTTTTCAATTAATGCTGTACTACGGTTATCTATCAATTCAAAACCTATGCTGTCTAATCTTTTCATCAAACGTTCCAACTGATCCCCGGTTAATTCATGATGTACATGAACCTCACCATAAATAACTTTGTAAAAATGTATTTTTTCGCTATGTAAAATATCCTCCACTGCAAGAACACAGCGATCACAAACCATATTTTTAATGTAAAGTTTCATGGCAGTTATCTATTCAGTTTTGTTCATTTAAATTTTTATAGATTCCTGTAAGGCCTCATTATATTTTTCAAATCTTCGGGTATCTTCATTACCCTCAAAGGCGGTACATTGGCCCCGCCGGTATTACCCACAGGAATTTTACCGACAAAAGATTTTACCCCTCCAAACAGAAGCCGGGGCAGTTGTCCGAGTATTTCTTTCTTATTCTTGATCTTAATTCCAAACCTGAGCATTAACCAATGTACATGAGTATGTTGCACAAACCAGGGCTGGCCAATAATATGCGCCCTTTCAAGCTGTCTCCAGGCACACTGAAAATCGGCTTTGGCAATTTCGTTTTTATAACTTTCAAGTTCCTGCCGGTAATATACTTTTAAACCCGAAGGCATTGTCCAATAAAATTTCATAATGATGATTTAGCGTTTGGCGTTAACCAAACCGGCTTATTTACGGTTCTGTAATTAAGCACTAATATATAAAACCCAAACGTGAAATCTATGGATAAGCAAAACAGGTCGTACTGTGGTGGAATTAACCCCGGTTCCTGGAAGAAATGGTAAGCTATATCCCAGCTTCCGTGCAGGAAATACCCCGCTGCCAAAATGTATAAACTCCTTTTTATTCCGTAATAAGCAATAAAAAGGAACAGGACAGCCTGGATTGAATTGATAACCAACGCCTGTAAATCTGCCCATACAAAACCCACATAAAGAAACCCTATTCCACAAAGCACCAGGCCGTAAACTATCTTTTTATCCAGGTGCTTTATCATTTCAAACAGTAAAATGATCAAAAGCCCGGAGGATATCCCTATAATTGCTGCTGTCATTGCTTTGCATTTATCATGAAGACAAAATAAAAAATCAACTTATTTCAAATTCGCTGCTACTGTTTTTTTGTTTGAACAGATCTATAGTTTTCCCGGTATAAATCGAGGCATTGTGAAGAGCAGAAATAAAGACCGCCTTCATCAGGATCATGAACTGCATTTTGTACGTTTACGATCAACATGCGGCAAACAGGATCAACATAGCTGGTTTTTATCCGTTCTACGCCTAACTCAAATACTTCCTTTTCTTCAGTAATATTTTTAAAGAGATGATTTCCCCTGGATATAAAAGTACCCATAGATCTATCTTTTAGTGCATGTACAAAATCATCCGAACACCAAAAAGTGCCCGGGTTTGCTTTTGCAGCTATCCTGGATACGAGATTGATCGCAGAACCAAAATAATTATCGGCTCTTTTTAATACTTTTCCAAAATGAAGTCCGCCATGCACCAGCAGGAAATTCTCTTCGCACACCGTATTAGCCTCTAATTTAAGGGCAGTTTCAAGCAAAGAATCGGGTGAATCGGAGATAAACATGATCTCATCTCCTGTTCGTTCATGCATGATGGTGTTCCCTACCAGGCAATTTGATGCGATACTGATATACTTATCAATTAGATCGGCAGCTGAAACAGAACCATGCGTTTCTGTCAGCGCAGTGTAACCCGATAAATCAGCCATTAGAATGGCAATTTGCTCTTCCATTTTAAATTGATTACAAATTATACTTATTAAATCACTATTACAATTTTCAAAACCCAATTTCAGAGACCGACCTCCGACCTTTGAAACTGCTTTCTGAAAGCAAAATGATAAATCTCAGCTTCACCCATACGAACCGGATAAGCATTGATAAATATCCATCCCTCCCTGCCCATATAATTCAGGGCATCAATGATTGTATTAAATTTTTTAATTTTACCGTCATCTGTTTTAAACCGGGTATCCCTCAAAAAACTCTTTTCCTCGCCAAAATCGATATCAATGGTTACTTTGTTACTTAACAATCTTGGCGTGGCAATCACCTGGCAATATTGCTCCACTTTGGAACTGTCGAACTGCGCCATGGAAAGCAGGGTACTTAATAAAAAGATACCGGTTGCTGATATTTTTTTCATGTTAATGTTTGTTTTTTATTGATGTAAAATTATTGTTTCTATCAAGCTGGCAACGGACAACAACATGTCAAAAACGGCCTATCTTTTATCGGGATTTGAACCGTAAATAGTATACGTAAACCGGCTGGTTAACATGTGGAATCATGAACTACATGTATATCAAAAGACATTAAAGATATTGTGTTCTACACGGATAAAAAATCCATTGGGTGCAGTTCTTAGCAGGTTACCGCTTAATTGCTTTCTATAGCTTAGGTCAATTCTGCTTTCACTATTAAATATCAGTTGAACAGTAGGGGCCATATCTATATAGTATTTTCCGGAACCGGTATTGACCTGGCTTAGCGTTTCTACCATCAGATTTATATTTGTTTGCCGGTAATCCCTGTATGCTTTTGGCAACATGAGTTTACCAAAAGAAAAACTATAATTAACGGCCTTGCTGTTGTTTGATCCGTAAATAAATTTGTTGTTATGGCCGTTGTCCAAAGCCTTCGTAATGGACACCGAGGAGGACAAGGCAACCTTTCGCAACAATTTGGTGGCCACCATGCCTGCTTCAAAACCAGTGTTGTGTCCATTCATACTGATTTCTTCCTGGTGAATATCACTGTTGTTAAAACCCACTGTTCCAAAAATTGCCATACGGAAATGCCTTTGCATGGCATCATTGCTCAGGAACCTGTACCTGGCATAAATACTACCCCCTTCATTCCTGAATTTTTTATCACGGTTACTAAAAAAAGTACTTGCCCGCAACAATAGTTTTTTCGATAAGCCTACTGATACCTCCGGAATGAGATGATAGTTGATCCCGGAGGAATTAATTTCATCCATTATCAAATTATCAACCCTGATGGAAATACTCCCGTCTGCCATAGTGCTGGCCGGTTCTGTCATGGAAAATAACTCCTGGGCATCGCAGGATGTTGACAGAAAAAAAACAGCGTTAAGAAAAAATTTCATGATTATTTTATATTTCATAAAAATAACGTTGAGATGATTACAGGGTTACATGGTAAGTTTGCATCGCCGGAACCAAATAATTATTTCTTTTGAACTCCTTAGCAGAAACAAAACCCTTATCGATTATTTTAATTTGCTTATCTCCGCTCAATAGCTGGCTTTTTGTATTCACAAAAAGGAATGTATTATCCATTATAACTACAGGTTCACCGGCATTTACCTGAACATTGTTGAAATGAAGGTTAGCATAAAAGGCAGAAACTTTAAATCCGGCACCTTCCACTTTCTTCCTGATCATATCAAAATCTATCATGCCATTGGTTTTAAACGATATTTCAAAACTGTATGTTTTGATATCAGCATCAACTGTTAAAACAAAATCGAGTGTTTTTAATGCTTTGTTAATGGCATTGCTGCACATACTGCATGTTAAACCGCTTGCCTGTAAAGTAACCCGGTTAACCTGCGCTTCTACTGAAAGCGATACAGCGAGCGCAACAATTACAAAAATCTTCTTCATATAAATTGTGTTTTAAATGGTTAGTGTTTGTCCTTTTTGTTTTGAGACCAGTTTTGTAACCAGATCTTTCCAAATACCTTTCAGACGACAGATACTATTTTGATTAGTGCTCAACTGAACAATAAAAAAGACAACCGGTCGCTCTGATCACTTAATGCCGGTTGAATATTATTTTTCTCCGTCTTCTCTATTAAATCTGGAGTGGAATGATCAACTGGTTTTTTAACTGCGCCCTGATTCAGTTCAACGATCATATAAACCGGAAACATGGCGATCAGGCAAAAAACCTGGATTGCGAATACTACTTTTTTCATTTTTATTTTTTTTAATTGTTATTTTAGAATACAAAACTACGCAGGCTTTCAGCGCCTTCAAGGACAGCTTGATGTCAAAAACGGACAACGTTTAGACAGTGATTGTTTTTTGAAAAAGCAAAATTAAATTGGGAATTGGCGTTGATGTTACACTACTTTGGGACAGGATTGCAGATTTTTGGATTAACTTAATCCGAAGGTTAACTGAGGAGGGCTTAGATAAACGTAAACAATCACCAGGCTGTTAAATAAAACATCTTGTTTATACTTCGAATACAAAACGCATTGATTGAGCCGGGAGTTGGCATTTTTTAATAAATGCATGTTGCAAGATCGAAAAGCCGGTGCACCGCACTTTTTACCTCTACCGGTAAAACGGCCCTCATCAATAACTGGCACTTCATCCAATCCTTTGCAAAAGGTTTTATCATACAAACAGGTACCCTAAACCATATCGGACACATCGCGCGTTTTAAATATTTCATTGATCTTTTTCATAGAAGATTTTGAGTTTAATAAGAAATCTTTTTATAGTTGGGAGCCTGGAGTCATTAGCCTGGAGTAAACCGTGAACACAGCTGCAGCTAGCGACTACCGGCTAAATATTAACTTCCATCATTTTCTTCATCAGCAGTACTTTAAATCATTATACATATAATTTGTCCACGTTGATTCAATAGGGTATAAATTATAACCAAAGAAATTAACCCCAAAAGATGGCAACATCATTTAATATTTTTAAAATCTAATTAATAGGATTACCCACATAGGGCGCAAAACGAAGATAGGAGATATTTGAATACCAATTTATTTAGTATATTGCAGCTAAAATAATTAGTATGTTTCAAGGTGTATCTATTAAAGAGTTCAACAAGTCCTTCAGAAATGAAG
>JANNSN010000063.1:0-42768 GCA_031402615.1 Chitinophagaceae bacterium
GGCTATGTTTTTTGGTATTGAGCATACATAAATTTGCAAGCTTTTTCCCGATTTTTCAAATAGCCGGTGGATATTTTATACTCAGGGCAATTGGAAAATCAATACCAACAAAGATTTAGATGCTTTTTGAGGGTCGACTAAATAAAAACGCCCGGCGCTTTCCAGCCGGGCAATAACCAATTTGTCTAAAATTTCTTAATCTAAACAGCTAAAAGCGCTAAACCCAATTCCCAAACCCCGGCTTCCGGTTAACAACTACCGTTTCCTACTTATTCCGCTTGATCGTACAACCCACACTACGGCTTTCTTTAACGGTAACGTCTTTACCCGAAGCTATTTCATTGATGGCTTCTTTCAGGTGAACGCGTTTGATGGAACTTACATCAGATGGACTGTCATCAATGGCGCCATGATAAACCAGTGTCAATTTCCTGTCAAATAAAAAACATTCGGGTGTGCGGTTGGCACCAAAGGCATCAGCCACTTCATGGTTTTTATCTACTACATAACTCCATTTGTATTTTTGGTCTTTGGCATATTCCTGCATGGCTTCAAAACTATTCTCGTTACCACGATAGGCTTCATTGCTGTTTAAGATAATGACGCCGATATTATTTTTAGTGGCATATTCGCTGATGGCGATGGTGCGTTCCTGGTTTTTTATAACATAAGGACAGGTATTGCAACTAAACATAACCAAAACGCCGTTATCTTTTTTGGCGTCTTTCATACTGGTGCTGCTGCCGGCAATATTTTGCATTTTAAGATCGGCCTTGGGCATGGTACTTCCTATTTTAATAGGTTCTCCAATGGTAAAGGCAAGTGTTGTTGCAGCGGCAACAACTGATAATGCAACCCACAGGGTTCCGGGAGATAATATTTTTTTCATCGTTGTATAATTTTTGATTCAAGTTAAGAATTTGCTTACTCTAAATAAAACCGTTCATGTAATTTTCCCGGGAGCCTCCTGCAGTTTTTCAACAGCGTCGCGTTTAGCGGCAATGGCTTTAAGTGATTTGATACTCACGTTCAACTCAAAACCAATCAGTAATACCAATGAATTGATAAATATCAATGCCATTAAAACAATGATGCTTCCGATGGAACCATATAAAGCATTGTACCTGCCAAAACTGTTAACGAAATACGAAAATCCCAGGGAGGCAGCGATACATAAAGCCGTGGCCAGTATGGTTCCCGGAGACACCAGCTTCCATTTTTTTTCCACCGCAGGGGCATATTTATAAATGAAGGCGATCGAATAAAAGATCAGAGCTATAATGACCAACCAGCGCACATACCCGATGAGGGACAGCCAAAAAGCACTTTTTAAACCAAACCATTTTAATACGGCTCCCTGCGTAATAAGTATCACGAGGCAGCCCAAAACCAGGCCAAAAATAAGTGTTGTCAGCCTGATGGCGATCCAGCGGTCGTGCAGGCCTTTTCTTTTTTCGAAGCCGATATAGTTTTTATTAAAAGACCGCATTAAGCCCATCATGGCATTACTGGCAAAGAAAAGTGCCAGTAATAAACCAAAGGATAACAAACCAAAAACGGGCGTATCGAAAAAAGTTTCTTTAATGAAATTGATAATCGTTGTATGGTATTCTTTGCCCGGAATAATATCTTTAATGATCAGCGAAAGTTGTTGCAGTATTTCCTTTTTTTTAATAAAAGGCAAACTAGGTATCAGCGTAAATAAAAATAATAAAGAGGGCGGAATGGCCATGATAAAATTATAGGCAATGGCCGAAGCCCTTTCGGTTAAACCAACTGTTTGGACCTGTTTATAAAAAAAACGAACCACATCATACAGGGGTACACCTTCAAAACCGGGCAGGTACCAGTGTTTGCTTTTTCTTAAAATAAAAGCAACAGGTGTTTTGGTTATAATTAATCGTTCCAGTCTGGTCATGTACAAAAAGCTGTTGTTGCAATATACTCAAATTGGTTTTGCCGCCTTTTTTATTAACGAACATCATTTCGCGGCCCTGGCACGTATCAAACTATCGAGCGCCTGTTGATAGGCCCTGGCAAAAACCAGGTGCTCGGCATAACTGGTTGCAAAATTCGAGTAACCGTTAAAATCGGGTTTGGCTACAAAAAAAATATAATTGGTTTGTGGAGCTTCCAATACCGCATCAATGGTGTTTGCCGATGGCGTGCAGATGGGGCCTGGGGGTAAACCCGTTTGTACATAAGTATTATACGGAGAAGGATAACTTAGGTGTTTAAAAAGAATCCTTTTTAAACCAAAATCCTTTATGGCGAATTTTACGGTTGGGTCTGCCTGTAGTTTCATCCCCCTGTTGATCCGGTTTAAATATACACTGGCAACTTTTCCTTTATCCTCTTCTTTATTGGTTTCTTCTTCCACAATGCTGGCCATACTATACACCTGTTCGGGAGAAAGATTCAGTGCTTTTGCTTTTGCCCGCCTTTCTTCACTCCAGAATTTTTCTTTTTCGGTATATAATTTAGCGATGATCTTTTTGGCCGAACTGTTCCAGTGAAAACTATAGGTATTGGGAATGACCATGGTCATGACCGTATTGTTATCAACAGCATATTTGCGCAACGTTTCACTGTCTGTTAAAACCTGCATAACTGTCGCTGAATCGCATTCGAAACTGGCCGCAATTTTTTGCGCCAGTTCTTCCTTTAATCTTATTTTGTTGATCACCAGGTTTAAAGGGGTTTGGTTGCCCGAACGCAACATACGCAACACGCTCAACACGCTGCTACCGCTTTTTATCCTGTAACGGCCCGCTTTTACAAGTTTCGGATATTTTAACTGTTTCGATACCAGGTCGAAAAAATAAATATTGTGGATGATTTGCTGGTCAATTAACGATTGCCGTACATCGCTGTACACGGCTCCTGTTTTGACATAGAAGTATTTATTTTCCGGTGCGGAAACGGTTGGGCCAAAAACCTGCCAGGCGGCATAACTACCAGCTAAACTTACAATCAAAAAACTACCTGCAATTATTTTCTTCTTCATGTTGATAAACTATATCACCGTGTTGTTTTTTTTATTTTCAAAAGTATGTAATAGGAATGTACCGGAGCCAATACTGAAAGCTGCAGAATGGCATTTCGCCCGGGTGCAAAAGAAGAAATTCCTACGATATCAAAAAACCCCGTCGTATAGTGACGGGGTTGAAAATATTTTATCAAAAACTACTTACCCGCGTTTGAATCCGGTGCTGTTGGCAATGGAACCGTATTGGCTGGTGTAGTTGCAGCAGGAGTTTTTGTGGAAACACCTTCTATCAAATCTTTGTTAGGGGCAGTTCCGGCACCGTCTTTTGGAATAAAGGCAGGAGAAAGGATACAAAGGGCACCAACAATTCCTGCAAATAACCAGGTACCTTTTTCCAAAACATCGGTTGTTTGCTTTACACCCATGATCTGGTTTCCAAAACCACCAAAACTGCTGGATAATCCACCACCTTTTGGATTTTGTATCAGTACAATTAAAGCCAGGATCACCGACGCTATAATCACTAAAATTCCAAATAAAACTAACATATTATATTTCTTTTAAGTTTTCTATTTTGGCTGCAAAGTAAGCGCTTTTGGCAGGATTGAGCAAACTTAATTTTTGATATAGTTCACCTGCTTTGGCCGTTTTACCCTGTTTAACAAATACTTCCGCCATTGATTCAGTTAAAACCTCCATATTTATGTTACTGATCTCGGCAAGTGTTTGAATAACTGTGCCTGTATCCGCCGATGCTGTTGCCTCATTTTCAATATGTACTTTTTTCATGGTTTTAAGCCATTCGGTAAAACTTTTGAGCTGTTTACCCAGTTTGTCTCCAGGTTGCACTACATCTGTTAATTTAATGCCCTGTGATGCAAAATAGTCAACTATGTGCATGGGCTCAAATAACATCGCTTCATCCAGGCTTGCTTTCTGCTCCGGCATTTTAAGCTCAATTTTCATAGGCTCCAGCTCAGGTTCCTGCTGGTAGCCGTTTTCCTCTTCAGTTGCATCAGGTTCATCAGCCAGGTGATCCCGGGATTGAACAATTGATTTTTCCGGGTAAGTTTCTTTTGCTTGTTCATAACCTGGTTCCGGAACTTCGTCAGCTGCTTTAACATCATCATTTACTGAAACTTTTTCAACTCCGCCAACTTTTTCAACTTCTTCCATATCATCAACTCCAATACCTCCGCTTGCGTTTTTAACTTCATCATCTTCATCAACTACTTTAGCCTCAAAAACATCAACCACGTCATCAACTCGGGCAACTTTTTCAACTTCTTCCATATTATCAACTCCGTTTACAACGCCAACTTTTGCAGCTTCGTAAACTTCTTCAACAGCTTCCATCCCATTAACCATATCCACTTCGCCATCTTTATAAACAACCTCAACCTTTTTAACCTCATCAACTACATGAACTCCGATAACCCCGTCAAATTTTTCAATTGCATCAAATTCCTTAGGAGTGATTACTTCCCGGCCAGTTTGCTGCAATTGAAAATTAAGCCAGTGCGGATTATTAAAAAGAATATTTGTTTTATTAACCAGGCTGTTAAATTGTTCGGTACCGTTTTCTGTTAGTAGTAACAGGTAAAATTGCGCTGGTGTAAAATAGGGATGCTTTTCCGTGATGTCTTTCAAAAATGTAATATTCTCCCGGTCAGAAAAATTTCTGTCAAATAAGATTTCAAAAATGGCCAGGTTATTCAGCATGTTACAAATCTAAATCAGCATTACCAATTAGAAAAAATCTTATTGAAAATAGCATCAGTTAAGTTCTTCGTGATTTCCTCTCCTTTTTGGGTTTCCACTTGCGAAAGGCTCAGGTTGGCATCAAAATCTACGCTGTAATTTACATCTGCCTCAAAATTCTTTTTTTCGTCCAGGTTGTTTTTGAATATCAGATGGAAAGTAGCCGTTAACCGGTTAAGGCTGGTGTTATTGCCACTGATACCGGTTGTGCTTGTGTAATACCCCGAAACATATCCGCTGATATCATAATGTGTGTCATCATCATTGGTTTGGCGAAGCCTGGTAGTGCTGATGATCTTTTGTTTTAGTTTTTCTGTTAATTGGGGACTCAGTTGCGGGTTCTTATATTCTGCCTTGTTTTCGAAATAATTCACCCGGAAGGTTTTTACTTCGGTTGGTAATCCGCCCAGATCCTTAAAACCGTATTTGCAGGTAGCGAAGTTATAGGTAGCAAGCAGTAAGAAGCAGGTAGCAAGAAGCTTAAAATTACTTAAAGCCGTCATTAAACTCCCGGCTCGAGACTCCCGGCTCCTGACTGGATCATTCTTCAATATCATACTCTTTTAATTTACGGTATAAAGTACGTTCACTGATGCCCAGGTCAAGTGAAGCATCTTTGCGTTTGCCTTTATGTTTCTTTAAGGCTTTTATGATAAGTTCTTTTTCTTTATCTACAATGCTTAAGGATTCTTCCACGTCTTCATGCTGATCTATACCATCCGAATGCTGCTGTAAAAAAACGGGCATCGATGATGAAGCATTTGAAGTATTGCCGGCTGTATTCAATTCCGCAAAAGCCTGATCATTATAAACCGGTGCATGCTGGGCAATATTTGGATTTTGTAAAAGATCGTACAACATTTTCTTCAGTTCGTTCACATCCTTCTTCATGTCGAAAAAGAGTTTGTACAATATTTCCCTTTCATTGGCGAATTCTGTCTGGCTAACCGAGCCCGCACCGCCAGCTAAAACCGGCAACCTGGCATAATTATGATCGGGTAAAAAACTCTTCATTGTACCGGCATGGATCAATTTATCCTGGCTAAGCACGGAGATCTGTTCTGCAATATTCTTTAATTCCCGCACATTACCGGGCCAGGGATAGTTAATTAACACATCTTTTGCCCCTTCATCCAGTTGCACCGGTGTGCCTTTATACCGGTCAGAAAAATCGGTTACAAATTTCCGGAACAATAAATAGATATCTTCTTTTCTATCTCTCAATGCCGGAACCCTGATGGGAACCGTATTCAATCGATAGTATAGATCTTCCCGGAATTTATTGGTCTGCGTAAATTCTATCAGTTCTTTATTGGTTGCCGCAATAACCCGAACATCGGTTTTTTGAACTTTGCTGCTGCCTACACGAATATATTCACCTGCTTCAAGCACACGTAGTAAACGTGCCTGTGTGCCCAGGGGCAATTCTCCGATCTCATCTAAAAAAATGGTGCCGCCATTCACGGTTTCAAAATATCCTTTACGACTGTCAAGGGCCCCGGTAAACGATCCTTTCTCATGACCGAATAATTCGGAGTCGATGGTACCTTCGGGAATGGCACCGCAGTTAACCGCGATAAAAGGATTGTGTTTTCGTGCACTTAATGAATGGATGATCTGGGAAAATACTTCCTTACCCACGCCACTCTCACCATTGATGAGCACACTCAGATCGGTATTGGCGACCTGCACAGCAATATTCAATGCATGATTTAGGCTGGGCGAGTTGCCGATGATCCCGTAGCGGTTTTTTATTGATTGTAATTCCATACCCCCTGGCCCCCTAAACGGGGAAATTTTAGATTAAAATATTATAAGATCTTTTTCAATTATTTATTAAACTGATTGCGGCGTTCCTATTAATGTGCCAGCTGTGCATTTGTCTATTTTAACATGAATATATTCACCCGGCTTCAAATCTCCCCGGGGAAATATAACTACTTTATTCTGATCGGTTCTGCCAAATAGCTCATCTTCGTTTTTTTTAGAAGTTCCTTCAACCAAAACCTGGAGCGTTTTTCCAACCTCTCTTTGCATTGTTTGTAACGATTGAATACGGTGCAGGTCAATCATTTCCTGTAATCTTCTTTTCTTCACTTCCAGTGGCACATCATCTTCAAATCTCCTGGCAGCAAGGGTTCCGGGCCGTTCCGAATAAAAATACATATAAGCCAGGTCGTATTGGCAGTATTTCATCAGGCTTAGTGATTGCTGATGATCTTCTTCGCTTTCGGTACAAAAACCGGTGATCATGTCCGTAGATAAACCACAATCGGGAATCAGTTCCCTGATGCGGTTTACTTTAGCGATATACCACTCCCGGCTATATGTGCGGTTCATCATTTGCAACACGCGGCTGCTGCCGCTTTGTACCGGCAGGTGAATATAATTGCAAATGTTTTGATACTTAGCTATGGTATATAACACATCATCCGTAATGTCTTTTGGATGGGAGGTTGAAAAACGAACCCGCAGCAGGGGAGAGAGCTGGGCTACTTTTTCAAGAAGAAGGGCAAAAGTCACAGCCCCCTCAACCCCCCCGGCCCCCTCTATCTCCCCCGATGGGGGAGGAATTCGGGAAGAACTGAGCGAAGATATAAGGGCTTTGAATTCGCCGGGTGCTATTTCTCCCCCCTTGGGGGGCGGGGGGGCTTGGTAATAACTATCCACATTCTGTCCCAACAACGTTACTTCACGATATCCCTCCTCAAACAAAGATTTACATTCGTTAATGATTGATTCAGCATCACGGCTTCTTTCTCTTCCCCTGGTAAAAGGCACTACACAAAACGAGCACATATTATTGCAGCCACGCATAATACTTACAAATGCAGTAACACCATTACTGTTTAAGCGAATGGGCGCAATATCAGCATAGGTTTCATCCCGGCTCAGCAATACATTCACGGCTTTTTGTCCGGTTTCCGCTTCTTCAATTAACCCGGGTAAACTACGATAGGCATCGGGACCTATAACGATATCAACTAATTTTTCTTCCTCTAAAAATTTTTCTTTTAAACGCCCGGCCATACAACCCAAAACACCTACCAGGGTACCAGGCTTTTGTTTCTTTAAACTGCGAAATTCAGTGAGCCGTTTTCTAACCGTGGTCTCGGCTTTTTCCCGGATAGAACAGGTATTGATAAAAATAAGATCGGCTGCCCGGTAATCCGTTGTGGCACCATATCCGTTCTCCATTAAGATGGAAGCCACCACTTCGCTGTCGGCAAAGTTCATGGCACAGCCGTAGCTTTCAATATAGAAATGCTTTTTAAAACCATTTAGATCTGCCGCAAAAGGAGCAAATGCTTCTCCCTGCCTTACTTCATCATGTTTCTTATGGATCACTGCGTTTAACATCAATTACCCTTTTTTAGGTTGGCAAATATAGTTAAAAGGAAGGAGATTGTGACAGGATGGCAGGGGTAGTATTATTAGTTTTTAACGGCCGAAAAGAGATAATCTTTAATTTATTCCAACTCGTATTTTCAAAATTGATTTTGATTATTTGATTCGCACATAAATACATATTAAAATGTAATGCCCCCAAACAGCCATTAATAGATTACTTTTACCAACCTGACATCTTTCACTTTATTATCCTCATTAATTTGGAAGAACTAAATTCAGTTTCTGATCATGAATAATAACTTATACATCGTTCGCCACGGAAAAATGTTGATTGAAGAAAAAAATAAACCAGACTACCTGCATTTATCCAAAGAAGGAATTGATTTTGGATTATACCTCGATAGCTATTTTAAAGACATTTATTTCGACCATGTTTTTTATCAGTCAATTGATGTAAAAACATCTGATCCTTATAACTGTTGTAAAAGCACGATAAGAGGAACCAAGGGAATAAAGTCTGAATTTGATAAAACGCGATTGAGCAGAATGTTTACCGATATTAATAAAATAGAAGAAGGCCGGCAAAATGTTTTGTTATGTTTCAGGGCCGAAGCTTTTAATGTGATCTGTAATATCGTTGATACGGATGATGAAGAAATTTTTAGCAAAGACTATAACCGGATATTTCATTTTAATTTTAGTAACAACAATTACAGTTTTGTAAAGAAGGTGAATACGGAAGAAAAATAGCAGCAAGGTTTTAGTGCTTTCTGGTTTTGTACCTTAGTATTGAATTTGCATGATTGATTTAAAGATACTTATACCATCAATATAAACATGCGGTGTAAATATTCCATCATATCCCGATCCATTTCATTACTGGTAACCGTTTTTATATTACCGGAAAACATCAGCAGGATGCTGGCTTTTAAATACACGGAAAATTTAGAGGTTACTTCTTTTTTTAATTTTGTTCGCTAACTCAATATAAAAAGCAATTTGTAAAAAGTCACGGCCTGTTTCATCGTTTATTTTGTAATCAAACTGGTGTAAGTATCCCAATTGAAAACCAGCCTGCTTTGTAACGCGGTAGCCAACCGAAACCAATGCCCTGTTTCTTTCGAAATAGGGTTCTTTGTCCGTAAAAAATATTTCATTGCTTAAACTGATTTGATAGGGTTTAAACCCTGATCTGTTATTTCCAAAAGGGTATGTAGCCCCAAATCTATATCTAAACCTGTTTCTAAAACCATTGCTGGTGAATCTGAATTCTGCCCGATATCGGTGCTCCAAATTAAAATTTCCGATTGCCTGCATAAAAGTGATTTGTGGCCACACCCGGAATTCGTCGTTATTCTTCGGCTTTAAAAAATTGCCTCCTTCTTTATACGTATCATAATCACCAGCACCAATTGTAAGCGCCAGGTTTTTATTGGCTTTAAAAGATACACCTCCTTTATATTCGTGGTAGTGAAAATTGCTATAGAATTTTAATGACCGTATTTGCGCTTCACCAAAAACGCTCCACTTTTGATTGATTATATATTTTACCTGTACAATATTCCAACTGCCTAAGTTAAAATCCTGGGCAAAAGAACTCTTACTTAGGATTGCGAGCCCGGTCACCAACAAATATTTTCGTACTATTCTCATTATTTTATCTGGCATGGCATGTCTTGCTATTTGATTATGTCTGTTAACCGGCAATGGTAAAATATTTATTTGATGGGTTCTTAATTAATAATTTGTTTGCAAAGATTTTCTCCCAATGAATTGATAATGTATGAACAACTGCTATAAAACCAAGTGAAACGGGTTTTGATATTTTGTATATATCCACCAACAACTTTTTAATACCGGTAAATACGTGGAAAACGCCAAACAAGTAAATATTCCAAAGAAATTTTGCAACCGGCACAGCACCTGCTACAATAAAAAAAGCCATCCTTATCAATGCCCCAATTACACCCCAAAACAATACCCGGTGCTGGTATTCTTACGGCACTTTTTTAAAAAAAAAGAGCAGAACAAAGACAAAGATATTGTCAATGCTCAGGGATTTTTCTACCAGGTAACCGGTTAAAAATTCGATTGCCGGTTTTTTACCCATGCTATAATAAATCCACCCATTACAATTTAATGCCAGCAACACCCATACAATCGGCCAGGGAATAGCATCTTTAACAAAGATTTTTTTCAACTGCCTGTGAAATACACCCAAATCTATTGCAAGCATGATCAATACAAAGGCATTAAAAATTATTCAGGGCCATGTTTCACTCATCATCGGAGTTTTAACGTGCTACCCAAAATCAAAAAGGTCACCCAGGAATCCGCCCTTTTTCCTTTTTGGGTTATTATTGTATTCATCTCGCCGGTTACGGTTGAAAAATCCGCCCTCATCATCATCATCATCGTTGTCATACCGCTTCTTTCTTTTTTCATCAGTTTGTTTAATACTTTGCGATGATTCTGCTGCGGCAGATTTCTCAATGATTTTATCCAGCTCGCCTTTGTCTAGCCAAACACCGCGGCATTTCGGACAATAATCAATTTCTACACCTTGTCTTTCTGTCATAACTAAAGTTTCTTCACAACCTGGACATTTCATGGTTTTACGTTTTTATAGTTAAATAATAATTATGGTAATAACAGACCTACAGCCCACTGCAGTTCATTCACCGTGATTAGGTATTTGGCCCTGAGTTCCTGTAATTTTTGCAACGCTTCCAACGTTTTGTTTTCCCTTGCGTTGATCAGAAATAAAGAACTTTCACCGGCCCGGAACCTTGTTTCTTCTCCCCGCTGGAGTACGCCATAATTGCGATACGCTTTTTCCTGCACGGTCACCTGGTTTTTCAGCGACATCAGTTGATTAAAGTAGCTTTTCACTTTATTTTCTACCTGTGCCTGCTTCAGGGTTTGCTCCAGTTTGGTTTCAATGATTTTCAGTTTTGCTTTGCGATATTCACCACGGCCTTCTGATAACCGCAGCGGAATACCAAATGTGAATCCATACTGAAAATTATTTTCAAACAAGGGGCCGGTAGCTGTTTTTAAAATATCATAGCCTTTGCCCAACTGATTATACCGAAAGTTGACAAGCGGCAACAATTGCTGGAATTTTAATTTTCTGTCAATAGCCAGTGCATCCAGTTTGAAATCGTATAGCAACAACTGCGGATGATTTTTTCTCGCTTCATCCAACAACTCATTTAAAACAGGAAGCGGGTATTCTGTGATATTAAGTATCAACGATTCATCAGCAGGTAACGCATCTGCAGGCAAATGGAATGGTTGATCATTTTGCCTCCATAGAAAAACAGATAAATCAAGTCCGGCATTTTGAAACTGCATCCAGGCGTTTTCCCGAAGTACCTGGAAGTTTTGTAACTGTGCCAATGCTTCCGTGGTATCTATCGCCGGCCGGTCTCCCAGTTGGTAGCCTGTTTTAACCAATTCAAATCTTTTTTCATTTACCAGCACAGCATCTGCCAGTATCAAATGAACCTGGTAATACTGCATCCAGTACCAATAGCTTTTCATGGCATCCAACAAAAGATTGTTGAGTATGTTTTTGCGTTCCACTTCTGAAGCCTGGCGGAAAATTTTGGCCGTTTGTAACGCGGCGCGTCGTTTATCCATCAAAAGATTTTTGGCTATTGGAATACTTACACCGAAGTAGCTGGTTTCACCACTTGTCTCAGTGGGATCTGTCCGGCTGCCGCTCAGATTTTCAAGGCCAGCATATACTTCTACACCAAACCAGGTGGGGATAGAAATTTCAGCCCGGTTGTATTGGTAATAATCAACCCCGTCAAATGTTTTTTGGGCCAAACCATCGTAAAAGACCGGGTCAAACCCACCCCGGGCAATGGTAATATCTGCTTTTGTTTTTTCAATAAGAATACCCGCCTGCCTGGCTACAGGATGATATTTTTTTACAATTTCTACAACCTGCTGCGCAGATAATTTTTTTATTTCATCCTGTCCGCTGGCAGGATGAATGATCAGTAATGCCATAAAAACGCTGATATATTTTAGCGGGCTCATTTCTTTTCTTTTTGTTGGTTGTCCTCTTTTTTATAATAATCTGGTGGGAAACCATTGATATTTCGCCACAATTCATACCATACCGGTACATCTTTCAGCAAAGCAATGCCTTGTGCACCGGCACCTATTTTTAATTCTTTGGGCCATAGTTTATCAGCGATATCTTCTTTTACCAGCACCCTGAATTTTCCGTTTACACTTACATTGCTCTCCACAGCCACAATTTCACCGCCAAATGTTCCGGATGATGCTTTGGGCCAGCCACTGAATACAATAGCAGGAAATCCATCAAAAAGAAAACGAACTTTTTGCCCTTTTGCCAGCAATGGCAAATCGAGCGGCTGCACAAACATTTCTACTGCATATTGAATTTTGTCGGGTACTATTTCGGCAATCATATCGCCATCTTTTACAAATTCGCCAATGCCTGCCTTTTGTGCTTTTACAATTTGACCGCTTTGTGAAGCCAGGATAAAATACATGCCATTTCGGATAGTATAACTGGCATATTGATTTTCGAGTTTTGCAATGTCCGACTGTCCATTGGCTATTTGAGTGAGCGACTGGAACTGTTCGCCCTGTGTTTTGGTAACTTTTTCCAGGTTCTCCTGTTGCAGGGCACTCATTTCAATTCTTGTAATGGTTAAATCCTGTTTGCTATTGGCCAATTTATTTTCAGCACTTATTTTTTTTGCCTGTGCATTTTGAAACTGCTGATTTCTGATTTCAAGTTGTGTTAGTGAAACAAGGCCGCTGTCATACATTACTTTCTGCCGCTCGTATTGCTTTATTCCAATGTTGAAATCATTATTGGCAGCCGCTGCTTCGGCACTATCGGCCTGTATTTTCAATTGCAATTGATTCAGTTTATTTAACAATTGGTTTAACTTTAACTGAAGCCCTGTATTTATAGCACCAATTTGCTGATCGGCAATGCCAACTTTATTTTTATAATACTCAACAGATAGTTGTTTACCGGCTAATTGTTCCTGTGTTCGCTGAAGCAGCCTGGGATCAAGGTAATCTGTTTTCACCTCAGATAATTGAACAAGTGTATCCCCCGCTTTCAAATAGTCCCCTTCCTTGATATACCATTTCATCACCCGGCCACCAATGACCGTGTTTACCTCTTGTGGGCGTTGATCCTGGTATAATGTTGTTACTGTTCCCTTTGCCCTAGTATTTTGTGTCCAGGGCAGGAATAAAAAAATGACAAACAATAGTCCAAAGCCAAAGAACCACCATTTAACGTTACTTTTCCTGTTGTACCTGTATATGTGCGTATATGCTTTAAGTTTGTTCTTGTTCATACTTGCTGGTTTTATAAATTGGTATTTGTAACGGTATGGATGTTGCCATCGTCCATTATTAATACCTTGTCACATTGCATGGCAAAATCCCCGTCGTTGGTTACTACCACAATTGTTGTGTTCTTTATTTCACTAAGTAATTGAATGATTTGCAGGCGTTGCTGATTTTCCATATGGATCCAGGGTTCTTCGAGTAACAGCAAACGGGGCTTTCCGGCCAGGGCCCTAACCAATAATATTTTATGGATAACATTTCTCGAAAGCCGTCTACCCGTGGGATCAAGCATGCTGTCGTAACCATTTTTCTGAGTAGCCAGAAAATCATTCAGCCCAACCTTATTTGCATAATAACTCACTGTTTCCATGCTGACAGTTGAACTTCCCAACGCTATGTTTTCCCAAAGTGTACCGTTGAAAATATCCTGGTTATTGCTCAGCACACCTATTTGGGAACGAACTGAATCCAAATCATAATTTCCAACAGGTATGTCATCCAGTAACAATGCACCTTCAAAATCAGTGTAGTCGCCAGCCATTACCTTTAACAGCGAAGATTTGCCAGAACTGTTTTTTCCCTTAATACATATCTTTTCGCCCGGGCTTGCCTGGAAAGAAATATTTGTCAATACCTCCTTTTCATTAGTATAGCTGAAACTCAGGTTTTTCATTTCAATTTTTAAACCATCCGTTGTGCCTGCTAATGCAACTGAACCGTTTTGTTCAACAGGTTTGTCTGTAAGGTTCGCTATTTTTTCAATGGATGTAAGCGTATCATAAACGGACCCCAGGTTCATAATAATTTTTTCAACGGAATTCAATACCAGTATTATGATAATTTCAGCAGCAATAAACTGCCCTATATTTAATTGTTGATTAATCAACAGGAGAGTGCCCACAATGAGCATGGCAGCGGTTATAACGGCTTTGAAGATCACCAATACATTATACTGTAACAATAAAATCCTGAAATGGCTGTTGCGGGCATCCAGGTATCCAACTACCAGTTCATCTGTTTTTTCCAAATGCAGGTCGCTGCTTTTCACCAGTTTAATTGACTTAATAACCCTGGCTGTTTCCTCCAGCCATGCTGCAACTTTATATTTATAATTGCTTTCTTCCAGACTGGTTTGCAAACCTCTGCTACCCGAATAACGCAGGATCACCCATAGCAAAATGATCAGGACGGTGCCGAAAAGGATAAATGCCGGATGATAAAAGCACAACAATATTAAACCGAATAAAATCTGGATACTTGCGGTTGGTATATCCAGCAAAATTTTAGATAAACTTTTTTGCAATATGGGAATATCAAAAAAACGATTGACGAGTTCCGGCAAATAAATATTATCGGTTTTTTTCAGATCAAGTTTTGGAATTTGCCCGGCAAAGGCAAAAGCGTAACGTACAAATAGTTTTTGCTGAATTTTTTCAATAACCTTCATCTGGTTTACCTGCATGACGCCTACCGCCAGTACCCCAAGTACGATCAGTGTAACGAGTATGATAAGCGATGCCCTCATGGAGGCGCCAAGTACAAAACCAATGATAGCCTGTACACCAAGTGGCAATGAAAGTTGTATCAATCCATTTAATACGGCATAGATATACACAGCAGTTATTTCCTTTTGCTCCAGTTTTACCAGGTTCATTATTCTGATAATTGGGCTTGACATGGTTGGCATACAGTTAAATTTGATTAGTCAGTTTGAACATAATACCAGCAGCAGGATACAGCCTGGATGTACAGTTCGTAAAAAAAAGAACTGCCAGTCATTTTCATTAATTTTTCCGGTTAAAATACATGTTCAGGTAATTAAACTTCCCTAAAATACATTTCCTTTTGGTTTTTTGTTAACGTATTTAAAATTAATCATGTTTTTGTTTATTATTTTAATGGCCATACTTTACCACCATAAACATTTCGTTCTGTAAAATAATGCATTTACCGGTCGGATTAAAATACGTTTTTAGGTAATTTATTTTCCCCCTCACTATAATGTTCGTGCGTAACGACTGGTTTATTATTTCTGTTCATCCGCATTTGAAAAATGCTTACCAACATAGAAAAGGCCATGGAGAAATAAATATATCCTTTTGGAATTTCAACACCAAAACCTTCGCTAACCAACGCAAATCCTATCAGTAATAAAAAGGAAAGTGCCAGCATTTTAAACGAAGGATGTTTGTTCACAAAATTGCTGATTGGTTCCGCTGCTACCAACATCAGTAAAACAGTTACGATGATAGCAACATACATGATCCATACTTCTTTAACCATTCCAATGGCAGTAATTATCGAATCGATTGAAAAGACCAGGTCCATTATCAGAATCTGAAATAATACCCGGGCAAAGCTGACAGTTTTAATTTGCCTGGTTTTATTGCCGTCTTCTCCTTCCATTTTATGATATATTTCAGCAGAACTTTTGTATAATAAAAACAACCCGCCCAATATCAAAATTAAATCCTTAACTGATATTCCCTGGTTAAAAACCAGGAATAGATCATTGTCCAGTTTCATGATCCATGACACCATTGCCAGTAATCCTATTCGAAGAACCATAGCCAGTATTAAGCCATAAAACCTTGCCCTTTTTTGTTGATGTACCGGTAATTTATTGGCTAAAATGGATATGAAGATCACATTGTCTATTCCTAAGATAACTTCTAACGCGATCAGAGTTAAAAGTGAAATTATAATTTGGTAGTCCATCGTTTATTCGTTTAGTCTTCGGATTCTTCTTTAACCATGCTTGTTCCAATCACTTTCTTGCTGATCTTGTCGTGAAGGTTAAAAGCGATGTGCACAAGTGGGGTGGCGCAGATAGAAAAGTCAGTTTGAGGAAATTCTTTTTTTAAACTTCCCTCAATTTCATTGAACAATATACTTTTTGTTACAAACTGAATAACATACACTTCTGTATGTTGTTTTGTATGCGAGGAGTTGATATGATAAGAATCAAATCCACTACCAAATACATTCAGGGTAAATTTATTTTTTAGGATACAATTTGCCACAGTATCTCCCAGTTTTTTATCCCCCACTAAAAGTTTTACTATTATCATCAAATATTTTTTTATTACTGGTTAGATTTGAAAATCCCTGTTATGGTTGCTGTTTTACTTTACCAAACAATTTCATAAGCTACCCTTAAAACAGCCATATTTAAGTTAGCAGCGCTTTTAAACCAAAACTCCTGCCTCAATGAAATATCTATTTTACCGGTACCAATCTTAATTTTATCGCCTAACCCGATACTTGCCACGGGCCGGGATGTATTTAGGTATTTATTTAAATAAACCATTCCTCCTTCTCCGGCAACATAAAAATTACCAACATAGTACCTTAAACCCACCTTTACCGGAACTGCCATCAGTTGTTTGTATTCTTTTTCCGGCAATAATACATCATCAAAATATCCTTTTCCGTTAAAAATGGATACCCCGCTGTTAAAGGTAGCACTTGCATGCTTGCCAAAAGTATACTCAGCCTTAAAGCTGCCGCCATAACCGGCTTTATGTGTCTTTCTAAGATTGCTTTCAGTAAATGATATTTCGGGCCCAAAATTTATTGAAAAACTTTCTTTTTTATTTGCCTGTGCAATTCCATGCGTTGATATAAAAAGCGTGGCAGCTATCAGCACTATTTGACCCAATATATATTTCATAATTATTTTGTTTTGTATCCTGATAAAAACTACTTCGCCAGCTGTGCAATCCTGTTGACACCGGTTATTATACCACCAACTATTCTTTATATTATTCCTGCAAAAAGTAGCACAGCATTAGAAAAGCCTGTACCAATACTTTACGTAAAAGCTACAAAAAAACGAAAACACATGCCAGAGGCTCAATTTTAAATTCTTTAAGCCTTTTTACTTCAATTGTCAATTGATTTTTATTTTACGGTGCGAAAATAGTGGTTTAATTTTATAAGATAGTATTACTATCTTGTAAGATTGTAAAACTTTACATGATTTTGACATTTTGGATCAATGGCTTAACAAATTAGGTGTTGTTAGAAGAGATTCAAATAATACCATCATGATTTACTCAGTAGTCAAAAGCACTAAGTTGAAATATTAGATCGTATTATGCCGATGGCAAATGGCTTTGGACTACATATTGGAATAATCGGTATAAATTATTACTGCACAAAAAAACCGGAACTATTAAGTCCCGGCTCTGCAATTAATAATTTTAATTTACCATATCCTCGTCCTCAATTCCGGTGCTTTATACATTTTATCTCCCGGCTTTACATCAAAGGCTTTATAAAAAGCATCCATATTGGTAAGCGGCCCGTTTGACCGGTATACACCCGGTGAATGATTGTCGGTGACAATTCGTTGTGCGGCAGTTTCCGGTAAAATATTATTACGCCACACCTGCGACCAGTTAAGGAAAAAACGCTGGTCGGGTGTAAAGCCGTCGATTTTGTCATTGCTTTGTCCCTGTTTGGTATTTTTAAATGCTTCGTAGGCGATACTTAAACCACCGAGATCGGCCAGGTTTTCACCCAATGTAAGTTTACCGTTTACCTGCAAGGTATCTAAAATGACATAGTTATTGTATTGGGCTACCACTTCATTGGCACGCTTTTTAAATTCATCGGCATCGGCTTTTGTCCACCAGTCTTCCAGGTTTCCGTAGGCATCAAACTGGCGGCCCTGGTCATCAAAGCCATGGGTCATTTCATGGCCGATCACGGCACCAATGCCGCCATAATTTACCGCATCATCGGCTGCAAAATCAAAGAAGGGAAAGCGTAAAATTCCGGCAGGAAAAACGATCTCGTTCTTTAACGGACTGTAATAGGCATTTACGGTTGGTGCAGACATGCCCCATTCTGTTTTGTCTACCGGAGTGCCCAGCCTATTGATATTCTCCTTGTAAAACCATTGATTTGAACGGCGAATATTGCCGATGAAATCATCCACTTTAATATCCAGTCCTTCATAATTTTTCCAGGTATCGGGGAACCCGATCTTTTTGGTGAATGCGGTTAATTTGGCCAATGCCTTCTGCTTGGTTTCGGCACTCATCCAGTCTAATTTTTTGATACGGCTTTCAAAACTGTTGCTGAGGTTATTAACGAGTTCCAGCATCCTTACTTTGGCATCCTGGTTAAAATATTTATCTACATATAATTGCCCCAACAGGTCGCCTAACTGCCGATCAATTAATCCGCTCATGCGTTGCCAACGGGGCGTTTGAACTTTTTGCCCGCTTAATGCCTGGTTGAAGGCAAAATTGGCATCAACAAATTCACTGCTTAAGTAGGGGGCTGCATCTTTGATAACACTCCATTTCAAATAAACCTTCCAGTCATCCAAAGGAATTTTGGTTAATAATGAGTCAACAAAAACCATGAATGCAGGGTTACTTACAATTAAACTATCCTGTTTGCTTGTATAACCTAACTGTTGCAGAATAGTTTGCCAGTTCAGGTTTCGTGTTTTCGCTGTTAAACCATCCACAGAAAATTTATTGTACAATTTGGTAGGGTCACGCATCTCTACCCGGCTCATTTGTGCCTTGGCCAGGCTTGTTTCCAGCTGCATGACGGTTACGGCATTCATCATGGCGGTTACATTGCTTTCTTCGCATAATGTAAATAACCTAACGATATAGGCTGTATAATCGGTTCTTATTTTCTGACTGCGGGAATCGTTTTTCAAATAATAATCCCGGTCTGGTAAAGTAGTACCACCCTGTCCGATATTGATGATATATTTGGTAACATCCTTCGCATCCTGCCCAACGCCGATCCGGTATAACGGAGCGCTGATGGATTGTGAACGCAGGTAATTCATATGTTTTAAAACCTCGGCCTTAGAACTTAGTCTGGTAATGGCTTCCAGGTATGGCATGATGGGTGTGTTTCCCAACACGTCAATTTGTACACTATCCATGGCACTGGTATAATAATCGCCAACACGTTTCATCAGGGCATTACCGTTTGCAGCTTTTGCGGCTTCTTCCAACAAGCCTTTCAGGGCCATGGAACTTTCTTCTGCCAATGCATCAAAACTTCCCCAGCGTGTTTTGGAAGCCGGGATTGGTGTGTTTTTTATCCAGGTGCCATTGGCATAGAGATAAAAATTATCACCGGGTTTTACGGAAAGATCCATATTGGCAGGATCAATAAATTTGGTATTTTTCTGTGCCTGGGACAGGAGCGGTAACATGGTAAAGCCCGTAAAAAAGGCTGCCAGCAAAATTCTCTTCATAAATTTTATTTTTTTGGATGGATAAAAATAAGCATCCCGGTAAACATGACAATAATAAAAATGCGCTAATGGCCTAAGGTACTGATAAACTCTATTGGAATAGCCATTTATCCATGTAAATCAATTTTTAATTTCGATAGAGACAATTAGTATTTTTGTTGTTCATACATAAACACATTGGTGAAAATTACTGTATTTTATTTTCTCCTGTTGGTTTCGGGCGTTGTTTCAGCACAGAACGCTGATCCCAATCCGGGATCGATTATAGGCAGTATACTGGATGCTGACAACAGTAAAGGGATTGCAGATGCGCATGTTAGCCTGCTGCTGCTTTCGGATACATCTACCCAAAAACATCAATTAAGTATTAAAGATGGCGAATTTGGTTTCGACAAACTTTCCTATGGGTACTACCGGTTGCGGGTTACTGCAGCGGGCTATGCTGTTCGTGTAATTGATAGTATTTATATAAGAACCGAAAGATTTGATTTTGATTTAAATGATGTGCGGATCAACAAAAATTCATCGCTTTTAAGCGAGGTTACTATGTATGCCGAAAAGCCGCTTATTGAAAACAGGGATGGTAAAATAATTTTTAATACCGGGGAATCGGCATTAAGCTCCGGTGCAACTACCACCGAGTTGCTAAAGCAAACACCGCTGGTTAATATAGATAATGATGGAAAGATTTTGTTGCGTGGTAAAGAGGTAAAAATTTTAATTGACGATAAACCGGTGGAGCTGGATGCCAGGCAATTGCAGGACCTGCTGGAAAGCATGCCGGGAAGCTTGATAGAAAAGATTGAGGTGATGACCACACCACCGCCGCAGTATGCCAATGAGCGGGGAGGCGTGATAAATATTGTAACCAAAAAAGGGAAGGTTGGTTTTAACGCAAGAGTTAATGTGAATTACGGAAGCCGCGGTGAAGCGGGTATCAGCAGTAATTTGAGTTATCGAAAAAATAAATTCGCCCTTAATTTTTCTGCTGGTTTTGGATATAATGAGTTTAACGGAAGCAGCTACAGTAACCGGGAGAATGTTTATGCCGATTCTTCGAACTATTTTAACACGGCAGGGCTAAGCAATAGCAACAACCGCAGGCCAAATATAAGGCTGGGTGTGGACTACGACCTGAACAAAAGAAACAGTTTTAACATCAACACCCAATACAACAGCAATAACGCCGCTTATGAAAACAGCGTTGAGTACAGTAATTTAAACCGGTTTGAGCAGTTATACAAATTAAGCAATCGTTTAACTGCTACGGATAATAAAAACAGTAGTCCGGGTTTTAGTATTACTTATACCACCAGGGGAAAAGACCCGAGGGAGGTTTTAAGGATCATCACCGGTATTAATTGTAACAGCAGCCAAAATAACCGGGATTTTTATCAGCAATATCTTAATCCCGATCATACCCCCAACGGGTCGGACTCAACACAGGAACAGCATACAGCCAGCCGGAATAACACGATAAGTTTCAGGATAAATTATGATAAGCCGCTAAAGGGCGATAAGACATTGCTGAATTTTGGCGCCACGTATAACCGGCACAACAATCATCATGTGTTAAACACGGCTTTTATAAAAAAGCCTGAAAATGTATTTGTAAAGAATGAAGCACTAAGCAATGATTTTCTGTTTCATCAAACTATTTACAGTTTGCGGGCCTCAGCACGCTATAATTTTGTGAAAGACTTTTTTATTAATGCCGGTCTGCAGGCAGATTATACCGAAACCAATTTTGATATTTTTAACAATACAAAACATTACAGCAACAATTACTGGTCGTTGTTGCCATTTGCCAACCTGGTGAAGAAATGGGAAAACGATGTAAGTATTAATTTGAGTTATAAACGAACGGTGCAAAGGCCAGGTCTTACCGAGTTGAACCCAAGCCTGGATTATGGAGATCCGTACAATACACGATCGGGTAATCCTTATTTACTTCCTTATTTCGCCGATAATTTCGACTTCATTTTCGGCAAATGGAATAAGCTGTACAATTTAAATGCATCGGTTGGCTATAATGTTTTGCAGAATATTTACAGTTCCATAAGAACCCTGCAGACCGGTGGCAGCACTTTTACCACCTGGCAAAATATAAGCAGCCGTAAGGAATATGAGGCCAGTGTTTGGGGAGGATATACATTTAATAAAAAAACAAAAGCCAACCTTAGTTTTGGATATACTTATAACCTGTACAGCCTGTACGACCGTACAGTAAGGTATTTCAGGAATGGAGGCTCGTTTTATTCTACGCTGAACAGCAGTTATGTGTTTACGGATAAAATGAATGCCAACGGCAGTTTTACATTTAACAGTTTTGCCAATCCGCAGGGCCGGGTGCAAAATACAGTGAGCATGAATATGGGTGTGCAGCGTAAATTCTTTAATAAAAGATTTATTGTTACACTGAATTTTATTGATCCGTTTTTTCAGCAACAAAACCGAAATTTCACTTACGGCAGTAATTTTAACCTGGAAAGCTACAGTACCACTAACACCCGCAATTACAGGATAGTACTGAGTTATGTGTTTAAGAAGCATATCAAAAAATCGGGCAGGGAGGAGCTTTTGAAAAAACTGCAGAAAAAATAAACAAGCACTTAACAGGCTTTTTCAGAAAAATGTATTCGTTTTGCCAGCCAGCTTTCCTTTACCGGGATTATCCATTTTTCCAGTAAATCTTTTTTTGACAAAACGGTATTGTTGACATACAACGTATCCGCATGTATAAAATTGTTTTCAACTGCATACTCAAGCTGGTTAAGCGGCAGCAGCTGTATTTTATCTTTTATAATAAAAGCCAGATTTTGCCTGTCGAATAACTGAACCTTAAATTTTTCTTCAATGGATTTAACAAGATGAACAGAACTGTCGGTGCTGCAACCGCTTACCCCGGTTGCCGTTTCATCGGCCATCAATAGGATAAAATGCCCAAAAAACAAATGGGCAAATCCTTTTACTGCATCGCCATGGCTTTTCCATCCGGCTGCAAAATGGTTCAGCATGTCTTCCAGTTCCGGGGTTTCGCCGGCAGACAGCAAACGGCTGCTTTGATAGATCCAAACACGGGAGTTATCGTTGAAACCGGTGGGTATATGTTTTTTAAAATTGAACTCCATATGGCAAAGTTAAGATGTTAAAGAGTTATTTGATTATTCAAGCTCATCATTTAAAAATTTAATTGCCGGGTTCATTGAGCGGATCAGGTTATATTTTTTCTCTCTTTTCCATCCTTTGATTTCTTTCTCTCTTCCAATTGCAGCATCTATGTATTGAAATCTTTCCCAATAAACAAGGTATATGCAATTGTATTTGCCGGCAAAAGTTTTCTTTTGTTCATTTGCATCTTCTGTATGTTCATAGATTCTCCTGGAAAGATCATTCGTTACGCCGGTATATAGCACCTGCCGGTGAATATTAGTCAATATGTATACAAAAAAATTATAGTTCATAATGTAATATAATATCCTTCTCTTTCGCCCAGGATGACAAAAGGGTGTACTGTTATGTTTGTCATGCTGAGCCTGCCTGCCGGAAGGCATGGAACGCTTTTGTCATGCTGAGGAACGAAGCATCTTATTTTTCCGGGTTCGAAAGATCATTAGTTACACAGGTACGTAACCCTTGCCGGTACAAATTAGTCAATTCACACAAAAAAAGTTGTAGTTCATAGTGCCAGATCAGATCCTTCGCTTTCGCTCAGGATGACAAAAGGGTATACTGTTGTGTTTGTTATGCTGAGCCTGCCTGCCGGAAGGCATGGAACGCTTTTGTCATGCTGAGGAACGAAGCATCTTATTATTCAAAATGGGTAAGGTATTATTTTAAAGCAGCGGCAGAAATATTAAGTTAACTCATTGCCCCATCCATTATCCCTATCCAAACGTTGTTCAGCCGTGCCGGCAGTATCAGGAACCCATCGACGCAGCTACCAACTCAGCAATATCCAAAACCTGTACTTCGTCTTCCTTATTGCTGTTCTTTACACCATCTGTCATCATGGTATTACAAAAAGGGCAAGCAGCTGCAATTACCTGCGCTCCGGTTTCGAGTGCTTCCCTGGTACGTTCAATATTGATGCGGGTATCGCCTTTTTCTTCTTCTTTAAACATTTGCGCTCCACCGGCGCCACAACATAATCCATTGCTGCGGCATCGTTTCATTTCTACCAACGAAGCATCCAATGCCTCCAAAACCTTGCGGGGAGCCTCATATATATTATTGGCCCGGCCTAAATAGCAACTGTCGTGGTAGGTGATCTTTTTGCCTTGGTAACTGCCGCCTTCGGTCATTTTAATTTTACCTTCATCAATCAACTGCTGTAAGAAAGTAGCATGATGAATGACCTCATAATAGCCGCCCAATTCGGGGTATTCGTTTTTTAACGTATTAAAACAATGCGGACAGGCGGTCACTATTTTCTGAATGCCATAGCCATTTAAGACCTGGATATTCTGATACGCCATCATCTGAAACATAAATTCATTACCGGCACGGCGGGCAGGATCACCCGTACAAAATTCCTCTTTTCCAAGAATGGCATAGTTAACACCAACCTTATCTAAAATGGTAACAAAAGCTTTGGTTATTTTTTGTGCCCGCTGATCATAGCTACCCGCACAGCCAACCCAAAATAAAACATCCGGGCTTTCGCCCTTTGCCATCCTTTCTGCCATTGTGGGAACGTGCATAGACTACATTTTTATTCTGGTAAGTTACTTTAATAAAAGATATACATTGGAAGCAAAAATAAGCCATTCAACATAAAAAGTAAACTTAATAAATAAAAGTTCCACTTGTCCACAGGTATCACCATGGGGTTTTCTTTGTGACTTGCTATCCTCGTGGTAGTCAACTACATTTTAAATATCTTCGCCACAATCAACGCTAATTGAAAAAAATCTTTAACCGCATAACAAATTGGGAAGCATGGCCATTCATGCTATTGTACGCGCCGATTGCACCGGTATGGGGTTGGTATATGCTTAAATCGGGTTTTGTATGGTTTTTTACGCCCAGTAACCCCAAAATTACATTCGGCGGCATGGATGGAGAGCCTAAAAAGGAGATGTATGATTTGTTGCCCAGGCATTTATACCCTGCCACGTTTAATGTTTTACCAAAACAAAATTTTGAATACATAAAAGAAAACCTGCGAAAAACCGGTATCCAATACCCGTTTGTTGTAAAACCAGAAGTTGGTTGCCAAGGCATATTATTTCGTAAAATAGATAAAGAAGAAGAACTGGAAAATTACCACGCAAAGATACCGGTTGAATATATTGTGCAGAAACTGGTGAATTATCCCATGGAAGTGAGCGTGTTTTACGTTCGTCATCCGAAGGAAAAAAAGGGAACCATTACCGGTTTCCTGCATAAGATACCGTTACAGGTTATCGGTAATGGCAGGGATACGGTTGGGCAGTTGATCATGCAACATCCAAAGGCAAAAAAAAGAACCGGTGAAATGTTTAGCAAACATAAAGACCAGTTAACACGGGTGCTGCCCGCAGGAGAAAAATATATGCTGAGTTATGCGGCCAACCATAACCGGGGGGCTCATTTTATTGATCTGAAAGAGCATATCGATGACCGGCTTATCGCCATTTTTGATGAGATCAGTCTCAGCATCAATGATTTTTTTTATGGCCGGTATGATATTATGTGCAATAATGTAGAAGACCTCAGGAACGGGCAACATTTTACCATCCTGGAATATAATGGATGTGGTGCCGAACCCAATCATTTTTATGATACCGGGTATACTTTAATGGGCGCCTATTCAGAAATACTGAGGCATTGGAAAGCATTGTACAGGATCTGCAAGTATAACCGGCAGCACGGCATTAAACCCTGGCCATATAAAAAAGGAATAAAATTCCTGGCGGGCATTAAGGCTCATTTTAAACTGATCAGGGAAGCGGATCAAAAGATGGGATAACTTGTCAATGGCCTGTTGTAAAACTGATTTCATGGATCCAGACTAATTAATCGTAAAAGCAGCATAATGACCATGGTGGGTTATGGAAACGGGAATTTTTGAATGGTCATTTTCGTTAACTAAAAAGGGAATACCATGCTCATCCTTCATCACGCACGTTGCGCTTATGTTATTACCCGCAAGCAATTTATAGGTTTTGATTATTTTTTCGAAAATATACTGTTGCTGATCATCGTAATTCATTTGGGGGATCATAAAGCAGCAATTGGCCAAAGGATTCATGACCGATTCACGGGGAAAAGCAACGCTGTACATATAATTTTCATGGTTAACAGTAGTTGCCAGGAACCTGTTGTTATTAAAGTGTACAGTTCCGTTTACAGGATCGCTTAACCTGCAGTCGAATTTTTTCGGCGCAAAAAAACGACCACCGCTTTGACGGATGTAAATTTTGTAACAGCTTTCTTTCATGGTCCAAAGCCGCCATATTATGTCTGCAGGTTCCGAAGCTTCGCTGATATAAATCCTTTCCCGGGGCGTAAATAATTTCTCAAGAAAACCTTTTCTTTTCGTGTTACTTTCAGCGGCGGCTGTAGCTTTATCCACAATATCATTACCCGTCATTTATCACCCAGTTTGGTTGTGATAATTTCCATGGCCGCTTTAACGGTAAGCATTTTTTCCATAGACTCATTGTCAATTTCAATATCAAAATCATTTTCAATATCCAAAATTACATCTACCAGGTTAGCCGAATTGATTTTAAGATCATTCAAAAAATCAGAATTTGCTGTCATGTTTTTAAAACCTGCTTCGTCACGCACATAGGGCTTCACAATGCGCTTTAGGGCTTCAATTAATTCTTCATTATTCATTCGGTATATTTTTTAAAAATGATGCAGCTGTTTACGTCACCAAAGCCAAAACCGGCTTTAGCCATGATCTGCAATGTATCATTTTCTATACATTTTTGCGGTATTTTATCTATGTCAATCATGGATGCTATGCCGGGGTGCACGTCTTCACAATTTACAGAAGGGAATATAAAGCCATGCTGGAGGCCGATCACGGCTGCAACACATTCAATAGCTCCTGCGGCTCCCAAACAATGGCCGATCATTGATTTTAATGAATGTATATAAGGAAAATCTTTACCCTTGCGGTTCAGAGCCATCGACCAGTTTTCAATTTCTACCGGATCTTTTATTGTTGCGGTAAGATGCCCGTTTATTAAATCAATGTCGTTGGCATGTATACCGGCATCTGCGACAGCATCCTGTATACATCGCTGTACTGACTGGGAGTTGGCGGCTGTCATGGTTCCCGTACCCCTTTGCCCCCCGGCATTTACGGCAGCACCTAAAATTTCGCCGTAGATTTTTGCACCCCGCTCCAGGGCACTGGATAAAGATTCCAGTAACAAGGCACCGGCACCACTGCCCGGCACAAAGCCACTGGCGGTTTCACTCATGGGGCGTGATGCCCTTTCCGGCTCATGGTTGTGTTTGTACGTGATCACTTTCATGGCATCGAAACCTCCCCAGATATAGGGTCCATGATCGCTGCATCCACCTACCAGCATTCTTTTTGCTTTCCCCAACTGTATCCGTTCAAATCCCATAATGATAGATTCTGTACCGGTACAGCAGGCAGAAGAATTACTGGTAACTAAATTTCCCAGGCCGAGTATACCACTTAAATACGCCGAAACCCCGCTGGTCATGGTTTGTAACACCGCCGTGCTGCCGAGTCTTTTTACTTTTCCCTCATCGATCTTATTGACTGCTTCCCTGAATTTTTCCACGCCTGAAATACCGGTACCAAAAACTGTTCCGCTGTCCCAGTCTGGAATATCCGCGTCGCTGATCGCCAATCCTGCATCTTTCCAGGCATCCATACCCGCGATACAGCCATACAAAATACCTGAACTGTTAAAATTCTTTAATTGTAATGGCGTTAGGTATTGTTGTATTAATTCTTCTGTCACGGGCGGCGTACCTCCAATGCAACATGAAAATTTTAGTTCTTCCAGTTCCTGTTGAAAACGGATACCGGAAACCCCGTTTCTAATGGCTTCTGTGAATGCCGGTATCCCCACCGCATTTGGTGCTACCACACCAAGTCCTGTTATAACTACCCTGTTGTTCATTTCCTGTTTAATATGATGCCTGATAGGGTACCTGTGCAAACTGTATTATCCTTGCTGTTTCTCATTTCTATTTCACATTTTAGTTTATTGAACCGAAAATATTTTTTTGTGGATATTACGGTTACTTTTTCTCCCGGAAAAACCGGCACCAGGAATTCAACAGCAACGGAACTAAGTACTATATCGTATGTTGAAATATCCGTGGCCCTGTCGCTTACTAAATAGATGCCAAAACAAACCAGGCCAATTTGTGCCATTGTTTCCGTTAAGATAACACCGGGAGTAACCGGGTTGTTTTTGAAATGGCCTGTATAAAAGTATTCGTCCTGCTTAAAAGTGTAACAACCTTTTATCCCATTATCAGACAGGTCAAACAACGCATCCACAAAAAGGAAAGGCGGGGCATAGGGTAGCTGGTCTAATATTTCTGTAGTGGTCATCATTTATTGAATATGTTCTCCTCCATCCGCAATGATAATGGTTCCATTTATCCACGCTGCTTCATCTTTGCACAGCAGGTAAACCACATTCGCAACATCATTGGCAGTTGTTAATCGTTTACCGGGATTGCGTTTTAATGCATGTGCTTTCAGGTCTTCATGACCCGGGATCTTTCTGAAGGACTCTGTATCGGTTACCCCGGCCTGGATACAATTTGCTTTAATACCATATGCTGCAAATTCCAGGGCGATATTCCTGGTGATGGCTTCCAGGGAAGCTTTGGCTGCTGAAACCGCTGCATAATTTTTTAAAGCTTTTTTATTGCCTTCGCTGGTGAAACTGATTACCCGGGCGTCATCCGCAAATAATTTATTGTCGAACAATAATTTGGTCCAGTCATATAAACTGATGGCCATGGATTCCAGTGTCAGGTGAAAGTCGTCATTTTGCAATGCCTTGTGCCCGTCGCCGGTCATCGGTTTTAAATTACCCTTGGCGATGCTGTGCAGCAGCATTCTTATCTTTCCACCGGCACCCAGTCTTTCACGTATGGCTTCCATCATTTCAGCTCTTTTTTCAACAGACATGGCATCTTTATTGAACGATAAAAAGCCAACACCGGTTGCTTTGATCAAATCAAACTCCCGTTCAATGGATGGGGCGTCTGTTTTGCCATTGCGGTGTATAATAATCAAATTACAACCATGCCGGGCCAGTTTTTTTGCGGATGCCAATCCCAGTCCGCCGGACCCGCCGAGGATGATTGCCCAGTAATTTTTATGTTCAAATTCTTTTACCATTGTAATAAAATACTTTGTGCCGAAAACCCCGGGCCAAAACTAAGCATCAGCCCTTTTTCCCCTGGCTGAATATTTTTTTCTAAAAATCTTTCTAAAACATATAAAACAGTTACACTGCTCATATTGCCATATTGTTTCAGCACCTCCCTGGTGTCATCAATATTTTTGCCAAGCACGCCAAACAGATCTTCTACAGTTTGCACAATTTTTCTTCCGCCGGGGTGAAAAATCAAATGATTTATTTCATCAATTCCCGAATTATTTCTTTCCAGAAAAGGGTGTACAATTTTTGGAAAATGCGCCGATATGGTTTCCGGAACTGTTTCGTCTAAAATCATTTGCAAACCGGTGTTGGTCAGTTTGAAACCCATCATGTATTCTGCATCATAAAAATGATACATCTCTTCAGCCATAATTTCCGGGCCCTCATCTTCCGGGCAGGATGATAGTAATATCGTGGCGGCACCATCACCAAAAATAGCAGCGCTTACAATATTGGCCATGGAGAAATCATGTAATTGGAAAGTAGCGGTTGGTGATTCAACAGCAACAACAGCGGCTTTTTTACCGGGGTTTGCTTTTAAAAAATTTTTGGCATAAATAATCCCCGATATGCCTGCCGCACATCCCATTTCAGTAACGGGCAACCGCACAATATCCTGCTTCATTTTAAAATGATTTACCAGGCAGGCGTCAACAGACGGTATCATAATTCCGGTACAACTAACCGTGATGATATAATCGATGTCCCCGGCTTTCCAGCCGGCTTTGTCCAGTGCGTTTTGCAAAGACATGGCGGCAAGCCTGGTACACTCCCGTATATAGATATCATTTCTTTCTTCAAAGGAAGTATTGGAGAAAACTTCCTCCGGCGACATGATGGAATACCTTTTGTCTACCCCTGCATTGCCAAATATTTTGATCACCTTTCTGATAAATCTTTCGTCCTGTCCCTGTAACCAGGTTTTAACAAAAGGTAGTATGTCATCGGTTACCCGGAAGTAAGGGGGCAATTGTTTGGCTACAGTTTTTATTTTTACGCTCATAATTTTTTGATGATCCATTGATAACGGAAAGCCCATTTCCATTCAACAGAACTGGTGGTACCCGTCAATTTACTACTGATTTGAATGAGTTCCTTTTTCTTAAATCCCCGTAAAACAGAAATGGCACCATCATTTACCGTCATCGGGTTTTTAATAAATATACTGATCAGCTTAAACAAATAGTACGCGTACCTGCTCCTTTGTAAATCGTTAATAACAATACCTATTCTTGATTGCTTAACCAGCCGGGTTAACAAATTTTCTATTTCTTCAACAGTAAAATGATGCAGGAACAGGGTTGCCAATGCAATATCATACTCCAGGGCCGAAAACTCAACTGCCTGCACATCCATGTTCGCATAACTGATTTCCGGGTAATTTGTTGACAGTTCACGGGCATAATTTACGGTACATTTATTTGCATCGATGCCCATAAGCTTAAATATAAAGTTATTTTTTCTGCCGTAATCGGCTACCATTCTCAGCAATTCACCGCTGCCACAACCGATGTCAATAATTTTGATTACGGAGTTTTTGGGTTCTGTATCATACAAACTCCGAAGTCCCTGGAGGGTTACGCTGTTGCCACCCAAACGTTTATTTATGATACCAATCTGGTCCAAAGACATTAGCAACATGTCTCCTTCTATCAGGAAATCATCCATGATCTCTTTTTCTGAACTCCGGTACCTGGTTTGAACCAACATATTGCTATTGCCTGTTTGGGTAAATGAAATAATGATTTAAAGCTTATCCTGTTTTTCTTTTTCCAATGAATGTGTTTTTACAAAACAGCCGGTTTTAGTGGTTTGCCATGGGTTCGCCGGATAATGGCCGGCAATACACCGGGTATATGGGTTACACCGTACATCATTGCCCTGGCCAGGTTATCTTTTCCGAAAAACATTTGTAATATCCTGCCGGTTGTTATTCTTTTTTTGAATTCGGCATTCCATTGCCTGGCATAGGCTGATTCCAGATCAAACCTTGATTTTATCGTTGAATGGAAATAGTCAATCACCAATTCAGAAACAATTTTGGCGCTGTGTATGGCCATGGCCATACCATTCCCGCATAAGGGATGGATCATTCCTGCTGCATCGCCGCACAGGAGCATATGTTCTTCTACCGTTGATTTATTTGAAAAAGAAACCTGGCTGATCGTCAGTGGCTGTTCAAATACAGGAACAGCGTTTTCCAATATTTTTTTTAAATGCGGGTTTTTGTACAATACTTCCTGTATAAAGTTGTCAATATTTTTGTACTGCTGAAAACTGGAATAAGTAGTGATTAAGCAAACATTTAAATGCCCGTTTTCTACTTGTGATATACCACAGTAACCTCCTTTAAAATTGTGGAGAGCCACCAGTTCTTCCGGGAAAATTCCTGCCATATGCATTTTAAAAGCTACAAACGGGGATTTGTTTTTAATAAATGCCCGGTTCAGTTTTACATCCATCATACTTCTTTTTCCAAAGGCACCAATGACCAGTTTTGCTGTCAGTTCTTTTCCTGCTTTGGTAAGTACCCGAAAACCATCGTTTGCAAAATGAACATCTGTTACCGCGTCGCGGATCACGGCACAGTTGTTTAGTACCGCTTTTTGCATCAGGAAATTATCCAGCGTATAGCGGCTGATACCAAAACCGCCAAGTGGCAGTGTAGTTTCAATTGTTTTTCCCCGGGTAGTGCTTAACAAAAAGCGATTTATTTTTTTTGCGCCGAGCGTCATTGGATCTGCTCCCAGTTGTTGCAGGTAAGGCAATACTTCATTGGAGATATATTCGCCACAAACTTTGTGTTTTGGGTATTCGTTTTTTTCGATCAAAGTAACAGGTAAACCTGCCCTGGACAGATGAATGGCACTGGTAAGTCCGGCAAGGCCACCGCCAATAATGATGATATCTGTTGCATGATTGTTCAAAGCCCGATAATTTCTATAAGATTTTTACAAATGAATGCCGCAAATATAGCGATACTTTAAGTGGTGCATTTGATAAACCCTGCATTGAAATAAAAAAACCGGTTTAGGGATCAATCATTATTGGCTCCAAAGGGTGTTTTCGCAATTAAATCGGGCCTGATTGAACCTTTTGTAAATATTTGCGTATATAATAACCAAGGAAAAGGAAATGTATAATAAGTAAAATGTCCTGTGCCTGACAGCGGTTGAAAATCCGGCTTTATAATTTTGCATAAAAAATAGCATGCGAATATTTTATGGTTTATTGGTACTTGCGGATTTGTTTATGGTTAGCTGCAAAAACGAAAACATGCCTGTTTTTGGCAATGAAAGTATGATACCGCCCCATAACAAGCAGGCAGTGGTTTTATACACCGGTACTTTACCTGGCGGCGAATTAGGCGATAGTGCAAGGGGAGATGTACGTGTAGAAAAAGCAGGTTCAAAATACTGGCTGGTTTTTAAGAATTTTTCTTCGTATAACGGCCCTGATTTGCCTGTATATTTTTCGAAAACCATTGTAAACAATGCCGCACCGCCGGTTGACTATACAGACCTGGGCTTTTTAAAATACCTGGGCGGCGCATTCCACTATGAATTGACAGGAGAACCCGATGCGGTGCATGTATAAACAGGTGGTGATCTGGTTTGCCCAATACCGCATTCCGTTTGCCGATACCGAATTAAAATAAAACAAAAACCTCTTACATTTATGAAACAGATTTTAATGGCATCCATGCTTACTGTATTTCTTTATTCTGCAGTACATGCACAACGTAAACAAGCAAGACCGGTTGATAATTTTGCCGAATTCACCGGTGCTATCGGCTCATCACAGGGGAGCGGGTCACTGGCATATGTACATAACTGGAAGTATGGAAAACATAAAAAACTGGAACTTGGACTGGGTGCAAAGTTTACCAGTTATTTTGGCAGTAACCTGTATTTCAAAACGGCGCCGGCTAAATTAACCAGTGGCAAAACAGATCCTACTGTTTTATTTACCGACGATATTGAGGAAAATATTGATTCCGTTTTATTTCCTAAAGTGCAAACAAATTTCTTAAATCTTACGCTCAACGTGGGGTATAACCTAAGCAAAAAGTTTTATGTTGGATTTACTATAGACGCAATAGGATTTAGCTTTGGCAAAAGGCAAAACGGGGTTTACTATGGTAATAATTTTGCAACAGGTGTGCCGGTAACTGCAAAGCCCACTCCGTTTAATATTTTGTTAATTAGCGATAATGACAGGGGTTCTTTAAACAGTGAACTGTTTGTTAGGTATACGTGGAACGATTCATGGGGTGTTAAACTTGGATTCCAGTTTCTTTTTGCGGAGTATACAACCAATACGGAAGTACAAACTACGCCTGGTGGTGACAAAAATGACCGATTTAGAGAAAAGATGCCGGGGGTGGGAATTGGAGTCACCTATAACTTGAGCAGCTTAAAAATAACAAAAAATTAAACAGTATTTGGCTATATTTATTTCATGAAAAAAATATTCATTTTATTTGTCGCATCGGTAGTTTGTGCAAACCTGTTAAACGCACAGGCAATTCTTTTGCCTGTTGAAAAACGGAGTAATGTACATTTCGTAATTAAAAATTTTGGAATTAAGACCGGTGGAGATTTTACGGGCTTAACAGGTATGATCAAATTTGATCCGGCTAAATTGGCGAATGCTGTTTTTGAGGTAACCGTTAATGCATCCAGCGTTGATACCGATAACAGTATGCGAGACGATCATTTAAAAAAGACTGAATATTTTGACGTGGCTACTTTTAAAACGATTGGATTTAAAAGTACAAAAATTACGCTCTCTTCCACTGCCGGCAGGTTTTATGTATTTGGTGACCTGACCATGAAAGGCGTTACGAAGCCGGTTGAATTTGCATTTGGCGCAACGCCAAAGGATGGAGGATATGTTTTTGACGGTACATTCAGTATCAACCGGAGAGATTTTGGTGTTGGCGGTAAAAGTATATCGATCTCTGATAATTTAACCGTCACATTAAACGTTTTCGCCAAATAGGTTTGTTTACCAGGGCGTACCGGGTACGTTTTGTAATTTGTTTACTATAAACCATGCGTAGTATCTTTGCCAGATGCCAAAATTATTACGTGTTTTTTTATGGGGGTTAATGATCAGTTTCCTGGGTTCATTACCATTGGGTACCCTTAATGTGGCAGCTATGCAGATAGGTATACAGGAAAGTATTACCCATGCTATATTTTTTTCCCTGGGTTCTTTACTGGTGGAGATGATCTATGTTCGTATATCCTTACTCGGGGTAGACTGGATACGCAAACAGGATAAACTGATGAAAGCGATGGAATGGTTTACCCTGGTCATTATACTGGCTTTGGCAGCAGGTAGTTTTTATGCGGCTGCTGTAAAAGGCGAAGATGCAAAGAATGTTTTTTTGGAGAATAATGTACACCGGTTTTTATTGGGCATGTTCATGAGCGCCATCAACCCGGTACAAATTCCGTTTTGGTTTGGCTGGAGCACGGTGCTATTCACCAAAAAAGTACTGGAGCCGGTAAAAAGCCAATACAATATGTATATCGTGGGTATTGGCCTCGGTACCTTAACCGGAAACTTTGTTTTTATTTTTGGTGGCAAATGGCTGGTACATCGTATTTCCAACAGCCAGCAATATATTAACTGGGTTATCGGCGGCATATTTGCCATTACAGCGATCATACAAAGTATAAAAATGATACGGCAAAAAGATGCCATACATAAGTTTACCCACGAAGAAAATAACAAAACTGCTTAATCAACAATAAATAAATGACAACCGTTTTTTGAATAGCTGCTGTGTGGTTCGCTGTTGTCGCCAACATGGTAAGTCATACCTTTTGATAGCTTAAATTCCCGCCCATCTAACAGCGTTGTTGTCATTTCTCCTTCGATACAATAAATGATGTGCCCCTTGTTGCACCAATGATCAGCCTGGTAATTGGCCGAATATTCAACCATTCTTATCCTGATTTCGCCCATGGTAAAAATTTTCCAGTAAGCCATCCCGGTTGTTCCTGCGTGTTCGGCAGGTTTAATACCAGGCCAGTGGGGCATTTGAAAAGGGAACTGCTTAATTTCCATAACAAATTAATTATTTCTCCAAAATTGAATGAATCTGATGAAATAAAAAATACGTATTGACTAAATAAATTAGTATTTTAGATGCCCAATGAATTATGCCATAGTAGATATTGAAACAACCGGCGGCCATGCGTCTGCAAATGGTATTACCGAAATTTCTGTGTTTGTACACGACGGAAACCGGGTGGTTAAGCATTTTGAAACCCTCATCAATCCGCAACAACTCATTCCAAAATTTATTACTTCTCTAACAGGTATTGATAATGCGATGGTAGCCGATGCACCTGTTTTTGATGACATTGCTGATGTGTTGTTTGATATGCTGAACGAAAATATTTTTGTAGCGCATAATGTAAATTTTGATTTTTCCTTTTTAAAATACCAGCTTAAACAATCGGGTTACGATTTAACGGCAAAAAAATTATGTACGGTTCGACTCGGCAGAAAAATTTTTCCGGGCCTGCCTTCTTATAGCCTGGGTAGCCTTTGCCGTTCTTTAAAGATCAATATTGAAAACAGGCATCGGGCAGGCGGAGATGCAAAAGCTACCGTAAAGTTGTTTGAATCTATGCTGGCAAACGGCGCTCAAACCCATATAGACCAGATGCTGAAACGAAATTCTGCTGAACACTGGCTGCCACTGAATATAGATAAGGAGGTGATTGATAAACTACCTGCAAAGCCGGGTGTGTATTATTTTCACAATAACAAGGAAAAGGTCATTTATGTTGGAAAAGCCATTAACCTGAAAAAAAGAGTGAGCAGCCATTTTACCCATAACGACCCCGACCTGAAGAGACAAAATTTTATCCGAAATATTTATAAAATTTCTTATAAACAATGTGCAACCGAGCTGGAAGCCATTGTGCTGGAAAGTACCGAGATAAAAAGATTATGGCCACGCTATAACAAAAGTCAGAAACAGCCAGTCATCAAATACGCTTTATATTCTTTTGAGGATAGCAGGGGGTATATCCGGTTGGCCATCGATAAAAAGAAGAAGCATATGCCCCATTTATACCATTTCAATTTACTGCAGGAAGGGTTGGTCTTATTAAAGAAAATGGTAGTCGAATTTGAACTGGATGCCCGGCTTTGTTTTATTGATAAAACGCCCGTTACCAAATCGGAAGCGGAGGCACTGGAGCCACCGGTTATTTATAATTTGAAAATTCAAAGGGCGTTGGCGGCATTGTGCGGCAGCCTTCCCACATTTGTTTTGGTAGATGAAGGTATTAAGGAAGGGGAAAAGTTATGTTTGCTGATAGAACGGGGCAGTTTCTGGGGCATGGGGTATTTGCCCAAAACCTTTCCTATAGCCAGTTCGGGTGATCTGAAAAATGTGTTGAATCCTTTTGCTGACAATGATTACATCCGCAATAATATTTATTCCTATGCCGAGGCAAACCCGCATAAGAAGATTAAGTTGGCGGATTAAATTTGCCCAACCTGTAAAAATTATTTACCAGTTGTGCCAACCCTTTACAAGGTAGGCTACCTTTACCCTTATTTTAACGCTCAATGTTTTGTATTGGAAACAGCTTTATATAATTTAAAAATCCAAAAGCGGATAGCTGCGGTATCCGTATTGCTTTTGATCGTAAAATCCGTAGCCTGGTATATTACCAGTTCGGTTGCCATATTAACCGATGCTTTTGAAAGCATCGTCAATGTTGTTGCCGGGCTGATTGGTGTATATAGCCTGTATATTTCTGCAAAGCCCAGGGACCGGGATCATCCGTATGGGCACGGAAAGGTTGAATTTATTTCTGCAGCTATAGAAGGGGCCATGATCAGTTTCGCCGGCCTATTCATTATTTACGAAGCGTTTACGAACCTGGTTCATCCACATGAAATAAAAAAACTGGATTATGGAATAATCCTGGTTGCCATAACCGGGCTGGTCAATTATTTTGCCGGTTCGGTTTGTGTAAAAACGGGAAAAAAAAATAATTCATTGGCCCTGATCTCTTCCGGGAAGCATTTACAAACCGACACCTGGTCTACGCTGGGTATCGTCATTGGCCTGGTTCTCATTTTACTGACCAACCTGATCTGGATCGATAGTGTGGTAGCCATCTTGTTCTCCATCCTGATCTTTTTTACCGGTTATAAAATTATCAGGCGCTCCGTTGCCGGTATTATGGATGAAGCCGATTCCAGGCTGCTGAATAAAATGGTAGCACTGTTGAATGCCAGCCGACGCGAAAACTGGGTTGATCTGCACAACCTGCGCATCATAAAATATGGCAGCAGAATTCACCTGGATTGTCACCTTACCGTACCCTGGTATTTAAATGTGCATGAAGCACACAAAGAAATTGACGCACTGTCGGCCCTGGTAAAGGATGAGTATGGCGAATCCGTAGAACTTTTTGTACACTCGGACGGCTGCCTCGATTTTTCTTGCCGGATCTGTTTAAAAACCAATTGCCAGGTGCGTAAACACCCTTTCGAAAAGAAACTGGAATGGACGATGGAGAATATTTCAAGCAACGTAAAACACCATGTGTAATACCATACTGGAATAATCGGTGTAAGTTAAGTGGTGCGTATATCTATTTTAAATGATCGCATGTTTTTCAACGCCTTTAGTGCAATACATGGGAAGCACCCCACATTCGCCATTCTTTTAATGCGCTTCAAATAATTTGGCAACACCAAAAGCAGCAGCAGCAGCTAATGCGCCGATCAAGGTTACCTTTAATGCTCCCCAAACCGGATGTACACCGGTGATCCTGCTTTTAAAAAATCCAAAAACAAAAAGACAAATTAACGTAACCACCACCGAATATTTTAATGCCTCGGCAGAGTCGGCAATAAAAAAATAAGGGCTTAAAGGAATTATGCCGCCCGCAACATACGATAGTCCAATGTTCAATGCACTTTTGGTGGCACGCTTGGGATCCGGTTTATCCAAACCCAGTTCATACTTCATCATAAACTCAACCCAGCGGTCTTTATCCTGCGCAATCTCTTCTGTGGCCTGGTCCTGTAGCGCCGGGCTCAGACCAATATTGGCAAAAAATTCTTTTGTTTCTTCAATTTCCCGGTGTCGCAGGTTTTCCACTTCATCGTGTTCCCTTCTTAACTCACTCGTATAATGGTCCTGTTCTGTTTTTCCCGCAAGGTATCCGCCCAATCCCATGGCAATGCTGCCGGCGGCAATTTCTGCAATACCCGCTATGATGATAATGCTGCTTTTGTCAACCACGCCGCTCAGGCCCGCTGCCAGTGCAAAGGGAACAGTTAAACCATCACTCATGCCGATCACCACATCCCTTAAAAGGTCGGAACTTTTTAAATGCGATTCTATATGGTCGTGATGCAGGTGGGTATCCATGGTGTAATTTAAAGTTCTAAGATAGTGAATTGGATAAAGGAAGGCAAGCTCTACATGCTTGTCTTTAATTATAGTTCCTGTAAACTTTTATCAATGATACCCACACATTCCAGTATTTGTTCTTTTGTGATCACAAGAGGAGGGGCAAAGCGTATCTTATCGCCATGTGTAGGTTTCGCCAGTAAGCCGTTTTCCTTAAAAAGCAGACACAATTCCCAGGCCGCCTGTGGGTTAGGGTGTTGAATAACTATGGCATTCAATAAACCCATTCCTCTTACAATTGATATGTAGGGAGAATGCAGTTTCTCTAATTCGCTTCTTAATAAAATACCCATTGCCTCTGCATTGGCACTCAAATTTTCATCCGTTAAAACCTGCAGGGCTGCCATGGCAACGGCACAGGCTAAGGGATTGCCGCCAAAGGTACTGCCATGCTCACCGGGTTTGATCGTGAGCATAATTTCATCATCACACAAAACAGCGCTAACCGGTAAAACACCGCCACTCAGGGCTTTGCCCAGGATCAAAATATCGGGCCTTACCTGTTCATGATCGCAGGCTAACATTTTTCCGGTACGGGCAAGTCCACTTTGAATTTCATCGGCTACCATCAGCACATGGTACCCGGTGCACAGATCACGCACGCCTTTATAATATCCTGTATCCGGAACAACTACACCGGCTTCTCCCTGTATGGGTTCAAACAGGAATGCTGCTACATGCTCGTTTTGAAAAGCTTTTTCCAATTCGTTTAAGTTATTATATGGTATGGATACATACCCGGAATTTAAAGGCCCATAATTATTTTTTGAAGCAGCATCGCAGCTAAAAGAGATAACATTAATGGTACGGCCATGAAAATTGCCACCACATACAATGATCTTCGCCTGGTCGGCGGGAATGCCTTTCACTTCATAAGCCCATTTACGGCAAAGCTTAATGGCCGTTTCAACAGCCTCTACCCCGGAGTTCATGGGCAACACTTTATCATAACCAAAATATCCGGTGATATATTTTTCGTATTCACCCAAAAAATTACTGTGAAAAGCACGGGAGGTTAGTGTTAATTTTTGTGCCTGCTCAGTAAGGGCTTTAATAATTTTGGGATGACAATGCCCCTGGTTAACAGCTGAGTAGCCACTTAAGAAATCATAATACCGTTTGCCATCCACATCGTATAAAAAAACACCCTCACCACGATTTAAAACAACAGGCAATGGATGATAATTATGAGCACCGTATTTCTCTTCCAGGTCTAAATAACGTTGGGCGTTTGCTGATATGGAAATAGTTGCGTTCATGTTTGATCTATTTAATCCGGAAAATGAAAAGATAAAAGACAGGTAGTTTTCCTCTCCCTGGAGAGGTCACGAGGGTATTATCCTCGATGATTGAGTAAATCGAGATTGCTGCAGAGAAATGATGGTATGGTTAATTGCGTATTAATGATCAATAATTTGGCGCAAGATAAACTAATTTATGATTTTGATAAAATAGTTCCGGTTTTTATATATTGCTGTATCGATATTTCCTTCAAAAATACCAAACACCGTACTGCCACTTCCGCTCATAGCCGCATAGATGGCACCCTGGTGATACAGGGAATCTTTGATCTCTTTTATTTGCGGATGTGCAGTAAAAACCGGTTCTTCAAAATCATTCAACAGTTCAGCCTTCCAGCTTTCAACAGGTTGCTGCATTATTTTTTTAATGGATGTTTTTGATGGAGCAGGATCAATTTTTGCAAATGCCCATCCCGTGTTGATATGAATACCCGGATTGATCAGTATCATTTTGTAGCCCGTTAGATCAACCCGGATATCTTCCAGTACTTCCCCGCGGCCCGTGGCATAGCAGGGTTTGTTGATGATGAAGAAAGGGCAATCGCTGCCGAGTTCAAGCGCATAATTAACCAGTTGATCGGTTGACAGGTTCAAACGAAATTTATTGTTCAGTAAGGTCAACATAAAAGCAGCATCAGCAGAACCGCCGCCCAGCCCGGCACCCATGGGAATGGTCTTGTGCAAATGAATCTTAACTGCCGGTAGTTTCGGGAATTTTTTTTTTAATAAATGATAAGCTTTCATGCAAAGATTATCTTCAGGTTTACCATCCACGGTTAAACCTGTTCCGGTAAATTCAATTCCTGATTTATTATTTGCATCGGGGATCAATTCCAAAGCATCTTTGAAAGGGACGGGATAAAATACGGTTTCCAGGTTATGAAAACCATCCGCTCTTTTGCCGGTAATTTGTAAGCCGAGATTTATTTTACAATTGGGAAAAACGAGCATAGAAGTTGATAATGGATAATTAATAATGGATAATGGATAATTGGATAATGGATAATTTATTAGAAAACTACAGACTGCTGAACAACGCTTGCATAAAGCGAATGGAATAATGAACTTAAAACATTATCCATTATCCATTACATCATTATCCATTACTTCACTTTTCCTTTCGTGTTTTTATTTCGTCCCGGATCGCAATCGCCCTGATATAGTCTTCCTGGTCTAAAACTTCGGCCAATAAACCTTCGAGTTCTTCCAGGGACAAAGATTTTAAATTATCGCTACCGCCGGTTTCGGTGGTAACAGCGGTAACTGGTTTTGCTTTTCCGTCATCCTCCATTAAAATACCGGCCTGGTCCAAAATAGTATCAAAAGTAAAAATAGGACAGCCAAAGCGTACCGCCAGGGCAAGTGCATCAGATGTTCTGGAATCTATTTCAACGGTATCGTTTGCCGAACTGCAAACGAGTTTACTGTAAAAAATTCCTTCCTGCAGGTCATTGATCACTACTTCATGCAGTTCCACATGAAAAGCCATCATGAAATTCTTCATCAGGTCGTGGGTGAGGGGCCGGCTGGGGCTCATCCTTTCCAAAGCCACGGCAATGGCCTGCGCTTCAAATCCGCCAATAACGATCGGCAAACGACGCAAACCGTTTATCTCGCCCAATACAACTGCATAGGAATGCGTTTGCGTAATGCTGTGAGATAAAGCCACAATTTCCAGTTCAATTTTTTTCATACCAAATCCTCAGTTATAATTTCATTGCTTAAATAATACCGATTATGCCGGTAGGTAGTCCAAAGCCATTTGCTATCGGTATAATACCATCTAATATTTCCAAGTAGTGCATTGGACTACTTATCAAATCAAGATGGTATGAACAGCAAATATAAAAGAAAAGCCTTTCAAAACTAAGTTGAAAGGCTAAAATATAAAGCCGTTTATATTTATAATATGATTAAGCCTGCTTTAATTTCTTAACAGCTTCAATAATTTTAGGCATTATCTCAAAAGCATCGCCTACAATACCATAGTCTGCTGCTTTAAAGAAAGGCGCTTCGGGATCTTTATTGATGACCACAATTACTTTACTTCGGTTAACACCGGCAAGATGCTGTATGGCGCCTGAAATACCGATGGCAATGTATAAGTTAGGTGCAATGGCCAGGCCGGTTTGTCCAACGTGTTCATGATGCGGGCGCCAATCGCTGTCCGAAACTGGGCGGCTACAGGCTGTTGCTGCACCCAATAATTTGGCCAGGTCAGTAACAAGCGCCCAGTTTTCAGGTCCTTTTAAACCACGGCCTCCGCTAACAACGATTTCAGCTTCACTCAAAGGAATTTCGCCAACTACTTTATCCGTTGAAGTAACCTGCACTTTTCCGGCATCCACTGTTGCCGCAAATGCAACAACTTCTGCTGTTGCATCTGTTGTTGTTATGGTATAGGAATTTGGATTAAGGGCAATGATCTTAACATCGGTTGTAATAGAAATATGCGCAAATGCTTTACCGCTAAATACGCTTTTTTTAACCGTGAATCCATTGCTGGTATCCGGTAACGCTATGGCTCCCGAAACCAGGCCCGCTTTCATTCTCACACTCAAACGCGGAGCAAGGGCCTTGCCGTTAAAATTATTAGAGAAGATGATTAATTTGGCATCCATAGCTTTTGCTGCATCGGCAATTACTTTGGTAAAAACCTGTGCATCCATATGATCGACTGCTTCGTTTTTTACGGTGTGAACTTTCTTTATTCCGTAATTACCTAAACTGGTTAATTCATCCGAAACATTGCCCAATACGATCGCTTCAGCAGTGGTACCCAGTTGCTCTGCAACTTTAGCACCGTAACAGGCTGCTTCAAAAGACGATTTTTTAATGTGACCTTCTGATTGATCTAAAAATATTAGAACCATAAAATGGATAATTTAATAATGGATAATTTAGTAATGGATAATTTA
>JANNSN010000064.1:0-9344 GCA_031402615.1 Chitinophagaceae bacterium
GGCCCATACTTAAGTAATAATCCGGTTCTGTTTCTGCAATGGTAAAAGAAGGAACCGTTTTCCAACCGGCGGTTGGCACAAGGCTCATACTTTCGGTACCGCCTGCAATGATACATTCGGCCATACCACTCCTTATTTTTGCAGTAGCCATAGCAATACTTTCCAGTCCGCTGGCACAATACCGGTTAATGGTAATGCCCGGTGCATGAATACCTACTGCCCTGGCAGATATCATCCTGCCTACCTGCAACCCTTGCTCAGCTTCAGGTACAGCATTGCCTACAATTACATCATCTACTCTTTTTACGTCAAGTTGTGGTACGCTGGCAAGCAAACCTTTAATCACATCTACTGCCAAATCATCGGGCCTGTAAAAACGAAACCCACCTTTTTTACTTTTGGTAATGGCTGTTCTGTAACCCGCTACGATGTATGCTTCCTGCATGATTTAAATGTTATTGGTTAATAGTTAGTGGTTTGTGGTGTATTCAATTCGGAGAGCCTGCATGTAATCCTTGGCTCAACAAAAAACAATAAACCCGTAACCCAAAACTGAAATTGGTTGTTTATGCAACTTTATATCAAAGGTAAATAAATGAAGCTAAAAAATGTATTTTTGTAAAAACAAAAAAATGGAAGAGTTAATCACCATAAAAATTAAAGATAAAAAAGCCAAAAAAGTAATTGAAAGCCTTGAAGAAATTAAGTTTATACAGGTTGTAAGAGATCCGCTTTTAGGTTTAACATCAAAGAAAAAAAAACAAGCTAAAGATTTTTTATCTGCCTTAAAGCAGGCAAAACTGGCTGAGCAGGGTAAAATAAAATTAAAAACTTTAGATCAGTTAATTAATGAACTCTGAATATATAATCCGCACTTCAGAAATTTTTGACAAGTCTGTTAAAAAGCTATTTAAAAAGTACCACTCCCCTATAAAGGATTTGCAAATACTAAAAGCCGAATTATTAAAAAATCCGGTAGCAGGAATTCCTTTAGGTAAAGATTGTTATAAAATCAGGATGACGATATCTTCCAAAAATAAAGGTAAAAGTGGCGGTGCAAGAGTCATTACTTATGTAAAAATCCAGCATAAATTAATTATTTTATTAGATGTATTTGACAAGGCAGATAAAGAATCCATCACTGAAAAAGAATTAGCAACACTTATAAAAAAGGCAGAATAGGTATGTACAAGCTTTTGCGTTCTTTCCTTTTTTTATTTGATCCCGAATGGGTTCATTATTTTTCAATGAATGGACTGAAGTTTTTATGCAGAGTTCCCACTGTAAAAAAAATGATAGCTACAAGCTTCAAGCCCCGTCCGAACGGGTCATCCGGGCAGGCACAAGGGGGCAAGCCTTACGAATTTTTAAGTATTATATTCCCTAACCGTGTTGGCCTGGGCGCCGGCTTTGATAAAAATGCGAAATACCTGAATGAATTGGAAGCCCTTGGTTTTGGTTTTGTTGAAATTGGTACAGTAACTCCGCTTCCGCAGGCCGGAAATGATAAACCCCGTTTATTTCGATTGCCAAAAGACAAAGCCCTTATCAACCGTATGGGTTTTAATAATGATGGGGCTAAAGCGGTTGCAAATAGATTAAAGTCCTGGAACCTGAAGGACGGACAACGAACAACGAACAACAGACAACGACTCATCATCGGAGGTAACATTGGCAAAAACAAGATCACCCCAAACGAAGATGCCTGGAAAGATTACGGGATCTGTTTTACTGCTTTACACGAATATGTAGATTATTTTGTAGTAAATGTTAGCAGCCCGAATACACCCGGGTTAAGAGAATTGCAGGAAAAAGATGCACTGCATAAAATCCTTGCCAATCTGCAAAAACTAAATATTAACTACCCCAAGCCTAAACCAATTCTGCTAAAAATAGCACCAGACCTTAGTTTGGATCAAATTGATGATGTGCTCGATTTAGCGCTTGAAATAAAATTAGACGGGCTGGTTGCCTGCAATACAACCATCAGCAGAGAGCAACTCACTACTCCCGATTCCCGACTCACATCTATCGGTGCCGGTGGTTTAAGTGGTTTGCCCCTAAAGCAAAGAAGCACAGAAATTGTAGGATACATGCATCAAAAAACAAAAGGGGAAATACCCATTATTGCAAGTGGGGGAATTTTTACCGGCGCAGATGCCAAAGAAAAGATGGATGCAGGGGCATCGCTTGTACAGGTTTGGACCGGTTTTATTTATGAGGGCCCTGGGATTGTAAAACGAATTTGCAGTTCCATTTAAAACTATTTTTAAAAATAATTCATACCGCAGCATTATTATTTGCACATTTGCATATTCGCAATAGCACATTATCATTATGGAACATTTATTTACATCCGAAAGTCTTATCAGTTTTTTTATTCTTGTGGTGCTTGAGGTAGTGCTCGGCATCGACAATGTAATCTTTGTAAGTATTATACTCAACCGGCTTCAAAAAGACAAAGACCAGAAAAAAGCAAGAAGGATCTGGATGATCACGGGTATTCTTTCCCGCAGTTTGTTGTTGATGGGGCTTGGCTGGCTGCTTTCTCAAAAAGGGAAAGCTGTATTCACTGTTTTTAACAAAGGATTTGACCTGGCCAGTATTGTAATGTTGGCAGGAGGTTTATTTCTTATTTATAAATCGGTGATGGAAATACATCATAAACTGGAAGGAGAAGACCCCAAAGCATCGCAGCAAAAGAATAAGAAAATAACCCTGTTAAATGCCATCGGGCAAATCATGCTCATTGATGCAGTATTTTCATTCGACAGTATCATCACCGCAGGCGGTACTGCAAAATATGTAGAGATCATGATTGCCGCGGTTGTGATTGCCATGACAATTATGTTTTTATTCAGTCCCAGAATTTCTGCTTTCATTCATAAACATCCAACATTAAAAATGCTTGCCCTGTCTTTTTTAGTTATGATAGGCCTTAGTCTCATCATTGAAGGCTGGGATAGCGAAGCTGCACATCAACTTAGCCTAAAAAATTATATTTATTTTGGAATGGCATTTTCTTTTGGTGTGGAAATGTTGAATATGATCATGCGAAATCGCATGAAGAAAAATAAGTTGGTTCAGTTAAACGAACCGGTGTTAACAAGCAATGAAGGGGAATACTCAGACCAGGCAAAGTAAAGTAGCAGCAACGATTCCGGCGGTTTCGGTTCGTAATCTGGTTTCACCAAGCGCTACCGCGCTAAAATGATTTTGTAAAGCGAATTCAATTTCATCTGCTGTAAAATCGCCTTCGGGGCCAATTAAAATAATTTTTGAAGCGAGTGACTCATTGACCAGGTCGGCTAAATTTCTTTTTTCATCATCAATGCAATGGGCAATAAATTTTTGCCCGTATTCATCCAACTTTGGCAAAGTTTTGGAACTTTGCCAAAGTTTGCCAAACTGAACAGGTTCATGCAGCACGGGCAAACAGCACTGCTGGCTCTGCAGCATGGCACTCACCAGAATGCTTTTCATCCGCTCAAACTTAAAAGCCGTTTTTTCGGTTCGGCTGCAAACAAGCGGTATAATTTCCGATACGCCTATCTCGGTTGCTTTTTCTAAAAACCATTCAAATCGGGTGCTGTTTTTTATTAACGAGATGGCAATGGTGATTTTCGATTTTAGGTTTTCGATTCCAGATTTTTCTATAACAGAAACTGTGCATCTTTTTCGGTTGTTGTCTCTTATTTCAGCAGTAAACAAATTTCCTCTACCATTGGTCAATTGCAACTGCTCCCCGGGCTGCATACGCAACACCTGCACGATATGCTTACTGGTGGCTTCATCCAGCACAATATCCGTACTCGATGCAACTATTTCTTCTTTATAAAAAAAAGGAAGGGGCATTTTATATTTTCGTTTTAACCGCCTTCAGGGTTTACAACCGCTGACAGAATTAATACAGCAGTTCAAACTTAAAGAAAATAAAAATGGAGAATGCGTTTTTTGAAAACATTCTCCATTATCCATTAATAAATTATCCATTAAAAAGGCGCATCCTCATCAAACTCCCCGTCATTCATCTTGCTGCCCTTTTGTATATATAATTTTGCACCATCGCCATCATCACTCTTAACCGGCTTCCAGTTTCCGCCCGGCAGGCCGCTTGCAAAATCACTACCCCCTTCTTCCTCAATAAATTTTTGAATATGCAGTAATGCTTTCAGTTTTATGGTATCCAAACTACCATTACGGTGTTTGGCAATTTTTACAAAAGTTTCTCCTTTGTTGCTCTCTCCCATTTCGTTACTGGTAATATCATAATATTCGGGGCGGTATAAAAACATAACCATGTCTGCATCCTGCTCAATGGCTCCTGATTCCCTCAAATCACTAAGTTGCGGGATTTTAGCGCCCTCTTTTCTCTTTTCTACCTCACGGCTCAACTGCGATAACGCAATAATGGGCACCTGTAATTCTTTTGCAAGCCCTTTCAGATCCCGTGATATACGGCTGATCTCCTGTTCCCTGTTGCCATTGCGGTTTTCACCGGCGCCACTCATCAACTGCAAATAATCAATGATGATCAACCCTACATTGTGTTTGTTTTTTAAACGGCGGCATTTGGCCCTCAGTTCAAAAATATTTAAGGCGGCTGTATCATCAATAAAGATCGGCGCTTTCGACAAACGCTCAATGCCGTTCTTATACAGTTGTTTCATCTCATGCTCTTCCAGTTTACCCCGGGCAATTTTCTCCAGCCAGATCTCACTTTCGGCACTTAATATACGCTGCACCAGTTGGGAACTGCTCATCTCCAGGCTAAAAAACCCTACTGCGGTAGGCTTGGTAGGATGTAATGCCGCACTCCTGGCCAGGTTCAACGCAAATGCCGTTTTACCTACCGAAGGCCTTGCGGCCAAAACGATCAGGTCTGTTGACTGCCAGCCATACGTAAGCCGGTCTAATGAAGGAAAGCCGGTAGGAACACCGGTTATATCATCCTGCCTGTTACGCATGTCTTCAATACGCTGAATGGTTTTTACCAAAACCGTATCAATGCTGTCGAAGTTTTTACGCAGATGACTGTTGGTTATTTCAAAAAGTTTGCCTTCTGCGTCATCCAGCATATCAAATACATCGGTACTGTCCTCGTAGGCATCACCAATGATTTCGCCGCTGATACGAATCAGTTCGCGTTGAATAAATTTTTGCAAAACAATCCTGGAGTGGGCTTCAATATTTGCAGATGAAACAACTGCATTGGTCAGTTTGGTAACATAATAGGGGCCACCAACTATATCCAGCTCTTCCCGGAATTTTAATTCCTCCACTACGGTCAATAAATCTATAGGCAAACTTTTAATGGCCAAACCCTGCATGGCTTTGTATATCCGCTGGTTGGCATCTACGTAAAAACACTCGGGTTTTAAAATTTCAACTACCGTATCAAATGCACTTTTTTCGAGCATGATGGCACCAAGTACGGCTTCTTCCAGCTCTTTAGCCTGGGGCGGCACTTTACCATACATCATGTTTCCAAGGTCCAGCGGGGCTTTGCGGCGCAGCTTTTTATCTTTATTAAAATTAGTAAGTTCCATTTTTTGCTAAATCCTGTTATTTGTTAGGGTTATTCTGTGCAGGGCAACTAAGGTAAAAGCAAAAACCTACATGTTTATTAACATTCTTGTTTTTCAGATTTCTTATATAGATTTTCCACTGCATATCCACAGGCAAAGGTAGTTTTTTAACCGCTTATACACAGGTTTATTAACAGGCAATATCCAAATACAGCCCCGTTACGTAACAATTTATTAACACAGCTGCTATCCAGATTCTTTTTTTACGCACCTTGGAGGCAATTTCTTTTGTTTGTTTTTTATGCATCGAATTAGTAGTTTCTATTTTACTTTTTTACGGTACTATCGAAAATTTAACTGCTAATTTGTCAATAACTATCTTTGCCCATCAATCATAAATTTTATAACCCGGATGATTATTAGTTATAACTGGCTTAGTGAATACCTGCCCGAAACAATTGAACCCGAAAAGTTGAGTAAGATTCTTACGTCTATTGGCCTGGAAGTGGAAAGCCTGCATACCTATGAAGCGGTTAAAGGTGGGCTGCACGGTTTGTTTGTTGGCGAAGTGTTGACCTGCGAAAAACACCCCGATGCAGATAAATTAAAACTTACTACTGTTCATATTGGCGCCAAAGAAAAATTACAAATTGTTTGCGGCGCCGCCAATGTTGCAGCCGGACAAAAAGTTATTGTAGCCACCATTGGTGCTACCATTTACCCTGTACTTGGTGAGCCGTTAACTATGAAGAAAGCAAAAATTCGTGGCGTTGAAAGCCATGGTATGATTTGCGCAGAAGATGAAGTTGGATTGGGTGAAAGCCATGACGGCATCATGGTTTTACCTGGGGAAGCCATTGCAGGAACCGCTGCAGCAGCATATTTCAAGCTCACAAACGATTATATTTTTGAAATAGGTCTTACGCCAAACCGCATGGATGCCATGAGTCATCTGGGTGTGGCCAGGGATGTTTGTGCTTATTTATCGCACCACAACAAGAAAGAAACCCATGTAAAATTGCCTTTTAAAAATAACTTTAAACCCGATAACCAGGGCCTGCAGATGGAAGTGGTTATTGAAAATACCGAAGCATGCCAACGCTACGCTGGTGTAAGTATTGAAAACGTAACTATTGCTGCAAGCCCGGAATGGATGCAACAAAAATTAAAAAGCATCGGGCTAAAGCCGATTAATAATATTGTGGACATTACCAACTTCATTTTACATGAAACCGGCCAGCCATTACATGCTTTTGATGCAGATGCCATAACCGGCAAAATGATTGTGATTAAAAATCTGCCCGAAGCAACTCCATTTGTAACCCTGGATGAAAAGGAAAGAAAATTATCTGCCGAAGACCTGATGATTTGTAATGCAGAGGCACCCATGTGTATTGGCGGCGTTTATGGCGGCATGCATAGCGGTGTAACAGCAGCAACAAAAAATATTTTTCTGGAGAGTGCCTGGTTTAATCCTTCCACCATTCGTAAAACATCTTTAAGGCATGGGCTGCGTACCGATGCAGCCACCCGTTTTGAAAAGGGTGTAGACATCAGTAGCAACGTACATGTTTTAAAAAGAGCCGCTATGCTCATAAAAGAAATTGCCGGTGGTGCAATTGCCAGCGGTATCATTGATGTGTATCCAATACCTAAAGAAAAAACGGAAGTAGCCCTTAAATATCATTACCTGAAAAAGCTTAGTGGTAAAAATTATCATGGCGATACCATAAAAAATATTTTACACAACCTGGGCTTTGCATTAATGAAAGAAGGTGATGATGAAATGCGTTTTACAGTTCCTTTCAGCAAGCCCGATATCAGTATTGGGGCAGACCTGGTTGAAGAGATCATGCGCATTGATGGTTTGGATAATGTGGATATACCAACCATGATCACCATTGCCCCGGCAGTGGAAACACGGGCGCATGAAGCAGCCTATTCGGAAAAGGTTGCTGCATACCTTGTTGGGTCAGGTTTTTATGAAATATTTACCAACTCTATAACCAACTCGGCCTATTTTGGTGAAGCTGTTCTGGAAAAGAGTGTAAAGATGATCAATAATTTAAGTGAGGAGTTAAACATACTTCGACCGGCTATGATGGAAACAGGCTTAACATCTGTTGCCTATAACCTGAACAGGAAAAACAACGACCTGAAGCTTTTTGAGTTTGGCAAAACTTATAAGGTTAACGAGACCGGCAATTATATGGAAACCAATCACCTGGCAGTTTATATTACCGGTAATATCCGGGTTGACAGCTGGAAAGCCAAAGCTGAAAAAGCCGATTTTTATTTTATTAAAGCAGTTGTTGAAAATATTATCCATGCGCTTGGCCTTCGGGTTGATTCCTATGGCCCGTCTGAAAACATTGACCTGTCGAACAGTTTACAGGCGCTTATTAAACATGAACCTGTTGCAGAAATGGGCCTGATTTGCCCTGGCAAGCTCGATCGTTTTGACATTAAACAACCTGTTTTTTACGCTGATCTAAACTGGGACAGCCTGCTTAAACTGAATAAAAAAATAAAGATCCAACATAAAGATGTTGCTAAATACCCGGCTGTAAACCGCGACCTGGCCATCATTGTAAACAAGGACCTGCCTTTTGAAGCCGTTGAAAAAGCCACGGATAATGCCGGGGTAAAAAAATTAAGATCGATCAGTTTGTTTGATATATTTGAAAGCGAAAAGATAGGTGCCGGCAAAAAATCAATGGCCATCAGTTTTACTTTTTTAGACGAAGAAAAAACAATGACCGATCAAGAGATTGATGCCATGATGAATAAGATCATTGCAGCTTATGAAAAAGAATTGGGGGCAGCGGTCAGGAAATAAAAAACCCCCTAACCCCTTCCCGAAATAATCGGGATGTTCCAAAAGGGGGAAATGCCAAAGTCATAGCGTAGAACAGGTTTTAGAAACAATTGAAAAGAATTTAAAATAATTATACTCTAAGTTTCCCGACAAGTCGGGACGGAGTGGGTTGTATGAGTGACTTAGAACAACATATTAAACGCATCAACGACAAGCTTCAGCTGCAGTTGAAGAACTACCTGCTGTTGCAAAAAGACAATAAACGGCAAAGCGAATTAATAGCAACCCTGCAACAAACAAAAGAAAAAGATAAAGAACAGATTTACAACCTGCAGGAAAAAATATCTATTTTGAAAGCAGCCACCGGCAATATGAACGAGGCTGATAAAAAAGCGTTTGAAAAAAACATCAGTCAATATATTCGTGAAATTGATAAATGTATCGGCATATTATCCGGTGATACGTTACCCTGACAAAACAATGAACGGACAAAAACAGGGCGATAATCAACAGCATAGCCCTGGTATACATATATCAAATCATCGGGTGTCTTAAACACCGGCCATCAAATCAAATAATCATGTCAGAACTCATCCCTGTAAATATTGTGATCGGCGACCGCAGCTACCGTATTAAAGCCAACCCGGAAGATGAAGAAGCGATTCGCCGTACGTTAAAAATCATCAACGATAAGATCATTGAATTTAAGGCCCAGTTTGCCGGTAAGGATATGCAGGATTATGTGGCCATGGTAATGATCTGGTATGCTACACAGGCCGGTAACGAAAGCAACCCTTCTCTTGAAAAAGAAATGGCAGATGCGCTCGAAAAAATTGAGCAGCAACTGGATAAGGTAAAATAACATTGACTTCAGATATCTTTCCTGATTTGACCATGCAGTCTGTCCAATATTTCGTGAAATTCCCTCACTGGCGCAGATATGCAGCGCAGTAAATGAGCGATGGCGTATCTGTGCCAACAAAATACTCCCAATATAA
>JANNSN010000065.1:0-43136 GCA_031402615.1 Chitinophagaceae bacterium
AATGCCTGATATGGTGCATGATGTAAAGACAGAAACGTTGAAAGAGAATGATATTATTTTAGTAAAACCCGGCGAAAAAGTAGCTGCCGATGGAATAATTCTGGAGGGCGAAAGTTATTTAAATGAATCTATGCTGACCGGAGAATCAAAACCGGTAAAAAAAATAAAAGGAGAAAAAGTTATTGCAGGTGCAATTAACGGTAATGGTTCTATTAAGGTTACAGTATCCCATGCAGCAAAGGACTCTTATTTATCGCAGGTTATAAAGCTGGTGGACGATGCACAAAAATCAAAATCTAAAACACAGTTGCTCGCAGATACAGCAGCAAAATGGTTAACAGTTATTGCCATTGTAGCAGGAATTGGTACATTTTTATATTGGTATTTAACCGGTCAATCTTTAGCATTTGCCATGGAAAGAATGGTAACGGTTATTGTAATCTGTTGTCCCCATGCATTGGGTTTGGCAGTACCGTTGGTGGTGGCAAAATCAACTGCTTTATCGGCAAAAAATGGTTTGCTCATAAAGAACAGAACAGCATTTGAAAATGCAAGAAAAATAACCACCATTGTATTTGATAAAACAGGAACACTCACTGTGGGCAAATTTGTGGTATCGAAAATAATCCCCCTCTCCTTTGGAGAGGGGTTAGGGGTGAGGTTAACTGAGAATGAACTCATTCGCCTGGCATCGGCATTGGAGCAAAAATCTGAACATCCTATTGCTACCGGTATTCTGCAAAAAGTAAAAGATTTGAAACTTACTATCCCTGCAACTGAAAATTTTAATGCCATTACCGGTAAAGGTGTTGAAGCAACCGTTGAAAGCAAAAAGATATTAGTTGTTAGTCCGGGTTATTTAAAAGAAAAAAGTATTACAGTCCCAGAAGGCTTTACCGCCAATGATACGGAAACCGTTGTGTTTGTAATTATCAATGATCAATTAGCCGGATACATTGCATTGTCGGATGAGATACGCCCCGAATCAGCAGAAGCGATTAAAACACTGAAAGAAAACAATATTAAATCCATTTTGCTTACCGGCGATAACAATAAAGTGGCTGCAAGTGTAAGCAAAACATTGGGCATGGATAGTTTTTTTGCAGAAGTGTTGCCACATCAGAAATTAGAAAAGATAAAAGAATTACAAGACAAAGGAGAATTTGTGGCCATGAGCGGCGATGGTGTAAATGATGCGCCTGCCCTTGCCCAGGCAGATATTGGCATTGCAGTGGGCAGCGGCAGCGATATTGCAGCAGAAACAGCAGGCATTGTTTTGGTGAATAGTAATCCTAAAGACATTGTGAGTTTGGTATTATTTGGCAAAGCCACTTACCGTAAGATGATCCAGAATTTAATTTGGGCAACCGGTTATAATGTAGTGGCATTGCCATTAGCAGCAGGTGTTTTGTATAACCAGGGTGTTTTATTAAGCCCTGCTGCCGGCGCCGTTTTAATGACGGTAAGTACCATTGTAGTTGCCATTAATGCAAGTATGCTGAAAGTAAAATAGTCTTTAAAAATCAAGAAAAAAAAATATGGAAAAAGATGAACAACATAAAACCTATAATTTTTTTGGTTCCGGTTATTGTTTTGATTTTAATAAACGCATTACATTTTTATCTATTAAAAACTAAATTTTTAAAAGAAGATGAAACTTACCTGGGGAAATAAGAAGAATGAATTTATAGATTTACTACCACAGGCAATTGCAAAACTTAAGAAAAATATTATAGATCCTTTTCTCGGCGAAAATAATAACCTAAAGTATAAAAACGAAAGAGCCCCTTTAAGAGCCGAAATATTTACCAGAGAAAAATTAGAACAACATGCCGTCACGATTGCCAAAAGGCATGAACTCATCTACAATCAAACATCGGAGCAGTTGTTGGAACGCCTGGCAGACAATGAGCATATTCTGCTGGAAGTTTATGCATTGTTGTCTGACAGCTTAAAACAAAACAACCGTATTTCTCCAGCAGCCGAATGGCTGGTGGATAATTTTTACCTGATTGAAGAACAGATTTTCACCGGCAAAAAGCATTTGCCCAAAGGTTATAGTAAAACGTTGCCCCGGCTATTGAAAGGCGAACTAGCTAATCTGCCCCGGGTGTATGATATGGCGGTGGAAATTATTTCGCATAGTGATGGACATGTTGATATCAGTAAATTAACAGGGTTTGTAAATGCTTACCAAACAATAGATAAATTAAAACTTGGTGAGTTATGGGCAATACCTATTATGCTCAGGTTAGGTTTGATAGAAAATTTAAGGCGGCTTTCCATTCTTATCGCGGAAGAAATTACCAATAGATCGCTTGCTAACCGTTGGGCTGATGCGATGATAGAGGTTTATGATAAAGACCCGAAGAACCTGGTGTTGGTTATTGCTGATATGGCCAGGTCTGAGCCACCAATGGTAAGCACCTTCGTTGCAGAATTGAACAGACGGTTACTTGAAAAAGGCAATACACTTTCTTTACCCCTCAACTGGATAGAACAAACACTTTCAGAAATGGGGGTAACAACTAGTGAGCTTATACAACTTGATAATCAAAACCAGGCTGCTACACAGGTATCTGTAAGTAATTGTATTAACAGCTTTCGTTTTTTAAGCACTACCAACTGGAGAGATTTTGTAGAAGATACGAGCATTGTTGAAGCCACCCTACGCCAGGATATTAGCGGTCTTTATGGGAAAATGGATTTTCATACCCGTGATCAGTACAGGCATGTTATTGAAAAAATTGCGTTTAACAGCAAATCTTCAGAACAGGTGGTAGCAGAAAGCGTTATTCAGGCAGCAAAAAATGCTGCATTAAATAATAATACCAAACAGTCACATGTAGGTTATTATCTCACAGGTGATGGTTGTATTGCTATCGCAAAAGCCGCCAATGCTAAAACCAATATTTCCGAAATATGCAATAGAATCAGAAACAAACATCCCTTATTCATTTACCTGGGCAGCATTAGCATACTCACGTTTCTTATTTGCTGGTTACTTATAGAGCAAGTTGCAAAAGAAAAACTTTCTGCTGCAGTAATGATAACTGTTTGTATTGTGGCGTTACTAACCACAACCAGGTTTGCAGTTTCCCTCGTAAATTGGTTTAGCACCATCTTAATAAAGCCAACCCGTTTGCCACGGATGGACTTTTCTAAAGGGATACCCGCCGAAGCAAAAACGATGGTTGTGATACCTACACTTATCACAGGTATTGAAACAATCAATGATTTGGTAGAGGGGTTAGAAGTAAGGTTTCTTGCTAACCGTAATGCAAATCTTTACTTTGGCTTACTCACAGATTTTGGAGATGCTGCTTCCGAACATTTACCTGCAGATGAATCACTGGTGCTTGCAATAAAAAACGGGATTATTGAATTAAATAAAAAATACGGCAGAACAGCAAATGATACTTTCTTTCTTTTTCACCGCCCACGCAGATGGAATAAGTATGATAAAATTTGGATGGGTTATGAAAGAAAGCGTGGCAAGCTGAGTAATCTTAATGCATTATTGCGAGGCAAAGACAACAACTGTTTTTCTGAGATTGTTGGCGACCCGTCTTGCTTCAACCAAATAAAATACATTATAACACTTGATACGGATACACAACTACCCCGCGATACGGCATGGAATATGATTGGAACTATGGCGCATCCTTTAAACCATCCCGTTTATAACGAAAAGAAAAGAAGAGTTACTGAAGGATATGGTATTCTTCAGCCAAGGGTATCAAATAGTTTACCGACTACTGAAAGCTCTTTATACGCACGCCTGTTTGGCAACGATCCGGGTACAGATCCTTACACAAAAGCCACATCGGATGTATACCAGGATTTGTTTGAAGAGGGTTCATTTATAGGAAAAGGAATTTACGATGTGGATGCATTTGAATTGGCGCTGAAGGACAAACTTCCTGAAAATCGCATCTTAAGTCATGATTTGCTCGAAGGTTGCTATGCCCGGTCGGGTTTAATTACCGATGTACAATTGTACGAAGAATATCCGCATAGGTATGATACAGATATGCAGAGACGGCACCGGTGGATAAGGGGTGACTGGCAGATAGGGAAGTGGGTATTGCCTTTTGTGTCCGGCCATGACAGGAAGTTTCATAAGAACCCGCTTTCTTTATTTTCTAAATGGAAAATATTTGATAATATCCGTCGCAGCCTTATTCCTTTGGGCGTGTTATTATTGCTATTATTTGGTTGGACGCTATCATCGCTTGCCTGGTTCTGGACGCTAGCTGTAACCCTTATTATTGTACTGCCATCTTTGGTTAATTTTTTCTGGGAGCTTTGCCGCAAGCCCCCCGATGTAATTTTTATTCAGCACTTTATATATACCAGCCGCACTGCTCTTGAGAATTTTGTACAGCAAATGCTCGATTTGATTTTTTTACCTCATGAAGTTTTTTTAAATATTGATGCTATTGTGCGTACACTGTGGAGGGTGCATATATCCCGTAAAAACTTACTGCAGTGGAACCCTTACAATCGTAACCGGTATATGCAAAACAATATTCTTAAATCATATATTACTATGTGGTTTGAACCGGTTTTTGCACTTCTGATTTATATTTATTTAACCATCTACAATCCTGGTGTTGTCCTGATAGCTCTTCCTTTTCTTACTTTTTGGATGGCAGCTCCTTTAATTGCTTTTGCAATCAACCGCCCGTTGGCTCCAGATAAAATGACAATTTCTGAAAAGCAAACAATCTACCTGGGTTGCCTGTCAAGAAAAATTTGGGGCTTTTTTGAAAGATTTGTTACGCCTGAAGATAATTGGCTACCCCCGGATAATTACCAGGAAGAACCTGTTGAAAGGGTTGCTCACCGAACTTCTCCAACCAATATTGGGTTGTCATTATTATCCAATCTCACAGCTTATGATTTTGGCTACCTCACTTCCACAGAACTCTTACAGCGTACCAGCAATACGATCCATACCATGCAGCGCATGGAAAAATATCGCGGGCATTTGTATAACTGGTACGATACTGTTTCTTTAGAACCATTATTGCCAAAATATATTTCTTCGGTTGACAGTGGAAACATGGCGGGACATCTTATTACTTTAAAGCAAGGACTGCTGGCACTTCCTGATGATGCGATAGTGCAGGAAAGTTTTTTTAAAGGGTTGGCAGATACCGTTAATGTACTGCTGGAATATGCTATTGAAAATGAAGTACTGTTGAAGTTTCGTGATGATCTGGAAAAAGATTACAGAGATAACATTTATAAGATTAAGGATATAAAAGACTATTTAGGTAAGTTGGAAATTTCTTTTACAAGTATACTTTCCACACTAAAACCCGGAGCTGATGAACATGAAGAAATCTGGTGTCAAAAAGTATTGCGCCAAATTATCCAACAGAAAAACCATATTGATGCACTTGCGCCATGGTTTTTATTTTCATCCGTACCTGCACAATTTGAAATATTTATTGCTGAATTCCCACTTATCCCTTCGTTAAAAGATATTGCATCTGCAGAGCAGCGTTTTTTAAAAACAAAACATTCTTTTTCTGCTATAAATAAAAATGATGCGGATAATGAATGGCTCACCAAATTTAGTGAAGTACTGGCAGCATCATCCAGTCATGCAAAGGAACTTATAACTACCATTGAAGTACTTGCTGCGCATTGCATGATTCTTTCAAATATGGATTATGATTTTCTGTTTGACAGGTCACAGAATTTATTGTCAATAGGTTATCATCCGGAAGATCGTAGAAGAGATAATGGTTACTATGATCTGCTGGCTTCTGAAGCCAGGTTGACTACCCTGGTGGGAATAGCGCAAGGTAAATTACCACAGGAAAGCTGGTTTGCATTAGGCAGGCAGCTCACCAGCCAGGGTGGTGCACCAGTGCTGCTTTCGTGGGGAGGTTCTATGTTCGAATACCTGATGCCCCTTCTGGTAATGCCCACTTACGAGAACACCTTAATGGATCAAACAAATAAGGCTGTTGTGCGTAAGCAAATTGAATATGGCAACAAACATTCAATCCCATGGGGTATGTCTGAGTCGGGATATAATATGGTAGATGCCCACCTTAATTATCAATATAAATCATTCGGTGTTCCAGGTATAGGTTTCAAGAGGGGTTTGGGGGAAGACCTGGTGATCTCACCATACTCAACATTACTGGCATTGATGGTAGCGCCTAAAGATGCATATAATAATTTGCAGGTATTAAAAGAGGAAGGCTATGAAGGTGATTATGGCTTTTTCGAAGCGATTGATTATACAACTACACGTTTACTGAAGAAACAAAAAAGTGTGGTGATTAAATCTTTCATGTCCCATCATCAGGGAATGTCCTTTCTTGCACTTTCTTACCTGCTTCATAACCGACCTATGCAAAAAAGATTTGAATCTGAGGTGCATTTAAAATCTACATTATTATTACTACAGGAGCGAATACCCAGAGTTACTACTTTCTATTCTCCCAGTGTTCATGCCGGTGATGCCACCATCATTTCAGGCAGCAATCCTTCTATCCGTGTTGTGAATACTCCTAATACCGTTGTGCCCGAAATACAATTATTATCAAACGGCATTTATCACGTGATGGTTACTAACGCAGGTGGTGGATATAGCCGGTGGAAAAATATTGCAGTTACACGTTGGCGTGAAGATATTACCTGCGATAACTGGGGTAGTTTTTGTTACATACGTGACCTGGAAAGCAAATTATTTTGGTCAGCTGCTTTTCAGCCAACCCTGCAGCAAACTGAAAATTATGAGGCGGTATTTTCTGCCGGGCGGGCTGAGTTTCGGCGTCGTGATTTTTCACTGGAAACGCACACAGAGATTGTCGTTTCACCGGAAGATGATATTGAATTAAAAAGAATACAAATCACCAATCGCTCCCGTAAAAAAAGGATGATTGAAATCACCAGCTATACTGAAGTAGTGCTGGCTGCCCAGGAAGCAGACGAAGCACATCCGGCGTTTAGCAATCTATTTGTTCAAACAGAAATTAATAAACAGCGTAATGCAATTTTATGTACCCGTAGACCCCGCTCAACAGAAGAAAAAACGCCCTGGATGTTTCATTTAATGAAAGTGCATAATGCAGAGATATTAAATATTAGTTACGAAACAGACCGGGATCAATTTATTGGTAGAGGGAATAATATAAACCAGCCACAGGTAATGAAGCGAACCGAACCCCTAAGCGGCGGTAGCGGATCTGTGCTGGACCCGATTGTTTCAATACAATACAGGATCGTATTGGAAGGTAATGAATCGGTAACCGTAGATATTATTACTGGTGCAGCAGAAACCAAAGAAGTTTGCAATAACCTTATTGATAAATACCAGGTTTTTCATTTATTCAACCGTGTACTAGAGCTTGCATGGACTCATAGTCAGGTAATATTAAGACAGATTAATGCAGTTGAAGCTGATGCCCAATTGTATTCACGCCTTGCAGGTTCCATTATTTTCTCCAATCAATTATTCCGTGCAGATCCTGCCGTTATTATGAAAAACAAAATGGGGCAATCTGGTTTATGGCGTTATTCAATATCCGGCGATATACCAATTGTATTGGTTCAAATTGAAGATGCAGAAAACATTTTGCTCGTAAAGCAAATGGTTCAGGCACATCAATACTGGCGCCTGAAAGGTTTGATTGTAGATCTGGTAATTTTAAACGATGACCATGGTGGATATAGGCAGGAATTACACAATCTTATTCTTAGCCTTATTGCTCCAGGTGTAGGAAATGACCTGAAAGAAAAACCAGGAGGAGTTTTTATAAGATCAGCAGAACAAATATCAAATGAAGACAGAAGTTTGTTCGAAGCTGTTGCCCATGTTGTGATTGCTGATAGATTTGGTACGCTGGAAGAACAAATCAACAGGCGTGTAAAAATCAGAACGGTAATACCATTTTTCAGCCCTGTAAAAAAATATCCTTTTATAAATAGTTCTGTTGAACTACGGAACGATCTTCAATTTTTTAATGGCTTGGGGGGATTTACCGCTGACGGGAAAGAATATGTAATAACCACGACCCCCGATAATAAAACACCGGCGCCGTGGATGAATGTACTGTCTAACCCACATTTTGGCAGTATCATTACTGAAAGCGGATTATCCTACACATGGGTAGATAATGCACATGAAATTCGGCTCACCCCGTGGAATAACGATCCGGTAACAGATCTTAGGGGAGAAGCATTTTATTTAAAAGATGTAGAAAGTGGTAAGTTCTGGTCTCCGTCCCCGTTACCCTGCCGGGGTAGTTCACCCTATATAACACGCCATGGATTTGGATACAGTGTGTTTGAACATAGCGAAGATGGTATTTACACAGAGATGACCATTTTTACAGACATTAAAGACCCGGTAAAATATATTGTTATAAAACTCCGTAATCATTCCGGCAGGCAACGGCGCATTTCAGCTACTGGTTATATAGACTGGGTGTTGGGAGACCTGCGAACAAAGTGTATAAAGCATATTATAACCGAGCTGAATGTACGTAGCGGCGCTATTCTGGCAAAAAATACATATAGCTCGGAATTTGTAAACAGGGTGGCATTTTTTGATGCAGGTGGAACCAATAAAACTATTACTACCGACAGAACCGAATTCATCGGAAGAAATGGAACACTGCATAATCCTGAAGGATTAAGAAGGGTAAGATTTTCGGGTAAAACAGGTGCAGCATTAGACCCTTGTGCTGTTATACAGGTAGTCTTTGATTTGGTGAAAGAAGAGGAGCATGAGGTTATTTTTCGCTTAGGCGCTGGAAAAAATATGGAGCATGCGTTAGAAATTATCCAGGCAAGTGAAGGAGCACAGGCAGCACATCAGGCAAAACAAAAAGTACACGATTATTGGCAAGAAACATTAAGTGTGGTTCAAATTTATACACCTGACCCTGCACTCAATATACTGGCGAACGGCTGGTTAAATTATCAAACACTTGCCTGCCGTCTTTGGGCACGAAGCGGATTTTATCAATCAGGCGGAGCTTTTGGTTTTAGAGACCAGTTACAGGATGTGCTTTCGTTAATGCATGCCCATCCAATGTTAGTACGGTCACAAATACTATTGTGTGCATCACGGCAATTTAAACAGGGAGATGTTCAGCATTGGTGGCATCCACCTACAGGGCGGGGTGTTCGTACTACTTGTTCCGATGATTATTTATGGCTGCCTTATGTAACCGCAAAATATATTAAAGCCACTGCCGATATGGCAATATTGGATGAGCAAATACATTTTCTTGAAGGCCGTCAGTTAGCAGCAGGGGAAGATTCTTATTTTGATCTTTTTATTGCCTCGGTTGATACTGCAGATTTATATAACCACTGTGTAAAAGCAATTGAATATGCATTAAGGTTTGGCGTACATGGTTTGCCATTCATCGGTTCCGGTGATTGGAATGATGGTATGGATAAAGTAGGCAATCATGGAAAAGGCGAAAGTGTGTGGCTCGCTTTTTTTCTTTATGATATACTGGTACAGTTTGCAGAAGTAGCACTATTGAAAAATGAAGAAGCCTTCTCCCTAAAATGCAAAGAGGAAGCAGAAAAACTTCGCATCAATATTCATGAACAGGCTTGGGATGGAGAATGGTACCGGCGAGCTTATTTTGATGATGGTACACCGCTTGGGTCTCATACAAATGAAGAATGTAAAATTGATTCCATTGCGCAAAGCTGGTCGGTATTATCAAACGCCGGTGATAAAGATCGAATTAGTATAGCAATGCAGTCTGCAGATAAACACCTTGTTCGTAAAGAAGAGGGTCTTATTCAACTGTTTAATCCGCCTTTCGATAAATCTGATCTTAACCCCGGCTATATAAAAGGGTATGTGCGGGGTGTACGGGAAAATGGGGGACAATATACACATGCTGCAATTTGGTTAGTGATGGCATTTGCTGCAACTGGCAACAAGAAACGAACCTGGGAATTATTACAAATGATTAACCCTATAAACAGAACCAGCAGTGAGGATAAAATTGCCAGATACAAAACCGAGCCATACGTAATAGCGGCCGATGTTTACGCCGAGCCTAAACACAAAGGTCAGGGTGGTTGGACCTGGTACACAGGTTCGGCAGGCTGGATGTACCAATTAATCATCCATTCTTTTATTGGTTTAATTAGAGAAGGCAATACTATGAGTTTCACGCCTTGTCTTCCTGAAGAATGGAAAACATTTAAAGTTCACTACAGATACATGAATACCATGTACCATATTGTCGTTACACAAAAGGATGGTACAGGTTTAATGATGATTATAGAAGATGGGGTGAAGCAGGAAGATAATATGATTACACTTACTGATGATGGGGTTGAACATAATATTCAAATCATTTTATGTACTTATAATATAAAGTGAATATTCTATTTTATCCGATGGTTGTTCAAAACTTTGATTTTATTATCTAACAACTTTGTATTCGCATGTAGATGGGTTTTATATAATCCGGGGGTTTTATCAAGCCCTGCTGCCGGCACTGTTTTAATGACGGTAAGTACTATTGTTGTGGCCATTAATGCAAGTATGCTGAAAGTAAAAAAATAAAGTTCGTTACGGTATTTCACTTTAAGTCATGCATTTTTAAAAGTATGGCTTGGCTTTATTATTTATGATGTTGCAGGCTGCGTTTACTTAGCAGAATGTATCCATGAATGCCAGACAGGTAAAACATCAGTAAATATTAATAAAAACTATAACTTCACGTTCTGAAAATATACTGTGCCGGGTAAACATGAAGCTTAAATCATAAGAATAAATTCAATTAAAACTGTATTATGAAATCAACCTTTTTTTTATGTGTTGCAACAATACTTTTTATAAGTTGCCATAAGAGATCTGAATCAAACGAAACTATACAACAGGCTGATCTTGTGGCCGCTTCCGCAATGACAAATGAGGCCTCTGTATTGCAGCAATCTTTAAACAACCTGATTGCAGCACCCAATCAGGCGCAGCGGCTTTATTGGGATAGCGCATACCATCATCATGATTCTTTATTCTGGCATCATCATAATATTTACCACCATGGTACTTACCAACATGATGATCACAGTCATCAATGGGTGCCTTACGACCCAGCCATTAATCATCATGGTCATCATCATCCTCATTACCCCGGTCATCATAATGATTCATTGATAATTGTTGCATCCAACATTCATCATCATTCCAATTGCGACCATCACCCGGGCCATCATATATGCCACCACCATTCAATGCATTCAATGCATCAGCTTCATAATGTACATCATCCATAATTTACCGGTTACAATCAAATAAATTTCTGCGCCACTTGGTGTAAATCCTCCCTGGAAGTAATACCAATGTGTTTGTTTTTATTCTTTAGTACCTTAGTACCTTAGTACCTGCAAATTTCAGTCACTGAATATTTTTCTGTATGAGACGGGTCTTATATCTTATTATCCTCATTTCAAATTTTACTTATAGCCAGGTAATCAACAGACCTCAACACGACCCTCCCGAAACCATCAATGCTTATACAGCAGTTTTGGCATTCGATATCTGTACAAATTCAATTACTGTTTCTGATGCGGCGTTATTTAATCCCGGCGATACGGTATTAATGATCCAGATGAAAGGTGCTGTAATTGACACCAGCAATACACCTGCATTTGGCACCATACTCGATTATGGCAATGCCGGCAATTATGAATTCAATTTCATCAGCGCAAAATCAGGCAACCAGTTAACCTTCATAAATAAACTCACCAGGCCTTATGATATACCCGATGGTGTGGTACAATTGGTAAGGGTACCAAAATATAAAGCAGCATACTTTAGCGGAGGCTTGATTCCGCTTCCCTGGGATGGTGCCACAGGAGGTATTATATGTGTGTATGCTACAGAAAGTGTAACATCAGTTGAAGATATTTTTTGCTGGGGTATGGGGTTCAGGGGCGGTACAGGTTACAACGCAGGTTCAACCAGTTGCGGCCAAAATAATTATTATTATCCTTCAACCAGTCAGTATGCAGCATACAGGGGCGAAAGTATTGGTAGTGTTTCACCAAATATGATTAAAGGAAAAGGCTGTATTGCAGGTGGCGGTGGCGGTGGTAACAGCCATAATAGTGGTGGCGGTGGTGGTGGTAATGGCGGTAGCGGCGGGCATGGTGGTTATCAATCCGACAGTTGTAATGCTGTTCCATTTAATAATGGCGGTGTAGGCGGCAATAGTTTTTTATATAATAATACCGCTAATAAAATATTCATGGGCAGTGGTGGTGGTGCAGGTCATACGGATAATCCCGGTGCCCAGCCATTAAATGGTGGTGCAGGCGGTGGCATCATCATCATCATTACTCCGGTTCTCGAAATTTTTGAGGAACTCATTTATTCAAATGGAAGAGACGGAGAATATTGTAATACAGCAAACTGCAATGATGGTAACAGTGGTGCTGGTGCAGGTGGCACAATTCTATTAAGCAATACCATGGTTTTAGGAAACCTCACCTTACAAACCATGGGTGGCAAAGGTGCAGATATGTATGGTGCTATATCGCCGGGGGGTAAAGCCGGCCCCGGCGGTGGTGGCGGTGGTGGCACGCTGTTATACACTGGTAGCAGCTTGCCCGTCAATACAACACATGTAGCAACTGGTGGTGCTAATGGAGTTGTGCAGCAGGATGCAAATAATCCCTGGGGTACCACAGCAGGCAGCCCCGGAGTAGCTGCTTTTAATTGGGTAATACCTTTTGATATTGATTTATTTAAACCAAATATTGATTCTGTAAGAATTAACAACACAATCAATTACTGCAACAATATTCAGTTTACCGGTTTGGGCTTTACAAATACATATCCGCTTGCAGCCTCAGGCTGGCAATGGTATTTTGGCGATGGCGCTACCAGCACTGCACAAAACCCAATACATAATTACAATGCAGTTGGCAATTACGATGTAAAATTAATTGTTACAGATATTAATGGTTGTAAAGACAGCATCACCAAAACAATAAATACAGCAAGCCCCATGCTTGCCGAGGCAGGACCCGATACTGCTTTTTGTGTAAGCGGATCAAAAACAGTTACATTAATCGGAAGTGGTACGGGTTCTTATTCATGGTCGCCTGCTGCGGTGCTTAATAACAATACGCTGCAAAACCCAACAGCAATAATTAACGCAACTACCAAATTTTATCTTACTGTTTCAAATGGTACCGGCTGCTCCGCCATTGATTCTGTAACCGTTACTCTAAAACCCATACCCGTTGTAAAAACCTTGACAGATACAACCATTTGCAAAAATGCTTTACTCATCTTAACAACAAACGGAGCTTTAAACTATAACTGGAGTCCGGGTTTATATGTGAGTGATTCAACCATTGCCAGCCCGCAATATATTGATACCGGTACTCATACAGTAATTGTAACCGGCACCGCATTAACCGGCTGTATGTCAAAAGATACCATCAACATATCAGTACAAAGTAGGGTAACATTTATTGCACCGGAAAGTAAAACAATATGCAGGGGCACATCAGTACAATTAAATGGAAATAACGGAAGTACTTTTCAATATACATGGAGCCCGCCTTCGTATTTAAGCAGTACAATTGTTGAAGCACCTGCTGCCAATCCGCCTTTTACAACTTCATACACGTTAAAAATTTATGATAACATCTGCAAAAACGACAGCAGTTTTTTGATACCTGTTACCGTACTTTCGGCACCAACTGTTAAAGCAACAAAAAGCAACGACCTTAATTGCAACAAACCATTTACACAGTTAAATGCAAGCGGTGCAACTACATTTACCTGGTTGCCTGCTTATGCACTTACCAACGACAGTATCGCCAATCCCATTGCCAATCCGGCTACCACCACCACTTATTATGTGTATGGGAAAGACAGCAGCATTTGTGCCGGAACCGACAGCATTAAAGTAATTGCCGATTTTAAAAATCATGGCATCATATTACCAAACAGTTTTACACCTAATGGCGATGGCAACAATGATTGTTTTGGCATCAAGTATTACCGTGATATACAGAATCTGGAATTTATTATTTTCAACCGCTATGGCGGCATAGTTTTTAAAACAAATAATGCCAACGATTGCTGGGATGGAAATTACAAAAGCAAACCCGCCAGCCCCGGCTCTTATGTTTATTATATCAAAGCAAAAACCCTGTGTGGTAATGTAGAGATAAAAGACAACCTGTTGCTTTTAAAATAGTAGATAGGCTTTTATTACAACTACTTCTGTTAATACCTTCAGGTCGCCTTACTCAGTGCTGCAGCTTCGTTCCTCAGCCTTGCACTTCCGTAGGCCACCTCCAGTTTATCAACATCTCTTTCCAATTTGCACACCCGGCAGTACTTATCCGGTCGCAGCGGCGGCATAGCCGCTCACTTGCGCCCAGGCAAGAACTGCCGAAAACCAACGTACCTGGCCTCTTCTTCCATAATTAGATTTCGATAGATTTCAACTTTCTCCTCCGTAAACATCCTAAGAGGCATTTTCGTCCTGCAAAAAAACAAATACTACACAAAGTTAGCTATTGGCGCCCCCACACAAAACCCACACGGTCCGCTTTTAGAATATCAATTCTCACCAAAAGCCTGCAAATCGTTGATTTTGCAGACTTTTTTGTTTTGGCACTATGCCAAAATATTCACCAGAAATCAAAACGCTGGTGAGTTATTCGGTGCGTAAACTTTTTTCAAAAATTTACGCACCGGCTTTTACTCAAATGCTTGCCACTATATAAAACCACAACAGAACAAACGGAAGAGTTTTCGAACAATTGTTTAGACAGGTTTCGCAACCCGGTTATCGGGTATTGCTCACTGCGTATTACTGCCCGGTATTCTTCAAAAATGAAGATGAGGGTTTTACCGGTGTTTTAACACTATTATGCCCTGCATAACAGGGTTCCCGAAAATATTGCTTTGGGTTTTGCAGCTTATATTTACTTTTTGAAACCGGTAAAAGTGGAAGATGGAAAATATTACGGGCAACTGCATGGAGATGATTATGAAAAAAAGGGATGCCAAATCTTTTTATTTTTACGAAAAATGGCAAAAGAACCAACATCCTTTATTGGCGGTGTTGGTATTAAGAAAGTCCATGCTGCGGGGTTTTGGCCTAACTTCCCTGCCGGGCTTTGCAGAAGCTGTGCAGGAAAAATTAAATGAAATTGAATGAACAGGAATGACAGCGGTAAAAGGCCCACTGCATACCAAAAAAAATATTGCATAAATGAAACAGAAACTGCTAAAAGTTCATCCTGATGATAACGTATTGGTGGCGTTAACGAATTTGGCGAAAGGGGAAGAACTGAATTACGATGGAAATGCGTTTATACTGCAGGATGATATTCCTGCCAAACATAAATTTGTTACAACCAGTTTAAATGAAGGTGATAAAGTAGTGATGTATGGCGTACTGGTTGGCAGGGCCCAAGCCCCCATTGCAAAAGGCGCTATCATTACCACCGCAAATCTTAAACACGCCGCAGAGCCATTTGAATACCGTAAATCCAATTTCATCTGGACGGCTCCCGATGTGTCGAAATTCAGCAACAGAACATTTAATGGATATCACCGAAGTAACGGTGACGTGGGCACGGCTAATTACTGGTTATTTATTCCCGCAGTTTTTTGTGAAAATAGAAATTTGGATGTGATACGGGAAGCATTGCATAACGAATTGGGCTATGCCGTAACCGATAAATATAAACGATTCACAAAAGAATTAGTGGAAGCCTATACAGGAGGAAAAGAACTTCCGTCTGCAGCGTCTTTTGCTCCTTCCCCCCGGGGGGTCGCTGATAAAAGAACGGACGAAGTACATGGGAATGGGCTTGTCTTTAAAAACGTGGACGGTATTAAATTTCTTAATCACCAGGGTGGTTGTGGTGGCACAAGGCAGGATGCGGCAGTACTTGGTAAATTACTGGCTGCTTATGCCAACCATCCCAATGTGGGTGGCGTTACGTTACTTAGCCTGGGTTGCCAACACCTGCAGGTGCAGGATTTTAAAAATGATCTGAATACGCGCAATCCAAATTTTGATAAGCCGTTGTATATTTTCGAGCAGCAGCAATCACAAAGTGAAGAGCAATTGATTGCTGAAGCCATTCAAAAAACATTCACGGGTTTGATTGAAATCAATAAAGCAGAAAGAAGACCTGCACCGCTCCGTAAATTATGTATTGGTGTAAAATGCGGTGGCAGCGACGGTTTTAGCGGTATCTCTGCCAATCCGGCCGTTGGTTATTGCAGCGACCTGGTAGTGGCGCTGGGCGGCAGAATTTTATTGGCTGAATTTCCGGAACTGTGTGGAGTAGAACAAAATTTAATTGACCGGACAACCGATGAAGCCGCAGCAAAAAAATTCATCAACCTGATGACTGCTTATAACGATTCGGCTTTAAAAGCGGGGTCGGGTTTTCATATGAACCCTTCCCCCGGGAATATAAAAGATGGATTAATCACCGATGCTATCAAAAGTGCAGGAGCTGCAAAAAAAGGCGGCACATCACCGGTGACAGATGTGTTGGATTATACAGAACCTGCAACTAAACCGGGATTAAATTTGGTTTGTACCCCGGGTAATGATGTAGAAGCAACAACAGGTAAAGCCGCGAGTGGTGCTACGCTGATCTTATTTACCACGGGATTGGGCACGCCAACCGGTAACCCGGTTTGTCCTACCATTAAAGTTTCCACCAACAGTAACCTTGCCAAAAGTATGAATGATATTATTGATATAGATTGCGGGCCGGTAATTGAAGGTGATACAACCATTGAACAGATGGGAGAGGATATCCTGGAATATTGCATTAAAGCGGCAAGTGGTGAAGTAATTCCCAAAGCGGTGTTGCTTAACCAGGATGATTTTATTCCATGGAAACGGGGAGTTTCTCTCTAAAAGATGAAAATGTACTTGTGGTTATTCCAGTATTAACGATAATGTGGAGGTGCAAATGTTTGGCTTTGTAATCAAGCGACGTCCTTCTCCTTTGATGAGGGATAAGTGGGTGATGCGAGATCCAAGTATGCGGGCAACGTTACACAAAAAAACTTACAATAAAATGAATAGTTATAACATGGTGCAGGCAATGAGGTGGTATGGACACGTTGATCCTGTAGGCCTTGCAGATATTAGTCCAAAGACATTTGCTATCGGTATAAAACCATCTAAGATTTCAACGTAGTGTTTTGGACTCTTATTAAATCAAGATGGTATAATATGCAAATAATGTACTGATTTCCCGTTCCCGGAAACACGGTGTTACATTGGCTGGGCAGGATTTTCTGATCTTATATAGACCCGCCGCTTACCAATGGTGAGTTGATATATAGTTCAGCAGGTTCTACTTTCCCGTCAATACAATTCATCATCCTTGCAAAAGCCAGTTTCCCCAACTTGTATCCGCTGGTTTCTATGTAAGTAATTTCGGGCGTGTATAATTTGGGCCAAAAACCATCACTTAAAGCGATGATAGCTGTTTTACCGGGGATGTCTATTTTTAATTCCATGAGGCTCTTCATCACACCGATCAATATTTCATCACTCATGCAAAAAACAGCATCTGGTATTCCTTTTTTTGAAAAATATTCTGTGGTGATATTTTTAGCTGCAACATAAGAATTACAATGCTCGGTATACGTTTTAACACCTTTAACCACAGAAATTGTATTTGTAAAAGATCCCAAACGGATTTTGGAAATGGAAAGATTTCTGTTGCCAAATAAAGCCAGTATATGATGTTTATTTTTTTCGATCAGCAATTCGGCGGCAAGTTTAGCAACTTCTTTATCGGCCACACAAATTTTATCATATACATTACTTTCAGGGACTTTGTCAAAAAAGATCAATGGTATATCCGCTTCTTTTATTTTATCAAAGGCCTCCATATCTGTGGTATGGGTCGACAAGCAAACAAATAATCCCGAAACACGGTTCTGCCTGCAAACGCTCAGGTTGTTTTTCTCTATTTCCGGATCGCTGCCAGATTGTAAAATAATTAAGGTATAATCATTTGCCCTGCATTCTTCTTCAACCGCAGATATAAAAGAACTGTAAAAAAAACCTGCAATCGTCGGAACCATCAATCCCAAAACCCGGTTCTTTTTTGCCCGGAGATTTATCGCATTGATATTGGGCTCGTAGTTGAGAAATTCGGCTAATTCATTCACTCTTTTCTTTGTGGCAACAGAAATATCGGGATGATTTTTCAACGCCCGTGATACGGAAGAAATACTCAATCCAAGTATTTCTGATATCTTTTTTAAAGTAATATTTTCCACTGGCTGCTATTAATTGTGTAAAAGTACTGTTTTTTATCCACCGCAAACAGTTCCGCAAAGCTTTGCGCTCAGAGAGTAAATTTAACATTAATTTATTTAAAGTTAAAGAGTTTATATTTAGATATCCAAAATTAAAACGATAACTATATGCTATTAAAATTGCTTGTAAAGAGGTTGGCTTTTGCCTCACTATTAATTGCTGCACCGTTTATTATGAGTGCCCAGCAAAAAACAATTACCGGAAAAGTCATGAGTGATGGAGATGGCGCTGCTGTAGGCGGTGTATCTGTTGTCGCAAAAGGATCAAAAGGCGGAACACAAACTGCTGCTGATGGTAGCTATAGTCTCTCTGTTCCCTCGTCGGTTACTGCGTTGGTATTCTCATCGGTAGGTTTCGCCCCGCAGGAAGTGGCCGTTGGTACCAAAACCGAAATCAATGTGGTTTTGGTTTCTATAGTAGGCGGATTGGATGAGATTGTTGTAATTGGTTACGGTACTGCCAAAAGAAGGGATGTTACAGGTGCTGTAAGTTCTCTAAAAGCTGAAAGCTTTAACAGGGGTGTCATTACTTCTCCTGACCAACTATTACAGAACAAAGTTCCTGGTTTGGAAGTTACCAATACTTCGGGTCAGCCAGGTGCAGCAACTACGGTAAGGATCAGGGGTAATAACTCCATCAGGGCGGGTGGTAATCCATTATATGTTATTGATGGGGTGCCATTAGACGGGAGATCTGCCAGACCAAATTTTGGTACAGGGGTATTTGGTTCCACGCCTGATGCTAATCAGTTACTGTTCATCAATCCAAATGATATTCAAAGTGTTGATGTTTTAAAGGACGCTGCATCGGCTGCCATTTATGGATCCCGCGGTGCAAATGGAGTAATTGTAATTACCACTAAAACAGGAAGTTCCGGTGCTTCCAAAATAGAATTTGGAACCAGTTGGAGTGTTAACGCCGGTTTAATGAAAAAATTTGAAGTGTTGGATGCAGGAGAATTTAGATCTGCTTTACAAAAGTATAACGTTGCGGGGCAGAATAACGGAGCAAGTGTTGATCCTTTTAAAGAGTTGATGAATAAAAAACTTTCGCAAAATTATAATCTGGCAATGAGTGGGGGTAATGAAAATGGAAAATTCCGTGCGTCCTTTTTAGCCTCTTCGTTAAATGGTACATTTAAAAATTCCCAGTTAGACAAGTATGTCGGTAATTTTAGCGGGCAATATAAATTGCTGGATAAGAAACTCAGTTTAGGTTTTAATTTAACTGCCGGTCATGTCACGGAGGATATCATTTCTGTTTCTAATACGGCCGGCTCCCAGGGCAATATCATTAGCTCTGCGTTGCAATGGAATCCAACCACAAATTTTAAAGATGCGAACGGTATATTTATATATCCAACAAATGGTTCGGGTAACCCGCTGGCCTTATTGGACGGATTTGATGACGTCGCTAAGGTTAATTCTGTATTGGGTAATATATCAGCCGGTTATAAGATATTAAGTAATTTGGAGTATAAATTTTTATATGCAATAAATAATAGTACTGGTGAAAGAAATACAAATATTTATGGATTTTTACAAGGGTATGCAGGATTATCCGGACAGGGTTTCGGGGCTATTTCTACACAAGTATTGAATTCTCAAACCATAACGCATACCGTTTCATACAAAGCAGACATCACAAAAAAACTAAACCTGGATGCAGTAGGCGGTTTTGAATATTGGAAAACCAATTTTTCCAATAATTCATTTTCTGCTTCTGGATTCAATACGAACCTGACGCAAGCTGGAAAAATTAATGTTCCGTATACATCCACGTTGCGAAATGGTTCTATCCAGAATGCTCCGCTAAATAATGTGGATCCTGAAACTGAATTGCAATCTTATTTTGGCAGGGTTGGTCTGAATTATTCGGGTAAATATTATCTTTCTGCTTCTATAAGGGCAGATGGATCAAGTAAGTTTGGTAAAAATAACAAATATGGTTACTTCCCGGCTGTTGGAGCAAGATGGCTGATCAGCAACGAAAACTTTATGAGATCCAATAGCCTTTTGTCTAATTTAGCGCTTAGGGCTTCATGGGGTATAACAGGTAATCAGGAATTTCCGGCCGGGGCGGCGCAGGAACAATTCTTTTTTACGGCAAATAATACCGTTAACCAAATCAATGTGGCAAACCCGGATTTAACATGGGAACAAACCAATTCTTTTAATTTAGGGCTCGATGCCAGTAGCAAAAATGGCAAAATCTATGGAAGTATAGATTATTACCATAAAAATACCAGTAAGATATTATATCAAAGTACAGCTATTCAACCAGCGCCTGCTTCTACATTTTATATCAATTTGCCTGCAAATTTGATCAACCAGGGTATTGAATTAAGCCTGGGAGCAACCATTATTGAAAATGCCAATTTTTCCTGGGACCTTAACGTGAATTATGCGCGTAATAAAAACGAGTTGACGAATTTTACACAGAACGGACAGGATATCAAAATTTTAACCGGCCAGATCAATGGCCAGGGTGTATCCGGTACATTGGGCCAGATCATTACCAACAATCAGCCGGTTAATGAATATTTTCTGAAAACATTTGGCGGGTTCGATGCCGGAGGAAATCAAATTATTGGCAGTAACCCCGGATTTGCAGGGGATCCCAACCCGCAAAGTATATATGGTATCAGTTCTACTTTAAGGTATAAAAAACTAACTTTTGTACTCAATTCCGGTGGATCCGGGGGGTTTCTGATCTATAATAATACGGCAACCAGCGTAACCAATATATCGGGTATTTCAAACGGAAGAAACATTGATCTAAATGCTTTCAATTCTGCCGAAAAAACAAGCAGCCCGGTAGGTGCTTCCACCAGGTTCCTGGAAAAAGGTAATTTCTTTAAATTGCGAAATGTTAGCTTGTCCTATGAATTTGCCAATGTTGGGAATTATATTAAAGACCTGACCGCTTTTGTAAACGCAAGTAATTTGTTCGTAATCACTAAATTTTCTGGATTTGATCCGGAAGTTAACATCGATAAGAGCAATAACAATTATCCATCAAGATCAATAGAATATATACCATATCCAACTGCAAGGACGATTTCATTTGGATTCAGATTATCATTATAATTAGTAAAAAAAAAGAGTATTTATGAAAAAGTATGAAAGCATTAAATTTTTCTCACTTCTTGTTCTGATTTTTACAGGAAGTTGCACCAAATTAAATGAAGGTTTAAATAGTACATTAACCAACAGTCAAACTGCCACAGCATTAGGTGCGCAGGGCGTTGGGTTGTTATTAAAGGGAGCCTATGCCGACTTGGGAGGCACATTTACAGCACAGGATCTGCTGTTTTGTTTACAGGCAAACACCGCTGATGAAGCGCTTGTGCCAACAAGGGGTGGAGACTGGGATGATAATGGTGTTTGGCGCGTATTACATGACCATACCTGGAATGCCGACCATGCGTATGTTTTGAACGTATTCAACAGTTTGAACAAACTTAATTTTGATGCCACCAATGTGCTGGGGTTCTCGCCTTCACCGCAACAAGCCGCAGAAGCAAGGTTTTTGAGAGCAGTGGCGTTATATTATTTGCTTGATCTTTATGGTCAGTATCCGGTAAGAAACCCCGGGGATAACCTGTTGAATGCCCCTACTGTAAGATCGGGTGCTAACGCATCTCAATTTATTATTGATGAATTAACTTCTGCCATACCAAATCTGCCAACCACAGGTGGAGCGGGTGTAGCAACTAAGAATGCGGGTAATACTTTATTGATGAAATGCCTGTTAAATAGGGGTGCCTGGACTAACAGGGCATCACCAACATTTGCTAATGCGGATATGCAGCAGGTTATTACAATCGGTAACAGTATAATTTCCAGTGGCAATTACACTTACATGAATGAATATTTTAGAAACTTTGATGCATTGAATAGCGCTTCAACGGAGAATATATTTACCGTGGTTAATAACTCTGGTTCCGCTGCAAACGTTAGTGATGTACGCGGAGAGTGGTGCAGAACATTGCACTATAACCAGGAAACATCTACCAAACCTAACAGCGGATGGAACGGATTTTCTACGGTTAGTGATTTCTATAATAGTTTTACTACCGGAACAACTACTGGAGTAGACCGGGTGGTTGGCGTTGCCAATTATGCAACCGATAAAAGCGGCCGTTATCCGGATACTTCTGTTGATTCAAGGTTAGGTGGCAGGTATTATCCCGGGATTACTAATGCTTCCGGTCAAAGACCTGGTTTTATGATTGGCCAGCAATATAATGAGAATGGTGTTGCTTTAACAGACCGGAAAACTCCAGCTAACCTGTTACAGTTTGACCCGGCCATAGCATCTAATCAGAAGGAAACTGGCAATAACCTGGAAATTACAGGTATACGTGTTGTAAAATATGGCCCTGATTTTACCAACGGTTCAGCTAATTATCAAGGTAATGCAGGTAACGACGAAGTTATTTTCAGGTATGCGGATGTTGTACTCATGGTTGCGGAAGCAAAAATGAGGGCTTCAGCACCTGATAATGCAGGCGCATTAAGCCTGGTAAACGCATTAAGGTTTGCAAGAAAAGCGGCTCCTTTAACATCAATGACTCTTGTTAATACAGCTAATCTTTATGATGGTAAAACTTTATTGGCAGAAAGAGGCAGGGAATTATACTGGGAAAAAGTTAGAAGGACCGATTTAATTCGTTTTGGCATGTTTTTGAAGATATGGCAGTATAAACCAGTTGACGATCCTAAATATTTGGTTTTTCCTGTACCCGCCCAGGCGTTGGGAGCAAACCCAAACCTGATACAAAATCCGGGATATTAAATATATTAAACAACTGGAAGTTTTTTTTGTCTAGTTAGCAATTTCTCATAAGCGAAGTGAGGGGCGTTTCAATAACCTTGGACGCCTCTTCCTTTTTGTTTAAATTCAAGTCTTGAATCAAAGACATGTATCATAAATTGTATTATATCTTCTCAATTGGTTTTTGCTGCTGCCTCGTTTTTATTTCCTGTAAAAATAGATCAACCGGTAACCATACGCTGTTTCAATTGATGGAGAATACCGGCATTGACTTTAATAACGAAGTAGTGGACGACAGCCTGGAAAATGGTTTTTTATTTCGGAATTTTTATAATGGAAATGGGGTGGCCATCGGCGATATTAATAACGACGGCCTGGCTGATGTATTTATGACCTCAAACACCGGGGCAAATAAATTATACCTGAATAAAGGCAATTTTCAATTTGAAGATGTTTCTGATAAAGCAGGAATCATTAAAGACGATAAATGGAATACCGGGGTTGTATTTGCAGACGTTAATGGTGATGGCTGGCTTGATATCTATGTCTGTTCATCTGGCCACATGGGTACAGGTACCCGAAAAAATAAATTGTATATAAATGATCATCCTTCCTCCTATCCAAATGGAGCAGGCAGGGCAGCAGTTGGTTTTACTGAAGCAGCTGCTGAATACGGTCTTGATATTTCGGCCTATACCACCCAGGTTTCATTCTTTGATTATGATCAGGATGGAGACCTGGATTGCTTTATGATCAATAACAGCCCCATCCCCATCAACCAGTTAAATTATGCAAACAAAAGAGATGAGCCTGACAGTATATGGAAGATTGCTGATTTTTTAAAAGGAGGAGGTGATCATCTCTACAGGAATGACGGGGGTATCTTTAAGGAAGTGACTTCCAACGCCGGTATTCATGGTGGTTTAATAAGTTTTGGACTTGGGGTTTCTATAAGTGATATTAACGGTGATGGATGGCCGGATGTTTTTGTTTCTAACGATTCTTATGAAAGGGATTACCTGTATATCAACCAGCAAAACGGAACCTTTAAAGACGACATGGAGAATTGGTTTCAACATACCAGTTTTTCTTCCATGGGTGCTGATATTGCCGATATCAATAACGATGGTTACCCCGATCTGTTTACAACCGATATGTTACCACTGAACGATTACCGGCTGAAAACTACAGGCTCATTTGACAATATCAGTTTGTTCAATGAAAAATTAAGATCGGGTTTTTATTATCAATACACAAAAAACTGTTTACAACTCAATAATAGAAACGGCAAATTTATCGATATTGCCCGGTACAGCGGCGTTACGGCTACCGATTGGAGTTGGGGAGCTTTGATATTTGATATGGATAATGATGGGTGGAACGATTTGTATGTCTGCAACGGTGTAAACAGAGATGTTACCAATCTGGACTTCATGGATTTCTTCGCCAATCATGTTAATCAAAAAATGGTACAGTCGGGTAAAAAAGAATCGGTTGATAAAATTTTGAAAGAGATCCCCAGGACAGCATTGCCCAATAAAGTTTACCGGAATAATAAAGCGTTGCGGTTTACAGATATTGGCGATGATTGGGGTTTATCACAGCCAACATTTTCAACCGGTGCAGCCTATGCTGACCTGGATAACGACGGAGACCTCGACCTGGTGGTGTGTAATCAAAATCAACCGGCTTTTATGTATAAAAACAGGTCGGAAGAGATCAACCGTAATAATTTTATTGGCTTTTCATTAAAAGGAAAAGATAAAAATCCCTTCGCTGTAGGAAGCAAAGTACAACTGTTTACCGGCAATGAAATATTAACCAGGGAATTATTTCCCAGCAGAGGTTTTCAATCGTCTGTTGATTATAAACTGGTTTTTGGTTTGGGAAAAAATACAGCCATTGACTCCGCGATCATCACCTGGGCCGACAGGAGTACAAGTATTTTTATTTCGCCGGAAATAAATAAAATCCATGGCATTGATCAAAACGGTTCGCAAATAATACCTGTCAAAATAAAAGCCGGTATCCCCAACTCAACTATTTTCTCCAAAGTGGAATCCAGTTTTGATAAGCACCGGGAAAATAATTACGTTGATTTTTACAATGAACGTTTAATGCCCCGTGCGCTTTCCCGTGAGGGGCCGGGATCCGCAACAGCCGATGTTAACGGCGACGGGCTTGCCGATATATTTATTGGTGCAGCCGAAGGTGGATCAGGGCAACTGTACCTCCAGGCAACCGACGGCAGGTTTAGTAAAAAAGGGAAAGAACAGTTCATACAACCTTACCGCTTTGAAGATGTGGCAACGCTTTTTTTTGATAGCGATGGGGATGGAGACGCTGACCTGCTTATTTGTCCCGGGGGTAATAATCATCCGATAAACAGTAATGAACTACAATTGCGGTTGTTCAAAAATGATGGTCGGGGAAATTTTACAAAGGATTCAGCTGCGTTTCCCAAAACGGGTATGAATATGTCGGTGGCTATTGCCAATGATTTTAATCGTGACGGATACCCGGATCTTTTTATAGGTGCAAGGAGTTACCCGGGTATGTATGGTAAAGACCCGCAAAGCTATTTATTTGTAAATGATGGGAGCGGCCATTTTACAGACATGGCGAAAACCTTAAACCCGGTAATTTCAAATATTGGAATGGTAACAGACGCTGTTTGGGTAGATATAACCGGCGACATTCAGAAAGAACTGGTTATTGTTGGTGAATGGATGGCGCCCCGTATTTTTTCCTTCAACATCGACCATTTTGATGAAGAAAATACCAATATAAGTAATAAGTTTGGTTGGTGGCAGTCACTTGCCGTTGCAGATATTAATAAGGATGGTAAGCAGGATCTGATCCTGGGGAATATTGGAGAAAATTTCATGTTAGATCCTGTTGCAGGTGAACCAGTAAAACTTTGGATGAATGATTTTGACAAAAATGGCGAGATGGACAAGATCATGAGCTATACCATTGACGGGAAGGATATGCCCGTCTTTTTAAAACGGGATATGGAGGAGCAACTCCCCGGTATTAAAAAACAGAATTTAAAGCACAGCGATTATGCAACAGAATCCATGCAGCAACTTTTTCCAAAAGAATTGATCAATTCGGCTGTTGTAAAGCAGTTCAATTATGCGCCATCCTGTGTGGCGGTAAATGAGGGTAATGGCAAATTCACGTTTAAAGAATTACCCGTGATGGTACAACTTTCCTGTATCAATGCCATCTGGCCCATGGATGTTAATGGCGATGGACATATTGACCTGGTAACGGGGGGAAACCAGTTTGGGTTTTTACCACAGTTTGAAAAGCTGGACGGCAGTTTTGGAGAGGTTATGATCAATGATGGAAAAGGAGGTTTCACCTGCCTGGAATCAAAAAAGACCGGGCTAAATTTAAGAGGTGAATTAAGGGATATTGCGGTCATAAAAAACAGGAAAGGTACTTATTTATTGTTTTTGCAGAATGATGAATACCCCACATTTTATAAGCTAAATGAATTTATTAAAAGGAAATAATTACATCTCTTTACCCGTAATGAATACATTAAATAAATATGCTGGCCAGTTCATCTGTATGTCGACGATATTCCTGTGTGCATGTAATACCGGTAAAACCAGGCCTGCTTTATTTGAATTGCTGCAAAATTCGGGCATAACATTTATCAACAATGTGCAGGATAATGATTCTATTAATATCGTCAATTACCGGAATTTTTATAACGGAGGCGGTGTGGCTACCGGCGACCTGAATAACGACGGATTTCCCGATGTTTTTTTTACAGCCAACCAGGGTGGCAATAAATTATACCTGAATAAAGGCAACCTGAAATTTGAAGATATTTCTGATCAGGCAGGATTCAAAAATAAACAGCAATACAGCACCGGCGTGGTGATGGTGGACATCAATAGCGACGGCTGGCTGGATATCTATGTGTGCAACGCCGGCAATATGCAAAATGCGGAACTGCGAAAAAATCAATTATTTATCAATAACCACGATCTCACATTTACGGAAAGAGCCGCAGCATACGGACTCGATAATGATGGGTATAGTACACAGGCAAGTTTTTTTGATTATGATATGGATGGCGATCTCGATTGTTTTATCATTAATAACAGTCCTGTACCGGTTAGTAGTTTAGGTTACCCAAAGCAAAGAGATCTGCCCGCCGATAAATGGAACGTAGCAGATAATCTGAAAGGAGGTGGCGATCATATATTCCGAAACGATAATGGACGGTTTACCGAAGTGTCCCAACAGGCGGGTATTCATGGAACGTTGATGAGTTTTGGATTGGGCGTTACTGTAGGAGATATTAATGGCGATTATTTCCCGGATATTTATGTTGCCAACGATTTTTTTGAACGTGATTATTTATACGTCAATCAAAAGAACGGAACTTTTAAAGATGAACTGACAGAAAGGCTTAAGCATAACAGCTATGCGTCTATGGGAGCCGATCTTGGCGATATCAATAATGATGGTGCATCTGAAATTTTTACAACCGATATGCTCCCTGCTGATGATTACCGGCTGAAAACAACCTTGGGTTTCGACGATATTGACCAATACCGCTTAAAAGAACGAAACGATTTTTTTCACCAGTTCCTGCAAAATACGCTTCAATTGAATGATGGGCATGGAAAATTCCGGGACATTGCCCATTACAGCGGCGTCAATGCATCGGAATGGAGCTGGGGTGCCCTGATGTTTGATGCGGATAACGATGGGTTAAATGACCTCTATGTATGTAATGGGATTTACCGTGATTTGACCAACCAGGATTTTTTAAGCTTTGATGCTAATGAAGTAAAAGAAAAAATGCAGGCTACAGGACAAAAAAATCTTTCCGAATTGGTAAGCCGGATTCCTTCTATTGCCGTTCCCAATAAAATGTTCCGCAACCTGGGAGCACTTAAATTTTCTGATGAGGGGATCAATTGGGGATTTTCTGATAATTCATTTTCGAACGGCGCTGCTTATGCCGACCTGGATAATGACGGTGACCTTGACCTGGTGGTAAACAATGTAAACGAACCGGCCTTTGTTTTTAAAAACAACAGCCGTGAACTCAATAAAAATAATTTTATCGGCATAAACTTAAAAGGGATCGGTGAAAATACGTATGCGGTTGGCAGCAAAATCTTTATTTATAAAGGCTCAGAAATATGGAGCCGGGAGGTTATACCCAGCCGGGGATTTCAATCATCGGTTGATTACCGCCAGCTTGTTGGTATCGGTAATGCCACGAACGTGGATTCAATACTTATTATTTGGCCCGACCACAGCTTTACAAAAACATTGGATCCGGAGATTAATAAATACCTGTCATACACCCAGGCATTGAATGCAGAAAAAATGACACCGGCTAAAATAAACCAGCCGGTGCCCCTGTTTAGCATGGTGAAAACAATATTTGATAAAAACGTTGATGATGAATTTGTTGATTTTTACGGCGAGCGGGGAATACCGCAAATGCATGCACATGAGGGCCCAAAAGCAGCCGTTGCCGATGTTAATGGTGATGGGTTACACGATATTTATATCGGGGGAACCATTTCAAAACCGGGGCAATTGTACCTGCAAAACCTTTCCGGAGATTTTGAAAAAAAGAAAGAACCCGGGTTTACTTTATTTGCCGGATTTGTAGATGGAGCTGTTCTGTTTTTTGACTGCGATAATGATGCAGATATGGATCTGCTCCTTTGTTCAGGTGGTAATGTGGCGCTCCCTTTTAGCCGGGAACTGCAGCTTCGTTTTTTTATAAATGATGGAAAGGGTAATTTTAAAATAACGGCAAACGCTTTCCCCGCCAACAAGGATAACATCAGTGTTGCCGTTGCAGATGATTTTGACGGTGATGGAGATCCGGACCTTTTTGTGGGTGGGGCCTTTGTAAGTGGTGCTTATGGCGTTACGGCCAAAAGTCACCTGTATATTAATGATGGCAGGGGAAAATTTAAAGATATGCCCGAAGAACAAATTAGGGCCATTGCTGATGCAGGTTTGGTTACAGGTGCAGCCTGGGTAGATCTGGATGGGGATAAGAAAAATGAATTGGTAATAACGGGTGAATGGATGAGTCCAAAAATATTTAGGTATAGTGGTGATCATTTTAAAGAGGTGCAAACCAATCTTACCAATCTGTCGGGCTGGTGGCAATCTGTTGTCGTGGCCGACTTAAACGGAGATGGAAAACAGGACCTGGTATTGGGTAATTTGGGAGAAAATTTTTACCTGAAACCCGGTATGGAAAACCCTGTAAAATTATTTTTGTATGACTTTGATAACAATGGGCAAATGGATAAAATCATTACCCGCAGCATCGACGGGAAGGATAAACCCGTGTTTATGAAAACTGAATTAGAGAGCCAGTTGCCGGTATTAAAAAAGGCAAATCTTCGAAATACGGAATATGCAAAAAAAAGCATCCATGATCTGTTTAGCAAAGAACAAATGGGAAAAGCGGTAGTTAAGCAGATCAATTATTCGTCCTCCTGCATTGCATTTAATAATGGAGACGGAAATTATACCATACAAAAACTACCGGTTAATATTCAGTTATCATCCCTGAAAGCCATTTTACCCGTTGATGTTAACAGCGATGGTTTTATTGACCTGGTAACAGGCGGAAACGAGTTTGGCTTTCAGCCACAGTTGGGTCGTTTAGATGCGGGTAATGGGGATGTATTAATAAATGATGGGAAAGGCAATTTTACCATATTCGGGCAAACCCTTTCGGGCATTGAATTGCCGGGGCAACTAAGGGATATCGTATTATTGAAAAGAAAAGGGAATACTAATATTTTGTTTTTACAGAACAACGAATTTCCGGTTTTGGTTGAACTGAAAAGCAAAACACCAGGGCCAGGAAAAAAATAAGCACCGATCGTCTTTATGATAAAAATATGCAAACATATTATTTTAACAGCGGCTATAATAAGCCCGTTCATATTTATGTCATGCAGGCAACGATCAACAAAGCCGGCGTCCCCGTTATTTGAAGTAGTGGGTGCTGATAAAACCAATTTGTATTTTTCAAACATATTGAAACCCACACCCGGTTTCAATATGTTTAAATATATGTACTATTACAATGGTGCAGGTGTAGCGGCAGGTGATTTCAACAACGATGGCCGGATTGATCTTTTTTTTGCAGGTAACCAGGTTCAGAATACGCTCTACCTGAATGAAGGAGATATGAAATTCAAAGACGTGACCAAAGAGGCCGGGGTGCCTGTTGATGGATCCTGGAGTACGGGTGTGAGTGTGGTGGATATCAATAACGACGGCATGCTTGACCTGTATATTTGCCGGGTAGGGAAATTTAAGACGCTGCAGGGTAAAAATCAGTTACTGATTTGCACGGGTATTCAAAATGGTATACCGGTGTATAAGGATGAAACTGAAAATTACGGGTTGGGATTTTCTGGTTTTAGTACCCAGGCCGCTTTTTTTGATTTTGATGTGGACGGTGACCTGGATATGTTTTTAATGAACCATTCCGTAAATCATACGGGTAATTTTGCGCCAAGAGCTAATTTTTTAAATACCTACGATTCTCTTGCCGGAGACCAGTTTTTCAGAAATGATAAAGGACGTTTTACAAACATTACCAGACAATGCGGTATTAACAGTAGTAAAATAAGTTATGGCTTAGGTATGGTAGTCAGTGATATTAATTTGGATGGTTGGCCGGATATCTACATCGGCAATGATTTTCACGAAAATGATTACCTGTACATCAACCAAAAAAACGGCTTATTCAAAGAGGAATTGAGTGAACATATGATGCATACAAGCCAGTTTAGTATGGGCGTAGATATTGCGGATATTAATAATGATGCTTACCCGGATGTCATTTCGATGGATATGCTGCCTGATGATCCGGTGATTCTGAAACGTTCCTTGGGAGAAGATGAGTATCAAACAAGTATTGAAAAAATAAAGTATGGTTATAGTTACCAGTATAGCAGGAATAATCTGCAATTGAACCAGCGCAATGGCATGTTTTCGGAGACAGGATTTTATAGCGGAATTTATGCAACGGACTGGAGCTGGAGCAGTTTATGGATGGATTTTGATGACGATGGAAAGAAGGACCTGTTTGTTAGTAACGGCATTCCAAAACGTTTGAATGATATTGACTACATCAATTATATGGTTGATGGAGCAGTACAGGAAAAGGTGCAACATCAGCAACTGGATAAAAATGACCTTGCCATTATTGAAAAATTTCCGGAAATAAAATTACCCAACAGGTTTTTTAAAAATAACGGCGAGGCCAGGTTTGAAGATATAAGCGATCAAATCGAAGGCAATATAAATTCATTCAGCAATGGCGCATTGTATGCCGACCTGGATAATGACGGGGATCTCGATATTGTGGTTAATAATATATTGGATCCTGTTCTGGTTTACGTAAATAATGCAGCGGGAAAAAACGATTATTTCAATTTGAAATTAACCGGTCCTCCTCAAAATATAAATGCATTGGGCACAAAATGTTTTGTTTTTAAAAAAGGCGAGGTTATTTATTATGAAAAATCTCCGGTGAGGGGCTTTTTGTCGTCGATGGAAATACCGCTGCATGTTGGCCTTGGCGATAACAAGGCAGATTCGATTATCCTGGTGTGGCCCGATAATAGTTTTCAATATTTGAAATACGATACGATTGATCATCATGTAGATGCCACCTGGAAAAAGGGATTACCTGTTTTCCAGTACGAAACGGTTTTGAATTATTTCAGGCCGGTTTCCAAACCGATGAAAGATATAACGGCAGCTGTCAAAATAAATGTGGTACACCTGGAAAATGTATTTAATGAATTCAACCGGGAATTGTTATTGCCGAAAATGTTTGGAAGCGAAGGTCCTGCACTTGCAGTAGGAGATGTGAACGGGGATGGATTGGAAGATATATACCTGGGAAGTGCAAAATGGAAAACAAGCGCCTTATTTTTTCAAAATAAGAACGGCACCTTTACAAGATCCGTTCAGCCTCAATTTACGCTGGATAGCACCTACGAAGATGTGGATGCCTGTTTCGCCGATGTAAATAACGATGGGTATTCCGATTTGATTGTGGTTAGCGGAGGAAATGAATATTACGGTACAGAGGACTGGCGCCAGCCCAGGGTTTATCTGAATGATGGAAAAGGTAATATGCAAAAACTCGGGAACGCCTTTCCGGGTTTATACATTACACAATCCTGCGTAAAACCGGTCGATTTTAATAAAGACGGGTATATGGATCTCTTCATCGGTGCACGTACCACTCCATTTGCTTATGGAAAAATTCCTGAATCCTGTTTATTACAAAATGACGGAACAGGGCATTTTAAAAATGTAACAAATGAACTGGCCAGGGGGTTGACAGGTATTGGATTTGTTACCAATGCAACCTGGACCGATATCAATAATGACAAAGAACCCGATTTAATAGTGACGCTGGAATGGGGTACTGTTATTGCGTTCGTAAACGAAAAGGGAAAATTTATTAAAAAAGAACTGACGGATAAAAAAGGCTGGTGGAATTTTATATTACCGGTTGATATAGACAACGATGGTGATATGGATTTTATGGCAGGAAACCAGGGGCAAAATAGCCTGTTTCAACCATCGGCAGCTGAACCCATACGGATGTATTATAACGACTTTGACAATAATAATACAAAAGAACAAATAGTTAGTTATTACCGGCAGGCTGTTGAAATTCCAATGGCCAGCAAGATGGACCTGGAAAAGCAGATGCCCTTCATAAAAAAGAAATTCCTGTATGCTGCAGATTATTCAAAAGCATCATTGGCTGATATTTTTTCTGCAGAAAAATTAAAAAGTGCAACTATTTTCACCGCTGATTATTTTTCCAACGCTGTTTTTATAAATGACGGTAAAGGAAATTTTTCGGTGAAGCCTTTGCCCTGGCAGGCACAATTATCCTGTTTGAAAGATGCTGCGGTTTTTGACGCCAACGGCGATAATTTACCGGATATCATTACCGGCGGAAATTTTTATGAGCAGGCTATTCCGCTTAACAGGAACGATGCCTCTTTTGGGTCCATTTTAATAAACAAAGGCAATGGAAACTTCGTGGCTGAAAATATGAATGGAATAATCATTAAAAATCAAATACGTCGCATTCTGCCGGTAAAAATCGGATCAAAAACAGCTTATGTAATTGCAAGAAACAATGATACCCTGATGGTTATTCAATAATTTATACCATCTTGATTCAATAAGTAGTCCAAAGCACCAAGTAGAAATCTTAGATGGTATTATAGGTATTATACCGATAGCAAATGGCTTTGAACTACATACCGGTATAATCGGTATTACCTGGATTTACTGGATAGCGGTTGCAAAACCCCAACTTAGTTTATGGGATAATAAACTTTGGCCTGTATGATCTGGTCGTCTTCAAAATAGATACCTTCCGTCATCAGTTTTACAAAAGGTATTGCCATGGTGGTCAAACTATTATCTGATTTAAACTGGCCTAACGCATCGAGGGCGTTATTGATGTGGTTAAAACTTCCCTGGTAATATGCAGTTAATAAACGTCCGTTATAAGGCATTTTTTTTAAGGAAAAAACACCCGTAATTGGTACGTTTTGGGAGTTGTTGATACCTATGCTGGTAAATAAGTGAATACTGTCATTTCCAAAAGGGGATGTATAATATATGCGTACATCATTATAACCAAGATTTTTCTCTGTTGCCTCCTTTATCAATGATTCAAATAATTTTTTAAAACTTTCGTTTTTAACATGATTGGCCACTACTTTTGAAGTGAACAAAAAAGCAGTATCCGTTACACTGGTGATCTCCATTTCATATCCATACATCTTTTTCGTGTCTGCGAAATAGTCTTTCAGATTTAGCAGACTTGCTTCAGCATTTTTGCTGATGGTGCCCCTATCGATTATTTTATTCCACAAAGTGCTTTTATAGCTTAAGATAACCTTAGAAGAACCGGCCGTATCGGCTAAAACAGAAAAGATAACAGTTTCCGATTTATTATTTTCACTAACCTGGTACCATATACTTAAGTTGACATGTTTAGCCAGGCGCAGGGAAGACTTATTATATTCGATGCTATCGCTGCTTATCTTTAGGCTGTAAGGTTCAGCCGATGCAAAGGGAGTGTACCAATTTGCAATTTTATCTAAAGCGGATATATGCTTGGTGACCAATGAAACAGGAGCGATGATATTTATTGCTTTATGGTATTCGTTAGTAACAAATACCGCATATAGAACAAAAACGACTATAAGACTGAATAAAATAAACGGAATTTTCTTTTTCATAAATGCTCAGCTGATATTTTATTATTTTCAATTTATGCACGCAAAAATAACCGATACTTTACTACCAAACGCTTTTCATTTCCCAAATTTTCAGATTGCTGAACCTGGTTTTGGTACCCCGGTTAAACAAAGCAATGCCGTTGTCTTTTTCAGCAGGGAATAGCTGTGCTGTAAAAACGGCTTCCCCCCCGTTTACAAAAACTTCAACCATACTGTGATCATAAAATACCTGCAGGTGGATATGGTTATCTGTTAAAACTATATTTTTTTCATAGCGTGCCTGCTTTTTGAAATTTTCGTTGAATGCGTTATCTCCGCTTTTGCTTCGGTCTATATAAAACAGTTGTTTAGGAGCGTCATAACCAATTTCAAAATAATGATCCCCGCCTGTGGCTATTCTGATGCCACCAGTGGCCCCTGCGCCCGGTAGCATATCCAGTTGCATTTCAAACTGGTTGCTGGTAACCGGCAAAGGATGGTAAGTTGCAACGGATGTGTCTGGTAGCTGGTAGATTTCTTTTCTTAATGAAATAGATTCGCTGACGGGTCTTTGTATCAGTATCCATTCCGCTCCGGTTTTTTTTACATGTAAGGTCCTGGGCAACGACATGCCGCTTTTCCAGGGACTGGTAGGAATATCATTGGCATAATTCCAGTTATTGATCCAGCCAATGCTTGTTGGTAAATGAGTTTCGGGCAATTGGCCCCAGGAAATGGCTGCATAATAATCGGGCCCATAGTCGGGCCGGTATATTTTATCAACCGGGTTCCCGTTCACAAATTTTACGCCGTTAAATTCACCAACAAAATATTGCATGCTTGCATTCTGCGACATTTGTAAAAGCCATTTCTTATTACCAGGCATTCCTTCCACTGGTACCGCCGTTAGATCGGGGCATTCCCAAACACCACTGGTATCTCCGGCGGGGCCAAAATCACTCAGGTGTTTCCAGGCTTTTAGATCAGGAGAGGAATAAAATTGCACAATATGTTCTACCGGCAACATTACCGCCATTACCCAGTATTTTTGTGGCTCGTGCCAGAATATTTTTGGATCCCTGAAATCTTTTTTTTGAAGATCGAGCACCGGGTTGTTCGCATATTTTGTCCAGGTAAGTCCATCGTCTAAACTATAAGCAATATGCTGCGATTGATTTACGTTTTCAATATGCCCCGTGTAAACAGCAACCATCGGTACTTTGCCGTTCTTACCAAATCCGCTGGTATTATTATGATCAACCACGCAGGTGCCCGAAAAAATCATGATGCCATCTTCCTCCGGTATGGCAATGGGTTGATGCTCCCAGTGCAGCAGGTCTTTGCTGGTAGCATGTCCCCAGGTCATGTGTCCCCATTGGTTGCCAAACGGGTTGTGCTGATAAAACATGTGGTAAGTACCACTGTTATAAACCAGGCCATTGGGGTCATTGCACCAGTTTGAATCCGGCGTAAAATGAAATTGCGGGCGGTACAGTTCAGTATGTGATTTAGTTTGTACACTTTCCCGGCAGGCACCCAAAAACACAACCAGCGTGCATAGATAGATTAGTCTCATTTTTTTATTTTAATTACTTAATTTTTTTTCCAGTTCTTCCAGTGATGCACCCTTGGTTTCAGGCATTTTGGTAAGTGTCCATACCAGTTGGAAGCACATCATTAAAGCAAGAAAAGCAAAAATGATCCAGGGTGCATCTTTAAGTATGCCGTCTTGCTCATCTAAGAATAACGGCGTTATTAAAGTGATGATGGCTGCAAAAACCCAATGTACGCTGGCTCCAAAAGACTGGCCCATGGCCCTGATCTTGTTGGGAAATATTTCGGAAAGGAAAACCCAAATAACGGCGCCCTGTCCAACGGCATGCGAAGCTATGAACAACAATAAAAAACTCATCATAAATATTGGACTTCCATGCGTTTTAAATGTATAGGCTACCATGGCCAGGCTGATGATATAACCAATGGAACCAATGATCATCAGCGTTTTTCTTCCCAGTCTGTCGATAAGGTATAAACCAACAAAAGTGAAAATTAAATTGGTACCGCCGATGGCGATGGAATTTAACAAGGATTCCCTGGCACCCAACCCGATCCTGGAAAGAATTTCGGGCGCGTAGTATAAGATAAAATTGATGCCTGATAACTGGTTGAAAAAGGCGATCATAAAAGCCAGCCAGATGATCTTACTGTGTTTGGCACTGAAAAATGCCGAAGTGATTCCGGCAGCATCGTGTTTATTACTGTGGATGATCGTTTCAATTTCTGCATCCGCATTGTCAACGCCAATTTCAGTTAAAACTTTTTTGGCATTCAATAGATCGTTTCTTTTTGTAATCAGCCAGCGAGGGCTTTCGGGCACATAGAACACCATAATAGTATACATAAGCGCTGGTACGGCCAGTACACCCAGCATCCAGCGCCAGTCATTGCTGCCGCCAACACCCTGCAAAAAATAATTTGATAAAAAAGCGATCAATATGCCAAACACAATATTGAACTGGTACATGGCCACCAAACGGCCTCTTGTCGCCGGGGTTGAAATTTCGGAAATATAAGTCGGTGCCACTACAGAAGATACGCCGATTCCTATTCCTCCTATAAACCTGAAAAAAGAAAACGAGTAAGGATCAGGTGCCAACGCAGAACCAAATGCAGAAACAGCAAACAATATTCCAACCCAGAGCAACACTTTTTTTCTGCCAAATTTATCCGTTGGGATGCCGCCAAACAGGGATCCGATCACGGTTCCCCATAATGCCATCGACATAATAAAAAATCCGTGAAACAGCGGAGAGGTATGCCAGAGTTCTTTGATGGGTTGGTTGGCTCCGGAAATAACCACGGTATCAAAACCAAAGATAAATCCAGCCAACGCAGCTACCACGGAGTAACGCAGGAGTTTGTTTGTATGCATAAGCAAGTGGTTGAACAATTTAAGTTAGTTAAAAGCTTTCCTGTTTTACCGTATTTGTATAAAATTAGTGAGGCGCAACCGATTGCAGTGGGAAAAAGCTACGCAAATCATTCTAAGTAAGTATTACTTTTATCTTGCTTATTTGAAATTTCCCGGAAAAAAGTTATGTGCACATAAAATTATTTTGAAAAACCTGTTATGAGCGAAAATTTGAAACCTCATGAAACATTTATTTAAGCGTTGTAAAACAGGCAGTTTTTTACAACAATGATTTGCAGTAAGCCCCGCAGTTGTTGATTGCCGGGGTTTTTTGCATTTTTAATGGTATATTGAAGCTCATAAATTTTATAAATGATTGAATGCTATGCGGAAACTTTTATTTATCCTGTTTTTATATTGCTATAATCTTGCTATTGCGCAACCAGTAGATGCCTGGAAAATAGCTGCTGATAAAATTGATGCCAATAATTATTTCGGAGTTACAGTTGCCAATGGCATGATAGGTATTGTTTCGTCTCCCGAACCTTTCAAAATCAAAGAGGTGGTTCTTGCCGGCGCATATGATCTCTACGGTCGTGGCCGGGTAAGTAATTTCTTAAAAAGCTTTAACCTGTTGAATGCTTATCTCGAAATAGATGGCAGGCGCGTTGATGCCAAAAATGTAACAGGCATGAAGCAGGAACTGGATATGAAAAAAGCCAGTTTCACCACGTCATTTGATTATGGCGATAAAGCCACCGTCTCGTACACTTATTATTCACTCCGCCATTTGCCGTACACCGTATTGATGGATGTGAACATCACGGCCAAAAAAAATATCACGGTCAATGGTGCCAGCGTAATGGAAGCGCCCGATGCACTAAAAGATGTTCAGAATTATTACAACGAAATTGACCGGCCACACGTGGTCATTAGCCTGCTTACCTCTGCAGCTAAAAGCCCTACGGGTAAATTACTGATGTGTGCCAGCAATACATTTTTATTTAACGAGGCACATGGCAGCGAACCTAAAGTGATTCATGAAATGTGGGACAACAATATGCACCTGCTGAAATTTACAAAAACCATCAAGGCAGGGGAGACCTATAGTTATTCCATTGCCGGTTCGTCCATCACGTCGGCTCATCACAGCGACCCGTTGAATGAAGCCGAGCGGGCTACCATCTTTGCAAAGCTTGAAGGAAGAGAGCGGTTGATCAAATTTCATAATAATGCCTGGGAAGACTTGTGGAAAAGCGATATTGTTATTGAAGGCGATGATCAAAGCCAGCAGGACGTTCATAGCATGCTGTACCACCTCTATTCTTTTACAAGAGAAGGAACAGCATTGTCACCTTCGCCGATGGGTTTAAGCGGGTTGGGTTATAACGGACATGTTTTTTGGGATACCGAATTGTGGATGTTCCCGGCGTTGCTGGTCATGCATCCGGAGATAGCCAAGAGCATGATGGAATATCGCTTTCAACGGTTGGATGCCGCCAGGAAAAATGCATTCAGTAAAGGGTATCAAGGAGCGATGTTTCCCTGGGAGAGTGCTGAAACCGGCGTAGAGGAAACCCCGGTATGGGCTTTGAGTGGCCCCTTTGAGCATCACATCACCGCCTGCGTGGGATTTGCCGCATGGAATTATTATTGTGTAACACAGGATAAGCAATGGCTTAGAGAGAAAGGCTGGCCAATACTTAGTGCCACTGCCGATTTTTGGGCAAGTCGTGTTGAACGCAACGGACCTGGTAAATATGATATTAATAATGTAGTGGCTGCTGATGAGTGGGCCGAGAATGTAAACAACAATGCATTTACAAATGCTGCTGCAAAAATAAATTTACAATGTGCAACCGATGCTGCAAAAATTTTAGGAATAATGCCCGATGCAGATTGGATGAATGTGGCGAATAATATTCCCATTCTGAAGATGGAAGATGGTGTAACCCGGGAACATGCAACTTATCATGGCGAAGGCATTAAACAAGCCGATGTTAATTTATTGTCCTACCCATTAAAACAAATCACAGATCCTTTGCAGATAAAAAAAGACCTGGCATTTTACGAAACAAGAATACCCGATGAAGGAACACCAGCCATGACACAGGCCATTTTTGCTTTACTCTATACCAGGCTGGGCGATCAGGAAAAAGCTTTTCACTGGTTTAAAGATGCATACACACCAAATTTAAATCCTCCATTCAGGGTGATTGCCGAAACCAAGGGCGGAACCAATCCCTATTTTGCTACAGGTGCCGGTGGTGTGTTACAGGCTGTGCTGATGGGTTTTGGCGGATTGGATATTACAGCAAATGGAATTGTTCAGCTTAAATCAGTATTACCAAAGCAATGGAAAAGCTTAACCATAAAGGGAGTTGGGCTGCAGCAGAAAACTTATACCGTAAAGTAGATGGTAGAATTGGGATTAATATTTGACCTGGATGGTACTTTGATAGACAATATGCCATATCATTTGAAAGCCTGGGAAAAATTTATGGCAGAAATGGGAAGCAGTTTACATGGAGAAGCGCTCTTTAAAGAATTATATGGAAAAAATGAAGAAGTGATTGTACGGATGTTTGGAGATCATTTTGCAGATGAAGAGCTGCAGGCATTGTCGCACAGGAAAGAAAAGTATTACCGGGAGCTGTACCTGCCGCACGTTAAACTGATGGCGGGAGCAAAGCAACTGTTTGAAGCTGCTAAAGCCAATGATGTACCGATGGCCATAGCAACAGCTTCCATGAAAATGAATGTAGATATATTGGTAAACACCCTTGGAATAAGAAAGTATTTTACCACTATAATCACCGCTGATGATGTGGTGAAGAGTAAACCTGATCCCGAAACATTTTTAAAAGCAGCAGCGGGGATAAGCAGGCAGCCGGAAAATATTTTGGTGTTTGAAGATGTTCCAAAAGGTGTAACTTCGGCAAACAATGCAGGGATGCAGGCGATTGTTTTAACTACCAGTCACTGGGACGACGAATTTAAAGATTGCAAAAATGTCATTGGATTTATGCCCGACTTTTCCGGCGTCCGTATTCAACAACTTAAAGAATATATAAGACTGAAATAAATTTTGAAAAAAACGGCTGCTATATTTTTGTTATTACTGATGTTGTTCAACGCAGTTGGCTACCGCTTTGTATTTTCTTACCTGGATACCATTGCAACTGAAAATTTGGATGCTTCTATTGATGCAGGAGATTATGCCGAGGAAGGCCTGATAGAAATAAGCGTGCCGCTTAACATGCCCTACCAGGAGCGTTATACCGAATTTGAACGAAAATACGGCGAAATTACCCTGGAAGGCAAAGTATATGCTTACGTAAAAATGAAAATAGAAGGTGATAAAATGATTCTAAAATGTATTGCCAATTATGAAAAGCAGGAACTAAAAAATGATTTTGCCAACCTGGTGAAAGCCAACGGCAGCCAGGATATGGAAAATACCGGCAAAAAGCATACCCTTTCCTTCAGCAAGATATTCAGTACTGATTATGAGGACAGGAATCAATACTGGTTTTTTAATGTTAGTCAAATGATGAGCAGCCAGGTCTGGCAAAATTATACAGCTTCACTTACCAACGTGCTGATAAAAACCCCGCATCAACCTCCCCGGTGTTGATCGTTCCTGCTCAAAATTCTTACATTGTCTATCATACAAAAAATAATTATGCGAATAGTATTATTGACTATTGCATTGGGCTGTATATTTTTAGCCTGCAATACCAAAAAAGATTATGAAAAAATAATGCATAACCCCGATTTATTTTCTGGAACCGTGCATGAACTGAATAAAGTGGTAATGGGCAATAATTTCAGCCCTATCGTGGCATCCAGGAATTATACCTATGCCAGCATTGCTGCTTATGAAGTGATCGCTGCCGGTTATCCTGCTACTTATGAATCCTTATCGGGGCAGCTAAAAGGATTAACAACTGTTCCAAAACCCGAACCCGGGTTAAAAATAGATTTTGAGCTGGCCTCAGTCCTGGCATTCACCAAACTGGGAGAAGCCGTAACTTTCCCTGAAGGAAGTATGTCTGTTTATACCGATAGTATAAAGGAAATGGCAAAGGATCATGGTATGCCAAATGATATATTCAGGAACAGTGTAGCCTATGCTGATGCGGTATCGGCAGTGATATTAGACTGGAGTAAAAAAGATAAATACCTGCAAAGCAGAACCTATCCCAGGTACACCGTAATGGATACACCCGGCCGATGGGTTCCAACGCCACCTGCTTATACATCAGCCATGGAACCACATTGGAATGTGATCAGGACCATGGTGATCGACAGCGCCAACCAGTTTACACCGCCACCGCCACCGGCATATAATATCAAAGATAAAAACAGTAAATACTACACGGAGCTCATGCTCGTTAAAAATGCCGTGGACAGTTTGAATGACGAACAAAAACATATAGCAGATTTTTGGGACGATAATCCATTTAAACTCAACGTAAGCGGACACATTATGTTCGGTACCAAAAAGTTTTCTCCGCCCGGGCACTGGATGAGCATTGCCGGCATTGCCGCAAAAAAAGCCAATTACGATTTTGCCGAAACTGTGTATACTTATGCCATCCTGGCCATAACCCAATTCGATGCGTTTATACATTGCTGGGATGAAAAGTACCGGAGTAATTATGCGCGGCCCGAAACCGTGATCAATAAATATATTGACCAGAGCTGGACGCCTTATCTGCAAACCCCTCCTTTTCCTGAATATACCTGCGGGCATTCAACTGTTTCTGCAGCAAATGCCGAAGCGCTGACCCATGTATTCGGGGATAATTTTGCGTATACCGATTCAAGCGAAAATGAATTTGGAATAAAAAGCAGGTCATTTACTTCTTTCCGGCAGGCGGCTATTGAAAATAACTGGGCCCGTTTTTATGGGGGTATTCATTTTCATAATTCCTGTATTATCAGTACAGAATACGGGAAAAAAGTGGGCGCATTTATCATACAACAAATTAAATTTAAAAAATAATTTAGACTTTACTACAATGAAATATTTAAAAAGAAAATTAAATAAAATATTTTTTTTCGGCCTGTTACTGGCTGTAGTGCAGCCTGTTACAGCACAAACAGATATAGATGGCCTGATGATGGAGAAAAACTTTTTTTGTGTGGGTCCCACTGCCGGTTACAGCAGTTGGAAAAATTATTGGGAAGGCACTTTAAAAAGAGAAAATCTGAATATGGGTAGGGTATCTGCTACCAATTTTATGCTGATGGGTAATTTTGGAATTACCAGCAGGTTGAATGTGCTTTTTGGCCTGCCTTATGTAAAAACAAAGGCGAGTGCAGGTAATATGGCCGGCCAAAAAGGCTTACAGGATTTATCGGTACTGGTAAAATATGTTGCCTATCAAAAACATATTGCCCATGGCGACCTTAAGGCAATTTTAATTGGTGGATATTCAATGCCGGTCTCTAATTACACGGCAGATTTTTTACCACTTTCTATAGGGCTGCAAAGTAAAAATGTAACATTCCGTATTATGGCTGATTACCAAAGAAATCACTGGTTTGCAACAGCATCTTATACTTACATTGCCCGAAGTAATGTAACGATTGACCGATATACCTATTATACCACCGAAATGCATTACAGCAACGAAGTGAAAATGCCCAACGCATCTCAATTAAATTTCAGGATGGGATACAGAAGCGAAAGCTGGGTTATAGAAGCCCTTGCAGATAAGTGGACAACACTTGGTGGTTTTGATATTCCCCGCAACGGGGCGCCGTTTGTGAGCAATAAAATGAATGCCA
>JANNSN010000066.1:0-82221 GCA_031402615.1 Chitinophagaceae bacterium
TTATCCGTTCTCGAATTTATTTTTCCAATACCTATCAACTGATCGGCACGGTCGGTAAATGATTTGTAGTACATCAAAATGGTATAACTGTTCTCAGTCTCCCAATAATCCCCTTCCAGGTCACGCCTGATAGCAGGATTGCTTTTGTCAACCGCTATATATGTATAATTATAATAACCCTGTTTTAAAAATGCGGTACATTCATAAACTCCTTTCTCCGCATTAAATACCATTTTGGTTTTATCATTAAACTCATAATTGGTTAATTGACCGGCTAAGTAAATATCTTTATCTGCATAAGGTTCAGCATTGGGAGCGGCTAACCTAAAGTGTACGGTAGCAAAATCGCCCTGCCAGTAAGGGTTAATGGTTTCATAAGTTTCAACCAGGTACATACCGTTTAGATCACGGAAATAAACATAACGCTGGGCACTGCGGTCTGCATCCGGAAACAAATACATATCCGTTGAGGTCTTTTTGTAATCTGCATTTTGTACCCGGTCGCTTTGCAGCCTCAAACTCCTTAGGTCAAGCCAGCGCCATTCTTTACCCGCCGGAAAAACCAAATTATTCTCCATAGTGTACTCCAGCGAATTACCTCTTACAAATGTTGGCTTAATATCTTTAATTGAATTATCCCAGCGGTTATTTTGCAGGATCACCACTTTAACCTGTTGTGCTGCACTAAAGGTATTCAGGCCGTTTATATTTGCCGAGAACTGAACTTTTTGATGCGTTTTAAAAAGCTGTGGTGTAAATGGCTGTACGATCTGGCCCCCAATTGAAGCCTTTTGTTCCAGCACCAACATCCGCCTGGTAAAGGCCAGTTTTGAAGTATCCCCATCTAAAAAAACCTTTAAAATATAATTGCCCGACATAGTCAACGTAGTATTCCGGTCAGGCAGCATAGCCTGGTAATGGGTATACCTGGTTAATGCAATAGAAGAATACCGGTAGGTTGCTATCCGCTGCTGTGTAAAACCCTTGGTGTATAAAAAGGGACTGATATCGATCGGTTTCCAGTAATAATCGCAAAGTTGAAAACTGTAATAATAACTTTTTACATTGGCATCCAGGTCATCAAAATTCAATTCCAGCTGGTCCCCGCTTTTAATCTTATAAATGGGTAAAGATTGCTGATCGCCATACACGTGAAAGCGCACTGATTTAATATTTTCATTAAAAACAGCATCTCCCATTTGTGCAAAGCCTGTTGCATGGATTAAAAAACCGACTATCATAAAAAGCAAATAAAGTTTTTTTTTATTCGTTTTTGTCACGGCCCCGGTGGAGTTTACCTGTACCGCAAGGCCTGTTTCAGCTTTTCCCATGTTATCTTTAATCATTACGTTTAAATAAAATACATTTGTAAGATACCAAAAAATATGCCGATTGAATGTCTCTGTGTTTATAGCAAAACGAATAGCCTTTAACCGGCAAAAGACTTTTTCGAAATTCATTATCCGGCTTGCCATTGGCGCAACTACTATCAGTGTAGCGATCATGATAGTTGCTATGAGTTTTGTAAATGGGTTTCAGCAGGTGATCAGTAACAAAGTTTTCAGCTTTTGGGGACATATACGGGTGCAGCAAAATATAGAGAACCGGGTCAGTATTGCCGAAGAATACCCGATCACCCAAAACGATACCATCGAAAGATTCCTTAAAAGCCTGCCCCAGGTGAAAACTGTTGAGCGATTTGCCACAAAATCGGCCATCATCAAGTTTGACGCTGCTATTGAAAGTGTATTGTTAAAAGGTATTGATTCTTCCTTTGATTTTATGCGGCTTCAACCTTTTTTACAGGAGGGTAAATGGATCTCTTTCAGGGACAGTGGATATAGTAATGAAATAAATATCTCAACCTATACGGCAAGCCAGTTAAAAGTAAAAATCAATGACAGTGTTTTTGTTTTCTTTTTCAGGGAAGACGGATCCAAGACTGCCCGTTGGCTGAAAGTAGCTGGTATGTATAAGACCGCGATAGAAGAGTACGATAAAAATTTTGCACTGAGCGATATCAATTTGATCAGGCGCTTAAATAACTGGGACCCCGACCAGATCGGTGGTTACGAACTTTTCTTAAAAGATTATACCCAAACCGACACCGTCAACAACTTTGTTTACGCTGAATTGCCCCAAACCTGGTACAGCAGGTCCATCCGTGAAATTTATCCCAATATTTTTGACTGGCTGGGTTTGCAGGGGCAAATAAAAAATTTGCTCCTGATCATTATGATGGTGGTGGCTGTCGTAAACCTCGTCACCTGTTTGATCATTTTAGTGCTGGAGCGGACAAGGATGACCGGTATATTAAAAGCATTGGGTGCCTCCGACTGGAATGTACAACAGATCTTTTTATATAATACTGCGGTGATAGCCGTAACCGGTATTGTTGCCGGTGCCGCGTTAGGACTTTGCATTTGCTGGCTGCAGGAAAAAACCGGTTTTATAAAACTGAATGAAGAAGCTTATTACATGAGTGCTGCTCATGCTGATGTAGTTTGGTGGCAGGTTTTGTTGATTTGCCTGGCTACGTTAGCTGTTTCGTTTGCTACTTTGATCATTCCAACATTATTGATAAAAAAGACAAACCCGGTTAAAGCGATACAGTTTAGGTAGGGGTATTTTTGTTAGTAAGTTAATTGGTTAATACGTTATAGAAAAGAAAATTTATTCTTTTTATTGTATTTAGCAGAACCGGCAATAAATTTTATATAAGCATCTGGTTTAACCAGAATTTTTTCAGCTTCATTTACAAGTTCCTTTGCTTTAATCTTTTCAATTATCTTTCTTCGTTTACATTTTTACAACCATGATTTTGTTTCCTGTATTGAACCCCGGGAATAAAAAACTGCTTGCTTTACTTAAAAAATACCTTCGATATCCTTCAGCAATATTGGCTGAAATGGAGTATACAGAACGCACGATTTGTTTACCGCTGGTATCCTTGAGGAAACTATCCCACTCCGTTACAGTCTCCAAAGTGTATTCCATAACATTTTTTTTATAAAGTAAGGGTAAGCAAATACAGAAACTGTATTATCTATTGAAAAGCAAATCAGAATAATCAGGTATCAAGGTATCTACGGATTAACAAATTAACCTACTACCTAACATGCGAAAGTATTATCCCCGCCGCCACAGCCGCATTCAGTGATTCTGCTTCTCCGGATCCGGGTATGGTTATTTTTTCGTTAGCCAGTTTCAGCACTTCATCACTCACGCCATGGGCTTCGTTCCCGATAATGATGATGCCTTCTGTAAGCTTACCTATTGAATGGATATCGGTGCCGTGGAGTGAAGCTGCATAAATTTTTACCTGCTTATTTTTCCGGAGCCAATCAGCGAGATCTGTATACACTACGTTTACACGCCCCAGGCTTCCCATGGTACTTTGCACCACTTTGGTGTTATACATATCCGCAGATCCGTTAGAACAAACGATATCAGGTACGGCAAACCAATCGGCTATACGAATGATGGTACCCAGGTTACCCGGATCCTGCATGGTATCTAAAGCCACAATGATCTTTCCCTTCACATCAATTTTATGATCTGGCTTTCGCTTCTCAAAAACTGCAACCACACTGTGTGCAGTGGACAAAGAAGATATTTTTTTAAGCTCAAAATCCACTACTGCAGTTGTGGTGGCTTCTTGAAATGTTGATAATAATTCAGTATGTTCCTGTATCCAGCTATCCAGGGCCAAAATTTCTTTACAAACAAATTTCCTGCTGCTTAATAAATCCAATACTACCTTTGGCCCTTGAGCGATAAACAAACCTGATTCATCCCGGAATTTTTTGTGCCATAAACTTTGGATATATTTGGTATGCGTTTTGCTTAACATATTCGCTATTAATATTTTATGCACGTAAACCCGTTTATGAAATACCGTCCTTTAGAACTGATGAAATATTTTCTTTTCACCGGTTTAATCATTTCCTCCTGCACGATTCCCAAAAAGTACCAAAAAGGTAAACCTTTTATTACTAAAAATACGATTGAAGTTAAGGGAGGAAATTTTAGCAAAGAAGAAAGGAGTACTTTAAAGTTGCGGTTAAATGCCCAGTTAGACGACAGCTCCAGGATAAACGTCATAGATAAATATTTTGTGAGACATGTCATAGTAAGCCCACCAGCTTATGACAGCAGTTCTGCTGCAAGATCGGCCCGTAATATGGAAACCTCTATGTTACACCTGGGTTATTATAAAGCCCGGGCGGGTTTTTATGCCGACACGAGTACTTTTGGCAATCAACAACGTGTGCATGTAAATTATATAGTTGAGGTAAATAAACCCACCTTAATTGACACGTTCATTTACCTGATTCGTAAACCCCATTTGCAACAATTGGCACTGCAAAACATGGATAAAAGTTTGTTACAAAAAAATAAGCCGGTAACCAAAGCTGCGGTACTGGGAGAACTAAGCAGGCTTGTTGACGTGTATCGTAATAACGGATACTATAAATTCAGTACCGAAGAGTTGGTGATGCGTGGCGATACAACGGTGGCCGCACTAACTACCATTACCGACGATATTTTTGAGCAGTTACAATTATTAGCTGAGGCAAAGCGTGCCAGGGAATTGCCCACCATTAAACTGGCTGTTCTTTTAAACCCGCCAGCCGACAGCAGTAAGTTGAAACAATTTTACATCAACAATATTTACATTCTCCCTGATTTCAGAAATGGGGATGCCCTGAACGACAGTTCGCTGACCGTAAAGTATGATATCAAAAAAAATTGCGACAGCTGTTTGGCCGACACCAATTTCATTGTACGTTATCGAAAATATTTATTCAAAAATAAATTTTTGAGCAGGCATTTGTATGTCCAAAAAGGAAATTTATATAATCAGCGGGATTTTTACAAAACACTAAACAGTTTTACCAGGGCCGGCGTTTGGCAAAGTACCAACATCCAGATAGAAGAAGTAAAAAGCAATGACAGCATACAAAAAATTGACCTGGTTGTACAATTGATGCCCGGTAAACAATATGGTTACGAGGCTTCCGTGGAAGCCAGTTATTCCGCTTCAAGTATCTCAAACAATGTAACGGCTGCCAATGCCGGTAACCTGTTAGGGTTATCTGGCAATATTTCTTTTATCAACCGGAACCTGCGAAAAGAAGGTATCAAAATGACCAATGACCTGAGGGCCGGTGTGGAATTTAATTTCCGGCCAGACAGTAACAACACCAAGAACCTGATTAATTCCAACGAGATCAGTTATACCAACAACATTTCATTTCCACGGCTGGTATTTCCTTTATCCAAATACAATGCGGACAAACATTTTACTGCAACAGAGTCTTTTGTTACCACCAAGCTGTCATACGTTAACCGTATCAATTTATTCAACCTGCAATCGTTCAATTTTGGTGTTGGTTATTCGGTTACCACCAGGAAAAACCGGCAATGGTTCGTAAGGCCACTATTCAATTTTGAGTTTGCCCGCCTGTATAACGAATCAGCAGAGTTTATTAAAACACTGGAAGAAAATCCATTTTTGCGATACTCTTTCAATACGGCGCTCGTGGCGGGTTCCAGCGTCAGTTACCGGCAGATTAAAGTAAACAGCAAGTTTCCGAAAAGGCAACATAGTGTAAAAATAAATTTAGAGGAGTCGGGGCTGCTCTGGGGCAGGCTGGGTATTTTTGAAAAATATATGCGCCAATTTGTTAAGTCAGATATTGAATATGTGTATTCTGCCAGCCGGCCCAAATCAGCATTTATATTCAGGGTATTTGGCGGTATTGGTATTGCCGCTAAAAAAGACACCACCCTACCCTTCTTTAAACAATATTTTGGCGGCGGTAGTAACAGTATGCGTGGCTGGCCTGTACGGAGTATAGGCCGTGGAGCACAACCTTTGGCTCCTTATGGTTCTACCAATTTTAATGACCGTACGGGGGATATACATCTGGAATCCAATATTGAATACCGCTATAATATTGCGCAAATTGCCAACTCGTTTTTACTAAGAGGTGCCCTGTTTGCCGATATTGGCAATGTGTGGAATTTCAGAAATACAAAACCCGGTGGCGGAATTGACAGTGCACAGTTTCAACTTAAAAATTTATACAAACAGTTGGGTGTTGCGTTGGGCACGGGATTCAGGCTTGATTTTAATTATTTTATAGTGCGCTTTGATTTTGGGTTCAGGTTTAAACGTCCCGATATCACTGAAAACGATGGCTGGCAGATTCCCGATATCAACTTTAATAATTTATTTAAACGGGGCGAGCGTCTTCCCGATCCGATGGATCCCAGTTTAACCTACAATGATAACCGCTATAAGAAATGGCGTTACGAAAATTATAATTTAACGATCGGGATTAGTTATCCGTTTTAGGGTTGATAGGTTAATCCGTTTATCGGTAATCCGTTAATTAGTTAATCCGTTCATCAGTTGAACGCTTTTCAAACCTATCCACCTACCAACTTTTCAAACTCCTCCATCCCAACTGCTTCCTCAATCTTAAATTCCCCTATCCTTGTACGGCATAAACTTCCGAGGTAACCACCACAACCTAAGGCTGCGCCATAATCATTGGCCAGACTGCGGATATAGGTTCCGGTTGAACATACCACTTTAAAATAAACAACGGGCAATTCAACTTTTGTGATTTCAAACGATTTGATATGAATGCTTCGGGGCATTAATTCCACTTCTTCTCCCCTTCTTGCCAATTCGTATAAAGCAACTCCATCTTTTTTTATCGCAGAATAAATGGGTGGAAGCTGTTGAATATCTCCAACGAATTTTTCGGCCGTTTTTTCCAACATCCCTGTTGTAATCCATGAATATTCTTTCTGTTGTTGCGGCTCACTTTCCAAATCATAGGTAGGCGTAACGGCACCAAGGGTGATGCTGCCGGTATATTCTTTCTCCTGCGCCATATACTCATTTATTTTTTTGGTAAACTTACCGGTGCATACAATTAATAAGCCGGTTGCCAGGGGATCAAGCGTGCCGGCATGCCCTATCTTTTTGATCTGGATCAGGCTACGTAGCTTTCGAACTACATCAAATGAGGTCCAGTGCAGGGGTTTATTAATTAAGATGGTTTTACCCTCGAGAAAAGGTTGCTGAATAGCAGGGTCAACAGCAATTCTTTCTTTGCGTTCTTTTGGTACGGGCTCCCCGCCGGCCTGCACTAATTTATTTGTATATCTTTCCCGGTATGTTGTTTTACGTGCCAATGTTTGTGCAAGTTGATTAATGCAAACCTAAATTATTAATTGTTGCAGACAAGTATAAAATTAAACTCACTGGGTAAAAGTATATATTTCCGATACTGTATTTTGCATATTGTCGTGATGCAGGCAGCCCTTTAACCCAAACTATGAAATCTAAATCGTCTGTCTTTCCAAAACCATTTTGTCGTCATCGGTTGCTATAACCCCTGGTATGCTTGTATTAAAGAGAAGCGAAAAAGAAAAACAGCATTTCAAAGCGTGAAAAAAATAATCTTTGACATGGAACATAAAAACGAAAAATCCCGGAAAGGATGCCTCAAAGTTTCGCTACCGAAAATGAGATAATCACTTGAAGCCATTTGACCTACTTATTTGGAAATAGTGCGGGCGATTTTAAACCGACGTGTAAACTTATTGGTAATCTGAAAATGAGTGATGGCATCACGGTTTATTTTGAAGAGAATAATAATAACTGGAATGCTCCGGTTGATAGTTTAGCTTATTTTATAGACAGGGGTCAGCAGGTTATTTTTGTTACAGGTAACCCGATAAAATGTTTAATTTACCGGTCAATCGGATTTTGTACAATTAGCATACTGTTGCCTATTTTACTGAAATACAAAGATAAAATTGTACAATAAAACCGATATTATCTGTGCTGTTTTCTATGCTGATATCTGTCCACAGCATGTATGGTAAATTCAGTATTTTTATTGCATAATTAGTTGTTTACTGTATGATCTATTTACGAAAAGTAGTTGGGGGCCTGGGGTTAATCGTATTAACGATCTTACTTACAGTATTTTTGAACCGGCTATTTCCTGCTGCGTCACCTTTTAACCACAACCTGATGTTGGCTTTGCAGTTGGTAATACTACTCTGCACAATTTTAAACCTACTATCCAAATCGGTTGTAACCTGGAAAATGATCAGGAAAAATTTACTTATCCTTTTTTTAATACTTGCACTTCCGGAGTTGTTATGTACATACCTGCTTAAGCATCCATCAAAAATACCCGGGCGTATTGCCCCTGTTTTCAGGCAATATTATGACGGGCTGCAACGCAACGTCATTCAATTCAACCCTGCCTATGGCGTATATGACAGTAATCTTTTTTATACATTGAAACCATCATCAGAATTTATTTTCAGCAACAACGAATTTGCGGATAGCTTTTATACCAATAAATATGGCCTGCGTGACGATGAGGGCTCCTTATCCCGGCCTGAAATCATCTGCCTTGGCGATTCTTACGCCATGGGATGGGGTGTTGCACAAAGTGAAACATTTGCAGAACAGTTATCCATCCGCTCGGGAAAAAAAGTATTGAATGCTGCCATATCCTCTTTTGGTACTGCCCGCGAATTAAAAAACCTGTACCGCTTTGATACGGCTAATCTGCAAAGCATCATCATCCAATATTGCCGCAATGATTATATAGAAAACAAACAGTTTGTTGATGACGGATATTATTTGAAAATATCCCCTGAAAAGGAATACCGATTGGCTGTAAATACGCATTACTGGAGTAAACTCTGGTTTCCGGGTAAGCATTTTATGATAATGGCCAAAATTTATACCAGCAATAAACTGGCGTCAATCCGGCAGAAAGAAAATAATCAGCCTTTTGATTCTTCCGCTTTTTATCAGCATCAAGATGGCCGTTATTTTGCCGATGTGTTACTGCAATCTGCCATCAATTTTAAAAAAACAAAGCTATATGTCGTTGATCTCAACCATAAAGAATTGATGAATAACGATTTTTTGAATGAAGTAAAACTGCTTACGGAACAACCTGCCTATAAATCTCATTTTAATGGCAACCTCATCCTGGTTCCAGTGGCTGATTTGCTTGTCAACGAAGACTTTTATATTCTGGATATGCACCTTCGGGCTTCGGGCCACCGGAAAATTGCGGAGCGATTGAACAGTTATATGTTTCCTGAAAAATAATACGGTGTGGAAATACTAACACTAAAATATAAATTTAAATTACAGGTTTGATTAAACTATATCGCCTGCCTCGCTTTCAGCTCTAAATATTTATTAACCGCATTGATCGTTAGTTTACCGGGAGGGGTAAGAATGGAGAGTATCCCGTGTTTTTTTAACTCTTTTACGATCAGCCTTTTTTCAAATTCAAATTTTTCAGCGATGGTCTTTATATAAACCTCGTCGATGTTTTGTGCATCCAGTTGTGAGAGCGTATGCAATTCCGTATTTTCAAAAAATACCACCATCAGCAAATGATGACTGGCAATGGAACGCAGGTAATTCAACTGACGGTTTAAACCTGATAACGATTCAAAATTGGTATATAAAACGATGAGGCTGCGGTGCTTTATGCGATTACGGATCTGCAGGTACAGCATTTCAAAGTCGCTCTCTAAAAAAGCAGTTTCCTGGTTGTATAAAAGTTGTAAAATATTTTCGCGTTGGATGGGTTTACGGTCGGCGGCCAGCAATGAACCCATCTTATTGGCAAATGTTATCAGCCCTACCCGGTCCTGTTTTTGTAAACAAACATTGGCCAGGACCAGTGTACTGTTTATGGCATAGTCGAGCAGGGTTAATTCGCCAAAGGGCATTTTCATTAAACGACCCTTGTCAATAACACAATAAACCTGCTGCGACTTTTCATCGGTGTAGTTATTGACCATCAGCGATCCCTTGCGGGCAGTGGCTTTCCAGTTTACACTGCGGATATCGTCGCCACGTACATATTCCTTTACCTGTTCAAACTCCATGCTGTGTCCGATCTTACGCATACGCTTACTGCCGTTTTCGGTTTGTATGGTGGTTTGCGACAATAACTGGTATTTGCGCATTTGTAAAAACGAAGGATATACCGGTACGGTTTCTTCCGCTTCGATGTTATGCCTGCGCTTTAAAAACCCCAATAATGATTTTACATAGAGGATGATGCGGCCAAAATGATACTCACCGCGTTCAACCGGTCTCAATTTATAAATAATTTTTTTCTGTTCACCGGCATGGAAGCGATGGCACAGGAGCCAGTCTCTTTTTTGAAATTGTACTGGCAGTTCATCAATGATCTCCAGTTCTACCTTAAACCGCATGTTATTCTTAACCTGCAGTTCAACCAGGTTCTCATCGCCGTTACTTAGCCTGTCTGCCGTTATTCTTTTTGCAGTTGGCGCTTTGCCTGTAATAAACAGGAAAAAATATTCAATGATCACCAGGGCCAGGAACAGCAACAGCAGTAACACCACAAATTGATACAGCAACGGAAAAAAGAACGAAACAATAAACAAAATAATGAACAGGCAACCAGCCAGGTAAAATTTTGCTGTAAGGTATAAACTGCCAATATATTTTTTGATCATATGCATACGCACTACTTTGCCTGTTTATCTTGGTACTTCAATAGCTTTTAATACAGATTCAATCAGGTCATCAGGCGTTAACCCTTCCATTTCTTTTTCGGGCGTTAAAATTATCCGGTGCCGCAAAACATGTGGCGCCATGTCAACAATATCTTCGGGCGTTACAAAATCTCTTCCCTTAATCGCTGCATTGGCTTTTGCGGAACGCAGTATAGCCAGTGAAGCCCGGGGCGATGCACCCAGGTACAGGGCAGGGTTATTACGGGTTTCGTGAACGATCCGGGCAATATAATCAACCAGTTTGGGTTCAATAATTACGGATTGCACCAGGCTTCGGTAATGCTGAATATCATGTGGCGTTAAGATCCTCCTGACGCCATCGATCATTTCAGTTTGCGTTTTTCCCTGTTGCCCGTTTAATATCTTCACCTCTTCTTCCAGTGTTGGATAATTCACTTCTATCTTAAAAAGAAAACGATCGAGTTGCGCTTCAGGTAAGCGGTAAGTTCCTTCCTGCTCAATGGGATTTTGGGTAGCCAATACGATAAACGGGAAACGCATCTGGTGCGATATGCCATCTATGGTAACCTGGCGTTCTTCCATCACCTCAAATAATGCGGCCTGTGTTTTCGCCGGTGCCCGGTTGATCTCATCAATCAATATAACATTGCTGAAAATGGGTCCTGGTTTAAATTTAAATTCGCCTTCTTTTGGATTAAATACGGAAGTACCCACCACATCGCTTGGCATCAGGTCGGGTGTAAACTGCAACCTCGAAAAATCAGCATCAATGATCTTTGCCATCAGCTTTGCTGTTAAGGTTTTTGCCACGCCGGGTACACCTTCAATTAAAATATGTCCATCGCACAACAGGCCAATCAACAACAGGTCTACCATTTTATACTGCCCGATGATGACCCCGGCAATCTCATTCCTGATCTCCTGTACGGCCCTGTTCATACCGGTGAGGTCAATCCGCTGTTCAAATAAATTTTCTTCCATTGGTTTCTGTTTTATCCCGGCATTGCCGGCCGTTGCTGTTAAATACCTCCACGGTCCGGGCTGTCCTGTTTAATTTATACTGTTGTCATTTTCTCCTGTAAAAATTCTGTATTTGCTCGTGTAAGGAAAGCAACTGGTAATCATTAACCTCGCTGGTTCCCTGTGCAGCAACAATGGAACGGTACAGCGTGTCAACCTCTTCTTTTTTCACACCGCTTTTGCGGCTCAGCACGGCAACAAAATCTTCGTTAATGTGATTGGTATTTAAAAAATAAGTATTGCGAATGTACTCATTAAAATAGGTAACCATTTTTTCGGCAATATTTTTATTATCTTTTTTCTGCAGGTATAAACGGCCAATGGTTTCCGTAAAAGTAACCGTGGTGTTTTCGTTTGGTTTCACTTTTGCAATAATACGCTGCACCCGTTTTCCACCAAATAAAATATACAGGGAAAGCAAGATCAGTGCCAGCCAGAAAGCAAATGCCAGGGGTGGATGCTTCATGATTTCGCTAAAGGTAGAAAAGTTGTTATCCGAATTTTTCCGGCTACGTTGTTTGTTATAATAGTCATCCCAGTAAACATGCTGGGGCTCTGTTTTGGTAAATGCCAGGGCCGTTTTTAAATATTCATAATTATTATCCTTCAACAGAAAATAATTACTGAATGCTCTCGGATCGCAGTGCAGGTAAAGTTTACCTTTACCATGGAAACGAACGATATAGTTTGGATAGCTAAAATCGTTATGGCCCAGTACCCGGGTATTGCTGCTGTCGATGTCGCTCAGGTAATTTTGAAAGGGATAATAATAATAAGAAAAATTAAACCCGGGATGTACCACCGTATGCACAGCTGTATTTTTCATAAACCCGATTCTTTTCTGCATCACCGGATCAGTATATGACATGTTGCAGCCTGCTTTTTTAAGCAGGATGTCATCAATATAGCCAGCGGAAATAAACAGGCTGTTGCCGGCATAAACATAATCCATCATAGCCACGGCCTCTTCTTCATTTACAAACAATTTATACGCCAGGCAAAGATATAAGGCACCGGTATCACTGATATTTTGCCAGGTATTTTTAAAACCCCTTTTCTTATCCCGTATGATAGTTCCATTGTACATCGTTTCCACCTGCCGGTAAGCGATATTGGCACCAAATGGTTTCTTATCATTTTTTGAATAGGTTTCCACCAGGGAGGGCACCCTTTTTGAATTGGCACCACCCAGGCAGGCGGTCAACAGAAATGTTACCGCAAACACAAAAACCAGGTATGTACATTTATCGTTCAATTAAGATTTATAACTTTTGATTTAAACTGATAAAATCGTTTTCAATTTTCAGGTAGATCTGCTGATCAATAACAAACTCACCATACCATACGTATTCATAATTTAATGTGAGCGATGCAAATTGCTTTTGATGATGGCTGTTGGCAATTTCATGAACATAATGATAATTGGTTTTATCGGGCGCCAGTTCAATCAATTCCTTTTTGGCCAGGCTGTGCAGGGTTCGTAAATACTGGTAACGCACTGCCTGCCTGAAATTGCCTTGTTGAAGGGCTGTTTGGATATGCCCATCAAAATCGCTTTCACTGCTGATGATTTCTGCTGTTGGTGCTGCATCCTGGTTTTCAGTTTTCGGTTTTCGTATAAAGGCCCCATCTGCCAAAAACAGCCGGTACATGATAAAAAGAATAAAACATATCGCCGATGTCCACAGCAGGAAACCAACCAGTCCTGAGCCCAGTATATTGTTTAATATACCGGTACCATAGGAACGGGTCACCGGCTTTACTTCTGCTTCATTTTGTTCTTTTAAGAGACTGTCTAAATAGTTAGTGTATGCATAAGCTTTCAAATTTCTCCATTTTTTAACAGAGTCGTAAGGCAATTGTAAATTATTGGGATACAATGTGGTATCTATGGGTTCCTCTTTTTCAGGTTCGGTATTGATCTCATCTGCGGTTATGCTTTCATCGGTGCTGAAATCTTCAGCAGGTGCAGCAGGCACTTCCTGCTGCAACAAAGAGGAATCTTCATAAATGATCTTTTTTTGAGCCGGGGATCCCATAAAGCAGATCATCAGTAAAAACAATATGTATATGATTTTATGCATCTTCTTTTTTCAACCGGTTGATTATGCCATCAGGTTGAATATAATAACCTTTCCTGTGTAAACGTATAGGAAGAACAACAAAATACCAAATGATAAAAGCGGTAGACAAAACTAAAATGGATATGCTCGCCCATACCGGTAGTCCCGTATTGTTGGCTTTATCATAGGTCTGGCTCATCAGGTGCGTAACATAACTTTCGAAAAATGCGGCTACGATAAAAACGGGAATAAGGCTGATCAAAACCTTGGCCGCGTCTTTTGCATTTCTTTTAAAGGAAACCGACCGGGAATAGGTACCCGGAAACAAAATACCACATGCCAGGATGAAGCCTGCAGTAGCAGCTATTACGATGGCCGAAATTTCCAACGTGCCGTGTATCCAGATCACTAAAACCGATTTAATACCCAGGCCTTTTGCAAAAAACATATACTGAAAAGCGCCCAACATGATCCCGTTGCTCCACATGATCAACAAGGTGAAAAAGCCCAGGGTAAATCCGCCTGCAAAGGCTTTAAAGGCCACACTGATATTATTAAACCCGATCCATACAAACATCGAAAAAGGATTCCCGTCCTTATACACACCAAAAGGATCACCTTTATCAATATTTTCCTCGGTCATATCCACATAACCGTCGCCCAATACACCCCTTACAAAATCGGGGTTATTGATGGAGGAGAATACACCAACTGCAACAAACAGTATAAAAACAATGCTGGTAAATAAGAAAATGCGGTGATACCTTTTAAACAACAGCGGCAGTTCAAATTTCCAAAATTGAAATATTCGGCTGTATTTCTCTTTTTTGTTTCGGTAAATGCTCTGATAAATCCCGGCTGCAATACCATTTACCCAGCGGGTAACCTTGCTTTTTGGATAAAATGTTTTGGCATAACTCAGGTCATCTATCAAACTAACAAAACGTTCTGCAGTTTCATCCGGGTTATCAGAGGGCGAATGCTGGTATTTGTTCCATTTATCAGCATTCTTTTTAATAAACATCGCTTCCCGCATTACAAAAAATTACAGATTAATAATTATGCTGTAAATTCCCGATTTTTTCATTAATAAAAAAATTCATGTTTTTTCAGTTCTGTTACCTGCAATTTGTAATTTGCAGATAACATGGCCATCATACAAATTGCAACGGCATTTAATATTGACCTGGAGTTTGAAATAGCGGAGTTTCACAAACGGCTGCTGGCGTATTTTATTGATTTTTTTATCCTGCTGATATACCTGTACAGCATGAAATTCGTTTTGTATGACCGGTTTTTATTAAACTGGGAAGGCAACAAGGGTTTGGATATACTGATTATTTCCTTACCGATGCTTCTGTATTCTTTTCTTGCCGAATTATGGCTTAACGGGCAAACCATAGGAAAAAAGATCATGGCCATCCGGGTAATCAGCCTCGAAGGCGGTGAACCCACCATGGGTCAGTACCTGTTGCGATGGATCACCAAGTTTTTTGAATGGCCATTCCTGTTCGGTTATATCGCATTTTCAAATGCCGATGTAATGGCCTATACTTTTATTACCGGGTTATTTGGCATAGCCGTGGTGATCATCATTTCCGTATCAAACAAAAACCAGCGACTGGGCGATATGGCAGCGGGTACGGTGGTGGTAAATACCAGGTCGGCTTTAACGGTTGCCGATACTGTCTTTATGCAGATCAATAAAACAGATTATAAAGTAATGTACCCGGAAGTAATGCGGCTGAGCGACCGGGATATCAATACCATCAAGGGCGTATTAACACAGGCAGGTAAAACAAACAGCTATGACATGTGTAACCGCGTTTCTATGAAGATCAGGGAAGTGTTGAATATCAATTCGGATATGCATGTGGATCAGTTTTTGGAAAAGCTGCTGGAAGATTATAATTACCTGGCAACAAAGGAATAATTAAACCCTTCTTAAAATAAAACCAATGACCATAAAAATTACCCTGCACTTGCCTGTTGCATAAACAATAGAAAAGCAGGATTAATGGAAAGAAGCGAATACTTACCCTTTATGGAACAGGCCAAACAAAACATAGAAGCCAATTAAGACAAACATAAAAAAGGCAAATCATCGTTGTGCATCCTTAAAGAATCATTAAAACTTCCCCCTGTTGCTATCGGCAGTTTCTATTACATAATGCCAAAAAAGGAATTATACCATCTTGATTTAATAAGAGTCCAAAGCACTACCTGGTAATCTTAGATGGTATTATACCGATAGCAAATGGCTTTGGTCTACATACTGGTATATCGGTATTAAAAATGCTGGGAAAGATACAGAATTGATATTTGTTGCCTGAACCTGCGCAGGCTGATGAACATTATTGAAAAAAATTCATTCACAAAGTTGCTGAAATAAACTGTGGCTTTGTTTTCGCCAAAACTCGCTTTTTAAAAACAACCTGAACCCTTTTAAGGCTACCTAATTTTCTAAATCGTTTCCCGAAAATTAAATTCATACCTATGCACAGCAGCCATAAATTGAACTATATTTGAAACCAAAACTGGTTTTTTTAAACCTACTGACGTTTTGTGCGGCAAAAAAAAGAAAAAGAAAAAAAAATTATGACCGAGTTAGAAAAAATTTACACAGATGAAAAAGGTGAATATTTAAAAAAAAATCCGACATGGCATATTGAAGACTCACCGTGGAAAGCACAACAAATCATTAAAATGTTAAACCGTCATCCAATCAATACAAAATCTATTGTAGAAATTGGTTGTGGTGCCGGCGAGATATTAAATCAATTATATTTATCAATGCCACAGGATGTCAGGTTTACGGGATATGATATTTCAATTGACGCCATTAACCTCGCAAAGCAAAGAGAAAAAGACAGACTTGCATTTAAACATGAGAATTTACTGGAAACAAATGCAACATTCGATTTAATGCTCATGATAGATGTTTTTGAACATGTAGATGATTACTTAGGGTTCCTGAGATTGTGCAAAAACAAAGCAGAAAATACAATATTTCATATACCGCTGGATATTTCAGTTCAAAAGATTTTGAGAAATAAACTTATCTATGAACGAAAAGAGCTCGGTCATTTGCATTATTTTATGAAGGAAACGGCACTGGCAACATTGGTTGATGCCGGATATGATATTGTAGATCACTTTTATACAGCTGGTTCATTGGATTTACCGAAAAAAACATTGAAATCACAACTGGCTGCTTTGCCACGAAAAATATTGTTCAAAACGAACCAGGATTTTGCGGTTAAATTAATGGGAGGCTTTTCATTATTGGTCCTGGCAAAATAAAATTACAGCACCCAACGGTCGGCTTTCTGCTGTGCTGGAATTTATATTCTTGAGCCAACATAGCAGTTGTAGCCAATTAAATCAAACCGTTCATTTATTCGAATGAAAAAATATTTTTCGATCTTAATTTCATCGTTACTTTTTTTTTCTTGTGGCAATCGCCAATTAAACAAGACAGACACGGATATTAATCCGGCTCCTAAAAAGATTGAAGAAAAATATTTGATGGATCTTGGAGGTGCAAAACAATATGTTGAAATAACAAGCGAATCTGATAAAAATCCAGTTCTGTTGTTTATACATGGTGGACCGGGTTGGCCTCAAACTCCGCAACTCCGGTATTTTAATGCTGACCTTACAAAATCTTTTATTGTTGTTACCTGGGACCAACGAGGTTGCGGAATATCGTATTTGAATGACTCAACGGTTCATAACTTGACATTAGATCAGATTGTTAATGATGCTTATGAACTAACTCAAATGCTGAAAGAAAAATTCAAACAAAAGAAAATATTTTTGGCTGGCTTTTCCTGGGGTAGTGCTGTAGGTTTAAAGTTAGCGTTAAAGCATCCCGGAGATTATGTTGCTTATATAGGTATTTCACAGATAGTTAACATGAAACCAGGAATGGTAGTCACACAAAATTGGCTGCGTGAAAGATCAAAGGAAAAAAATGATACAACAACTTTAAGAATTTTAAAAGGGTTTAGTCAGGGTGATAGCAGTATATGTAAAAGCCCGCTCGATTGTTTTGTGAAACAATATGAACTGGTTACAAAATATGGCGGAGCTGTCTTTAACCCCAGATCTGATACGACCGTTGCAAAAGCAATGACACAATATGCTGATTACAAAAACTATAACTGGGATAAAGGGTTTTTCTATTCAGCCCGCCTGCTTGAAAAAGATATTTTCGCAGTCGACTTTTCAAATATAACCAAGATTGAAATTCCAGTATATTTTATTGCTGGCAGGCACGATTGGAATATACCTGCAGTTTTGGTAGTAGAACTGGTAAAAAAAATACAAGCCCCTTATAAAGAAATTATATGGTTTGAAAATTCGGGGCACGGACCGCTGGAAGAAGAACCCGAAAAATTTAATGCTATTATGGTTGAAAAGCTCCTAAAGAAAAATAAGTAAAAGTCTTTAAATTAACCGGCTACAACGTGGGGTTTTGTGCAAGGTGTGGCTGGACGGAAAACTTAATGCCACAACTGCGCAAAGCCCTGCACGAAAGCCGCAATCATTGTGCGTCATTCTCCCCATTTCTCAAACAGCATAAAATTCTTAAGCTAACTAACGGGCATTCCGAACCTGTTGCAGAATCTCCGCAGGGCCTTGTTAAACATTCGTGGTTTGCTAACCCGTAGTTCATCCTGGATTACATACAATGTCATTTCAATTTGGCAGTTAATGAATTCAGTGGTGGTGGGGGTTTTACCGGCAACCCCTATCAGAATATTCTATAAATCTATACTGTATTTTCAACCTACCTATTTAAAATGATCTGGTGTTCAACTGTTTTTTTTATTTATTATTATCCTTACTTTTTATCCAACAAACAAATGATCAACTTTTTTTTTAACTTTAAAGTAATTTATTTTTTGCCGATGCCCGGCACAATCACGCTAAACTCCGCCTTTGCCTGCAGTCAATACATTAAAACGAACACTCACTCCCATCATGCTTTGGGGTCTTGGTGTGGGTTATGTGATTTCGGGTATGTACTTCGGCTGGAACCTGGGACTTGAGCAGGGAGGTACAGGCGGACTGGCCATCGCCACTTTCTTCATCATCATTTTATACGTAACTTTTACTTTCAGTTATACCGAACTCGCCTGCGCCATTCCCAAAGCAGGTGGTGGTTTTGATTATGCCAACCGGGCATTGGGCAAGAACTGGGGTTTTATTGCCGGTATGGCACAGAATATCGAATTCATTTTTGCACCACCGGCCATTGCCTTCGCCATTGGTGCTTATTTCAATTTATTCTTTCCGCAGATACCTATCATGGCAATCGCTGTGTTTAGCTATATCGTTTTTACGGGTTTGAATATTTATGGCGTAAAAGCTGCGGCCCTTTTTGAGCTGGTCATTACCATACTGGCCGTGGGTGAACTGCTCTTATTCGCCGGCATCACCCTGCCCCATTTTGAGATGACCAACCTCACCCGGAATGCTTTTCCGCATGGCTGGCAGGGTATTTTTGCTGCCATTCCGTTTGCCATCTGGTTCTTCCTGGCCATCGAAGGCGTAGCCAATGTAGCCGAAGAAGCCATCAATCCGCGCAGGACAATGCTGTTGGGTTTTGGCTCTGCCATCCTCACTTTGGTAATACTTTGCCTGCTCACTTTCAGCAGTTCGGTTGGTGTGGCAGGCTGGGAAGCCATCGTGTTTAAAGCCGATGGCAGCATATCCGACTCGCCGTTGCCACTGGCCCTGGGCCATGTTGTTGGCAGCAACAACCTGCTTTATCACCTACTCATTACCGTAGGTTTGTTCGGACTGGTAGCTTCCTTCCATGGTATTATTCTGGCAGCAGGCAGGGCAAGTTATGAATTTGGACGCGTACAATTTGCCCCAGCCTTCCTGGGTAAAATACATCCCCGTTTTCAAACGCCTTCCAATGCGCTCCTGGTGAACATGCTCATCGGTGTCATTGCCCTGTTTACCGGTAAAACATCGGAGATCATCACCATTTCAGTATTTGGTGCCCTAACCCTGTACATCGTTTCCATGATCACACTGCTCAAACTCCGAAAAACGGAACCCGGGTTGGAACGGCCATTTAAAGTCCCGATGTACCCCGCATTCCCGTTAATCGCTTTGAGCATTGCAATTGTTTCGCTGATAGCCATGATATACTATAATACCAGCCTGGCGTTGATCTATTTCCTGATCCTTGGATTGTGCTTTTTGGCTTTCCGGGTATTTAGAAAATCTTCCTGAGAAAAAGAGCGTAATAGAATTTTTTTGGCACTTGAAAGGGCTTGTCGTAATTTTTGCAGCATAAAGCATCCAAATGAACAGCAAAGAAATTCTACAGTATGTAAAAAATCATCCTGCAGGAAAAGTGAAGATCGCTTTTTCCGATATCGATGGCATATTGCGGGGCAAATATATGTCAACCGAAAAATTTTTATCGGTGATCAACAGTGGTATGGGATTTTGCAATGTAATATTTGGTTGGGATGCCACCGATGTGGTGTATGATAACGTGCAATACACCGGTTGGCATACTGGCTACCCCGACAGTGCAGCAGTAATTGATATCAATACCTTTCGGAAAATCCCCTGGGAAAATGACCTGCCATTCTTTTTGGGTGAGTTGGTGGATGTAAAAGGAATTCCCTCGGTTGTTTGCCCGAGACAATTTTTGAAAAAAATATTGGAGGAAGCAAATGCTGCCGGTTTTACACCAATCTTTTCGCAGGAGTTTGAATGGTACAATTTTGCCGAAACGCCACAAACCCTGAAAGAAAAGGATTACAGGAACCTGACACCACTTACACCGGGTATGTTCGGTTATTCCATCCTGCGCAGCTCTTTGGAGAGCGCCTACTTTACCGACCTGTTTGAATTGCTGGGAAAATTCAATATTCCGCTGGAAGGCATCCATACCGAAACCGGTCCGGGTACTTATGAAGCCGCCATCTGCCATGCCGGTATATTGGAAGCCGCTGACCGGGCACTGTTGTTTAAAACTGCAGTAAAAGAGATCGCTTATAAACATGACGTAGTAGCCACTTTCATGGCCAAGATCAATGAAAACCTGCCGGGTTGCGGCGGCCATGTGCACCAGAGTTTATGGGACAAAGCCGGCAAGCAAAATCTTTTCTTTGATACGAAGGACAAACAGCAAATGAGTGAACGCATGAAACAGTACGTGGCCGGTCAACTCTATTGCCTGCCGCATATACTTCCGTTATTTGCCCCTACTGTTAACAGCTATAAGCGGCTGGTGGAAGGTGCCTGGGCACCCACCACGTTAACCTGGGCCATTGACAACCGAACCGTTGCCCTGCGTGCCTTACCCGGCAGTGCCAAAGCCTGCCGGCTGGAGACCAGGGTAATGGGTTCCGATGTAAACCCTTACCTGGCTATGGGGGCTTGCCTGGCCAGCGGACTCTACGGCATCAAACACAAACTAAAACTCAAACAACCGGCAACGGTGGGCAATGGCTATACCGATTTCTCAAACGGCGTTTTACCTTCCACGTTGATTGAAGCAACACAACAGATGAAGCAATCAAAAATTGCCAAAGAACTCTTCGGCGAAAAATTTGTGGAACACTTCACCCAAACCCGGGAATGGGAATGGCGGCAGCACCTGAAGGCTGTCACCGATTGGGAGTACAGGCGTTATTTTGAGATTATTTAGCAGGTTTAAAGTTTAAGGTTAAATGTATAAAGTTTTTTCAGTGCCAGGCTCCAGGCTAAAACATATAAAGCAAACAATTTACCAACCTTAAACATTAAACTTTAAATCTTCAACCAATTAAAAAAGAACCAATGACTTTTGATAAAATTTATCAATACAATTTCCCAACAGTGATCCGCTTCGGCGCCGGCTCCGTTAAAGAACTGGGCGACTACCTGATCAAAGAAAAGCTATCCGCCCCGCTCGTCGTTACTGATCCCAATGTGGCGCAACTCGATTTTTTCAAAGAGATCATCGGCGATCTTAAAAAGAAAAATATTGGGGTGGAAGTGTTTTCGGATATCCACAAAAACCCCGTAAAGTCCGATGTATATAAAGGCACGGACGTGTATGACCAAACAAAACGGGATGCCATCATCGGCATTGGCGGCGGCGCTGCACTTGATGTGGCGAGGGCGATCGTATTACGGGTGAACCACCGGGAAGACCTTTTTAAATACGACGACCTCATCGGCGGCGATGTATATGTCACCAACGAGGTGCCGCATTTCATCACGATTCCCACTACAGCAGGTACCGGCAGTGAAGTAGGCCGCAGTGCCATCATCAGCGATGATGAAACACACCAAAAAAAGATACTCTTTTCCCCCAAGTTGCTGGCGAAGATCGTCTTTGCCGATCCCATATTAACCATGGAACTGCCGCCATTCATTACCGCTGCAACGGGCATGGATGCGCTCACCCACAATATGGAAGCCTTTCTCGCCAAAATGCCGCACCCCATGTGCGACGGCATTGCGCTGGAAGGCATAGCGCTGATCCATCAGTCGCTGGAGCAGGCGGTAAACAAACCAGACCTGGAGAGCCGCAGCAACATGCTGATCGCTTCGCTGATGGGCGCCGTGGCGTTTCAAAAGGGTTTGGGCGTGGTGCATTCGCTGGCGCACCCGCTCTCGTCGCTGCTGGATACCCATCATGGCCTTGCCAATGCCGTGAACATTCCATACGGCATGGCCTTTAACATCGAAGGTTGCGAAGGTAAATTCAAACGGATGGCCCGCACATTGGAGCTTTCCGAAGAAAGCGGCGAAGCTGTTGTGAATTATCTCTTCGACCTCAATACCAAAGTGCATATACCGCATCAGCTTCGTGATATTGGTGTTAAGCCCGAACATATTGAAACCCTTGCCGACCTGGCCATAGCCGACTTTGCACACCCCAACAATCCTAAGCCCGTGAGCCGGGAAGATTTTAAAGCCATTTACCTTAAAGCATTATAGCAGTTATGAAAAAGAAGATCGGTATCAGTTTCACCCATTCCCATTTTATCAATTACTGGAACTGGTTCACCCCGCAGGACCTGCAGGATGACCTGGAACTGGTAGAACTGTCCTTTGAAAAAGATAACGCAGCAGATATCGTTGCCTGCGATGGTTTTATACTTACGGGGGGCATCGATGTTGACCCCGCTTTTTACGCCGGCAAAACGGATTATGTAAACCGGCCGGATGTGCATGAAACCGACCGCGATCATTTTGAAGAAAAAATTTACCGCTATGCCCAATTGAACAAACTACCCTTGCTGGCTATTTGCCGCGGCATGCAACTGATAAATGTATTGCAGGGCGGTAAACTGCTGCAGGACCTCGATCATAAAAATGAGCGCCACCGCAAAACGGAAACAGACAAGGAACATACCATTGAAGCAGCAAACGGTTCCCTGTTGCATTCCATTACCGGCGCCGTTACCGGCCATGTAAACAGCGCCCATCACCAGGCCGTTGATCCTGCTGCATTGGGCCATAACCTGCAGGTAATTGCCCATGACCAGGATGACCCTGAAATCATTGAAGGGTTGGAATTTGCCAATAAGGCCGGTAAAGCCTTTATGCTCTGCATCCAGTGGCACCCCGAGCGGATGAAGGATAAAAAAAAAAATCCATTTTCCCTAAACCTGAAGAATCATTTCCTGGCTGAAATAAGAAAAACTAACATGAAAAAACTGAGTATCATCAATCCCGCTACCGAAGAAACGATTACCACATTAAACGAAGACAACAAAGAAAGCCTGGAACAAAAACTGGGCTTGCTTGGTGCCGCTCAGCCGGATTGGGCCAAACTGCCGTTAGAGCATCGGGTGCAGGTACTGCAAAAATTCTCCACCCTGCTGGAAGAAAATAAAGAACGCCTGGCCGCCACCCTCACTGCCGAAATGGGCAAGCCACTGCAGCAGGCACGTAATGAAATTAACGGTGCACAGAGCCGTATCAAATGGCTTACGGACAATGCCGCAAAATACCTCTCCGACGAAGTGATGAGCAACACCGATGGCATGGAAGAACGCATTGTGTACGAGCCACTGGGTGTTATCTGTAATATATCTGCCTGGAACTATCCCTACCTGGTGGGGGTGAATGTATTTGTGCCGGCCCTGCTGGCGGGCAATGCTGTGTTGTACAAGCCGTCGGAACATGCTACACGCACCGGCCTGGAGATTGAAAGACTGTTAAAACTGGCAGGTGTGCCAGTAGATATTTTTCACATGGCCATCGGCGCCGGGGAAGTGGGTAGCCTCCTGTTGAACCTGCCGCTGGACGGTTATTATTTTACCGGCTCTTACAAAACCGGGCAGTACATTTATGAAAAAGTGGCGCCCAAAATGGTGCCCTGCCAGTGCGAACTGGGCGGCAAAGACCCGTTATATGTGGCCGATGATATTGCCGACGTTAAGGCTGTGGCTGCCGGTACTGCCGACGGCGCTTTTTACAACAACGGTCAAAGCTGCTGTGCTGTTGAGCGCATATACGTACATGAGAAAGTGTATGAGCCATACCTGGATGCCTTTTTGCGGGAGGTGAAAGACTTTAAGACGGGACAGCCAACTGAAGACGGCGTATACATTGGCCCCCTCAGCCGTAAGGAACAACTCAGTCTGCTGGAAAACCAGGTTGCCGATGCTGTTAGCAAAGGCGCCACCATACTCACCGGCGGCAAGCGCATGCCCGGGCCCGGTTACTTTTTTGAGCCCACTGTACTCAGCAATGTAAACCATGATATGCTCATGATGCGGGAAGAATCCTTTGGCCCCGTCATTGGCATTATGAAAGTAAGCGGCGATGCAGAAGCCACCCGCCTGATGAACGATACCGAATACGGCCTTACCGCCAGTGTGTACAGTGCCGATAAACAACGTGCCCAACACATTTTACAGCAATTAAATACCGGCAGCGGCTACTGGAACTGCTGCGACCGTGTGAGCGCCGCCCTGCCCTGGAGCGGCCGCAAACACTCCGGCTTTGGGGTTACGCTTTCGCATGCGGGGTTAAGGAGTTTTGTGAGGGGGAAGGGGATGCATTTGAGGGGGTGAAGGATTTTGTAATGCTGAGGAACGAAGCATCTCATTTTTTCAAGACTGATTGTAATACCAGCTGTAGTTTTCCATGGCCTCATCGTGCAGCCTGCCCTGAAGAAAGAAGGGTCGCAATCACTTTGACAGCATACCATTGGGGAGCTTTTATTGAAGCGCTTTGTTTGAAATAAATCTAAACCCAGTCTATTTTACCGTTATTTATAAAAAAGTGACTCTTGCATCCAACAGTTCTATTTTGCCGCCGTGGGTGTTCCACCTCAACTCGTAAGCCCACTGCCGCACCAGCACGTGCAGCCGTCTGCCGCGTCCCAAACCACCTCGGGGTCTCCGGCCAACAGCGCAAAGCCACCGAAAAGTCTCAATCAAAAGAAGCTCCCAAGCATCTGCAAAAACAGCGGTTGGTTTATGTATAGACTCATTTCAATCCAAATCGCCGTTGGTTCGGAGACCAGGCCAGTTCAAAAAATACGATCCTATACTGATTAACGGCGAATCCCGGGCCTATGCTGATTGTGTGACTGAGACTGAGAAATTAGATAGCAAAATAGGTTTGTTGTCGGTGTTGTCCGGAAATATATTGCATAATTTTACTTACTCAAAAAACCATACAGCAATTGCAGCTTTTAGCATTGTGTGTATTTTTATAGAGAAAAGAAGTTTTTTCACAAACACCCGTTATAAGTAAGCTAAAAATGAACATAGCATCAATCATAAAATATTTCTCAAATATTTTGCCTTTAGAGGCTGAAGAAATTAATGCCCTGGAATCAGTATTGAAAGAACGTATTATTAAACGGAGACAGTTTATTCTCCAGGAAGCTGATGTTTGTACGCTAAATACATTTGTAGTGGAAGGTTGTTTCAGAATGTATTATTTGGATGAACAAGGAAAAGAACATAATCTGCAATTTGCAATTGAAAACTGGTGGATTGGTGATATTGGTAGTTTTCATTCAGAAGAACCAAGTAAGCTATTTATAGAAGCAATTGAAAACTCCATAATTCTTCAAATCAAAAAGGAAGACCAGCTAAATTTATTTGAACAGCATCCCAAATTTAATCGGATTTTTAGAGTGCTTAGCGAAAATGCTCTGGTTGCCTGTCAAAGGCGGGTGCTACAAAATATCAGTTCAACAGCTGAAGAACGATACCTGGATTTCGTAAACCGCTATCCTTACTTCTTTAACCGTATTACAAATGTTCAAATTGCTTCTTTCCTCGGTGTAACCCCTGAATTTTTGAGTACAATCCGAAAAAAAATAGCAAAATCTTAAACTACATTAAGACTATTTCTTAATTTACTTTATTGTTAACCCTGCTTATTCAGTTCACCTTTGTATTATTATTTAAACTTAAAAAAAAATGGAAAAGAAAATTATTGCAGTTATTGGAGCAACCGGCTCTCAAGGTAAAGGAGTGGTAAATGCGCTTGTAAACGAAGGAACATTTAAAGTAAAGGCCATTACCCGTAACCCACAAAATTATGCCGGCAAAGCAGATGAGGCGGTAAAAGCAGATCTGACAGATATCAATTCTTTAAAAGATGCTTTTAAAGAGGTTCATGGTGTTTTTGCTGTAACTAATTTTTGGGAAGGTGCTGACGAAATTGCACAGGGAAAAAATGCCATTCAAGCTGCTAAAGAAGCCGGTGTAAACCATTTTATTTGGTCAAGCTTGCCCAATGTTGAAGAAATCAGTAAAGGGAAATTTGAAGTGCCGCATTTTACCGGAAAAGCAAAAGTGGATGAATTTGTTAAGAAAGCAGGTTTTGAACATTATACATTTATACAGGCCCCCTTCTATTTTCAAAACCTTACAGGAATGATGGGTGCACAGCCGCAACAAGATGGAACAACAGGATGGACACTTCCAATTGACCCTACAAAGAAAGTAATACACATGGCCGATATAAATGATTTGGGCAAAGTGGTTGCCGGTGCATTCTTAAACCCTGCAAAAACAGGTAATGGAAGTTATCTTTCTTTAGCCGCAGAACTGAACAGTTTCAATGACATTATTGCTGCATTCAAAGCCAATGGCAAGGAATATAGTTTTACCCGGGTTCCCGGTGATGTGTTCTCAACTTTTTTCGAAGGCGCTAAAGAGATAACGGAAATGATGGGGTATTTTGAAGCCCACACTTATATGGGACCAGGTTCCCAAACTCAAATACAGCATGCAAAAGAAATTGCAACAGGAGATTTTACTTCCCTTAATGATTGGATAAAACAAAATAGTTAAACTATGAAAACAATCAAAAACATGTTGCTGATTGCCATGGTACTAATTACATTAGAATCTTGCACAACCGAAAGCAAAAAACAAATTAATTCATCAAAAACAGAAACAATGGAAAAGCAGGCAAAACATGAAATCGAAAAATTATTAACGGACTATAAAGAAACACTAAACACGTCAAACGCAGAAAAAGCAACCTCATTATATGCAAAGGACGGGATATTTATGCCAAGCGGAGCACCTTCTGCAATAGGAAAAGAACAAATAAAGGGTGCATATGATTTTGTATTCTCCCAAATTCAATTAACTATTGAGTTTTACATTGAAGAAATTACAGTTGAAAACAGCTTTGCCTATGCAGTAACAAGTTCAAAGGGCTCAACATTAATTCATGCCACAGGTAAAACTGTTCCGGAAGAAAACAGGGAGTTATTTGTTTTTGAAAATGAAAACGGAATTTGGAAAATAGCCCGATACATGTTTAACAAAACAAAGTGATTAAACTTCAAAAGGGCTAACTACAGTCGAGTAACCCATCTGGCGCAAGGTACTATCTTTGCCGCCGTGGGTGTTCCACCACAACCCACAACCCCGCTGCCGCACCAGCACGTACCGCCGTCTGGTCTCCGACCAACGGCGTTAGCCACCTCAAAGAGTTTAAGCCAAAATATCCAGCTCTTGCAGTAAAAACAGTGGCGTTTTTTATTATAAGATACACTTCATCAGAAATCGCCGTTGGTCGGAGACCAGACGGCGGCAGCTCAAAATTTCCCCAAAAAATGAGTAGCATGCCAAAGCTATCCATGCCATCATGATAAAATCTTTGCCGCTGTGGCTTTTCCCAATTAATTTTTGTCGCCACAGTTGTTGCCAATCCATAAGCAAGCTCACTATGCCGCATAGCACCTGTCGCCGTCTGTCGTGTCCCGAAGCATTTGCTGTCTTGTGTACACATATTCCATGTGATAAATTGGAAAACTGATTTTTTCTGTTTTGCAGAAAATCTGGATTATTTGGGTAATCCGCTAAAGCACCATGGATACTGCCTTTTACCTGACTAAAAAAGGTGCACATAGTGCAACATCAATCCTGCTTATATTTGCTGCAGTCCACATCATACTCATTTATTACGCATGAAATATAAAAGGTTCATCAAAAAAGCTCCCCCGGTTTCTGAAATAGGTTTGGGTACCTGGCAGCTGGGGGTTAATTCCGGCTGGTGTAATATGCCTGAGAAAGAAGCTATTTACATGGTTCATCAATCACTCGAAGCCGGCGTTAATTTTTTTGATACGGCACCTAATTACGGACTGGGTACCAGTGAAACAAGACTGGGAAAAGCGCTGAAAGGTACAGACAGAAGTAAGATTGTGATCAATACCAAATTCGGCCATACGGTTACCGGCGTTACAGATTTCAGCGCCGGCCACATCCGTGCGTCCATTGAAGGAAGCCTGCAACGGCTGCAGGTAGATTATGTGGATTCATTGATCATCCATAACCCGCCTGTTGAATACCTGGACGGACGGCACAATGCCCATTATGAAATACTGGAAAGGCTGATGGAGGAAGGGAAAATAAATGCATACGTCGCCTCCCTGGATACCTTTGAAGAGATGAAACTTTTTATGGAAACCACCCGCTGCGAAGTGATCGAAGCTTTTTTTAATATCCTGCACCAGGATACGGCCAGGGCTTTTGAGCTGGCCCGTAAAAGGCAGGTAGGCATCATTGTTAAAATACCGCTGGACTCAGGTTGGTTATCCGGAAAATATACAGCACGCAGCGTGTTCACCGATATCAGGTCAAGGTGGTCTGTTTCGGATATCCAAACCCGGGCAGTGTTGATAGAGAAAGTAAAAAATATAATCGGGGAAGAATGGAACCTCTCGCAGGCAGCCATAGCTTTTTGCCTCGCCTTTGAGGCAGTTTCAACGGTTATTCCCGGCAATACAAGTGTGGCACAACTGAAATCAAATCTGCAGGCCACAGAAAAGCCGCTGCCTGCGGATCTTGTAAAAGAGCTGGAAATTTTTTTTCAAACAGACGTAAAAGAGCTTCACCTTCCCTGGTAAGCAACAGCAGGTTCCTATGCCGCCTTAAGTGTTCCCAGATTGGTAATATTCCGCGGGATGATCGTTCCTTCCTTTTCAATGGTCCGGTACATTTCAAATCCGGATGATAGCGGCAATCATGACAACTATCGGTATTGTTAAGGAGACATCATCAAAACGATTTGTTTAGGAGGTGAAATTTGAATAGTTTATTTTATTTTCACAAATTCCACCCTTCGATTCTGTGCTTTGCCTTCAGATGTTGTATTTTCAGATACAGGTTTTGTTTCACCCATTCCTTTTACTTCCAGCCTCGCCGCATCAATACCCATTTCAACCAATGCAGCTTTAACTGCCTCTGCTCTTTTTAAGGAGAGTTGAAGATTAGAAGCATTGTCGCCATCGCTGTCGGTATGCCCTTCAATAGTAAATCGGGCAGTTGGGTTTTCTTTCATTAATCCGGCAATACGGTCTAGCTCTGCATAGGAGCGGTCAATGATGGTTGATTTATTGTAATCAAATAAGATGGCATTGGTAACAATTCTTCCTTCAGCAAACTGCTGCTTGTAAAGAGGTTTTCCACCCTCGGCAAGCCGTATATTATTAATATAATAGTTATGGATGCCTTTCTCATAATTGCAGCAAACATAGAAGTAAAAACTTTTAATGGCTGGTTCCAGCACCGGAACATTAATCAGTCTGTGTTCATTGAAATAGGCTTTATAACTGCGTTCGTTGAAGGCGATGGAAATATGGTTCCATGTATCGTAAAAATCTTCCTTTGCCTTATCGGGTACTTTGTCTCCTGATCTTCCAAAAGATCCAGTCATTTCCAGATCGCCATGCTCAATGCTCATATAACTTGTAGCCTCTCCGGTACCCGGACCATTATAGGTGAGGTAATAACTGTACTGGCCGTTCACCGGCTTTTGCAGGTACAGGTCAAACTCAAGTGTAAATTGTTTAGGCAAATCCTTTTTTACTTTAAAGAGCGGGAATATTTTTCCAAAAACCTTGATGGCTTTTACTGAATCAATCATCACTACTTCAGCGCCCCCTCCGGCAAGGTTCCATTTGGACGGGAATTCTCCAAGTTCTTCACCGGCCAAATCATCATAAAGAATAATTTTATTGCCCGGAATGAAATCATAATTATTTTTCCAGACTGTGATCTCTTTTTTTTCCTGCGCTGATATATTTATTGCTCCCAATAACAATGCAGTTAAAGAAAAGAAATGAATAAACTTTTTCATACAAAAAGTTTTAGAGTTGAAAAAAATCATAATTTTATAAACTCCACTCTTCTGTTATTAGCCTTCCCTTCGGGGCTTGTATTATTATCAGCAGGTTTGGTCTCGCCGAGGCCTTTGCTGGTTAACCGGCCATTGTCAACACCCAGTTCAATCAAAGCGTTTTTAACTGCTTCTGCTCTTTTTTCAGAAAGCGTTTTATTAGAAGCATCATCGCCATCGCTGTCGGTATGTCCTTCCACTGAAAATTTTAAATCTGTATGCTCCTTCATCATTTTCGCAATTTCATTCAGCACTCCCATTGATTCAGGTTTGATGTTCGATTTATTTACGGCAAATAAAATTCCTCTTGTAATAAACTTTCCATCACTTACTACCCGTTTATACAAATCCATTCCTCCTTCTGCTATACGAACATTTCTTATAAAAGAAGGATAACCTGTTTTAGCCCCATGACTTAATGACCTGATGGAAAATTTAGTTGGCTTGCCTCCAATATCCGGAATATTAAGCGCTTTATTCATGTCCATATAAGCTTTTACTGTTTTCTGATTGAATGCAATAGCCACATGGTGCCAGCCAGGTATGGCTGGTAATTTATATTCCCCCCTGAAAGTTTTCAGGTCAATTCGGTGAGTTCTGATTTCAAGCGGACCAATTACATCAAAATTTACATAGTAAGCTTCATTACCTTTTTGGTGAAAATATACATCGAACTCAATGGTAAATACGTCCGGCAGGTAAGCGGCCTTTTTCATCAAAGGTGCTATTTCTGATGATGTTGCGCTAAATCCGATCGTATTTGAATCGGCGAAACTCATTGTTTCGGCGCTCCCTTTCAGGAGCTTCCATTTAGAGGGAAATTCTCCAACTTTTTCTTCTTTTATATCATCTTCAAAAATGATTTTATCGCCGGGAATGAAGTCATACTTAGCCCATACTTTTTTCTCATCGACTGTTTGTGCAAATGAAGAAACAATTAATAATAAAAATAGCAGCGATATAGATACATTTTTCATACAGCAAATTTAAGAAGTGAGACGAAAATTATAGCTTTAATAAGAAAATTGCAAGCAAAAAAAAAATTAGTCAAGCAATTCGGCAAAAATAACAATTTCTTAATGCCAGTATAATTAAATAGTAAACCTCAAACTGCCGCTAACATAGGGTTCCTTTGTGCAACTTAGGTTAGACCAGCAATTTTTCATGATCGGTTCGCTACCCATCATCGGTTATGGGCTGACCGTTTACTAATGAGCCTTCTCTTAAGCCGATGCGCACAGCTTTTTATTTATTAATTTTTGCCCCCGTGGGTGTTCCCCATCCAAACGCAAGCCCACCGGCGCACCAGCACGTGCCACCGTCTCGTCTCCGACCAACGGCGCTAAGCCACCGAAAAGAGTTTATGTAAAGAAATTTCCGGTTGCATTTTTATAAGAATATTTGTACTTTAACCAGGCTTTAATTCAAAACAACATTATGGAAACTTAAATCACAAATCTCATAACCATGATTGATATTTTTATCAGTTATAGCAACAGCGACAGGCAAATTGCAAAACAGCTCGCTGAAAGCTTTAATGAAGAAAATTGGAAAGTCTTTTGGGACCGGAAAATTGAGCCGGGGGCAGAGTGGAATGAAGAAATACAAAGATCGCTGAAAGAAGCCCGTTGTGTAGTTGTGCTTTGGTCAAAGGAATCCCGGAACTCTTTTTGGGTGAAGGGCGAAGCTGCATATGCTTTCGAAAAAGACTCTTATGTTCCGGTTTTAATTGATGATTCAGAACCACCCCGTTTATTCCGCCATGTTCAGGGACTTTCGATTACAACCTGGGTCAAAAACAACGACGATGATGAATTAAACCGGTTAAAGTCTTCTATAAAATCACGCATTGGTGCTTTACCAATGTATGGCAGTCTTGAACAGGTTGGTGAAGGTGAGGCCGTTACAGAAGCCCATTTACACTTAATTCACAGTTGCTGGCGGGTTGATAAAACCACAGAATTTGGATTTATGCCTTACCAGATACATGTAATTGTGTACGGACATAAAAGTGCACTCGGGCGTATTAACCATGTTGAATATAATCTTCCCGAATACCCCGGGGGTCATAAACACCAGGTTAGTGAATCACCCAAAAAACTGTTTGAACTTAAAGAACTGGCAAATGGATTTTCCATCATCCAGGCTGCTGTACATCTCAAGTCGCAACCACCAGGGTATCCTAAGATTCTTTTGCTTTCACGGTTCATTAATATGAGTGAAAGTGGACCGAGACTATTTGATGACTTTATCAGGAGAGCCAGGTAACAAATCCTTTGACGCTTTTGACGTTTCCCCATCAACCCGCAAGCCCGCTGGCACACCGGTACGTGCCGCTGTCTGCCTTGCCCCGAAACACTTCGGGAGTCTAAAACGGTGTTAAGCCACTGAAAAGAGATTAAGCCGAAGTATTCGGTCATTGACGCAAAAAAAAAAGTGACTGTTTTTAGGACAAGACACTTCATTAGAAATAGTAGTTGGTCGGAGACCAGACGGCAGTAAAAAAAATAAGCACTTGCGATTTATTCGAACAGCCCTCCGAAGCGCAACCGGTCTATACAAAATTGACACATACCGCTACAACGATTTTTTAAACTAAGTATTCATAAGGCTTTAGCCGGCACAGGTAGTTGATCAACCAACATCTCATTTGGCTTTCGGATTAAAAATAGTAAAACCGATCGTTTCTGTTTTCCAGGAGTTATTAATACCATAATCAACCGACGGCTCCACTTTACTTGGAGCGGTTGCCGGTTTTTTTACCCCTCTCGTTCCGCTCTTCGGGGCAGCAACCAAATTGACTCCCTCCTGCTTTAACTTACCTGTATCTATCGCCTTGCTTGATATGAACAGTTTAATGTACTCGCTGATACGATCATATCCCAGTTCCCGGTACCTGTCTTCAATCTCCATGGGTATTATATCCACCATGGAATCATTGATCGTAAGCCAGGTTTTTTTACCCGAACCAATTTCAACGGGTGATAAAAAAATTCCCGTCTGGATAGAATAATCAAATCCCAAATAGGCATTCGTTACCCATAAAGCGGTATCGGAGGTATTATATATTAAAAGCCTGAAGGCAGGATTTTTTCCGCCCAGGTAAGGCAGGTCATTCAAAGGTTTAAGTTCTTTCAACGCTTTAAATGTCTCGGGTTTATTATTACCGGGCAACGTAGAAATGTACAGGCTGATACGATAATCCTTTTTGGTTAAGTCCGAAACAGGATTATTAAATTCAAGCACATGATTCCATTTGCCAACTTTTTCCAGGTTTTCAACAAAAAGTTTTGCTGATCCCTCATCCGTAATCTTCACCGGTGTAAAAACTGCGTTTGTAACACCCGGTTTGGTAACCGGTAAACTGATGTAGGCTTCTTTTGTATCTGTAGAAAGAATGACATACTGGCCGGTTCCTTTCGTTAATAAGGAAACAAAAGGCGAAGGGATTGAATCCAGGGTTTTTGTTATTAATTTTTTTATCGCGGGAGAAATTTTTGGATGAAAAGATATTTTTACATCCTGGTTCGGCTGTCTTTGCACTGTAGCCGGGTAGCTTTTATCGGGTGTTCCAAATGCAGGGGTATATTTTAATATGGATATATCCGGGTTTGAAAACTCAACAACTACCGTGGTAAAACGCCCTTTATCTATAATGACTTTATCCCCTTTGGTTACACCATGTACGGTACCTGCATTAATACACCAGCTCTTTTTAGTATCCTTTGTAACTTGATCAACAAAATTGGTATCATTATAAACCAAATAACTAAGTTTAGTGGCAGCAGCATTTTGAGAAAGAAATAATTTCTCTTTTTCTTTGTCATTTATGCCACCATAAACCATTACAGCAGGTTCCTGTTCCAAAACACGGTTTTTTACCAACGCTGCAGTTTGATTGATCAGTTCGTTATAACTGATTTGTCCGCCACAACTGTATAAAGTTTTTATCAAAGAATGTGTAAAAGCGCCTCTTGTTTCGTTATCAATAACCAGTTCCTTTGCTGTCTGGCTGTCAGTAGCAGCAGAGAAATGAATATGTTTTCCTGTTTTAACATCGATATATTTTTCGCTGCCGGCAACCTTTTTTTCGAATGCTTTTTCTTTAAGGTTCGTGGCTTTATTCAGTATCGAGACATTATACCCAAGGTATTCATCTACTTTTTGGGGTACACGCCGGGCCTCGCCATAAACCGATCTTTCGGTAACGCCAATATCAACCACTGCCCTGGTAATGGTTCCGGAATGGCAGCAATCCGTTATGGCAACAAAGGTTACACCTGGTTTATTGATGGTCGTCTTCCAGATCAGGTAACTCATTTCCTTATCCATCAGGTCTTTCCCTTCCGGATCAAGACTGTCTATACATACAAATGATTGAACAGAGCCACTGCTGTCCCTGAAACCGGGTGGGGCCTCTTCAAAAGTGGCGCCGTGGCCGGCAAAATAAAAAAGGCATACGTCATTACCCGTTGCTTTATCAAAAAAATCAAAACCCTGGATGATATGATCTCTTGTAGGCTTATTTTTTTCATCATCTTCCGCACATAATATCTTCACCTGTAAATTAAATTTTTTGTTTTTAAGGTAACTGTCATCCAGGTATTTTTTAAATGACATGGCATCACGAACACAACCATTTAACCGGTTTCTGCCGGGATAGCCATCAATTCCAACGATGAATGCATAAATGTTAAGCATAAAAATATTTTTTTCATATAAGGATTGACATGTTCACCAGCCAGTTCAATAAAATAGGGACGCACTCCCGGCGGTGTCCAACTAACAGTTGAAACGGGTTGAACGTTTTACAAGGTAAGACCATCCAGTTTAAAATCGAGCTGGTTATCTTCCTCAATACCCCTGGTACCGGTACGTTCTATTTCAATCCGTTTAAATACGATCTCTTTACTATCATTTTTCTTATAAGGAAGATTTAAATTTTTAAGATGAAAATCAAATTTCGTCAGTTTTTCTATCAGTTCCACTTTAACCTGGTAGGTGGTAGCTTTAGGAAACATCTGAAAAATATCAACTTCCTCCAGGCCTCTTTCCTGAACTTCGGCTTTATCAAAGGTCACCGTTTCTTCTTCCAGGAGCAGTTTCCCATGATCCATCATAAAGCCTACAGCGCTTAGACCGGAACGGCCCTGGTAATGAATAACTTTCCAGAAAGTAGTAGGTATGCGTATCAGTTTGCCTTCAATCTTTTTAATATAAAATGGATCGTTGTCTTTGAATAATGGTCCCGAAAAAACAGACACAGCGATATCGGTATCATTAGCACCGGTTTTAGTTACAAATTGTTCCAGCGATTTCCAGGCTCCGCGGTTTAACAGGCCGTGCTGTGGTACACAGTTGGTAAAGAAAAAAGTTTCGTTCCCGGCCTGCTTCCTTTCTGTAACTTTTTTTCCCCATAGTACTTCCTGGTAGGACGTGATGTGTCCTTCATCAAAATCATTTTTCCGTCCGCCCCCGGATATGGCACCATACAATTCATCTCCAAACTGGAACTGACTATCCATTCTTTCGTCTTTCTTAAAGATGCCTTTTCTTTCAACTGGCTGCCAGGTAAGGCCGTCGATATTGGATGCGGAGTAAAATGCGAACCTTCTTTTTTTATTCATGACCACGCTATGGTGTAAATAGTCCAATGAAGTGCCCTTAATCATTCCCTTTAGTGGTGCGATTAAAAGCTCATCTTTAATAACAGGAAGGGGAACTTTATGTCCTTTAATAAAACCCGGATTGTAAGGCATTGCTTTGATTTAGCTGCATGAAAAAAGATATTTTTGAAGGATAAAGAACCTAAGTAAAGTAAACAAAATAAAATGAAAATTCAAAGGTCTTTGTGGCAGTTGATGATTTCCACCTGGTCAAAAGCCCACGGGTATACAAGGAATAACTGCCTGGTATTTGACCAACGACACGATTAAAAAAAAATAACGGTTCAACCGGCTGAACATATCTGAGACAACTGCCGGGGTGAAAACCCGGTCAGGTTTCATTTGTGAAAAAAGTTAAGCTGGCAGGAAATTTTGAAATTGATAATAAAAAGATGGCGGGCGATGGAAGGTTTTGCAGGAATTTGAGCTGGCGGATGAAACATAACTTTCGACCCGCATTTCCCATTTGAAAATTTTCAAAAACATTTCGTAGGGATTTGGGTAACGGTTTATAAAAAACTAGAAACAGACATCGTAAAATATTATATACCAGTCGGTAATATCGTTAGGTTCACAAATAACGGAGTACAAACCGATGCCTCAACATTCCTGATGATATTGCCCGAACAACAAATGGCTGATGTGGTGCTTTCAAACATATCAGGTGCCCTGCAAATCATTTCAAACAAAACCTCTAAACTTTTCGACATACTCTCAGAAGCACAAAATGAACCAATTAAATAAACCGCGGGTTATTTCCATTTTTAAATAGTTTTTGTTATTTTAACGAAAATTAAAAACGAGTTATGAAATCTGAACTAAAAACGCAAAAAACTAAAGAAAGCGTCAGTAAATTTATAGCTACCATTGAGGATGAAGAAAAACGTAAAGACAGTAAAACGCTCCTGAAGATCTTTACCGATACCACGAAAGAAAAAGCAGCCATGTGGGGCCCTGCTATAGTTGGCTTTGGCACTTTCAGTTATAAATCGGAGCGCAGCACACAGCAAGGCGATTGGTTCCTGACCGGTTTTTCTCCGCGTAAACAGGCGCTTACTTTATATATGATGGCAGGGGTGAAAAATTATCCAGATTACCTCGAAAAATTAGGAAAATATAAGCTCAGCGGCGGATCCTGCCTGTACATAAAGAAACTTTCGGATATTAATATCGATGTTTTAAAAGAGATGATCGCTGTTGCATTTAAAGATGCGAAAGCCAGGTATATTTAGGAGGCAGGAGTTGGGAAGCTTTTCCGGCAAATTCAAAAAAGCAATCCTAACTTTCCAAAAATTAATTGTCCCTCGAATTATTACAACCATTGCTTTACAGATCAGGCTGAATTAGATGGTTGTATTTTTAAAAGGATTTTATCATACCTAAACATAACGATTATGCCTACCATTAACCCCTATCTTACATTTAACGGCAATTGCGAAGAAGCATTTAATTTTTACAAGTCAGTTTTTGGCGGCGAGTTTCCGTTTATGGGCCGCTTCAAAGACATGCCTCCCGTGGATGGCAAAACCGTTCCGGCTGAGGAAGGGGAAAAAGTAATGCATGTTTCACTACCCATCAGTAAGGAAACCATATTACAGGGTAGCGACAGCTCGTTGGCTTTTGGGCCCGCCCCGGTGGCAGGCACAAATTTTTCGATTTCCATTTCAGCCGAAAGTGAAGCAGAAGCCGACAAGTTATTCAATGCGATTTCTGCCGGTGGAAAGGTTACCATGCCCCTTGGAAAAACCTTTTGGGGATCTTATTTTGGAATGTGTGTTGATAAATTCAGCATTTCATGGATGATCAGTTATGCACACAATAATAAATAACAACTGCCGGGAAGACGTTTTTATTCCTTTATTCATCTTACCGCCTTACCGGCAATAAAAAAAAGATACAGGAAGCTGTACGGGTACAATACGTGATAAAACCGTAGTATGCAGAATAAAACAAAAAACATACAGGCTATGATGTATGCCATTAAAGTAAATCCAATTGCCGGCATGTTTTATTCCGCTTATCAGTAACCCGATGGTGTCAGTTTCCTGCAGGTTAACTTTACAAAAGTTGCAGAAACCCCCGGGTAAACCCAATGAAATAGGAGCATTTACCAAATACAGGATGGACTAAAAGCCAGCGAACCTGTATCGCCCCCGGGATTGGAAGACCTGGAATTTATCAGCAGTTGTATAGCATTATTTTTAAACCTATAAATTAATTTGAATGGCAAAAACAATTGGTACCAAAGACAAGCCCTTACTATTAAAAACCCCACCGGGATCATCTGAGTTTACCATGCATAAAGATGAAAAGGATGGTAAAGAAATTTTAGTTTGTACCGTGGGTAAAACCGTGTTGCATTATGATTACCGTTGTATTGACGATTTACTTTCCATGCTCAAAAAACACAACGACTGGATGGAGCTTGGTAGCGCCGATGAACAGAAACCTGCCAAAGAAGGAACTGTTGAGGCATGGGGACGTTCATCGAAAAACCCTGTAGGCGGCTGGTACGGTTTAAAAAAGGGTTTCAGGGGAAGGTTTGGCATGTATGTACCGCCGTTGATGGAGGCTTTGGGTTTGTGTGAACTGGAGCATAACCCAAAGAATAATCGGATGAGGGCAAAATGAAAAAACCGGCTTATGAACATATCGACCTGATAGAACTCTGGTGCGCAAATAAAAGGCAAGTTCGTTGGATAATAATTTTTTGCCTGGCAAAAAAATGTTGCCAAAAAGACACAAAGGCACTAAGAAAACCTTCGGTTTTTTTCTTTTTTGAGCTAACGTATTCGTGGCTATTTTATTTTCGTAAAATCAGTTTTTGTCAATAGGTCCGGAAAATATCAACCAACTTACCGGCCATGTTTTTCGCCATGAAAAGGGAAAGATGCTTTGGGTGTTATACCATCTTGATTTAATAAGTAGTCCAAAGGACTACGTCGAAATCTTAGATGGTATTATGCCGATGGCAAATGGCTTTAGACCACATACTGGTATAATCGGTATTATTCCTGGCAGAACTTTGTAAAATATCCCGCATGCAGCAATTTCTTTACGTTTTACCCAGTTAAGAAACAAGAGAACATTAATTAAAAAATTTAGCTGTTGAAATTATGAAAAAATTAGCACTGATTACCCTGGTAGCAACCGGTTGCCTGGTTTTTCCACAGTCACTTAAAGCAGTGATTAAACTGCCTGCTATTGTATCATCAAATATGGTTTTACAGCGCAATACTACAGTTGTGCTTTGGGGCTGGTCGGATGCCAAAGAGCAAATCACCATAAAGGCTTCCTGGTTGAGGGAGATCATGCACATAAAAGCTGACAATGGGGGCAGTTGGCGTATTGAGGTGAAAACGACCAACAGTAAAGCCGCTCAAAGCATTAACATAAAAAGTAAAACGTCGGATATCAAATTGGAAAATATTTTATTTGGAGAAGTGTGGTTGTGTTCAGGACAATCAAATATGCAGCAACCGATCAAAGGCTATGAAGGGCAGCCTACATTTGGTGCTGTTATGGCCACTGCAAAGTCCAATAACCCTAATTTACGGCTATTTTCAGTTGGCAGAGTCGGTTCAAAAACTCCATTAAAAGATGTTGAGAAATATACCTCCTGGCAAAATGCATCTCCGGAAACTGTTTCCAACTTTAGTGCTGTAGCTTATTTCTTTGGACAGCAGCTACAGGAGATCCTGGATTGCCCAATTGGAATGATCCATACTTCCTGGGGCGGTAGTCCGGTCCAGGCCTGGGTAAGCAAAGATGTGATCAATGCTTACCAGCAGGTCAATCTTGACACGGTAGACATTACAAAAGTGACAAATCAAATTCCAACAGCTTTGTTTAATTCAATGATCTATCCATTGGTTTCCTACACCATCAAGGGAGTTTTATGGTACCAGGGCGAATCAAATCGCAAAGAACCCGGGTATTACAAAAAACTTTTTCCTGCGATGGTGAAGGATTGGCGAACACGTTGGGGTATTGGAGATTTTCCGTTCTATTACGTGCAAATTGCGCCCTTTAGCTATGGTAATAACAAGGAATTTCAAGCCGTGGACAATTCAGCCTTTATTCGGGAAGCACAATTGAAGTGCCTGGATCTGATTCCAAATTCCGGTATTGCCATTACAATGGATAAAGGAGATGAATTTAACATTCATCCACCTAAGAAGAAAGAAGTGGCCGACAGATTATTATACAATGCACTTAACCAAACTTATGGATACAAAACTGTAGACTACGCTGCACCGATCTATGATTCAATGGAAGTAAAAGATGGAGGAATGATCATTAAATTTAAAAATGCAGAGACAGGCCTGTATGCTTACGGTGAGTTAACCGACTTTGAGGTAGCAGGAAAAGATAAAGTGTTTTACCCTGCTAAAGCTAAAATTGTGAATCGTAAGGAGGTATTAGTAAAAAGTGAGCTGGTACCCGTTCCCGTGGCGGTTAGATATGCCTGGCGTAACTGGGTAACTGGAACCCTTTTTGACACTAACCTTTTACCTGCGTCATCTTTTAGAACAGACGAATGGGATGATGCTACACAAGTTGAAAAATAAGATGGTCTATTGTTCAACACATCGGGCTATAACCGGCTCATACGAAATATGCCGCCTCATAACCCTGACATTTGTTAATAAAAAAACTGTTTATGGCAAAAGGAAATAACAAGGAGTTGTCATCAATTCAACTGGAAGATCTTCTCAAAACACTAAAAGCCCGTTTTGAAAAAAATAGGAAGCGACATCAAGGCCTGGTATGGTCTAACGTACAGGCCAAGCTGAAATCTGCTCCCGATAGCTATCGGGATGAAAAACTGTGGTCGCTTCATGAAATGGAAAGAACCGGCGGTGAACCGGATGTGATTGGTAATGATAAAAAAACGGGCGAATACATTTTTTATGATTGTTCGGCAGAAAGTCCTGCTGGCCGCAGAAGTATTTGTTATGACCGTGAGGGACTGGAGTCCAGGAAAGAACATAAACCGAAAAATAACGCCAAGGACATGGCCGCTGCCATGGGCATTGAGCTTTTAACGGAAGAACAATATCGGGCGCTGCAGAAACTCGGAAATTTTGATACCAAAACCTCAAGCTGGTTAAATACACCTGCTGAGATCAGGAAATCCGGCGGTGCCATCTTTGCTGATTTCCGCTTTGGCCATGTTTTTGTATATCACAACGGTGCACAATCTTACTATGGCGGCAGGGGCTTCCGTGGCGCTCTAAAGGTTTAAGTTTTATAAACGGGTGAACCAAGGGCTTTCGATGAAAGCATAAATTTATCAATCTGTAAGATATTATCTCACCTAATACACCCTGGCAATAAACCGTAAACAATTTTGGCAGCCATTGAGTTTCCTGAACGGGAAAACGCCTGTCAAATTTTAGAAAAAGAAGTAGGTAAAAGTAAACGTACTTATCGGCACCGTCTTAATTGATAAGGCGATTGCGGGACGAATTGATGTGGCCAACATATTGCAGTCCGTCCCGGTTCCTGTTTTCACAAAGCGGCCTGCATACCAGATTTGTGCAGAGGTCCTGGTAAAACACTTTTGTTTCATCAGCTCGGATAATGAAGAGTAGTACTATGGAAGTAAAACTTAAAAAGATTAATTTTAACCGGATCTAAAATCGGTCCTATGGCAAGAGCTCAATACCGGATCTATGTTATCGAATTGTCGAAAAAGGTATTTACAGAAAATACAAAATTCAGGGAAGCCAATCCTCAATTCAACGGCGTGCTGGAATGCCTGTATGTGGGGATGACAAGTAAGACTCCAAAAGAGCGTTTTCAACAGCATAAGAACGGTGAGCGTTCTAAGAAAGGCCATAAACTTTCATCAACCCTGGTGCAAAAATATGGTTTGTACCTGCGGCCCAGCCTGTACGATCATATTGAACCAATCTCAACAAGAACAGAAGCGTTGAAGATGGAAGAAAAACTGGCACTGGAATTGAGAAGAAAACGTTACGCCGTCTGGTTTAATTAATAATATCTGGTTTAAACTCCTTTATTTGTGCGGATCTTCTGATGATAAAACCAGGAAGAAGTCCCTAAAAAATAAATACCTTGGTCTGGCAAATTTATTGTTACCGTCTTTCCTTCAAACATAATTTTCTGAACATGACCACATTTAACAGAAGAAATTTTATAAGAACTTCCGGCGTAAGCATACTACCGGCACTTATCCCTTTTTCGACCTTACTGGCATCAGGTTATAAAAAAAATAACAGGCCGCCAACAGACTCCCCTGCTATTAAATTTTACGGAGATGGAGAAATGTTTGAACCCGGCGACTACCTTAATGAATTACAGAAAGCACATGCGGCTAACAATATCACCAGGGATCGCTATGGATCCGGAGGTGTAGTAGCATCATTGGAAAAAATGTTTTCGGCATTAACCGGCAAAGAAAGATCTATTTATATGCCCAGCGGCACCATGGCCAATCAATTGGCTATTGCTGTTTTAAGCGGTGAAAGAACAAAGGTGTTTGTACAGGACACCAGCCATATTTACCGTGATGAAGCAGATGCAGCCCAATCCGTTTTTAACAGAAGATTGATGCCGCTTGCAAAAGATGCAACTTATTTTACTGCACAGCAATTACAACAGGCCATCGAAAATTTAAGTCGCGAAGAAGTGTTTACTTCTGGAATAGGTGCAGTATCTGTAGAGTGTCCTGTACGGCGCACTGATGGCAGGGTTGTTCCCCTGGATGAAATAAAAAAGATCAGTGCCTACTGCCGCAATCATAAGATTGGGCTGCATCTTGACGGTACCCGGATTTTTATGGCTTCAGCCTGGACCGGTATTCCGGTAATGGACTACGCATCGCATTTTGATACCGTGTATATTTCTTTATATAAATATTTTGGTGCCAGTGGGGGTGCCATACTAAGCGGCCCAGCTGATATCATAGATAAAATGGCTCATTTAATAAAAGTGCATGGTGGTAGTATGTATGGCAACTGGACCAATGCATCCATGGCCCTTTCCAGGTTGGAAGGGTTTGAAACCCGTTTGCAACAAGCTAAAAAAATATCGGAAGAAATTTTTGCCACGTTGAATAAATTACCCGGCATGCAGATCAAAGCACTCGACACCGGTACTAATATCTACAGCATGGAATTGGCAAAAAGTATCGATGGCAAAAAAATGCAGCAAACACTTGGCAAAGATTTCAATATAAAGATTCCGGGGTTGAATGATCAAAATCAAACGCATTTAACCGTAAACGAAACATTGCTGTACCAAAATGCAGACTACATTATTGACTCTTTTAAAAAATCAATGTGAAGAATATGTAGATCCCTTCTGCCGGTAGTGTGAATTCGTAAAATTATCGGTATTTATAAAGGGAACACCTTTCAGCTTCCCTGGCTTCGGGTTTCTCTTAAACTTTTTTCAACAATTGAGCGAATCAAAATAAAAAACAGGCCCAATATTTGTACAGTCAGGATTTATACATTCAATTTCACCTATCATATGTTTATGAAAAAAGGATTCATGGTTATAATGATTGCTGTTTTTTTGTTTATGTCAGCTGCCAATGCACAGTCAAATGGAAGTTCTTACACGACTGCCCTGGGCGTAAAATTTTATCCAGGTGCAGGTATATCCCTCAAGCATTTTATAAAGAGCAATGCTGCACTGGAAGGGATAGGTTATTTCTGGAAAGATGGCATACGTATTGCGGGCTTGTATGAATTTCACGGTGATATCAACGGAGCACCCGGTTTAAAATGGTATGTAGGCGGCGGTGCACATATCAGTGTTTGGAACACAGATTGGAAAAAAAATAATCCTGGTCGCACCAACGGCTCATCCATAGGCGTTGATGGTGTTTTAGGATTAGATTATAAATTTAATGGCGCTCCCATCAATATGAGTATCGACTGGCAACCATCTGTTGACCTGGGCAATTTTTACGCTTTTAACAGAAATTGGGGAGGTATATCTATACGTTATACGTTTTAGATAATTATTCCTTTTCACGTATAATAATTGCGAAATACTGGTTATTGCTGATATTTTTTTACCTTGACAAAAAAATATCAACATGTATACAAAAAAATTATTGATTTCAGTATGTTTCCTTTTATTGATCACCGTTTCTGTTTCGGCGCAGCTTAAATACCCCGTAACAAAAAAAGTATCCCAGGTTGATGACTATTTTGGCACGAAAGTAAGTGACCCCTATCGCTGGCTGGAAGATGATAAAAGCGGGGAAACCAAAGCCTGGGTTGAAGCACAAAATAAAGTCACCCAGGCTTACCTGGAACAAATACCTTACCGCAAACAATTTCAGGATGCCATAGAAAAAGTATACAACTATCCAAAATACTCCGCACCATTTCGTAATGGGGAATGGTATTATTTTTATAAGAATGATGGTTTACAGAATCAAAGCGTGCTGTACCGCCAAAAAGGGCTGACTGCTGAGCCCGAAGTGGTGATTGATCCTAATATATTGAGTCCGGATGGTACAACCCGTTTACAATTATTCAATTTGAGCAACAACGGCAATTATGCCGTTGTTGGTTTAAGTAAGGGCGGTAGCGACTGGCAAACCTTTTACGTACGTGATATGGCTACCGGAAAAAACCTGGATGATGAACTCAGTTGGGTTAAGGTCAGTGGTGCTGCCTGGGCCGGCAATGGCTTCTATTACAGCCGTTACCCTGCTCCTGCTAAAAATGCCAGTGACCTCAGTGCCAAAAATGAAAACCACCAGGTTTATTACCATACAGTGGGTACTGCACAATCATCAGACAAGTTGATTTTTGAAGACAAAGCAAATCCACAACGCTTTCATACTACCCAAACCAGCGAAGATGAACGCTTTTTATATTTATACATCAGCGACAGGGGAAAAGGATTTGATGGTAATGCCATTTCGTACATGGATCTGAAAGCCGGGGATGAAAAATTTAAACTCCTGGTAACAACGATCAGTAATGACAACTACAATGTGATTCAAAATACGGACCAGGGTTTTATTGTAAAAACAAATGCCAATGCACCAAACGGGAAATTAATAGCATTTGATTTTACCGATGCGGGCATGTTACGGACTGCCGACCTGGTAGCGGAAAAAGCTGAACCATTGCAACAGGTCAGTTCAGCGGGTGGAAAATTGTTCCTTAATTATTTAAAAGACGTAAGTGTACGTACACAGGTTTACGAATTTACCGGCACTTATGTTGGTGAAGTAAAATTCCCTGGGATCGGTACCGCCGGCGGCTTTGGTGGTAACCACGATGATGCATTCACTTTTTATTCCTTTACTTCATTTACCTACCCTCCCACCATTTATAAGTATGATTTGGCTTCAGGCCAGTCCACCTTATTCAGAGCACCTGAAGTGAGTTTTGAACCCAAAGCGTATGAAACCAAACAGGTGTTCTTTGTTTCCAAAGACGGTAGTACCAAAGTTCCCATGTTTATAGTAAGTAAAAGTAACCTGAAGATGGATGGAAACAATCCAGCACTTTTATATGGTTACGGCGGGTTCAATATCAGCTTACTTCCGTCATTCAGTGCTACGCTTGTTCCTTTTTTAGATGCAGGCGGCGTTTATGTGCAGGCCAATTTACGTGGAGGTGGTGAGTACGGCGAAAGCTGGCACAAAGCCGGCATGCTGTTAAATAAGCAAAATGTATTTGATGATTTCATTGGTGCGGCTGAATACCTGATAGCCAATAATTATACGACGAGTAATCGATTGGCGATACGTGGCGGCAGTAACGGAGGCTTATTGGTTGGCGCAGTTATTAACCAGCGCCCCGAACTGTTTGGCGCTGCCATTGCACAGGTTGGTGTAATGGATATGTTACGTTTTCAGAAGTTTACTATTGGCTGGAACTGGATTGCAGACTATGGCAGCAGCGAAAAAGATAAGGCCAGCTTTAAAAACCTCTACGCCTATTCGCCTTTACACAATATTAATTCCAGGTATAAGTATCCACCAACGATGGTAACTACAGCCGATCACGATGACCGGGTGGTGCCGGCTCATTCGTTTAAATATATAGCTACTTTGCAGGAAAAATATAAAGGAGAAAACCCGGTTATCATCCGCATTGATACCAACAGCGGGCACGGAGCCAGTAACACTAAAAAGAATATTGAACAGATTGCCGATATCTATTCTTTTATTTTTTACACCACCGGGGTAACTCCCGTGTTTGATCTTGAAAAATAATTTTTATTAAATCAAGTTCATGCAAATAGCCATTGCTACCAATACGCTTGCCGGAAACGGAAAAGCAATTAAACTGGCTCATAAAATCCAGGGCATCTTACAGGATAAGCAAATAGCATCACAGATCTTTACCGAAAAAGAATGGGATAAGCGCATGTATGCATTTGACCAGGTTTGGATCACCGGTGGCGATGGTACGGTCAATTATTTTGTAAACCAGTTTAACGATTTAAAAAAACCGCTTTGCATTTTTAACGGTGGCACCGGCAATGATTTTTATGCGTTGCTGTATGGCAAGACCACAGTAGAAAAACAGGTTGACTATGTGTTAAGAATAAACCCCAAACCAATTGACGCGGGTAAATGCAATGAGCGCTATTTTTTAAATGGTGTGGGCATTGGTTTTGAAGGTGCAGTTGTCAAAAGTTTGCAGGGTGTACATAAATGGGGCGGTAAAACGTCTTTTATGATGTCCATATTAAGACATATTTTGTTTTACAAAGAGCAGGAATATACGATAAGTTCGGCAGAAAAAACCGTTGAAGGTAAGATGCTGATGATTAGTATAGCCAACGGAACCCGCTATGGCGGTGGTTTTTATGTTGCACCGCTTGCAAAGCCTGATGATGGGTTATTTGACGCCAATTTGGTAAAGCCGCTTTCTCCTTTAAAGAGGCTGAGGTATTTACCGGTAATAGAAAAAGGAAAACACCTCGGCCTTTCCATTGTTGATTACTTTAATACACGGCAAATAACGATCACCAGTAACCAAACAATACAGGCACATTTGGATGGGGAATACCTGGAAAGTCGGGAAATGAGGATAACGATGCTTCCTGCGCATTTTAATTTTATCTTTTAAATGCAGTGTCAATTCAGTACAATGAAATATGTAAACACCCTGGTAGTACTTTTTCTTTTGAATTCATGTAATGGAGACGGAGGCGTTAAAACTGCCGGCCACGCAAAAGCAGATTCCATAAAACCCGTTTCAGCCGTTACCCTGGTTGTGTTGGGTACCATACAGGATGCAGGCTCACCACAAATCGGTTGCACAAAAGATTGTTGTAAAGATCTCTTTATAAACCCCGACAAAAACAGGCGGGTTGTTTCTCTTGGGTTAATTGATCCGGTAAATAACAAAAAATTCATTTTTGAAGCAACCCCTGATTTTGTACAACAGGCCCGGGCGTTAAAAGAATATGCTTCTTTCAATGGCACCGAAATGCCTGACGGTATTTTTATAACACATGCGCATATCGGCCATTATACAGGATTAATGTATCTCGGAAAAGAAGCGATGAATGCAGACAGTGTACCTGTTTATACCCTGCCCCGAATGAGATCATTCCTGGAACAAAACGGCCCCTGGAGCCAGTTGGTTAAAAATAAAAATATTGCCTTACAGCAGATGAACGATCGAAAGGAAATTCAGCTAACGCCTGATCTGAAGGTTATTCCGTTTATGGTTCCCCACCGGGACGAGTTCTCTGAAACCGTTGGTTATATGATCATCGGTCTAAATAAAAAAGCGCTGTTTATTCCAGATATCGATAAATGGGAGAAATGGGATACAAATATTAATGATGCCGTTGCAAAAGTAGATTATGCATTCGTGGATGCCACTTTTTATGATGCTGCAGAGATTAATAATCGGGATATGTCAACCATCCCCCACCCGTTTATTATGGAAACGATGAACAGGTTTAAGGACCTGCAGGCTTCAGAAAAAAAGAAAATTTATTTTATTCATTTTAACCATACCAACCCGGTCATCAATAAAACAACCAAACAATACCGGCAGGTAATTGAAAACGGATTTAATATCGCTGAAATCAATACCCTGATCAAACTATGATCATTCACTTCCGTTTACCCGGGTAACGATTTGTTCTGCAGCTTCCAGTACGTTACTGCAATAGCGGGCCAGGGAATAGTGGGGCAATTTTTCAGGTAATGGAATGGTATACCCCGGATAATATCTGTACACCGGTTAAGGAATAACCGTTTTACAAACTGCGAAAAATTTTTGAAGGTAAATTTGTTGCAGGCGTTAATAATAAAGTTAATGAACAGGTTATTTATTTAAACCGGCAACGATGCCCCGGGTAAACTTACGCACTTCATTTGCCTGTTTTAAATAATTTAAATTGAATGATTTTTGAACATATGCCTTGAATAATTCTGCAGCAAGTATTTTCTTTACCTGGCTGTTTGTTAATACATTTTTTTTATCGATGCCAAACCTTGCAATAATATCACTTTCAGAAAAGAATTGATTCTCCATCAATTTATAACCATTTGCCGCCGGAATAAAATAAACCCCTTTTTGTTTTTCCACCGGAATATCAAAACCATTGATCAACCAAAAAACTTCTTTAAGCTCTTTGCTATTTTGCACCAATGCGGTTACCTGTTTTGGTTCTTTTTTTAAACGATCGGCATGAACCACAACAATATTCCGGTTAAACCTGCAATTGGAATTTTGGATGTATGGAAAATAGTCATCCAGATGCGGCTTGGGCAACATCACTAAAATATTATCCGTAATATTCACGGGCCGGCTAAAATCGGCACTTACTATTCCCCTGCTGCCCGAATAAATAATATTTTTATGGATCTCCTGTTCTATAGTACCCTTATAAATCTGGTCAGACAGGTCAACCTGTATACTTCCAAAGATGATGGAATTCGAAAGTATTGAATTTAAACTATACATGCCAACACCATTCAATGTTTTGGAATAGCCTGCGGTTAAATCGGATATGAAGCAGGAATCGATGACGACATGATCTGAAGATAAATTAGTGACAATTTGAAAACCATAGTTGCCCCTGAGATTACAATTTTTAACCAACACGTTACTTAAGTTACCAAATCCGAATTCATTTTCAATATCAATACCCGCCGCAGGCCCATGCCAGCCGTAGGCCCCGGTAATACCGGTTGAATCAAAATCACAATTCAACACCCTTATATTTTTTCCCTTAACGATACTTAGTCCCTGCCGGGCATTTTTGTAAGATCTGCATCGATCAATTAAAATATCCTGGCCATTACTTTTTATCAGTATTCCATCGCTTGCAAAATAGTTTGTCGCAATATTTTTCAATTCGATCATACTGCTTTTATCAGCCGGTTCATCGTCTGCTACGTATATTCCAAATGACTCCCCCTCTACCACACCTTCCTCTTTTCGCATGTTATTGACTCCTCCAAGCAGGGTCAGGTCTTTTAACAAAACATGTTTACAATTCATCAGCTTAAAAACACAAACCGAATTATTGTACGCGTAATTATAAGGTACCCCTGCCTGTTGATAGTCCTTTCTTCTCCAAAAGTTTCCATTTAACCTGATCACACTATGATTGCCGATAATGGTTAAATTATTACAATTCTTAAAAATGATATCCGTAATATTATTTTTATGCACACCGCCCATAATTTTATACGAAGCAATATAATATTTACCCCTGGGTATGTTTAATACGCCGCCGCCGGCCCTGGACAGGGTTTCTGCCGCTTTAGCAAACGCAACATAATTATCCGTTTTATTGTCAGCTTTACCACCAAAATCTTTTACCAGGTCGTAACGATTATTATTTTGGGAAAAAACAGGTTGCTGTTTGCAAAAAATAAAAATGGCTGTGAAAACGCAAAGTTGTACAAACAGTAAATTAATTTTTACCATGTTTTGTCTTTTTTCAGTAAAGAAGCTATTATTGTGCCAGTCCTTTTTTCAATAACATCATTTGTCCCAAATGATAGGCATCGTGTTGTAAACAACCCATGATCAATTCATAAAAGGTTTGGTTTTTCCTGGGAGAAGGCTTCTCCAGTTTTTCTTCATTAAAATGATGAATGGCGTTACGCAGCAAATGATAGGCTGCTTCAAAATCATGCAGGGCTTGTTTCCAGTTTTCTTCGTTACAAGGATCCGGTAAAAGAAAATCCAGGAAAGGTGGCGGATTGTCACTTCCGGTCAACCGGTTAACTACCGAGGTACGCCAGTAAGTAATATGCGCCACCAGTTGCCAGATATTATTTTTGATCCCCGGAACAGTTTTACCGGCGCAACCAACATCTACTCCATGCAAAACTTCTTTAAAATTGTTCCCTATCCAACAATCGCCGTGTTGTAAATCAGCAAAGAGTTTTAATATGCGGTTAAGTTCATTAGCCATATTTTTGCAGATATTTTATACGTTTAAAATTAGCAACAAACCGGCAAAGTCACAAAGTTTATTATATTTGGCTCGAACCGGTTCCGGATTTTAATAACAGGATACAGGTTTGAACCACAAGGAAGCAAATTGTAAAACACAGGCTATGTCTATTTTCCCTAAACCATCGGGATGGCCCGTATCTAAAAGGTTCAATATAACATGCCAACTTAAGAGTACATCGTAAAAAAACTATTTATGGATTTAGAGTTTAACAAAAATGAAGATGCGTTGAAGATGGCCTGGAGTAAGACTAAACAGTATTTGGAAAAAATATATGAGGGTGGCGGAAAAAAATCGGCAGCCAAACAAAAAGAGCGAAACAAATTAACTGCCCGTGAACGTATCAGCTATCTATGCGATGCGGGTAAACCATTTGTAGAAATAGGCGCTTTCGCAGGTTTTGACATGTACCCCGAAGAAGGCGGTTGCCCTGCCGGGGGAACAGTTAGTGGTGTTGGTTATGTAAGCGGCCGGCAATGTGTAATTGTTGCCAATGATCAAACCGTTAAAGCAGGTGCCTGGTTCCCGATAACGGGCAAAAAAAATCTGCGTATGCAGGAAATAGCGATGGAAAATAAATTACCCGTTATTTACCTGGTCGACAGTGCTGGCGTTTTTTTACCCATGCAGGACGAAATTTTTCCCGACAAGGAACATTTTGGAAGGGTATTTCGTAACAATGCGAAAATGAGTGCCATGGGCATTACGCAGATCGCCGCCGTAATGGGCGCCTGTGTTGCCGGAGGCGCCTACCTGCCCATCATGAGCGACGAAACATTGATGGTAGAAGGCAATGGTTCTATTTACCTGGCAGGTCCCTACCTGGTAAAAGCGGCTATCGGAGAAGATATCGACAACGAAACATTGGGCGGAGCAGAAACACATAATGCCATCAGTGGCATTGCTGATTATAAATTCAAGACCGAAGAAGCGTGCCTCGACCAGGTGAAAAAGATCATGAATAAACTGGGCCATCATCAAAAAGCAGGCTTCGACAGAATAGAATCAAAACTACCATCAAAGAATAACGGTGAAATTTATGGCATCATGAGTGCAGGTAATACAAAGCCTTATGATATGGTGGACCTGATCAATTGTATTGCCGACAAAGACAGCTTTGACCAGTTTAAACAGGATTACGGTAAGACGATCGTTTGCGGTTATGGCCGCATAGATGGCTGGGCTGCAGGCATTGTGGCCAACCAACGCCTGATCGTTAAAAACAAAAAAGGGGAAATGCAATTGGGCGGCGTAATTTATAATGATAGTGCCGACAAAGCTGCCAGGTTTATCATGAACTGTAATCAAAAAAGAATACCACTTGTTTTTTTACAGGATGTAACGGGCTTTATGGTTGGCAGCAGAAGCGAACATAGCGGAATTATTAAAGACGGTGCAAAGCTGGTTAATGCTGTGGCTAATTCTGTTGTTCCAAAGATCACCATTATTATAGGCAACTCTTATGGTGCCGGTAATTATGCAATGTGTGGTAAAGCGTATGATCCCCGTTTTATTTATGCATGGCCTACTGCAAAAATTGCGGTTATGGGTGGTGAGCAGGCTGCAAAAACCATGTTACAGATCCAGGTGGCCACTTTAAAAAAGAAGGGGCAGGTAATTACAGAAGCAGATGAGCAAAATTTATTGAATGACTTAATCGCACGCTATGAATCTCAAACCTCACCCTACTACGCAGGTGCCCGTCTTTGGATAGATGCCATCATAGACCCGGGCGAAACCAGGAAAATGATTTCTGAAGGGTTCGCGGCAGCTAACCATAACCCGGATATAGCTGAATTTAAAACCGGGGTTCTACAAGTTTAGATTTAAAACATCGAAACAATGGGTTCCCGTCATCACGCCTGGCGGCTGGCAAAAAAGTTACACAAGAGGGCAAGATTTGTAAACCAATACTAAAACAAAAAAAACGTGCTGACGATATTCATCAGCACGCTGTTATTTTCTCAATCATTCATAAAAATTATGGTAGTAATACCCTGTCTATTAAATGTACAACACCATTTCTGCAAACAATATTAGCTGCAGTGATGTTTGAGTTATTAGTACCATTTCCATTTCCCTTAATTGTTGGCCCACCACCAGTTCCATTGGTTAACCCAATTGTGGTATTACCAGATGCCAGCATCGTCAGGCTTCCATTTACCAGGTCTGATGAAAATGCCCTGCCACCAACAACATGATACCTTAATACTGCAAGCAATGTTGCTACCGGTATATCATCAATCCTGGTAAGAGTTAGTGCACCAAGTAATTGTGTAAAAGCAGCATTGGTTGGAGCAAATACAGTCAGCCTTGCCGTTCCCAGTGTTGCTGCCAAAGTTGGGTCGCCCCCGGGTGCATTTGTTGCTCTTAATACTGCTTTAACCAGGGAATCCAATCCTGCGGCAATAGCGGTTTCCACTATATTACCGGCTGGTGGCATCAGAACACCGTCGATAACATGGATGACGCCATTATCTGCAGATACGTCGGCAGTTTTCACTTTTTTTCCGTTTACGAAAACACCATTTCCATTTTTGGTAACAAAAACGGAATCTCCGCTGGCAGTTACCACTTTGGCGTTAGGGCCAGCAGGAACATTGGCAGCCAAAATTTTAGCACTAATTGTGTGGTACAATAAAATATTTGACGTCTGCGCAACGGTCAGCGAGTTAAGTGTCGCTTGCGTTACACCCGAAGCTGCGAAAGCAGCATTATCAGGAGCAAAAACAGTATACGGTCCGGGACCGCTTAACGTTGCTTGCAAATTAGCTTTGAGGACGGCTGATTCTAAAGTCGAAAAATCGTTATTTCCAACAACAACATCTGTTATTGTATTGGAAACGGGAGCTGGGTCATCTTTTTTGCAGCTGGACATTAATACCGGGATAGATAATAACAGTATGATCACTGTTGATAAAAATTTGTTTGGAGTAGTCATATTTATAATTTTTTGTTTAATAATGATATCAAAACATTAAACATTAATTTTTGTTCAATGGGAAATCCTTTTTTAACAAAAAAAATATTTGTTGTCCTTTTTTACCGCTATTCTCCAAATAATATTTTGCAACAGGGTAACTCTTAAACCTTTTAGCAACTGAGGTAGTTAAAACCAGTCAATTGAAATAAATTGTGAAAATCAACGATGCTTTTAAACAAGCATAAATATATGAACGAGGCCAAATGAAAACTATTTGCATAAATTACCGCTACTTCGTGTAAAATATATTTGTTTAATTAATAAGCCATATTTAAAAAATAAATTCAACAATAAAATGTAAAAAATATTTTTTTCAGGAAACTTAAACAATCTACCAAAAGTGATGTTATATTGGAAACTTAAAAAAACAAAATTTATGCAAAAGAAAATTTTAACAACAATTGCCATCGCAGCTTTTGGCACCATGGTATTAATTGCGTGCAATAGCGGCGAAACTCAGGCAGCAGAAGCAACTACGGAAGCTGTAAAGGAAGAAGTTACAGCACCAGCACCGGCACCAGCCGCAAAAGACATTGTAGATATTGCGATCGGTTCACCCGACCATACTACCTTAGTGGCAGCAGTAACAGCAGCAGGTTTGGTTGAAACTTTGAAAGGAGCAGGCCCTTTTACCGTATTTGCGCCAACCAACGCGGCATTTGCAGCTTTGCCAGCGGGTACAGTTGACGGTCTTTTAAAGCCGGAAAGTAAAGCAGCGTTAACCAACGTTTTAACTTACCATGTTGTTGCAGGAGCAGTAAAAGCTGCTGATTTGACCGATGGTCAGAAAGTGAAAACTTTGCAAGGTGGAGAGTTGACAGTATCCATTAAAGATGGTAAGGTAATGATCAATGGTGCAAATGTAACTGCAGCAGATCTTACCGGTAGCAACGGTGTAGTGCATGTTATAGATGCAGTAATGTTGCCAAAAAAATAGGATTTGTTTAATGATTAGATAAAAAGGGACAGCTTATGTTGTCCCTTTTATTTTCTAATTATTGGAACATAGCCGTCTAATAAAAAACTTAATTAAATTCCTTTCATAATAAAATTGTACTTTGAATTTTAAGAACATAAATTTGATGAAAAATACAAGAGTAACTTATTTAAAACATTTTCAATAAATTATTTTATGCTAAAAAAACTAACGATAAGTGATTTCCTGATGCTTACTGCTGCTTTTCTTTCTCTTATTTTTTCTGAAGTATTATGGTTCAAGGGCGAAGAAAGCGCTGCGATATTTGTTGGCCTGTGGGTTCCGTCTATACTGGGTTTTGCGATTATTTTAAAACTCTCAAATATGCAAAAAAATGATTGAACTTATCCCATATTTTGCCGGATTGATAACACTTATATTTGGTGTTGGAATGTTTTTTGCCATCAGGACAAAGAAATAGAATGAATCCGTTTCCATATGAAAAATATTTACCTAAAAGTATTGGTTTGTGTTACCCTGTGTTTATCACTGGGTATTGTAAGTGGCTTCAGCACTGCAGATTCCATTGCCAGTTGGTTTCAGTTTATTAAAAAGCCCTCCTGGAATCCGCCAAACTGGCTCTTTGGGCCGGTCTGGACAATATTGTATATCATGATGGGAATCGCTGTGGCCTTGATCTGGCATTCAAATCACAACAATAAGCGTGTAGCCATCTGGCTTTTCATTGTTCAGTTTATATTAAACCTTTGCTGGTCATTTATATTTTTCAATATGCATTTAACCGGCTGGGCTTTTGTGGAAATCACGATCATGTTGCTGTTTATATGGCTAACATTTTTTTCATTTAAGAAGATACATAAAATTGCGGCCTACCTGCTAGTCCCCTATTTGTGCTGGGTTTCCTTTGCAACGGTATTAAACGGAACGATCTGGTATTTAAATAGATAAATACGGACAGGGAAACAAAAAATAACAAGTAAAAAATATGAAAAACATCATCATTGCCGGCGCCGGAAAAGGCATTGGATTGAAAACGGCTGAACTGTTACATGGGCATAACCAACTTTATACGATTTCAAGAAATGCAACTCCCGAACTTGCTGCATTAAATACCAAATTTTACCAGTTAGATCTTTCAACTGATACGCTTGACCTATTAGACGAGCTGCCTGATACCATTCATGGATTGGTTTATTGCCCGGGGTCCATTAACCTGAAACCATTTAACAGGTTAACCAACCGGGATTTTCTGGATGATTTTCGTCAAAATGTTATTGATGCTGTTCAACTTATACAAAAAATATTACCCAATTTGAAAAGGGCCAACGGAGCGGGTATTGTATTATTCAGTACGGTGGCTGCGAAGCTCGGTATGCCTTTTCATAGTTCCATCGCGACCTCAAAAGCTGCGGTTGAAGGATTGGCCAAAAGTCTTGCCGCAGAACTTGCCGGTTCCCGGATCAGGGTAAATGTGATAGCTCCATCGCTTACCGACACAACGCTTGCCGGATTTTTACTGAACACCGAAGAAAAAAAAGAAGCTTCGGGAAAAAGGCATCCCCTGCAAAGAGTTGGCACTGCAGCTGAAATGGCCCAACTGGCAACATTTTTGATAAGTGATAACAGCAGTTGGATAACAGGGCAAATAATTGGGGTTGACGGAGGTATGGGGAGTTTAAAAACCTGATGGCCACCATGCGGGTATCGCCTGTAAATTAGTTTTGATCTTTTTACTATTTCACAGAAGTATTAAACCCGTTGACAACCACGTATCTTTCAATCTTATTTTTTCTTCACTCCCCAAAACTTAACTTTGCGGCAAATTATACCTGCATTTGAACGCAATCAGTATTTACACAGACGGCTCCTCGAGGGGGAACCCCGGCCCCGGTGGATTTGGTGTTATATTAATGTACAATAATCACCGCAAGGAAATTTCAAAAGGTTTCAGGCACACAACCAATAACCGCATGGAGCTTTTGGCTGTTATCACCGGGCTGCAGGCCATTACCAAAAAAGAATTACCGGTGATCGTTTATTCCGATAGTCAGTATGTAGTGAGGGCGGTTGAAGAAGGTTGGTTAAACACCTGGATGAAAACCAATTTTAAAGGTGGCAAAAAAAATAAAGACCTCTGGACAAAATATTATCATCTCTCCCAAGAGCTACATATAAAAATGAAGTGGGTAAAAGGCCATGCAGATAATCCGTTCAACAACAGGTGCGATGAATTGGCTACCACCGCCGCTGGTGGTAATGACCTGGCTGTTGACGAAGGTTATGAAGCATCTCAAGCCTCCAGGTAACAAAAACACCCCCAGCCGGCAGGTGTTTTCTAAAAATATTTTTATTGATCAGGCAACAGCCTTTTTATGGAAAGCATAATTTTTAACCAAATAATAAGTACCAAATAATACGGTACTGAAAACCAGGTCGGCAACAATTCCTGTTTTCAAAAATGGTATTCCACCAACCAAACTCGCTAGGTAACCGCTGAAATTTTGAGGGTACAGATGAAATACCTGGTTATCGAAAATAAAGAAAGCCGAATTAGAGAGCAGGAAGAATAATAAAGATGCACCGATTGAATACCCGGCCACAGATATTACGTTTATTTTTTTCATACGGAAAGCTAACACGGTGATCAATGCCAGGATACTATAACCTACCAATTGTCCCCAACCCCAAAAACCGGGTGCAATATTAAATACTTCAAATAAAACATCCGACAGGAACATGGCCAATAATGGTAAAGCAAAAGCAAACCTCCGGTCTTTAATTACCGCTCCTGCAAAAATGGCCATACCAATGATGGGACTAAAATTATCGGGGTAGAGTAAAACCCTGGATAAGGCTGCAGCGATTATTAACATACCTGCCATAATTAATGTAGATCTGCTTTGTTTGTTCATTTTTGATTGCTTTGTGCAAAAATAAGCAATTATAGTTTTTCTGCAGGTATTTAATAGGTACAATTGTCCTCAGGATGTTAATTACGTTATTTAATATCTTTGAAAGATGGCTCAACACAATATCACCGGCAATAAAGGCGAAGCTTTGGCAACAACATACCTCATGGAAAATGGATACAGAATACTGCATCAAAACTGGCGCTACTCACACTGGGAGGTTGATATCATTGCGGAAAAGGAGACTATACTGCATTTTTTTGAAGTAAAGACCCGGTTAAACAAAAAATTTGGTAATCCCGAGGATGCTGTTGATAAAAAGAAAATTCAGAACCTAATTAATGCCGCAGAAGAATATTTGTACCAGCAGCCGCAATGGGAAAGAATACAGTTTAATATACTTTCTATAACCATGTTGAAAGGCGAACCTGTGGAGTATTTTTTAATTGAAGATGTATATTTGTAAGGGATAATGGATAATGAGTTAATGGATAATGGATAATGGATAATGAGTTAATGGATAATGGATAATGAGTTAATGGATAATGGATAATGAGTTAATGGATAATGGATAATGAGTTAATGGATAATGGATAATGGATAATGAGTTAATGGATAATGGATAATGAGTTAATGGATAATGGGTTAATGGATAATGGATAATGGGTTAATGGATAATTGGTTCAAGGAAAGCACTCTTCTGAATAGCTGGTATTTAAACATTTTGAAAGTTGTTTCCTCCTAAAAAATTATCCATTATCCATTAATAAATTATCCATTATTAAATTATCCATTAATAAATTATCCATTATTAAATTATCCATTATTAAATTATCCATTAATAAATTATTCATTAAATAAAGCTTCCTGCATTTTCTCAACCAGTTTATAAGTAGCCGGGCAATATTCAATATTCTGTTTATGCACGTGCATATAATCAACCATTTTCTTTTTAGCCAGGTGCGGAAAGCCGGAACAATCATCCGGACGCAAGGCATAAATGGAACACTTATTATCGCTTAAGTTCAGAAACTGGCATGGCTGTTTTTTGTTTTGCCAATCTTTATCCCTCTTTTCATAAATAAGCCATTTATCGCTGAATTGTTTTGGCGTTTCCTTAAAGTATGCGGCAATTCTTTTAATATCAGATTTCGTATACGTTGGCGTCATTGTTTTACAACAATTGGCACAGGAAAGACAATCAACTTCTTTCCAAACTTCGGGCTCCAGGGCCGCCGTTAATTTATCCAACCCCGGCGGTGGATTCTTTTCGAGCCTGGTTAAAAAACCTTTTAAACGTTTTTTATGATACCTTACTTTTTGTTTGAACGAACGGAGATTTACTGCCAGCATATGGTATATTGATAACTATTAACGAATTTCAGGTGGTGAAAATAGTATATTATTATCTTCATTCATCATTCTCAACATAAACCCGTTAACTAAATATGTGGGAACCTTACAAAAAAGGATATAAAGCATGGCTTCAGCTGGAAAAATCGTTAGCTGCAAACTCGGTGGAAGCATACCTGCGTGATATTGATAAACTGACAGGTTACTTACAGGCCTCCAAGAAAATGGTTGCACCGAATGATCTGGAGCTAATTGACCTGGAAAAATTTGTACAATGGGTTGCCGAACTGGGAATGACTGTCAGTTCTCAATCCAGGATCATTTCGGGTCTCAGGAGTTTTTATACGTATTGCCTGATCGAACAGATCGTACTGGTTGATCCAACTGCGTTACTGGAAACGCCCAGGCAAAAAAGAAGCCTTCCGGATACCCTGAGTTTTGAAGAGATTGAACGCATTATTAGCACCATAGATCTAAGTAAACCCGAAGGAGGCAGAAATAAAGCCATACTGGAAACCCTGTACAGTTGTGGTTTACGGGTTACTGAGCTGGCAAACCTGCGTATCAGTTGCCTGCACCTGGATATTGGATTTGTTCGGGTAATTGGCAAAGGCGATAAAGAAAGACTGGTACCCATTGGCAGCGACGCCATCAAGTATATCAACATCTATAAAAACGAAATGAGGGTGCATATCAAAATAAAACCCGGGCAGGAAGATTTTCTTTTTTTAAACCGGCGTGGAAGCAAACTTTCCAGGGTCATGATCTTTATTTTTTTAAAAGATCTTGCTAAAAAAGCAGGTATGGTAAAAAATATATCACCCCATACCTTTCGCCATTCTTTTGCAACACATTTGGTTGAAGGCGGTGCCGACCTGAGGGCTGTGCAGGAAATGCTGGGACATGAAAGTATTACTACCACCGAAATTTATACACATCTCGACAGAGAATATTTGAGGAATACTTTACATCAGTTTCATCCCGCATTTAAAAGTTAAGTAACAGGAAGATCGTTGGTGCCCGGCCACTGCATAGTTTCTAACGTTAAGGGACTTTGCATGTTTCTAAAAACTTTTATAAAACCAAAGAATTTGAAGTGGCCTGACACTTAAAAAACCGGTCAGTTGCTCCTGTCTATTATTGAAAATTGTAAGGCAGCAATCATGACCGGCTTAATCAACCTTCACTATTGACATAGGAAACCAGTTTTGTTAGTCATCTGATTTTTGTTATTAAAGACGCTGATATAATAAACTCCACTACTCCACCTGTTATCTGTTAAAATACACACGCTAAACATTGTAGTAACAACATTAATTTCCTTTTGCAAAACAACCCGACCGGTTGCACCAGCTATCACAATCTGATGTAGGCCGGTTTGTTGTCGCTTAAGGGCAATGTTACATGTTTTGCCAGCCCGAACAGGGTTTGGGTAGATTTTAATGGCACCGGTAATCTTCGTTGCTATTATTTTTAATGAATCTGAAATTGAATTTTTTAAAAAAACACGTGAAAGCGCTGCGCCCAAAACTGCAGTAGTGGTTGATCCACATACCATTCTGTCTTTCATGTTTTCATAGGCAGATACTGTTAGGGTAACCGGATTTTTAATTTATATTTTTCTGGTTGTTATAACGATGGCTCCGTTTGCACCTTCCCGGCCAAATAGGGCCATTGTTGCCGGTGATTGTAATACTGACATGTCGTCTACATCATCCGGGTTAATATCCTTATTATCCGGATGATGTAGACGACATGTATAACGCTTACACCTCCTAACCGTATCCTGGTTTCATTACCAAATTGAGCAATCGCGGCTGATCTTAATTTCAAATCTTCCATAGCATCTGCTCCATTCGCATCCACAGAAAAACCAATTACCCTGGCATTGATTTTAGTTGTTGCAAAAGGAACAGGATTCGCATGGATACCAGTTACTTTTCCAGTAATAACAGGTTTTTATCCCGTACCTGGTAAAGCGGTCGAAAATATTACTCCCCTGATATCAATTGATTTGACAGGACTAAGTTAAGTAGGTGTCATTTGCTGCCAATCCTCATGGCAGGGTGCCGGAATAGCGAGATGAAGTATCTGTATAACAATCAGTTTTGTTAAACAGATGCAGTTTTAAAAAAATATTACATAAACTACGTAGTAATTTTTTATGAAAAAGAAAAAATACTTGCGTGGTTATTTACTTCCTATCAGCACATCTGCCTGTCGAAAACAGCTACTGGTATTATTACAGTTCCCGCTAAGTTTTCTGCGGTAGTTTTTAAAGATACTTTGCCAGCGGAGTTTAAGCACCCCGAGTACACCTTCCTGGATAATACCCTTATTCATTTTACTGGCGCCAAATTGGCGGTCGATAAATGTAATGGGTACTTCTTTAATGATAAAGCCAAGTTTCCATGCAGTAAATTTCATCTCTATCTGGAAAGCATATCCTATAAAAGAAATCCCATCCAGGTTGATCGCTTCCAACACTTCTTTTTTATAGCATACAAAGCCGGCTGTAGGGTCTTTAACGGGCATCCAGGTGATGAGCCTGGTGTACAGCGAAGCGCCTTTTGAAAGGAGAATGCGGTCAACAGGCCAGTTAGCCAAAGCTCCGCCTTTTACATAACGGGAACCCACAGCTACACCGGCACCTTCTGCACAAGCCATATATAAACGGTCAAGATCTTTCGGATTATGAGAAAAATCGGCATCCATCTCAAATATAAATTGGTATCCTCTTTTAATAGCCCACTTAAAGCCACAAATATAGGCCGTGCCTAATCCCTGTTTACCGGTACGTTCTTCCAAAAATAAACGGCCGTCATATTTAGGCAATAAAAACCTGACGATCTCAGCAGTACCATCGGGCGAGTTATCATCAATAATCAGTACATGGTAATTAAGCTGCAAATCCATCACCACATCGATTATTTTTTCGATATTTTCCTTTTCATTAAAAGTTGGTATGATAACTAGTTTTTCCAAAATTTATCCTGATTTGACCAATCCAATTTACATTAAATATGGCTTCGCTTTATTAACATATTTTCTACAAAATAGTTTTAGTTCTTTTTTAACAGGCTCCGGTTGAATATTTCCGTGAGTTTTTGTTTGGTATGCAGCGGAAAATCACCCCTCATCATCCAGTCATAGTACTGAGGCTCAGACCTTAATACATCGGAAACAGCTCTCCCCTTATGTTTACCAAAATTGAAAACTTCCACCCCTTTATCATTAAAACTAAACCGGCGGGCATAATCCACAATCTTATCTTCACCAATAACAGTCAGAATGGAATCAACCGTATCGCCGAGGTTGGTATATCGCTTTAACTGTGCCATTAATACTTCAATAGTGGCATCCACATCCGCTTCCGCACTGTGCGCATCAACCAACTCTTTTTCGCAAAAGAATTTATAAGCAGCCGTTAAAGTCCTGGGCTCCATGGTGTAAAATATATGTTGCACATCAATCATTTTGCGTGCGCTTAAATCTACGTCCATGCCGGCGCGTAAAAACTCTTCCATCAGAATAGGAATATCAAACCGGTTACTGTTATATCCGCCCATGTCGCAATTATCAATAAACATTTTTATTTCATTACCCGCCTGCTTAAAAGTGAGCGCATCTTTAACCATATCATCAGTTATACCATGAATATCACTGCTCTCTTTTGGAATTGGCATTTCGGGGTTGATGAGTTTCCTTTTAACTAACCGGCTCCCATCGGGCGCAATCTTAATGATGGCAATTTCAACAATACGGTCGTTTGACAGGCTGACGCCCGTTGTTTCCAGGTCAATAAAGGCAATAGGACGGGTTAATTTTAACATTGCAGATTTTTGAGGTTTAAGTTAAATAAATAGGTTATCAGTTGATTTTAGTGCTTTTTTGAATTAAATGGCTATTCCCCATAATATAAATAGTATTTCTCCGTTAACTTTTGATAAATTATCTTTGCAATAATAAGTTTTTAACTCCAAAGGAAAATGATGAAAAAAATAATATTAGTTTTATTCGTTTTAATAGCGGTATCAGCAATGATCAGCAGTTGCAGCCCAAGCCGTAAATCCGGTTGCCCAATGAATGAAAATATAATCCATTAATATTACCAGCCCCGACATGAATTGGATTGATTTGATCAATGCGGAACAACTTACAGTTATTAAAGAATTATCAAAAATCAGGCCACAGGTAATTTTTAAACACAGTACCCGCTGTTCCGTTAGCAGTATGGCCAAAAACCGTTTGGAAAGAAATGAGCAACCGGAATTGGTAGATTTCTATTTTCTGGATTTAATTAAATTCAGACCAATTTCCAATAAAATTGAAGAAGATTTTGCAGTGCACCACCAATCTCCCCAGGTCCTTATTATAAAGAATATGGAATGTGTTTATGAGGAAAGTCATAGTGGTATTCAAATGGATGAAATTGCAGCACAGATCGCTTTTAATTAATTTTTCTTCGCTTACCATATTTTACCCCCTCGTACCAGATAACTGATACAAACCCGGCTGCTATACTGATCAGTAATTGCATCATACCAAGTCTTTCGAATTGAAAAATAGGTTTGAACGGCCTTATAAATAGGAGTAAAAATACCATCCCAATTGTAATCGACACCATGATGGGGATCAGATTGTTCCTGTACCTGCCGGTTGTTATGATGGAATAATAGAACGAACGGTTCACCAACGTAAGAAAAACATTAGCAGAGATCAGTGTTAGAAAAACCATTGTGCGGGTTATATTTTCACTACTCCCCTGTTGAACGGCATATTGATAAACTAATAAAATTACTGCCGTGATCACAAGGCCCTGTAAAACACTTGTTGTCAACTCACGCCAATTAAAAAAAGTACTACTAAACAACCTTGGCCGCTGCTGCATGCTGTTTTTTTCGAGTGGTTCATTTTCATAAATGATGGAGCAGGTGGGCCCCATGATCAACTCCAGGAAAATGACATGTACCGGTGTAAATATATTTGGATAAATCCAGCCCAAAGCCAATGGAATAAAAACCACCAGTATGATCGGGATATGAATGGAAATAATATATTGAATGGCTTTTTTGAGATTGCCGTAAATTCTACGCCCCATGGCAACCGCATCAATCATCTTTGCCAGGTCATCATCGGTCAAAATGATGGAAGAGGCCTGTTTGGCTATTTCTGTTCCTTTTTTTCCCATCGCAATACCGATATGGGCTGATTTTAATGCGGGGCCGTCGTTTACACCATCACCAGTCATCGCAACTACTTCACCATTGGCTTTTAGAGCATTGATAACGCGCAGCTTTGCATCGGGGAACATCCTGGTAAACAGGTTTACCTGCTTTACACTTTCAGCCAGGTCCTCGTCAGTCATGGCATTAATGGCTTCTCCATCTAAACTTTTTTCGGCTCCTTTAAAATTCACCAGGGCAGCAATGGTACGGGTCGTAGCCAGGTTATCCCCGGTAATAATTTTAACCGTGATGCCTGCACGATCAAATGCTTCAAATACAGCACCTATATTTTTCTTTGGCGGGTCGTAAAATGCGATCAGTCCTTTACATTCAAAATTGAATTGCTGCTGCTTTTCGGGAAAGTCATTACCGGCGAATTTAGTTTCCGCCACAGCCAAAACACGGTATCCCGAAAGGGTAAGCTCATCCAATGCACCAGTTATCAAAGTCCGTTCATCCGGCGATAATTCCGACACGTTCAGGATAGCTTCGGGTGCACCTTTTGCAGCAATAATGCGTTGCCCCGTTTCATTTTCAAAAATATGCGTCATCATGGGAGGCCTGCCGCTGAGCGGATATTCATGGATCATTTTATAGCCCGGACGTTCATCCTTCGTGTACAACGCCTCATATTTATGATGCAAGGCCAGTTCCATCGGGTCAAAAGGAATGGGTTCACTGGCCCACATTGCTGTGCGTATTAGCGCCTGTTCAGCACTGTTTAATGACTTATCAGGGTCAATTATTTTTTGGTTGCCCGGCACAAATATTTTTACCAGCGACATTTTATTCTCGGTAATGGTACCCGTCTTATCTACGCAAATGACTGTGGCACTACCAAGCGACTCTACTGTTTTAGTGTGCTTTACAATAATTCCCATCTTCATTAACCGCCATGCCCCCAACGCCATAAAAGTAGTAAAGGCTACAGGGATCTCTTCGGGCAGGATGCTCATGGCCAGTGTAAGTGCTTTCAACAGGCTGTCGAACAGATCATGGGATTTAAAATAATTAATGGCCCAAACAATCAAAAAGATGATAATCCCTGCCACTGCCATCCGCTTTACAAAATTGCTGATCTGTACCTGTAAGGGAGTTTTTTCTTCCGATATGGATTCGAGGCTTTTACCTATTTTTCCCAGTTTGGTTCCAGGGCCGATATGTGTTACTTTACAAATAGCCAGCCCGCCAGAAACAGATGTTCCCTGATAAACCAGTTTATCATCCGTTGTTGCAGATTTAAATACGCTTAATGATTCGCCCGTCAGGATCGACTCATTAACCGAAAAATCATTCGATTGCATAACCACTCCGTCAGCCGGGATGGCAGTTCCTTCTTCCACAAGCATCATATCTCCGGTAACGATCTGTTCAGTGTCAATTTCAACCGTCTCACCATTTCGGATCACCTTACTGCGAGGCTGTGTAAGCAACTTTAGTGCAACCAGGGCACTACTGCTTCTGTAATCCTGGTAAATAGAGATGGCCGACACCAAAACTATTGCCGAAACCATAAAAAACCCATCGCTGATATTGCCGGTCACAAAATAAATGGCACTTGCAATAACCAGCAGGATAAGCATGGGCTCCTGCACAACGTCTTTTACCATTTTCAAAAATCCTCCCCGCCCTTTCATTTTCTGAACGTTCGCCCCATATTGCTTCCTGGCATGTATAACCTCCTGATCTGTTAAACCCTTTATTTCGTCATTGGTTGGGGCCATGGTCGTGTTGGTCATGTTCTAAAATATTGAATACCATAAATATACCCTAAAATATGTTTACGTTACGCCGACTATCTATCTGCTTTGTTGTATTTTTATTGACAGAAATACAAATTTAAGCAACTGAATTATGGTTATAGAAAAGCTACAGGAGGAAAAAGATAAATTTGAAGCCCTGTTTCAACATGCTTCCATGGGGATTTTAGTTGCCAATAAAAAAGCAAAGATCCTTTTAGTTAATAATTTTTTACTTGAACAGTTTGGATATAAAGAAAGGGAAGAACTCATTGGCAAAAAGATTGAAGCCCTGATACCTCAGCGATACCATCCAAACCATGTTCATCACCGGGATAATTACAGTCAGAATCCAAGGCCCAGACCCATGGGACTTGGTAAAGACCTGTTTGCTGTTAAAAAAGACGGCACGGAGTTTCCTGTAGAAATCAGCCTGAGCAATTATACGATGCATGAAGACAGCTATACCATTGCCTTTGTAAGTGATATCACCAAACGTAAAGAATTTGAAAATGCTATCCACGAGCAACAAAAACAGTTGGCGCTTACCAACAAAAAAATAGAACAACTGAATAATGAACTGGAAGAAAAAGTTGAATCCCGTACCAGGGAATTAAAGGATACCCTTGCGGCACTTGAAAATTCAAAGGATGAACTTACCAAAGCACTAAGCAGGGAAAAAGAACTCAGCGATTTAAAGAGTAGGTTTGTGTCCATGGCCTCGCATGAATTCAGGACGCCACTCAGTACCATTCTTTCCTCCGCTTCGCTGGTGGCCAAATACGTTGAAGCCGATGAACAGGAAAAAAGGAATAAACATATTCACCGCATTAAATCATCGGTAAATAACCTTACCAATCTATTAAATGAGTTTTTGTCTATCGGAAAAATTGAAGACGGAAAAATAACCGCTTCCCATATCAGTTTTAATATGAAGGAACTGATCACGGCACTCTGCCATGAAATGGAGAACCTGGCAAAAATTGATCAGCGTTTTAATTACGAACATACCGGTGACGAAATCGTTTTTTTAGACCCGTCTCTATTGCGCAACGTGATCACCAATCTTTTATCAAATGCCATAAAATTTTCTGCTGAAGGAAGTATCATTGACATTACCAGCAGCGTGTTACCCGACAGGATTACATTGGTAGTTGAAGACAATGGGATAGGTATTTCAACGGATGACCAGGTACATTTATTTGAACGTTTTTTTAGGGGTACCAATGTTACCAATATACAGGGGACCGGTCTGGGCCTGCATATTGTATCTAAATACATTGAAATCATGGAGGGGGCCATCGAATTTGAAAGCGAATTGGAAAAAGGAACCAAATTTATTATAACTTTAAAAAGAGGATAACCTATACTAAAATTATAATACATTAAAAGATATGAAGCACTTATTACTTATTGAGGATAACCGTGAAATCAGGGAAAACACCGCCGAAATATTAGAACTGGCCGGTTACAAAGTATATACAGCTGAAAACGGTAAAACTGGTGTGGAACTGGCTTTGCAGGAAAAACCAGACCTGATCATTTGTGATATCATGATGCCCATTCTGGATGGGTATGGTGTGTTACACCTGTTGAATAAGAACCCGGAACTTACCGGTATTCCTTTCATTTTTTTAACGGCAAAAGCTGAAAGAAGTGATTTTAGAAAGGGCATGGAAATGGGCGCAGATGATTATATTACCAAACCCTTCAGCGATATAGAATTACTGAGTGCTGTGGAAAGCCGAATTAAGAAAAATGAATTGTTTTCTAAAAATTATACTGCCGATGCGGACGGTATGAGCCAAATGCTCAATGAATTCAAAGGCAAAGACCCCATGGCCGATCTTGCTGCCGACCGTAATATTAATCATTATAAAAAGAAGCAACCCATTTATACAGAAGGCAATCACCCCAACCGTTTATATTATGTACAAAAAGGAAAAATAAAAACCTGCAAAACCAATGATGCGGGTAAAGAATTAACAGTCGGGCTTTTCAATGAGGGTGATTTTTTTGGATATAATGCATTACTGGAAGAAACCGTATATAAAGAAACTGCCGAAGCCATAGAAGACAGTGATGTGGCCATCATTCCAAAAGAAGATTTTGAAAACTTCCTGCACAACAGCAAAGAAGTTACCCATAAATTTATTAAGTTACTCGCAAAAAATGTTACAGAAAAGGAAAATCAACTGCTGGGCCTTGCTTATAACTCACTGAGAAAAAGGGTTGCAGATGCCTTGCTTACTCTACAAAACAAATATCAAAAAGAAAAACAGAACAAATTTTCCATTCATATCAGCCGCGAAGACCTGGCAAATATTGCCGGCACGGCAACAGAATCCCTGATACGCACACTCAGTGATTTTAAGAGTGAAAAATTAATAGAAATTAAGGATGGATATATTATTATCTGCAATGAGAAAAAACTGACCGACATGCTAAATTAGTGTCGGAACGCTACAACGGCCTGAACCATACTACCTTAAAAACACTGTTGCAGAACAAGGGCTCTGTTCCCCGGGCACCCCGGTCTTTTATAAAACAAAGGACAGGTATTTATTAAACTCATTCTTCAGCAGGTTAAAATCCCTTTCAAAATACTCCATCTCATTTCGCAGTTTCTCCTGCCTTTTGATCAGTTTGTTATCAACCAATACAACTTTACTGTTTATCAACTCCTGATCCAACAGGTTAATATCATGCTTCAACTCATCGATGTATTCATCCTTAATGATGAATTTATTTTGAAATTGTTCAGCAAGGCTTAAAAATTCCTTATCTGTTTTGGCATCAACTACTTCTGCCAGCCGGTTTTTCAAAAACGTATTCTCCTGCTTAAAAAATTCAAGTAACCGTACCCATGTTTTGATCTCATGGTGAAACTGATCTGGCTTTGATATTCTTACATGCGACATATAATACACTTATGCTAAACGGTTTTATTATTATCAAACATATTTTCTTTCCACGAAATAAATCAGGACAACCATCATTTTAAAACCTGAGGTTCGTCAGTTTTAGAACAACAACCCTGTACCTGTTCTGTTTTTACATTCATTTTTGGACTAACATAAGGAATGCCCAGCCCCATGCCTCTTATAATGAGCAGACAAGCCATAACCGCCATCATGTAAGGATAGGCCCTGCGTATCTGCTGCCGAATGGATACACCCATATAATTTCCAAAAAATGCGATGCTCCACATAACCGGCAGCGTACCCAGGCCAAAAGCTGCCATAAATATAATACTGCCAAACACATCTCCGGCAGCAATGGCACCTGCAACAGCCATATAAACTAAACCGCAGGGCAACAGCCCGTTTAATAATCCAATTACAAAAAGTGAGGAGCTACTTTTTTTTGCAAACAGGCTGCCCAGTTGAGATCTGACCTTGGTAAAAAATCCATTGGCATAATTTACTGCGGATGCCTGCATTTTATACTTTTTGGGAACGCTAATCATCAACAATATTAAAATACCGGTGCCAATGGATAACCATTGCTGAAAACCAAACAAAGAAGCGGTTTGGCCAATCAAACCAAATAATAGACCAAAACAGGCATAGGTTACTATTCGCCCCGCATTGTACACCAATGCGCCGGTGAACTTTGAAGCAAAACTGTTATTGTTTAATGGCAAAGACAACGCCAATGGCCCACACATACCCACACAATGAAAGCTGCCGGCAATACCAATCATAAAAGCCACTAAGAATAAGCCTGCCATTTAAATAAATATTTTCTTTTCAAAATAATAAGATACCCCACCATCCTGCCAGGATAATTGTAATTGATATAAACCAATACTTGCAGCCGGGATATTCACTTTCAATGATTCATCCAATAGGGAAAACTGCTGTTTAATATCTTTATTTTCATCCGATGGACAATACAGTACGGCTTCCCCGGTTATTTTTTTTCCGGCAAAATCTTTTGGAAATTCTATAATAAGGGTATTATTTGCCAATATGTATTTTATGGGGGATGATAAAGCTGCTACCCTGTTCATCTCATCAATCTTATCCTGGTATTTTAATTCTTTGGCATAATAATCGGTCGTTACCAGGTCTGTTTTTTGGCTGGATGATTTAAAAACCATAAATAAAATGCCGGCAATAAAAGCAACATACACAATAAGTATTTTAGTTCCCCAGTTCATCATTTTTGTTTTAGATTTTACGTTGATCCAATATATTTCAATGCCTGGTACCTGATGCCGCCAGGCTGGTCCTGACTGTTCGTTAGGCAGGCACTTTGATGGCGGCAGATTCGTTTTGCAGGTAACACCCACCTTCAACAAGTTGGCTAACAGTTTTTCAATTATACACTTCGGGTCCGATAAACTTAGCCGTAATGGTCTTGATCTTTTTATCACCTTCATACATCCCGATCTTTACCTCCGTTTTCCAGTTTGTTAGGTCTTCTTTCTTTAATTTTACAAAAAACTGCAGGTTGCTGTAGTCCTCTTTTTTTATCCGCAGAACTCCACTACCTGCCAGCATAATTTCGCCCGGCATGTTTTCCAGTTTTAATGTAAAGTCGATGTCCTTATGCGTTTTATTGACCAGTTTTAAATTATAGAGATTGCTGTACCGGCCGTCTGCCAATTTGGTATAAGTCATGCCGGCCGTGCGCATCAAGGTTACATCCAGGTCGGTTCTGCTGATCAATAAAAAAGCAAGCATCGAAAGTAACAGCACTAATACCGTGGTATACGCCTTTATTCTTGCATTGAATTTTAATTTTACATGAGTAGCAATACTGTTTTCCGATGCATAACGTATCAGCCCCAAAGGCTTATCCACCTTGGTCATGATATCGTCACAGGCGTCAATACAGGCGGTACAATTAACACATTCAAGCTGTGTGCCGTTACGTATATCGATAGCGGTAGGACAAACCCGGACACAGGCAAAACAATCAATACAATCACCCTGTCTGGTATACGAAGCAAATTTATCCGCCATGCTTTTGCATGCTCCATCCTCTTTGCAGCCGGTACATTTACAATCATGATCATCCACTTTTTTTAGCTTACCTCTTGGCTCACCACGTTTATGATCGTAGGCAACAACAATTGAATTTTTGTCAAGCAGAACACCCTGCAATCTTCCATAGGGACATACCACAATACAAACCTGTTCCCTGAACCACCAATACACAAAAAAGAAAACGGTGGTAAAAATCAACAGCGAAACCAGGGTACCGGTATTGGCGCCGGGATTTTTAATATATCCTGCCAATTGATCCATTCCAATGATATAGGCCAGGAAAAAATTGGCGATCAGGAATGAAATGGTATAAAATACGATGAATTTGATTACCCGTTTTCTGATCTTTTCCGCATTCCATGCCATAGCCCTTAGTTGCTTTTGTTTAAACGAGTCGCCATCAATCCAATATTCAATTTTACGGAAAACCATTTCCATAAAGATTGTTTGCGGACAGGCCCAGCCACAGAAAACGCGGCCAAAAACCACGGTAAACAGAATGATAAAGACCATGAAAGTGAGAAACCCGATCGCAAAAATGAAAAAATCCTGCGGCCAGAAAATCATACCAAAAAAAATAAACTTTCGCTCCAGGATATTGAACATAAAAAGCGGGCCACCATTAACTTTAATAAATGGTAACGTAAAAAATAAAATAAGATAACCCATGCTGAACCAGGTTCTTAAATTATACAGGCGTCCGTTCGGTTTTTTGGGATTAATAAAATTCCGTTTGCCTTCACTGCTAATGGTGGCAACTGAATCGCGGAAAGATTCCTGGTGATATATGTCTGTAGTTTCTGCCATCCTTTATTTATTTACAGCCGCCGGATCGGGCCTGGCAATTGCTGCAGAATCAGGTTTGGCAACCAAAACTGAATCAGCTGCAAGAGGGCTGTCAACATAAAATTCACCTTGTTGTTCCTTTGCCACAGCAGGTTTGGTGCCCACCAGCGTTTTGATATAACTGGCAAGAAAACTTATTTCTTTTGGCGAAAAGTTGCCGCTCCAGGATTGCATGCCTTTATCCGGGTATCCGTTCCTGATCGTATTGAAGAGATCATTCAATGACCCTTTGTGCAACCAGTAATTATCGGTCAAATTGGGCCCCACACTACCTCCGCCATCTTTCAGGTGACAGGCTACACAGTTTGCGTCAAACAATCCTTTACCCGCTTTAATTCCATCCGCATCAGCCATCGGCACATTGTTTTCGTCAATTTTGTCTTTGTTATTGGCGTCATAAATTTCTTTTTTAATTCTCGCCTGTGCCATTTCTGCCTGATATTCCTGTGTTGGATTTAAGCCGGTTCCAAACACATGAAAATTTAACAGGTAAACAAAAGCCACTCCTATCGTAATATAAAAACCATATTTCCACCAGGGTGGCAATGCATTATCCAGTTCTTTGATACCGTCGTAATCATGATCCAGCATCACATCAGCCTCCTTTTCAACCGCTACCGCTTTGGTAAATAATCTGGAATCCATTTTTGACCACCAGGCGGCAAATTTTGCGTGTTCCATTGCAGGCTTTATCTTCTGAGGCAATAATTCGGTGTACATCCTTCGGATAGAAAAGGCGAGGAACAGGATGACCACCAACTCCATACCGATCACCGCTAAAAACATATAATAAGCGTTTGCTGTTAAACCTCCGTAGTTGGGTAATTGCTCTGCAACCACTGTAGTTGCAGCATCCTGTGCACACACTACCTGTGACAGCAAGGATGTGCTCACGAATAAAACAACGGCCAGGGTTTTAGAAGTTTTGCTTTTGTCTAACAATTGTTTGCCCAAAGCCGTCAACACCTGGCCCATTCCCCAAATAACAAAAGCCAGCACGACAATTAATATCATTAGCAAAACAGCCAATTGGTTGTAACCAGATTCTGCAGCGTTAACGGCAGCAGGAGCTGTTGTTTGTGCAACAAGCGACGATGCGGTAAAAACGAAAAGCAATATTAATGCTGTTTTATTTTTTATAGATTTTAAGAAAAGCATACTATAAATATTTTATAAGGTTGAGTTGGTTAATTCTTCATTGTCAAAAGGGAGGTTTGATAATTCCTCCACCCTTTCCTTTTTCATTTTTTTTACCAATACCAGTAACACGATAAAAAAGATAAAGAATATGAACAGCGATATCATGGGATAAATATTGACATTACTGATCGTTTCGGCGTATTGTTTAATGAATTTGAACATAACTTATTTATTAAAAGTTGCAGTTTTATTATTACTGATATCTTTACCAAGTCGCTGCAGGTAAGCAATTATAGCAATCACTTCGCGGTTGGCAGGCACTTCAATACCTTCAATTTTCAAATTGATCCTGATACCGTTGGCCTGCGTCATCAGGTCCTGGTTAGCAAACTGTTCATACCCCTTTTCGTAGGGAACACCCAACGAACGCATGGCATTTATTTTTGCAGCGGTTGTTGATGTATCCAGGTTTTGCGTTATCATAAAAGGATAGGAAGGCATAATGGAGCCCTCGCTCATGGATGATGGTTCCCTGAAATGTCGGAAATGCCAGCCATCAGATTTTTTAAGATTACCTGTTCCTTCCCTGGCCAGATCGGGACCGGTACGTTTACTTCCCCATTGAAAAGGTTTATCGTATACAAACTCACCGGCTTTTGAATATTCGCCATAGCGCTCCGTTTCACTGCGGAAAGGCCGTATCATTTGCGAATGACAGGTATAACACCCTTCCCGTACATAAATATCCCTGCCCTGTAATTCAAGCGGCGTGTATGGTTTTACGCTGCTGATGGTAGGCACATTCGATTTAATCATGAACGTAGGAACTATCTCAATAATACCGCCAATTAAAATCACTACCAGGCTGATGATCATAAACTGAACAGGTTTTCTCTCAATTGCCCTATGCCAATGCTCGCCTGTATGTTTTACATATTCCTTAGCTAACGGTGCCGCCTCAGCCTCTTCGTTTGCAACCAGTTTACCCTGTTTAACGGTTTTGTAAATATTATAGAACATGATGAATACGCCGGTTAAGTAAAGTGTACCGCCTAATGAACGCATAGCGTAAAAAGGCTTCATGTAGGTAACGGTCTCCAGGAATGTATATTTTAATTGTCCGGCTTCGGTAAATTGCTTCCACATTAAACTTTGCTGAATACCGGCCCAATACATGGGTATGGCGTAAAATAAAATACCCAGCGTTGCCAGCCAGAAATGTTTACCGGCCAATTTTTTTGAATACAGATCCGTTTTAAAAATTCGTGGAATAAGCCAGTATAGTACACCAAAAGTCAACATACCATTCCATCCCAAAGCGCCCACATGCACGTGCGCTACAATCCAGTCGGTATAATGCGAAACGGCACTTACACTTTTTAATGAAAGCATCGGTCCCTCAAATGTTGCCATCCCGTAAGCGGTTACAGCCACCACCATAAATTTCAGGATCACATCATCCCTCACCCTGTCCCAGGCTCCACGTAATGTAAGCAGACCGTTGATCATACCACCCCAACTGGGGAAGATGAGCATAACAGAAAAAACAATACCAAGTGATTGAGCCCAGTTTGGTAAAGCGGTATACAATAAATGGTGAGGGCCGGCCCAGATGTATAAAAAGATCAGTGACCAGAAATGGATGATGGAAAGCCTGTATGAATAAACAGGACGATTGGCTGCTTTTGGCAAAAAGTAATACATGAGGCCCAGGTAGGGTGTTGTTAAAAAGAACGCTACCGCATTATGGCCGTACCACCATTGTACCAGGGCATCCTGTACACCCGAATACCAACTGTAGCTTTGCAACCAGCTATAAGGCAGCTGACCGGAACGTACGATATGCAATACGGCTACCGTAACAAAAGTGGCAATATAAAACCAGATGGCCACATATAAATGTTTTTCTCTTCTTTGGATGATGGTACCAAACATATTCCATCCAAACACAACCCAGATGATGGTGATGGCCAGATCGATTGGCCATATCAGTTCAGCATATTCGGCACCTTGTGTTAAACCGATGGGTAAGGTGATGGCGGCAGCAACTATAATCAATTGCCAGCCCCAGAAATGGATATTACTGAGCTTATCACTGAACATGCGGGCCTTACACAGGCGCTGCAACGAATAATAAACGCCCATAAAGATTCCATTGCCTACAAAGGCAAAAATAACAGCATTGGTGTGCAGCGGGCGTAAACGGCCAAATGAACCAAATTGTGTAATATTCATTTGTGGAAAAACCAGCTGTAAAGCTACCCACAGGCCAACGAGCATACCAACGCCGCCCCAAATGATAGTGGCGAAAGCAAAACTTTTAACTATCCTGTTGTCGTAATAAAATTTCTCTACCTGCATGTGTTTGTTTAATTTGGGTTATTGTTTTAGGATTTGAAACAGTTTTAGTTTTACTGGATTCATCGTCAAATAAAATCCGGATGGATGGCGTGTAATCATCATCGTACTGGCCCTTACTGACACTCCATAAAAATGCAGCCAGGAACCCCCCGGCTACTAAGATGCTGATGGCAATTAATACGAATAATGCGCTCAATATTGATGATTTATAATGATTGTCAAAAGTAAATACCGGAAAAGTTATTGTGGCTGATGAGTATCAAAGCGAAATATGATTTTAATCAGGTTGTAATTAAAGTCCCTGCTTACGGGCTATTAATGAAGAACATAAACTAACAAAAAGCACGATGCTGATACTGGAGGCAGGCATCAGTATGGCCGCAATCATGGGCGACAGCAAACCCTGTACCGCAAACGATAAACCCACGATATTGTACACGATGGAAAGTATAAAACTCGCCAGCACGATCTTTTTACCGGCCCTGGCAAAGTTGATAAACTTATCCAGTTGCGAAACCCTGCTGCCATCCAGTATGGCATCACTCGCCGGAGAGAATTGTGCCGAATTTTCTGAAACAGCAAACCCCACCTGGCTTTGCATTAACGCGCCCGCATCATTTAATCCGTCGCCGAGCATTAACACCTGGCTGCCCTTTTGCTGCAGGTCTTTAATAAAATCCAGTTTTTGTTGCGGTGTTTGGCTAAAGTGAAGCTGGGTATTAACACCAAATATTTTCGCAAGATTTGATCTTTCCGAATCATGGTCACCCGAAAGCACAAACAGGTTTTTAACCTGTTTCTTCAAACCACTGATCATTTCTGCAATTCCCGTTCTATACTGGTTTTGTACGGCAAATTTACCTACATGTATATTATCCAGTACCACGTGAACCGATGTACCGGTATCCTGCGTCATCCTATCATTCTTATACCCAATAAAACCCGCCGAACCCATCCTGACCGGAACTCCCTGCACCACTGCATCCAAACCTCGGCCTGTATACTCTTTAAACTGATCAATGGTTAATAATTTCTCAGGCATTTCATTGACTGAGGATGCGATGATCTTACTTAAAGGATGCGATGACTGGCGGGCTGCTGTTTTAATGATAGCCATTTCGTAAGATGAAAGACCATGTCCTTCATAATGGACAGCAGCGGTATTGGTTTGGGTGATGGTTCCCGTCTTATCAAATACAACGCTGTCAATTTTGGCAAGCGATTCAATAACACTGGCATTTTTAAGGTATAGTTTGTTGCGACCGAATATGCGAAGCATATTGCCATAGGTAAAAGTGGCAGAGAGTAACAAGGAACAGGGACAGGCAACAATTAAAACAGCTGTTACAGCGGGCCATAATTTTAACACATCGGAAGCAGCCCAGTAGATCGAAGTGGCGATAGCGACCAACAACAGTACAATGGTAAAATACCTGCTCCAGGGATGGATAAAAGATCTGTCTTCGTTCTTTTTATTAACAAAAATATCATTGTTCCAAAGCTGGGTAATATAGCTTTGAGAAACTTCTTTGATGATTTCCAGTTCGATCGCACTGCCGATCTGTTTACCGCCGGCATAGATCAACGCTCCCTTCTTTTTTTCAACAGCGGCATGTTCTCCACTTACAAAACTATAGTCAATATGGGCATTACCTTTCATCAGTACCGCATCTGCCGGTATCATCTCTTCGTTTCGGATGATGACGCGGTTCAACTTTTGCAATTGCGTTACCGGGATATTTTTTTCTTCCCCGTTTTCGATGATGGTAACGCCCAGTGGAAAATAAGAACGATAATCCCTGTCGAAGGAGAAGGAATCGTAGGTTTTATTTTGAAACCAGCGTCCGGTCAGCATAAAAAAAACAATGCCGCTGCCGGAGTCTAAATAACCGGCACCATTCCCGCTCATGATCTCAAAATAGCTTCTTGCAAAGGTTACGATGATGGCAAGTGCAATCGGTGTATCAATATTCAGGAATCTTTGCCGTAAACCCTTCCAGGCCGAAATAAAAATATCCGAAGCGCTGAAAAATAAAACCGGCAGCGACAACCCGAAAATAATCCAGCTGAAGGTTTCCTGTAAACCGGCAACCCCGATATTGCCTGCGGAAAAATATTCCGGAAAGCTAAGCATCATGATATTGGAAAAACAAAATCCGGCTACACCAATCTTGTAGATCTGGCGGCGGTTTACTTTTGATTTCCTTTTTGAACCGGTATCGTGTAAACTGATATAGGGTTCATAGCCAATAAATGCAAGTAATTCCACCACTTTACGCAGGGTGGTTTCCTGTGGATTAAAGATGACAAAGACTTCTTTTTGCTGAAAATTAACCTGAGATTGTTTTACGCCAGGCTGCATCCGGTGCAGGTTTTCCAGTAAATAAATGCAGGACGAACAATGCATTTGCGGAATCGAAAAAGTTACATTGATCTGTTCATCGCTTTGAAACTGAATTAATTGCTGCATAGTTGATTCATCTTCCAGGTAAGCATATCGTTCGGTAAGAAATTTGCCCTTGGCTTTCAGTCCCGGCGATTTATCGAGGTTGTAATAATTGCAGAGATTGTTTTCATGCAACAACAGGTACACCTGTTTGCAGCCTGCACAGCAAAAATGATGCGCTTCCACTGCGATCAAATGATCACCGCACATATCGCCGCAATGATAACACTTAATTGATATGGCTTTTGCTATACTGATATTTCGTTCTTATAGATTAAAAAAAGCCGCCGCACAGGAATATGCAGCGGGGTAAATTAAACAGAAACTACTGAACACTTTTGGCAGAACATGTGTTCAATCCAAAAATCTTATAAAGCGGGCAAAATAAACTTAACCCGGTTGTTAAAGGTACCAAGGCCAGCAGGCCCCACCAGCTTTGAAAATATACACCCAGTGCAGCGATAACCACGCCTCCTGTTATCCTGATCATTCTGTCTGTACTTCCAATATTGCATTTCATAGTTTTAAATTTTATGGAACAAAAGTTGGAATATGGAGGAATGTATGCAATGACAGGCATCAAAGACTATTATGATGTTCGTCATAAGCGCCGGGCCACTGCCAATTAATGGTTGCTAAAAAGCCATGTGCTATCCTAAAAACTGCCAAAACTAAAATATGCCGGCAGTAGCCAAACACCAACAAGGCCTTACAGTTGTTAAGCTTTCTCAAACAACCACCTGAAAGGTTTAACACTGGTTTTGGGACGAAGGTTGTATTTTACAATGGTGTTATTCTGGATATAGGCAACGGCTTCATCCACGTCATCCGTAAAAAAGAAAAGTTCGGTATCATGGGGAGAAATGGTACCCTTCTCCTTCATGACCTCAATATGGGCAATAATATTCCTGTAAAATACCTTATCCATGATCACCACCGGAAAGTCACTGATCATGTTTGTTTGCATCAGGGTAATGGATTCAAAATATTCATCCAGGGTTCCAAACCCACCCGGCATAACAACAAATGCATAGGAATATTTGATCAGCAATGTTTTTCGTACAAAAAAGTATTTTATGCTAACCCATTTATCCATATAAGGATTGGCAAACTGCTCATGTGGTAATTCAATATTACAGCCTACACTCCTGCCGCCCACTTCCCTGGCCCCCCGATTGGCTGCTTCCATAATACCGGGGCCGCCGCCTGTCATGATCGTAAATCCGAGCTGTGCAATTTTTCCGGAAAGTTCACGGGTCAGTTCATAATCGGGCTGTCCTTCCTTAAACCTGGCGGAACCGAATATGGTAACGCAGGGGCCAACAAAATGCAGGGCCCGCAATCCTTTAATGAATTCGAACAGGACACTTACCGTAAATTTAAATTCTTTCCAGCGGCTCTGGGGGCCTTCTAAAAATTTTATTTCGGGTTTGGTCATAATGTCAAACTTAACTTTTTTTGGTTGAATGTGCGTAAAGGATGATAAGCTTTTAGAACGGTGGCAATTCTTAAGGAGTTGTTTTTTATAAAAGGGAAAACTTAAACTAATCTATAATAAATTATTATATTGTGTGAAAGAATATTTGAACCTGTTAACTGTTAAAATTTACACTAAAAGCATTTAGAATAAAAAAAGCGACTTGCGCCGCTTTAAATGTTTTCACAACGGAATAATCCTTATTGTGATTTGCTTTCAAGAAATAAAGATAAATTAAAAATTATATTATGAGCAAGAAAATTTTAGGATTGGATTTGGGAACAAATAGTATTGGATGGGCATTGATAGAAAAAGAAGATGATAAAGCCACCGGGAATATTATTGCTGCCGGAAGCCGTATACTTCCTATGAGTCAGGATATTTTAGGAAAATTTGATAGCGGTATTTCTATTTCCCAAACTGCGGAAAGAACTAATTTTCGAGGTATCAGGAGATTAAGAGAAAGACATTTGCTTAGAAGAGAAAGACTTCATAGAGTATTAAATATTCTTAATTTTTTACCCGAACATTACGCAGCTCAAATTGATTTTGAAAAAAGATTGGGACAATTTATCCCTGAAACCGAACCAAAGCTTCCCTACATTTTTCATAAAGAAATCAACCAGTCAGAATTTCTTTTTAAAACCTCATTTAATGAAATGGTTAAAGACTTTTCTATTCATCAACCACAACTTTTAGAAAATGAGAAGAAGATACCTTATGATTGGACCATATATTATTTACGTAAAAAAGCACTTACGGAAAGAATTGATAAGGAAGAATTGGCATGGCTTCTGTTGCATTTTAATCAAAAAAGAGGATATTATCAATTACGTGGAGAGGATGAGGAGGAGACCCCCAATAAATTAGTTGAATTTTATTCTTTAAAGGTCGTAGATGTAATTGCCACTGATGACAAAAAAGGCGATGAGATTTGGTATAATGTACATTTGGAAAATGGCTGGATATACCGACGTATGAGTAAGATCTTTTTAGAGTGGACAGGCAAAATAAAAGAGTTTATTGTAACTACAGATATAAATGACGATGGCACTATAAGAACTGATAAAGAAGGAAAAGAAAAACGTTCTTTTAGGGCTCCTGCGGAAAATGATTGGACACTTGTAAAAAAGAAAACAGAATTTGATATTGATAAAAGCCATAAAACGGTAGGAACATACATTTACGATACGCTGTTAGAAAAGCCTGATCAAAAAATTAAAGGCAAGCTTGTAAGGGTTATTGAAAGAAAGTTTTATAAGGCAGAACTCGAAATCATTTTAAAAACACAACAGCAATTCCATCGAGAATTACAAAACAAAAATTTATATCAACTGTGCCTGGAAGAATTGTACGAGAATAATGAGGGACATCGCAATAGTATTAACACTAAAGATTTCGTTCATTTATTCCTTGATGACATTATATTTCATCAACGACCACTAAAAAGCAAAAAATCATTAATAAGCAACTGCAAATTTGAAAGTAGAACATATATTAAAGATGGCAATAAGCAAATAGAACCGCTTAAATGCATTGCAGCATCTCATCCACAATTTCAGGAATATCGGCTTTGGCAATGGTTGCAGAATTTAAGAATTATCGAAAAGGAAACTGACAGCATCGTTACAACCCAATTTCTAAATACAGAAGAAGATTGGGTAAATTTATTTGACTGGCTGAATGACAGAAAGGAAATAGATAACAAAACACTCATCAATTATTTGGCAAAACCATTAAAATTAAAAGCAAGCAACTACAGATGGAATTATGTGTATGATGAAATTAAAGATGAGTCAAAAATTTATCCTTGCAACATTACAAGAAATGCCATTATATCAAAACTTGGAAAAGAAAAATGTAGCACATTCCTTTCTCAGGAAAATGAAATTAAGATTTGGGAATTACTTTACTCTGTAACTTCTAAAGAAGAAACTGAAATTGCTTTAAAAGAAAATTTAAAAAGAAATAACAAAAAAACAAAAGTAGGTCAATATAGCATTTTCAGCTTACTCGTTGAAGCAGGTTTTAGTCAAGACGAAATAACTTCTTTGGGAAAAATAAAATTAACTGAAACGGGATACGGCTCTTATTCATCCAAAGCAATTAAAAAACTTTTGCCGTTAATGCGAATGGGGGAATATTGGAATGAGCAAACAGTCATTGACAATATAAATCTGTATCAAAAAAATATACAGCAATTAATATCAAACTTAAAACTTAAAGAAGGGAAACTCACAATAGAAGAAAGAGAAAAAGGGACTACAATTAATAATAAACTTCTTGGAAAACTTGAATTCCTATCTGATAGTCCCGAAGATTATAAAGGTTTGGAACAATTTCTGGCTTCGTATGTGGTATATGGCAAACATTCCGAAGATGGCGAAGCATTAAAATGGAAAACAGCGGCTGATATTGTAAAACTGGAACAACACAGTCTGCGAAATCCGATAGTCGAGCAGGTAATAAATGAAACCCTGCAAGTTGTAAAAGCCATATGGCTACAACATGGAAATGGCAAGGAAGATTTTTTTGATGAGATTCACATTGAGCTTGGGAGAGAAATGAAAAATCCTACTGATAAACGCAAGCAAATGACCAATCAGATAAGTGAAAATGAAAACACTAATCTTCGCATGAAAGCAATGTTGATGGAACTAATGAATGAAGGCGATGCAGAAAATATACGTCCTTACTCTCTCATGCAACAGGAAATATTAAAATTATATGAAGAAGGTGTACTTAATGGGCTTGACGTAATTGATGATGATATTTTAAAAATTTCTAAACAGGCTCAGCCCTCTTCTTCGGATCTAAAAAGATATATACTCTGGCTTCAACAAAAGTATCGCTCGCCTTACACCGGTGAAGTTATTCCATTAAACAAATTGTTTACCAGAGATTATGAAATAGAACATATCATACCGCAATCAAGGTATTTTGATGATTCACTAAGCAACAAGGTTATTTGCGAAACAGCCGTAAATAAAGACAAGGATAATTTGCTGGGCTATGAATACATAAAAAGCAATTATGGCAAAACAATTGAATTGAGCAATGGTAAGCATGTAAAAGTTTTTACCGTAGATGCTTACGAAAAATTTGTAAAAGACCATTACAGTAAGAGCAGGAGCAAAATGAAAAAATTGCTTATGGATGAAATACCTGTAGAATTCGTACAAAGGCAATTAAACGATAGCAGGTATATAAGCAAAGTTGTTAAGAACCTCATGAGTAATATTGTTAGAGAGCATGATGAACAAGAAGCCATATCAAAAAATGTGATAGCATGTACCGGTGCAATAACATCTACCCTAAAACAAGATTGGGGATTGAATGATATATGGAATGAATTGATAACACCCCGATTTGAACGCCTTAACCAA
>JANNSN010000067.1:0-11366 GCA_031402615.1 Chitinophagaceae bacterium
ATTATTAATTCGAATCCCTGTAGCCTCCCGATAAAATCGGGATGCTCTACCAACTGAGCTACCGAGTCATCTTTTATTTCAATTTAATTCAACTATTATTAATTCGATTCCCTGTAGCCTCCCGATAAAATCGGGATGCTCAACCAACTGAGCTACCGAGTCATCCTTTATTTCAATTAAATTCAACTATTATTAATTCGATTCCCTGGACCCTCCCGATAAAATCGGGATGCTCTACCAACTGAGCTACCGAGTCATCGATTTAATTTTTGGAGTGCAAAGATAGGGGTATTGATCTAAAAAATTGAACCCAAAATATATTTTTATCAAGGTTAAAAAATATATGTTAATAATTAATTTATAAAACCATCAGACTGCACCCACGGATGTCACTACTGTCGAGCCTTCCAAGTACTTCAAAGCTTTCATTGCCGTGCAACCTGCCTATATCATCGGTGGCAATAAAACAGCAACTATAAATATTCGCCAGGTCAATAATATTAATGACACCGGTTACCGGTTTCTTATCCGTCAGGGCTGCGGTACGTACATGAAAAGGATCGTCTTCATCCCTTATCAAAACTTTCATCCAGCCGGGACAATGAAAAATACCATCACCTTTGGAATAGGCCTGTGATAATAATTCCGTCATTCCATATTCCGAATGTACCAGGCTTACACCTAACTGTGCCTGCAACAGGTCATGCACCTGCCTGCGTGTCATTTCTTCCCGTTTACCTTTCATACCACCCGTTTCCATCACAATGGTATGCCTTAACTGCATCGGGTATTGTTTGGCAAAATCCAGCAATGCATAGGTAACGCCTATTAGCAGGGTTGGAGTTTTCAATATTTCATTGTGTATGATGGTGCGATGCAGTTTTTCAAGATCATATAAATAAAAACCGCTTAAAACATGGTTACTGGCTTTTATTAATTCATCGGTCATCAGCACCAGGGAAGCATTTTTTCGTTCCAGGTAAGCAGGAAGCAAACCAAGAATGCATTTGTTTTTTGGATGGCTATAAAATTTTTCAAAACAGTTTGTAAAACTTTGCCGGTAAATATGGATATCCTTTATATAATGTTTACTGTTGACAGATTGTGTTGTGCCGCTGCTTTCAAAAATAGTTTCGGTTTCAAATTCAGTTGTTTTAACCGCATGCGTTTTAAAAAGGGAAATGGGTAGAAATGGTATTTTCTGGATGCAGTCAACAGTGACCGGGTCTGTTCTGATGGCATCACAATATTGGCGGTAAACGTTATTGTTTTGATATTGGTAATTGAACAAATCAATGGCCAACCCGTTAAAATTACCGGCAGAGGCAGCGAATACCCTTTTCTCGAACTCCATATTTTTAACGGATTGTTTCACTTGCTTTCATTAAATTTGACTTACAAAATACAAAGATGCGATACAGTTTACTAGTAACCATAGCAATTTTATTTTTTACGGCCTGTAAAAAAGATAAATTTACATCAGCTCCCCAGATCAGTTATAAATCAATTGGTCCAAATGTAGTTAGTCTTAACCTGCCCTTCCAGGCGATGCCGGTGCTAACTATAAAAGTAACTGATGCAGAGGGCGATTTGGGTTTAACCGATACAGATACTTCGAAAATTTTTATTAAAAACCTGGTCACGGGCAAAATAGATTCCAGTTTAAAATTACCAAGCCTCTCAGGAGCAACATTAAAAAACTTTGAAGGAGATATACTGATAACACTGGATACACAAATTATTCTGGAAGGAACCACCAGGCCCAGTCCTAAAACTGATACGCTATTCTATGAAGTTTATATAAAAGATTTTGCAAAAAATAAGAGTAATACCATAAAGACCAATGATCCTGTGTTTGTAAGATCGCTCTAATGAAATGGCTGCATTTCATCCTGTCTCATTCAATCTTTATTGCTGTATGCGCTGTTGCGCTGGCCTTCCAAACCAGCCAGTTATTGCGATTGGATAATCAACTTTCTTTTTACGGCTTTATTTTTTTTGCCACGCTGAGCAGTTATAATTTTTACTGGATATTGAGTAAAATATCATTTGCGAAAAAAACTGCAATACCGGGTATCCTGCAAAAAGAAGGAGTTGGCTTCGTATTGCTTTCCGGGTCGGCAGCAGGGTTGGTTTATTGTTGGATTCATACCCACCTGACCATTGGTTTCGTTTTTACGGCCGTGCTGTTAACCGGGGTTTATGCTTTACCGCTGTTGCCGGTTAAAATTTTACAGTTCACCAGGAAAGCTGGTGTATTGAAAACGATACTGCTGGCAGCGACCTGGGCCTATGTAACCGCATTTTTACCCATGCAGAAAAACTACGGGCAACTGGATCACGCAGATATTTTATTTTTAACCCACCGTTTTTTGTTTATGCTGATGCTTTGTATCCTGTTCGACAACAGGGATAAAGATATTGACAAAATAAGAGGCTTACACAGCCTGGCTACAGATTTGCGGCCTGCTGTGCTTGCTGCGCTTATTTATATCATTTTTGCCGCATTGTTTCTCTTCAACTTTTTTTATAAAGATTATGGAATAACCTTTTACCAGTCTGTAGCCCTTCAGATTTCCACGCTGGCTTTATTACTGGTTTATTTTTATTCGGCAAAAAAACGCAGTTACCTGTTTTATTATTTTATTGTTGATGGATTGATGTTATTTTCGGCTTTAGCAACATGGTTAGCGGGTATTTAACTAATTTTGCAGCACTTAAATAACTACTAACTACCATGGCAAAAGCGAAAAAATCAAAGACAATACTCAGTGATGAGTCTTACCAGTTTTTAAAAAAGTATGTCAATAATGCATCGCCAACAGGCTTTGAAAGCAGTGGGCAAAAATTATGGCTTGACTATATAATGCCGCTTGTGGACACCCATTTTACAGATCCTTATGGAACGGCTGTTGGGGTGATCAACCCCGATGCAGCCTTTAAAGTGGTTATTGAGGCCCATGCAGATGAGATCAGCTGGTTTGTCAATTATATATCACCCGAAGGTTTAATTTACGTGAAACGTAACGGGGGTGTTGATCACCAGATTGCGCCGTCCATGCGGGTGCTTATTCATGGCAAAAAAGGAATGGTAAAAGCTGTTTTTGGCTGGCCGGCCATTCATACCCGTATGGCCAATTCCGATCAGAAAGAAACGCAACCAAAAGTTGAAAATTTATTTCTTGATTGTGGCGCACGAAACAAAAAAGAAGTGGAAGCCCTGGGCATACATATTGGCGCTGTGGCTACATATGAAGAGGGTTTTGAAGAATTGGCCCATGATCATTTAATTGCCCGGGCATTTGATAACCGTATTGGTGGTTTTATGATCGCCGAAGTTGCCCGGTTATTGAAGACGAATAAGAAAAAATTACCCTTTGGTTTATACATCGTAAATGCAGTCCAGGAAGAAATTGGTTTACGAGGCGCAGAGATGATCTCCCGCCGGATCAAACCGGATATTGCCATTATCACGGATGTAACCCATGATACAACTACACCCATGATCAATAAGATGATCCAGGGAGAGTGTAGTTGTGGTAAAGGGCCGTCACTTACATTTGGACCTGCAGTACATAACAAACTGTTAGATGTTATCCAGGCAGCGGCTGCTAAAAATAAAATCCCGGTTCAGTTTAATACGGTTACCCGCAGTACGGGTACAGATACGGATGCATTTGCTTATTCAAACGACGGGTGCCCATCTGCCTTAATTTCGATTCCGCTGCGATACATGCACACAACCGTGGAGATGTTACACAAAGCTGATATAGAAAACACCATTAAGTTGATCTATGAAACTTTATTAACATTATCGCCAAAAACCAATTTGAGCTATTTTAAATAATTACTTTAATCAATATGGAAGACAGGTTCGTTAAATACTCAAAACTCTACGCACTCATATTTTTGTTGTTCCTATCTGTACCGGTCATGTTGGGATTGACCATTGTTGCATTTTATGGTATTTCAAAACTGGTTTCTTCCAGTGTTGTGGATATCATTTTTGGCCTGGGTATTATTACTATGGTGCCAGCACTTTTTTCGGCAGTATATTATATCTTTTTTAAAAGAACCGTACATCACCCGGTTGCCTGGGTGCGTACTTTTTCGAGGGCTCTTTTTGTTATCGGTATAGCCATCAGCGTTATTATCCTGGCAATGGATATGAGTTCGTTCTTTACCAAATTCAAAACGGATATCTCATCTTACCGGGCCTTCAGCCTGGTCTATGTGGCAGGAAATATAGGTATCCTGTTTTTAATAGCCATTATGCAGGCATTAACAACAAAAAAAGAAATGGACTGGATGGACAGGAATAAATAACGTGCGGATGATTTCCGATCAATATGCCCGGGTTTACCGGGCAGTGAGGATGATATATAAATTCCCCCTGAAGAATCAGGGGGAATTTCTTTAACCCTTAAAACAACCAACATGAAATTTGTTGATGGCTTAACTGCTATAATTACGATTAACCAGTATTATTGGTTGTGTAGATTAAGTAAAATTTATGTTAAAGCAAGTTCTAACACCTGAATCATTGTTTTCACATAATGAAATTTAATGCCTTTGATATATTGGGGATTGATCTCCTCCACGTCTTTTTCATTTTGCCAGCACATGATAATCTCCTTTAACCCGGCTCTGCGGGCTGCCAACACTTTTTCCTTAATGCCGCCAACGGGCAATACCTGACCACGTAAGGTGATCTCACCGGTCATGGCTAAATAAGGTTTTATTTTTCGGCCGGTAAAGGCACTGGTGAGGGCTGCAAGCATGGTGATACCTGCACTTGGTCCGTCTTTCGGTACAGCACCTTCGGGAACGTGTATATGCACATCTTTTTTATGAAACATGCCCGGTGCCACATCCACTTTTTTGCAATTGGCTTCCAGATAGGTTAGTGCGGTACTCGCACTTTCCTTCATCACATTGCCCAGGTTACCGGTTAGTTTTAATTCGCCCTTGCCATCACTCAGCTGTGTTTCAATAAAGAGGATATCTCCGCCTACATAAGTCCAGGCCAAACCAACGGCAACACCTGGCATATTGGCAATTTTGTACAGGTCATTACTGTATTTGGGTTTGCCTAATATCTTTTCAACATCGTTATTGGTGATGGTAGCTTTAAGTTTTCCTTTAATTACATATTCCTTTGCCTGGAACCGCATAATGTTTGCTAACTGCCGGTCCAGTTCCCGTACGCCACTTTCCCTCGTATAGTCCTGGATTATTTTTTCAAGAACAGCTTCACTTAATTTAAAACCAATGTCCTGGAGCCCATGCATGTTTTTTTGTTTGGGCATTAAATGACGCTTGGCAATTTCAATTTTTTCTTCTACCGCATAACCGCTTAAGTCAATGATTTCCAATCTATCGCGTAATGCAACGGGTATATTACTTAAGTTGTTTGCGGTAGTGATAAAGAGAACTTTACTCAGGTCATATTCAAGCTCGAGGTAGTTGTCATAAAAAGTATTGTTTTGTTCGGGATCTAAAACTTCGAGTAAAGCCGATGAAGGATCACCGCGGTGATCGCTGCCCACCTTATCGATCTCATCCAAAATCATCACCGGGTTACTTGATTTTACCTTGCGTATAGATTGCAAAATACGGCCGGGCATAGCGCCGATATATGTTTTACGGTGACCGCGTATTTCACTCTCATCATGTAAACCTCCCAGGCTCACCCGAACATATTTTCTTTGTATGGCTGCTGCAATACTTTTACCCAGGCTTGTTTTACCAATACCGGGAGGACCCAGGAAGCAAAGTATCGGCGATTTCATATCGCCTTTTAACTTTAAAACGGCCAGGTATTCTAAAATGCGTTCTTTAATTTTTTGCATACCATAGTGGTCCTGGTCCAACACTTTTTTCGCTTTTTTAAGATCATAGGAATCTTCCGTGTATTCATCCCAGGGCAGGTCCAGCATCAGGTCGAGGTGATTATACACCACAGAATAATCCGGGGTGGAAGGATGCATCCGCTCCAGTTTTTCGGCACCCTTGGTAAACATCTCTTTTGCGGCTGCAGGCCATTTTTTGTTTTCTGCCTTTTTCAGCATCTCTTTCACTTCAGCCACGTTGTCACCACCCAATTCGTCTTTGATGGCTTTCATCTGCTGTTGTAAAAAATATTCACGCTGCTGTTTATCCAGCTCGGCACGGGTCTTATTCGTTACTTTATTTTTAAGCTCGGCGTATTGCAGTTCGGTCTGCATTAAATTCATCAGGAGTTCGGCCCTGGCTTTGATACTGCTGATCTCCAACAGGCGCTGCTTGTCTTTTATTTCGCTGTTGAGGTTGCTGCTCACAAAATGAATTAAGAATGCCGGGTTCTCAATATTCTTTAAAATGATGGCTGCTTCACTGGGCAGGTTGGGAGAGATATTGATGATCTGCGCTGCCAGGTCTTTGATGCTGCCGATCATCGCTTCAAAATCCGGGTCGTCTTTTAACACCTCATCGGTCAATACGGTGATCTTAGCCTTAAAATAGGGATCATCCGTGGTGATCTCGTCTATTTTACAACGCTTACGTCCCTGTATGATGATGGTGGTTCCGCCGTCGGGCATCTTGATCAGCTTTGCGATTTTAGCAACCGTACCAATATCTTCTAAATCACTAACGGTGGGCTCTTCAATGGTACTGTCTTTTTGCGCTACCACACATACCAATTTGTCAGCCTTATAGGCATCCGTTACAGCTTTTATACTCTTGTCCCTGCCAACTGTAATAGGAATCACCACGCCTGGAAACAGTACGGTATTTCTTAAAGCTAAAAGAGGGATATTATCTGGAATAGGTTGATCATCAGCACTTCCATCATCATCTTCATGCAAAGGAATAATCGGCATAAACTCCATTTCATCTTCGGTTCCCTGTAAATAAAACTTGTCATTCATAGTTTTCTCAGTATGTAGTCAAAATGTCAAAACAAACGTTAATTGTCTGTTTTCTTTGTGGGTTAATATAAGGTCAATATTAGTGCCAAGCCCCAAACCTCCCCGGGGGGCTTTTAAGTATTACCAAAATTTGATCTCCTTTTCACTTGTTTAAAGTTGAGAAAATATAGGCTTCAAAGCAGGTAGTCGTCAATATAAAATAAACTCCCGGCTTAAGTTCCCCCTTTAGGGGGACAGGGGGTATATTTGCAAATCATGTACATTAACTGTAACGATAAAGAACTGGAAGTATTACAAAAAATAGCGCTTGCTGCACGGGAATTGGGTATATCCTGTTATTTAATTGGTGGATTTGTGCGGGATAAGATTCTGGGCAGAGATACCACGGACATGGATATTGTTTGTGTGGGAGACGGTATTGAATTGGCAGCGAAAGTAGCTGAAAAGTTTACCCCCATGCCTGAAGTCAATTTTTTTAAGAATTTTGGCACAGCACAGATAAAAATTGGGAATAAGCAATTGGCAATCAAAAACCAGCCATTTACCGAAGAGTCCAATACGCTTGTTACTTTCCCTTTGGGGAAAGCTTGGGATGGGGCTTTAGAGATCGAATTCGTAGGCGCCCGTAAAGAAAGCTACAGATTCGATAGTCGTAATCCGGCTGTATCCACCGGTACCATGGAAGACGATCAAAACCGTCGTGATTTTACTATCAATGCCATGGCCATCAGTTTAAATGAAGCGGATTTTGGAGAACTGGTTGATCCTTTTAACGGTATGCAGGACCTGGAATCAAAAAATATTCAAACGCCGCTGGAACCTGCCCAAACCTTCAGTGATGACCCATTGCGCATGATGAGGGCCATAAGATTTGCATCGCAGTTAAATTTTAACATCCATCCCGAAACATTTGCCGCCATTGTTGAAAATGCAGAACGCATAAAGATCGTAAGCACCGAACGGATCACGGATGAACTCAATAAAATTTTAATGAGCGCTAAACCGTCTATCGGTTTTGACCTGTTGTACAAAAGCGGGTTGTTGAAGATCATTTTTCCACAAATGGTTGACCTGGCCGGGGCTGAATATATAGATGGGATGGGGCATAAGGACAATTTTTATCATACCATACAGGTAGTTGACAATATTGCTAAAAACACAGATGACCTTTGGTTACGTTGGGCGGCTGTATTGCATGATATCGCTAAACCCGCAACCAAAAAATTTGAAGAAGGGCATGGCTGGACCTTTCATGGTCATGAAGTGGTGGGCGGCAGAATGGTACCAAAAATTTTCACCAAACTTAAACTGCCACAAAATGAAAAAATGAAATTTGTACGTAAACTGGTTGAGTTGCATTTGCGGCCAATCAGTCTTACGAAAGAGAATATTACGGATAGTGCCATACGAAGATTGTTGTTTGATGCCGGTGAAGATTTTGATACTTTGATGACATTATGCTCAGCAGACATCACGTCTAAGAATAAAAATAAGGTAAAGCGGTTTTTGGAGAATTTTGAAATGGTTCGCAGGCGCTGCGCCGAAGTAGAGGAAAAAGATCATTTACGCAATTGGCAACCACCCATATCCGGCGAATTAATCATGCAAACTTTTGATTTGCCGCCCTGTCGAGCCGTTGGCGATATAAAGAATGCCATACGGGATGCCATTTTAGATGGCGTTATTCCTAATGAGTTTGAAGCTGCCCGTGAGTTTATGCTCGCTAAAGCAAAGGAGCTGGGAGTGGGGAGCCCGGAGGCGTAAGTTCCGAGTCGGGTGCTTTGAGTCGGGAGTTGGGACACGGGAGTCAGGAGTTGGGCGTTTGATCTCGGATCATACAGCTTCAAATTTAAGCAGGGCCTGCGGCCATTTAATAAATACCAATTACATGCCGGTCAATTTCTGACTCACGCCTCTCTACTGAGTGCTCCCGCCTCACGCCTCCCGACTCAGTTCTCCTGCCTCACGCCTCCCGACTCAGTTCTACCGACTCAAGGCTCTCGACTCACGCCTCCCTCCTCAGAACTCCCAATTCCTCAAAAACCAATACACCCAAAAAATTGCTATTAAAATCTTACTTTTACAATATGGCTATTTTACGTTTCCGAATATATTGGCAGGATGATGACAGTGTTTACAGGGATATTGCGATCAGGCATAACCAGAATTTTTTTGACCTGCACAGTACCATTTTAAAATGTTTCGAATTTGATTCGATGCATAAAGCAACCTTTTACCGCAGCAACGATAATTGGTTGCGTGGCAAAGAAATAACGCTGGAAAAATATGATAAAGAATATAAGGCGGAGCCGTTGCTCATGGTGGAAACTGTTATTGGTTCGGAGATCAGTAATCCCAACCAAAAATTTATTTACGAATACGATTTTAATAAGTTCTGGCATTTTATGGTAGAACTGATTACTGTTGACAAGGAAGAGAACAGTAAACTTACTTATCCGTGTTGCGTTCGTACAGAAGGCATTGCCCCATCACAATATGGTACCAAAGGCCTGGTTGACAGCCGCCTGGCAGAGATGGAAGAAAAATATGACCTGCGGCCTGATGCCCTGGCAGATGGTTTTAGCGAAGAGGGAGATGAAGTGGAAGCAGATGGAGAGGAAGAGGGTGCAGTTGATGAAGCAAATGACGGGTTTTAGTAATAATGGTTAATTGATTAGTGGATAATTGATAATTAATTAATGGATAATTAATTAGTGGATAATGGATAATTTTTTAACTCTAATGTTGTTCTCCATTTTTTTGCGTGCAAGATAATTTCAGAAAGTACATTCTTAGCATATTTAAAGGTTGTGTATTATAATACACTTCTATTCTAAAACATTATCCATTATAAATTATCCCATTATCCATTATAAATTATTCCATTATCCAATTATACATTAATAAGAGTTCTTTTCAAACTCAACATCTTGCATGAAAAAAACCTGTATCGTAATCGTTGGCCCAACAGCAGTTGGTAAAACTTCCCTGGCGGTGCAAACCGCATTACATTTTAAAACAGAGATCATATCGGCCGACAGCCGTCAGTGTTTCCAGGAATTAAATATTGGTGTAGCCAAGCCTACCGTTGAAGAGTTACAGCAGGTAAAACATCATTTCATCAGTTCTATTTCTATTATGGAGGAAATGAACGCGGCCAAATATGAGCAGTATGCTTTGAAAAAGATCGATGAAATATTTAAAACCCATGATGTGGCCGTGATGGTTGGGGGTACCGGGTTGTACGTTAAAACCTTTTGCAACGGATTGGATGAAGTGCCTGTTATTGATGAAAAGATCAGAAAAAAGATCAATGATGATTTTGCATGGGAAGGACTGGAATGGTTGCAGAAACAGGTAACAGAAAATGATCCACTTTATTATGCCCGGGGTGAAATTAAAAACCCACACCGTATGTTGCGGGCGTTGGAAGTAAAACTTTCTACCGGTAAATCCATCATCGAATTTCAAACCCGGCAAAAAAAACACAGGGATTTCAATATCATTAAAATAGGATTGGAGATACCCAAAGAGCAACTCCACAAAAATATCAACAGCAGGGTAGATGCCATGATGAAGGCCGGTTTGCTGGAAGAAGTAAAAAGCCTGGTGCCGCAGATAAAACTAAATGCCTTGCAAACGGTTGGTTACCGCGAACTATATGGCCACCTTATTGGTGATCTTTCGTTACAAGATGCTGTGGAAGCCATTAAGATAAATACCCGCCAATACGCCAAAAGGCAAATGACCTGGTTTAAAAAAGATGAGGAAGTGATTTGGTGTGCACCGGATTTTGAGCAAGTGAAGGAAATCATCAGGCATTCAAATCTGTAAAATACCCGGAAACCTGGTTTAATAACGGGAATGATCCCCGGGAAATTCTCCTAAACGAAAAAATAAAAATATCGGGAAGACGTTTTTATATTACGCATCACCTTAAAATTTTATCTGAATAAAAACCGCAGTACCGGAAGTTTTAACATCCACAACAAGGGCTTTTGAGTTTTTTGGCCAAACCTTATCCTCGCCGTTTTTTCCTGAAGTGTTACCATTAGCAAAATTCCTGTAAGTAAATTTACTCTCTTTTGTATTTTCCACAATGTCATTTTTTTCAGGAACCGGGTTTCTATCTGGCTCACTAACTTTTCGGTAAACGACTTCTGATACCTGATCTTGATTTATTTGATCCCCGTTTTTTCGGCCACAATATAGCCAGCCTGTTTTTCCTTCCGTTTCAGGTAATGGAATATTCGCAATTGCAGTAGCTCTGTATTCATCTTTTGCTTCGGGTTTTCCGGAATGCATTATATAATTAATAGGATTACCCACATAAGGCGCAAAACGAAGATAGGAGATATTTGAATACCAATTTATTTAGTATATTGCAGCTAAAATAATTAGTATGTTTCAAGGTGTATCTATTAAAGAGTTCAACAAGTCCTTCAGAAATGAAGA
>JANNSN010000068.1:0-19028 GCA_031402615.1 Chitinophagaceae bacterium
CATTTGTTTTTCAATTAAGCTTCATATCGGGCAGACGGAACAACTATTAAACCAAGTACTAATCATCAACATTTATTTATAAATTTAACTTTGGTTTGCCGGGCTGACGGAACATCAATTCCCCCACTTCGCCAAGCCGTAACGTAAGCTGCAATGGCTGTCTACCGTTTCCATCAATGGCTGGACAAATCGACAATTGATCATTAAATTTCTAATCGGCATTTTTGGTGCCTGGCATTTACAAGGTCTCTGCTTTTTACGCATGCGGTTCGCCGGTCGACCAGCTCAAAAACTTAAACAGCTTTTTGGTAGTGCAGGGGTAGGTTAATGCAGTCAGCTTATTTAGCCGTGCAGCTTACAAAAGGTTTTGTGCAACTTGGGCAAGACCAGCAATATTTCATCATCGGTTCGCTACCCATCATCGGTTATTGGCTGACCGTTTAATAATGAGCCTATGCTCAAGCCGGTACTCACAGCTTTTTAATTATTAATTTGTAAATTTCGTTTCATAATTTAAATTGTGGTTTGGGCTGACACAGCAACGAATACCCAAGCTGACACAAAGCCCTTCACGTTACCTGCTATGCTAATTGACAATCTCTAACAATTTAAAATATGGACAGGAAAAAGTTTATAAAAATGGGTGCGTTAACAAGTGCTGCGACAGTTATTGGAGCAAGCAACGCATTTTCACAAAATCTGACTGACAATAACATAGACAAGTTAGTGGACGCAAACGGTAATTTTATTCAGCAAGCACTACCATACACTGAAACTTTTTTAGAGCCATATATGGACAGTGAAACTTTGCATTTACACTATACATTTCATCACGGTGGTGCGACAAAGGCAGCCAATACCGACCTCAAAAAAATCAAAGAGGCAATAGACACCAACAACCTTGAAACAGTTGACTACTGGACAAAGAAGCTTTCATATCATTTGTCTTCACACATTTTGCACTCTATCTTTTGGACAAACCTTACCAACAAAGCGACAACTCCAAAAGGCGACTTGCTAAAACGAATTGAAAAAGATTTTGGTAGCTACGACAAGCTAAAAGCATATTTAGCACAGACATCAAAAAATATAGACGGAAACGGTTGGGGCATTTTAGGCTATCAGCCTTACACAGACAAATTAACAATTTTGCAATGCGAAAACCATGAAAAATTGACACAATGGGGTGTTATTCCTTTACTTGTAATTGATGTTTGGGAACATTCATACTACTTAAAATACAAAAACAAACGAGGCGACTTTGTGGACGCCTTATTCAATATCATAAATTGGGACAACTCTTCTCAACGACTTGACGATGCAATTAAACTTACTAAATAAAAGCACAGCAGGTAACATCGGGTTTTGCGTCAACTTGGGCTGGACAAACAATCTTCAGCAGCAGTTCGCTACCAATCATCGGCTATGGGCTTGACCGTTTACTAAGTCAAATTTCGTTTGGGTTTTAAAATTCATTTCTTAATTTACATCACAGTAGGGTCGGACACAGCATCAAATACCCAAGCTGCGCAAAGCCCTGCCCGTTAGGTACAATTATACAAGCACCTCATTTATTAAACGACTTTAATGTTTCTTAATTCAAAGAATTATAAATTAGAAAAAGCAATTTGGACAGACTCTGATTTTGAAAAAATGGGTTGGCATGACTCGAATGTATATGCAATTTCATTTTTAAATTCAGCTGATCCTGACAAGAATGAGTTTTGTTTGGATTTAGATTACCTTTTTGAATGGATTAATCCAGAACCTCCGGAAAAAACCTTTTCATTTTGGGTATCACCTTGCACTTTGATATTTCATAATGTATTTGATTTAAAAATTAATATTGAATCTGGGCTATTAGCAAACTTAGAATTGGAAATTGCTGATATTTTTTGTGAAGAGTCAGTACCTGTAGATAAGCCGCACAAAAAAACATGGAAGATCGAGTTGCAAAGTGGCGATATTCAATTTCAAGCTACCGGGTTTAAACAAATTGTTCGAAAAAAGCCAATTTATAAATCAACCCAGAATTTAACTTTACGTGAACGTGGGGGAATATCATTCGATCAAAAGCCGTGTAAATAACTGTACCTAACATTGGGTTTGCTGCAAGGCTGGCTGGACATTGGAGCAATGGTCATTTAATCGCTGTTGTGCTTCATCTGGGCTGGACGTACATTGTTGGGCTTTTGTTTGTTAACTTGTACTTTTATATCTTTAATCAGCAGCGGTTCCGGGCAGGACGAGCAATGAATTCCAGCCCTGCAGCAAGCCCCGCTCGTAAGCTGCAATGGCTGGCATCTGTTTCCATCAATGGTTGGACAAATCGACAATTGATCATTAAATTTCTAATCAGCATTTTTGGTGTCTGGCATTTACAAGGTCTCTGCTTTTTACGCATGCGGTTCGCCGGTCGGCCAGCTCAAAAACTTAAACAGCTTTTTGGTAGTGCAAGGGTAGGTTAATGCAGTCTGTTTATTTAGCCGTGCAGCTTACAAAAGGTTTTGTGCAACTTGGGCTAGACCAGCAAATTTTCATCATCGGTTCGCTACCCATCATCGGTTATGGGCTGAACGTTTACTAATGAGTCTTCGCTCAAGCCGGTGCCCACAGCTTTTTATTTATTAATTTGTAAATTTCGTTTCATAATTTACATTGTGGTGTGGGCGTACACAGCAACGAATACCCAAGCTGACACAAAGCCCCTTCACGTTGGGCGTCAACATTTTAAAAACTACATTTATGCAAAAGAACTATAACGTATATTATAATTTAGGCTATTGGTTTATTTTACTGATGGCTCTGGCATTTATTGGGTTTTATACCTCATACTTATCGGTAATCTTTCAACCCACAATTCCAATCATTCATATTCATTTTATACTGTTGACTCTTTGGATGCTAATGCTGATAGCGCAACCCTTTTTTATTAAATATAAAAAACTTTCTATCCATAGAAAGCTGGGTAAAATAAGTTATGTGCTTGTCCCCTTAGTTTTGGTGTCTAGTTTTTTAATGATTCGTTTTTCCTATTATCGTGATATTAATCAATTGCATCAAGACAGTGTACGGGGTCTGAATCATTTCAGCAACGACCAGATATTGCAGCAGGCTGCTGAATACAAGGCCCTTCCTTTTATTTGGTTTTTCTGGTTTATCTTGTTTTATTCACTCGCTGTTATCAACAGACGCAAATCTGCTATCCATGCAAGGTTTATGTTGGCAACGGCATTATCCCTGCTTGGCCCAATCGTTGACAGAATCGTTTTTAAGCTGGAGAACCTTGGAGAAAGTATACGGCTTGAAGCAGTAGCCTTTCTCATTGCAGATATTGTGTTATCCATACTTTTATGGAAAGATTATAAACATAAACGTCCAACCCAAACTTTAAGAACAGCTTTGGTTATATACATAATAGGGCAGGTACTTTATTTTACTGTTCCTGGTACTGATGCATGGCAATACTTTGTGACCTTCGTTATGAAACCCAACCCATAATTTTCTCCAATATCTACAACTATGTTTTATCCATAACACAACTCTTAAAAATTTAATCTGGACAAGAACACTATCTAAACGCCTAATGCAGCGCCTAACAGCGAGGTTTTCTGCTATGCTGGCTGACGAATATATCCTCATCTTTTTATTGCTTTCAACTGCGGTTCGGGCTGAACGAATATATCTCAATTTCAACTTTAGTTTTTCAATCGGCTACAGTTGTGGGCTGACGGAACACGGAATATCACCACAAAGAACGCTTTGTGTAATGCGACTGCAACCCTTCAAAATTCGACCAAGAAATATGAGTTCGATAATATCACGTAAATTTCGCTCATCATATTTTGACAATGAATAGACTTGAAACATATACAACAGACATAATTAAACTTTGTCAAACTCACAAGGTTAAAAGCCTGTATGATTTTGGTTCTGTTTTGACCGACAATTTCAATAATGAAAGTGATATTGACCTAATTGTGAACTTCTCAATCATAGCGGTAGAAGATTATACAGACAACTACTTCGACTTCAAAATTTCTTTACAGGATATACTCAAAAGAACCATTGACCTATTGGAAGAGAAGTCGATAAAAAATCCATATTTCAGACAGACTGTTAACGAACAAAGACAACTTGTTTATGGACAATGATGCCATCTGCACGTACACCAACAACGGCGAAAACCTAAAAGGTTTAAGATCATTTAATGCTTATAGTAAATTATTTGGTGAGACAACGCAGATCTTCTGCCGCCAATTTAGGCGTACGGTCGGTATGAAACAATCCCCAATGCTTTTCCGGTTCATTAGGGTCTGATGAACCTTTCCAGGATTCATCAAAAGCCTCAAAAAAGAAAACGAGTGTCTTGTTCTTTTCGGCCCAGTTCATCAGATCTTCATAATACATTTTCTGATTTTCCTCATTAACATGTTCGGGATGGATGCCCCTGCCATTTGAATTGGTAGCCCAGCCGGCTTCAGTAATTACAATCGGTTTATCGGGATAAAATGCTAAAACTGCTTCATAATTTTCACGGGTATATTCTATGGCTTCATGTATATGTTTGTATTCCCACACAGGGTACGTATGAATAGATATAAAATCAACTTCGGCAGCCAATGGTTTTAACTTGCTAAGCCAGGGTACATAATTTTCACAAAAACTAACCGGTTGTATAGCCAGTTTTTTCACCTTGCGGGTAAATTCCAGTACCCGTTGTACCGGAACATAATGATCCGTCCAGTCAACGCAGGCTTCATTGCCTACAGCAAGTGAAAAAATAATGTCGGGGTATTGATTGGCCCAATCAATGAGCCGTTGAATCTTTTCGTCGTTTTTTTTACGGTTTATTGCCAATTGGTCTGCTGTGTAAACTCCTCCGCCCCAGGGACAACCAAAATTGTTCATCTCCCCTTCAATATAGGCACCCAACATGATCTTAAAATCAAGTTTTTCATGTTGGATAACCCGTATTACAGTTTCGGCATGTTCGTCGCAATCATATAAACGGAGATATTTCCAGTTGTTTTGAAGAATCAACAGATCCTCTTTTACTTCATTATAAGCAGGAGAAATTCCACCAGGTTGCTGGCCATCCCTGAAACCTGAATAACAAATTGCTTTAGCAGGTGGCAACCCAAACCTTTCAAAAAAGTCCATATCAGAATTTCAGTTTTTCATGTTTATCCCAAATACCCCAGTAAGCACCAACCGTTCCTTCTGCTCCAACTTTCCACGACTCATCAAAGGACGAGAAATAGAATACCGGAATGTTTTCATTGGCAGACCACAACTGGGTATTGATGAAATAGTCTTTTGCACTTTTTTCACCGGGTACAGCCCCTTTCAGATTTTCACCCTGGCTGGGCCATCCTGTTTCGGTAATAATTACTTCCTTGCCATTAGCGGCGTCTTTTGCCTGGTTATACATTTGCTGCATATAATCCAGTGAGTTTTCAGCCGGGCAGCCTTCCCAAAACGGGTAGCAGTTACATAAAATAACATCACAGGCTTCGGTAATGCGTGGCCGGTGGCTAAACTCATAATATGCATCTACATAACCAATGGGTACATTTGGAATTTCAGCTTTTACATGGTTAATAAAATCCAGTAACTCATCCTCTGATAAATCATTGCGGTACATTACTTCATTGCCTACAGCTGCAATATCAACTAACCCTTCTTTTGCCAGTTTTATCAGTCCCTGTATTTCACGTTGGTTTATTTCCGGATCATTACCCAGCCAGGCACCTACCATTGTTTTTATTCCCATTTCCTTAGCCACTTTGGGTATTAATTCATTACCTTCTGTGCAGGAAAAAGAACGGATCCACCGGGTATGTGGCTTCAGTATTTCCATACGGTGCCTTACCTGTTCTTCAGAAATAATATCTCCCGGCTTTTGGCCTTCACCATATAAACTGAAGCAAAACCCATGTACTCCATTTTGCAGAATCTCTGCAAATAAATTATTTAATGCTTCTTCTGTTTCGCCTGTTACATAACTGGTGTTTGTATCCGGCTTTAAGGAATAGACATGATCTTTTCTGAATGACATAGCTTTTAATTTTTATTCACGTGATGTGCTATTATGTTTTGAATCCCACTCCAGAAGCCGTCATCGACAAGCTCAGACTGACAGCTTTCTGTCGTGTTGAGCTCGTCGAAACATCTACAGAAAGCGGATGTTAGATGACATAGCTTTTAATTTTTATTAATTTTCAATTGTTCATTCTTATCCCAGATTCCCCATCCTGCACCAACCTTTCCTTCCTGTTTGGTTTTCCAGGATTCATCAAATGATGAAAAATAGAACAGTTCAATATTGTTGCTTTTTGCCCAATCCTGAACAGCAACAAAGTACTTCATGGCATTTAACCTGGAAGGTTTTGCCGCTTCCACATGTTCACCTATATCGGGCCACCCGGTTTCTGTAACGATTACTTTTTTACCATTGGCTGCCTGTTGGGTTAATTCCATCATCCTGTTTAAATAAGACAGCGCATAGGTATGATCTGCCCCTTCCCAGTAAGGATAACAGTTTATTAAAATTACATCGCAGGTATTTATTAAAGCAGGCCGGTCAAGAAACTGGTAATAGGCATCTACATATCCAACCGGAATAGAATCCGGCAATGCTTCTCTTACTCTTTTTATGTATTGTAAAAGTTGCTGCTCTGATATTTCTGCACGATGTAATACTTCATTTCCAATAGCTGCAATATCAACCAAACCCGACTTAGCCAAACTGATCAGCGATTCAATTTCCTTTTCATTTCTGGCCTTATCATCACTGATCCATGCACCAACCAATGTTTTTAATCCTTTTTGATGAGCCATTTCCGGTATCAGTTCATTTCCTTCGGTACAGGAGAAAGACCTGATCCATTTTGTATGCGGTGCAATCAGATCCAGTCTTCTGCGAATTTGGTGTGCAGATAAAATATCTCCTGTTTCCTGTCCTTCTGTATAAGGGCTAAAGCATAAACCGTGAACACCCTCATTTAAAATGGCAGCATACTGTGCATTGATTTCAGTCTCAGTTTTTGAACTAAGATCCAAACCGGTTATAGCATTTACAGTAAATCCGTTTTTTTCTAAAGAAAGTAATTTTCCGGAAAGATAGGCAGAAGATTGTTTTTTAACGGGTTCTTTTCTGGCATCTAATTCTTTTTTGATGGCTCTTGCTTTCGCTTCTGTTAAGTCGTAATTACGCATTACCCACATGGCTATCAAAGTACCTGCGATGGGGATGCCCGAGAAAAAAAGCCGCAATCCTGTAACAGCACCCTCAGACTGCGTTTCTGCACCTGCTTTAAAACCTACCACCGACATAATAACCCCGGTTAATAATCCTGCAATAGCAAAACCAAACTTTACCATCCACCAGTAAATGGCGCCAAATATTCCTTCTCTTCTTTTACCCGATTCTAACTCATCCATATCGCAAACATCAGCCGTCATCGACATCATCAACGTAAACAAACTACCAATACCAAAAGAGAAAAAAGGCAAAGCAAACAAAAACATGTACGGTTTGCCCGGTATGAAGAGAAACCAAAGCAATATATATCCGAAAATAGAAATGCCCTGGCAAATTAAAAAGGCTCTCTTCTTCTCCATTTTTTTAGATATCCAGGCCACTGTGGGTATAACCATAAAAGTAGTAGCTAAAGCGCCTATACATCCAAAAAGTGTTGGCCAGATACCTGCATCTGCTGTACTGCCGTTAAATAGATAATATACAACAATAAAAAAAGTAAAACCGGCAACTGTATTAAAGGCATTAAAAATTAAGAAGGTAGCAATACAAAGTTTTCTGAAAGGCTTATTGGAAAATGCTTCTTTAAAACTGATCATAATTTCCTTTAAACTGCCGCCAATTGTTTTATAAGTTAATGGTTTTAAAGTATGGTCATGTTTTGTAGACTTACTTTTAATAAATATGGCAGGCATCATCGCTAATACCATACACGATAATCCAACCCATACCGCCAGGGTCCTGGTGGCCGTATCTGCATTGGGAAACCATTTAGGATCGTACATCACCACCCAAAACCACGGAGCTATTACCCAGGCCCATTGCCCGATCCATTGTGATATGGCCATGATCTGTGTACGCTCATGAAAATCATCACTCATCTCATATCCCATAGCCACATAAGGAACACTAAAGATGGATAAACCAAAATAAAATATAGTTGAAACTATGAGAAAGAATATGAAATTATAGTTTACACTGTTCTCCCTGTATAACTGCCACATGATCACAAAGGAAATTCCCATTATGACAGCTCCTGCGAAAACATATTGTCTCCGCCTTCCCCAAACAGATTTAGTATTGTCTGAAATAAACCCCATGATAGGGTCAAAGAAAGCGTCAAATATCCTGGGCAGAAAAAATAAAATGCCCCACATCCAGGATGGCATACCTAAATTTTCAACCAATACCACCATAAAAATACCTAAGGCTGCCGGAAACATCTGGTTGGCTAACATACCCAAACCAAAAGCTATTTTTTGCCCCATCGGAACCATATTTACCTGGCCTGAATTATTTGACATATTGAATGAATTTTAGGTGACGCATATAGTTTGGTTTTAAGGTTTTATGATTACTGTTTGTAAAGCTTTTGCGTTGATAGAAATATTTTTTGTTTTGTTATTGAGTTGTATGGTTATGTTTTTTACCTGCTCTGTTGGGTTAAACAGAACCAACGCTATATTACCATCCGGATTTTTTACTCCTGTAGCCAACAGTTCTTTATCAGTAATGCTGCAACCGATCTTTACCGCACCCGGCCTGATGAATTTGCTGAAATGCGCCATCGTATAATACAAGGGTGTAAAATAAACTTCATCCTTTTCCGGATCAACGATAACAGGAGCAGTACACCAGTTTTTAAACCAGTTTGGTCCACCCTGTTTATCTAAAACCATGTTCCAGTCTACCCAACCATCAACCCAGTTGTTCAAACATCCGATGATATCAACTGCATATCGGTTAACAGGTGCATATTTTGGATGCAGGTATTTGTCTTTTTCACTTGCCCAATCCCAGCCCCAGTCTGTAGCTTCTTTTTTCCAGTACCAGGCATCATCGTTCCAATGCGGTATCTCCGAATCTACACAGGCTTCTGTTTGAATCAGGTATTTACCGGGTGCTTTTTTATGTGCATATTGCAATGCCTCCGGAAATACTTCATACGTACTTTCATACCAGTGAATGGCGGTACCGGCATAATATTTTGATGTACTGTCATTTTTATACATAGCATCAACCCATTCTTTTATGCCTGCCCTGTTTTGATCATACCCCAATATTTTTACATTGGCTTTACCATTGGCTTCTAATAGTGGCCCCATATGGTTTTGTACAAAAGCAGTCATTTCTTCCGGAGAGAAATGCATACTTTCCCAGTTATTCCCGTTGCCATGCGGCTCATTTACTACAGTAAGTGCCCAGATATCGATACCTTCTTTTTTGTAGGCATCTACATATTTTGAATAGTACAAAGCCCAGGTATCGTTATATTCAGGCAGCAATTTTCCGCCAACCCAATTATTGTTGTCTTTCATCCACGGTGGTGCAGTCCAGGGAGATGCAATGATCTTAAACCCATCCTTAGAAATGGATTTTGCTTCCAGTATCAAGGGTATCAGGTTGTTTTTTTTATCTGCTTCTATTGAAAAGCTATCCAGTTTTTTATCTCCCGCAACCATGGCATACGCATAATGTTTCAAAGAAAAATCGCAGGAATTAATATGCGTACGGGTTAATGAATAGTTGGCACCGGCTTCACTAAAATAAGCATCCAATATTTTTTTTCGGTTTGCAGCACTTAACCGATACAGTAAATGCGCCGACGATTCGGTAAATGAACCTCCAAAGCCGGTAATGGTTTGAAATTTTTCTTCCGGATTGATGGTGACTGTAACCGGGCTTTCTCCTGTTGAAAATTCAGTTATTTTTTTAAGTGAATTTCCCTGTGCAGAAGTTTCATACACTTCAGTTTCCAGATCATTTGATACGTTACAACTAATCATTGTGGCAGCCATAATAAAAGGTATTACCAAAAAAATATTTTTTCCCATTACTTATTATTTTTTAATTAATGCAGCAGGTGTTTTAACATCCAGCCATAAAGCGGCTTCATTACCATTGTATGTTTTTGAAACAGGCTTACCATCGCGGGTTAAACCTTTAAAAATGCCCCGGTCAACCAGCTCCCAAAGGACATACTTGGCCTGGCCCTGTAAATTGATAAGCCCAAAATGATTTTCTGAACCCAAAGCATTTTTGCCGTCTTTCCATTGCTCATCAAAAGCTTCAAAATAAAAAAGAGAAATCTTTTCTTTATCAGCCCATGCATTCATCAGTTTGTAATACACCGCCGATTTATATTCATCGGTTGCTTTTGAACCTGCATTGCCATACAACTCGCTGGCTACAGTGGCCCAGCCGGTTTCACCAATGTGTATTGGTTTTTGTACTCCCAACGATTTCATATAATTTGAAACACCTGTATATTGCGCAATCGCATAATCTCTTGCCCTCATCATGGCGGCATCTATTTTCTCCTTTTCCGATAATTTTTTTTCGTTCTCCAGAATACCCCAGAAAGAAGGATTGTAATGGGTATCATGCATAGGATACGTGTGCATCGAAATATAATCAACAGCTTTAATCAACTTAGTCAGATCTTCTACATGATAGTCTTTACTTCCCCCACCCCAGGAAGCAAAATTATCCGAACTGGTTATCCATACATCTTTCGATAATTTCCCCTGCTTTTTTAAATCCTGCAGATGATTTACCCAATTTAATATAATACCCGGCTCTACATAATAACTCCAGGCCCATTTTACCATCGCTTCATTGCCAACCGAAATGATCTTTACAATATCCGGGTATTCATTTGCCAGTTTTACCGCTTCGGCTATTTCTACTGCATTGCGTTCACTGTCTTCAGTACGGATGGGCGGGTTTGCTGTCCAGGAGTTTTTAGCATCTATCCATGCACCGAGCATTACATACATTTCAAAACCGGGCTCCGTTTTCTTTAATGTGCTGATGGCTTTTAATACATTGGAAGCTTCTGTATGATGCACATTATACGTTCGAAGCACTTTAATGTTCATAGCCGAAAGGATTTTCAGATCATCGGTTATTTGAGCAACGGTAGGTTCAATATCCCTTGTTTTGTCTCTGTATCCACCATAACAAATACTTTGATAATTTACGTTACCCAATATTTTTTCAGCGGTTATTTTATTTGAAACTGAATTGCCCGTAATCTTTTGATTACAGGATATACACAAGAGCAGTATGAAGTAAATCAGTTTATTCATTATCTCAAATGGTCTTCTTTTACATAAACTTTTATGTGAGCAATTTCACCGGTTCTTTGGAAAATTTTATTACTTAGTTCCTGGCTTAATTCAATTGTGTTTAACAATTCAATACTGCCATCGGTAAACAACACTTCTATCTGATCAGTAGCAGCTATTTTATAAATTACAGGTACCTGGCAAACGGTAAATGCTAAACTATCCTGTTCCAGCATTAAAGTTTTTGTGCTGCCATTTACCAAAACAAAACTGGCCTGTTTTTGAGTTTTTAAGAATTCATTTTTATGCAGCAAGCCGGGTTGAAAAACTAGTTTTCCTGCTTTTATTTTTACGCCCAATTCTCCAATTCTCGACAGGATGTCTTCTTTCACCTGACCTGTCATACCAGGTTGTTGTGCACCTTTGTTGAAAGGCGTGTGCGAATAAGGATCAGTTGGAAAGGCGCCATACAAATGCGGTGGTTTATGTACACCAATACCTTCATTGATGTCGTAAAAATGTACTACTAAACCATGGATGATTTCTTTGTCTGCCTGCTGCTCTAAAGCCCTGATACAGGTTTCCTCTACAGCCAATAATAATTTAGAAACCATATGCCAGTAAATGGAGCCCAAACCTTCGTAACCAAAGAAGGTACCTGACCTGCCGGTAAATTCTTTATGGCAAAATACTTCTTCAAATATTTGGAGTATGACAGCGCTTTCATTTTCAACCAGTGCTGTGTAACGTTTATCTAATTGTTTTAAAGCAGCGTTCACATCATTGGCATTTCTAAAAATTCCGTTGAAATGCAGATCACCATTACTATCTTTTTCAATGATAGCAGTGTTACCATCTTCCAGCATTTTTTTCAGCAACAAAGAACTTTCTGCTGACTTTTGGGGTATCGTATTTTTATGTAAAAACTTCGGCAGGTTTTTATTGGGATAGAGGATATAACTGTTCTGATCGGGCCTGTACAGCGAACTGTTTTTAAGGGCATCCAATACTTTTAAGCTCTGTTCAGCAGAAAGAAATCGGGAACTGAGCACAGCCACCTGCCCTTCCAGCATTTCGCTCAAATGGGCAACCTGCACTGCCTGTTCATTATACGAAATCAGATTATAGGTATGGTACAAATCATCGTTTCGTTTATTCACTGCGATGGCATGTTCCAGAAAAGCATTCGCCATGTTGATACAATCCAGAATCTGCTTTGCAGTAAGGGTATTCTTTTTACCGCTAAAACCATTTGTATAAATCCGGCTTCTGTAATCGCTGCCTGCCGTGCCGAGGGCATCGGTTATTTGTTTTCTCAGGTCATCATTTATTTCACCGGAAAGACTGCCTTTGTATTGCGCTAATGTTTTGGCAATATTTTCAAAGAAGTTATATAGCTCTGCGGAAACAGCCATTTCTGCTTTTGTATCCTTTTCAAAAACAGGTTGAAAGAAATTTAAAAACCTGCGTAAGTAACAAAGCGTAACCATAGAAAGGCCGTTACCCACCAGGGCATTATTGGCATCGTTCCATTCGGGCCTTTGCGTATTCATCCAGATACCGCCGTCAGGCACCAAATTGCTTAACTTGGAAAATACGGTTGCCAACAATTTTTCGCAAAAACTAACCTGGTAAATTTCGCCTGCTGTATCTGCAATCAATGAACCATCAGCGCCCATCCTGTTCATGCGATCATGTATAGCATGATCGCTTTTGAGATCAAATTCTATTGTATCTTTTGGATTGTGTAGTATAGCCTGGTAGGGTTTAATGCGATAGGGTACATTGGCATAAACAAAACCATTTTTATTCAATAGCTTTTGAATATGGCCCGGCCGGTAGTTCTCTAAAAATTCAAAAAACTTCAGCAGGTAAATGATCTGGTGATCGCCCCAGTAACCAATATACGACCAGGGATTATCCGGCTCAATTGTTTCCCAATCAAATCCGTCTTTGGTAACCCGGTAAGGATTGTATCCGTCAAAAGTAGAAGCGTTGAGAAATTTAAAAATCATTCCCTCAATAAATTCAGGATAGGAATAGGCCAACGCTTCCCAGTTCTGAAAAATATCACGCCAGTTTCCCTGGTAATCTAAAATTTTTGAACCATCAACTTCACTTCTTGTATTAATGGAGAATTGATTCCATGGCCTGCTGGGGTCGCCATGCCTGCGGCTGAATTTCAGTGGCAGGTATTCTGTGGCTAACCGGTGAAAATTGATATTATTTATTTTATCAGCGTTGCTTATCAAATACTGAACAGAAAAAGTTTCGGGAAGTTGTTGTATAGTTGATTGCACTTCCTCAAAAACGGGCTGGTTGGCTTTGCGCAGGTAATTTGTAAAATCCCATTTCTCGATTTTATAGTTATCATCAAAGATTCCTCCACGCATGATGTTGAACAGTACATTAGAAAAATGCCGGGTATCTTTCAATTCATCGGCAGAAAATTGTAAACCGTCGGATGCAGCAGTTAGCTTTACCAGATTTTCGGTACCCAGTTTAACATCGGCCAATATTTTTTTGGATAGATCTTTATCGGTTTTTATACTTTTAGAAAGTTGTACAATGGCAGAATGATTCTTATTAACATTTGTTACAATCATCCATTCTTTATTTTTACCGGCATCCAATGTTAATTCGCTCACTACAAAATAGGCACCCGATTCTCCTTTAATATCTTCTTCCTGTTGAACCACTCCGTTAGCTCTGAAATTTTTCAATTGTAAAGAAGAGAGCAAGTGTACGGCATTATCCAATCCTGTGCACCAGGCTATATTTGCTTTTAACGCCTCACTGGGCTCTGCCTTATCTACTATTATTGCACTCAGTGCAAAGATGCCAAGGCCCGATTGCGGAATCAGTTCTGTACGTTTGTACGCATCGGCAAGGTTACTGGCACTGTTTTGAAGATCGCTGCCTACACCAAATGGAAGTATATTTTGTAAACCATCCAGTAACCGAATTTTAACTGAAGTATCTGACAGATTAATAAGATTACCTGTTCTTACAAAACCATACAAGTTGCTCGAACTCCACTGATAATTAAAACAAAGCCCTAAGTCAGTATTTATTTCTTCAAAAATAATTTTATTACCAAATTTACTTTTGTACAGGTTGCGGGTAACTTTGTACTTGCCCTCCCCTCTAATTGAAAAAGGTTCCCATAAAATCTCCATGTTATTTTTATAAACCCTAAAAACTGATTTACATCCTGTAGTTTCTGCCGAACCGGTTATTTTATCATCGGTATAATAAGGAAACAGCGCATGCTGTGCATCTTTTCTACCGGCCGATACGCCCCCATTGCTTGCAATAAACATCCAGTGATTTGAATCGCTGACGATACTCATAAAAAATGGCCGCATGTCATCCACATCAGAAATTTTGTAAAAAATTTCTCCATCAATTTCAACAGGTACAAGTTGGGGAACTGTGTTTTTCATACTTGTTTTTTTTATTGCCCGGGTTTATTTGAAAATGCATAGGGATTAAACTGGTGCACTTTTTTTAAAGCATAATAAGCCGCCCTTGGGTACAGGGTATAAACCCCTTTTTCATTGGTTGGCCCCTTGGCACAAATACCAAACCATTCTTCATTCATATTATTTGTGCCTTTTTTAAAATCATTCTGGTAACCGCCGTTAGACCAGGAAGCTGTAGAATCATGCTTAGCTAAATTGAAAGTTTGCCCGTTTTTCCACCAGCCATCACTAAACTGAAAAGTAAAACCACCGATGCTGTTTCCTGCTTTGCCCTGGCCGGCAGCGTTGGCGTATATTTCTTTCCAGTTATTTACTAAACAACCCGCTTGAAATTCGGGGTCTTCGGTATTGGAAAGGGTGTTATAGGCATCTGCTCCAAATTCTGTAAACATGACCGGTTTACCATAATCTTTTTTCACTTTTTCATAAGTATCGCCAAATGAAAGTCCCCTGTAAATATTTATTCCAAATACATCAACCGCTGCACATTCTTTAGCAATAATATCCAGGTGTAACAGATCACCATTACAAATAGCAATTGGGCGGGATTTGTCAATTGCCTTCATTGCAAGCACTGCTTCATTAAATAACCTGTACAGGTGTGTTGCTGCTATTTTTGATTTTTGATCTTCCGAAGGAACATTCTCAGTTTCGGCACCCGTCCAGGTAAGTCCATAATTATTTTCATTGCCTAAAAGAAACATCAAAACCCCGGGAGCAGTTTTGTATTGCGTCACCAACTCTTTAAGTTCTTTCAGCAGTATTTCTTTTACCAGCACGTTAGAATAATCTGTATTTGCCTCCCATTTGTTATTCAACATGAGTCCGTAGCGGCCAAAGGAATGGTTGAGCAAGGTGTAAATGCCATAGTTCTCATAAATATAATTTACCCACTTTACCGGCACGCCGGTGTATTGACGAATGCAGTTTACACCCATGTTTTTAAGCAAATGCATTTCATAATCCAAAGCAGCTTTTATAACATCATTTGGCTGCTGCCACAAGCTGTAGGTATAATTGGTTCCAATGGGAAAGTAATCCCAGTTCATACCATTGATAAAGAAGTCTTTTCCATTAGCTTTCAGCACAAAGCCCTTTTCTGACTTTTTAACGATAACCTTGGCTTGCTGTGAGATAGAAGAACAGGAGATCAGGAACAGGCAGGAAAATACAGCAATGCTTTTTCTCATACAACAAGCTTATTTATGAACCGAATATCAGCCTCGTTTTTTATAAAAAAACGGGCTTAGTTTTAGCAATCTCTGATAAGGTCTTTTTAAACAGGATATAGTTTTAAAAGTAGCTTTTAAAAATACCTTAATACGTAGTTCTTTTCAAATAATTAACTACATCAATACTACTACTCAACAAAAAAACACTTCCTTCAGCTTAAAATCAATACATCAATACTACATCTGTCGTTTTATGCTGTATTTAAATGGTATTTTTTATCGCCCAGGTTCAAGGTACACGAAACGGAAGAACCATTGTATGGTCAACATCCAGGAATTAGTTATTTTGTATAATGGAAAGCGTTATCAATCATCGGCAGTGCATATCCAGGCTTTGGTTTTGGCGTACGGAATTCTATCGGGAATTAGTTCTAAACTTCGGCATTTAATTATAAATTTAGCTTCAGTTCCGGGCGGATAGTTGGTTAATTCGCCACCTTCGCCAGTAAAACGGCGGAACGACGAATATATTCTCAACTTTTTGTTAGCTAATCGGCTGCAGTTCCAGCCTTAGGATTACTAATCAGCGGCAGAATTAACAATGAACTTTTGTAACTTTATTCAGCAGTAGTTATGGGCTGACGATTTCCAAATACTTCACATAGTCAGACCGTAGCGGTTAGGAGAAATGCTACTGGCGGTTCAAACTTCTAAGAACTTTCATGTTCCCACAATTTTTTTACCGCCTCCCACACATCCTTGCGTAATTCATCCCTGCGCCTTACGGTATCGCTGCCGGCATATTTTTCCAACGCCTGCCGCAGCAGTTGAAGTTCCCTCGCCACCTGTGGATAGGTATAACACATGGCTTCCACCTTTCTTTCGTCTTCCTCTGCAAGCAGGCCAAGGCAATAATCCTGTAGTATGCCGCTGGTGATATAGTCTTGTGTAATCATTCGTTCACTATTCTTGTCCATAAATGCGGAATTTTTGAAGTCCACCACATTGAAGGCTGCCAGGCATCACTGCTGGTAAAGAATCTTAAGCATGCCAAGCCCTTTTCTTGCCCTTGTTTTAACAGTACCCAAAGGCAGTTTCAATATCCGGGCAGTTTGTTCCTGCGTGCAGCCATAAAAGTAAATCATATCAATCACCTCCGCATACTTTGCATCAAGTTGCAGGGCTTTGTTTTGTAAGTCTTTAAATTCCGCCATGCTGCTGTTTGCAGCATTGGTATCCATGTAATCCGTATGCAGGGAAAATAGTTCATTGTCCACATGCAGCAATTGCTGCTGATGACAGGAAGAGCGGAGATAATCAATTGCCTGGTTACGGGCTATGTTCAACATCCATGTAAAAACCGTCCCCCTTGCAGGGTCAAACGTATCAATGTGCTTCCATATCTTCACAAAAACATCCTGTAGCAGGTCATCGGCCACGTCTGTACGCCGTACAAATTTCATCAGTATGCCGTACAATGCACCGCAATACTTATCATACAGGATATGGAAGCCTCTTTCATTTTTCGATTTAACCATCCATACAAGGGTTGCAGTGTCCACGCCTGTTCCGGCAGACTTATATACAGTTGGCGAAGCTGCTGGCGGCGCCTGCTGAGCAGAATAAGTAAATGTTGTTGTCATAATACAATTGTTGTGGTGATAAAGACGCTGTATATTACAAAGGCAAAACTATCTTCAATAAAAAGTGCAGGCAATAGTGATAATCGCTATTTTTTTTATCTTTGAGAATAAAAGGCAGTCAGTTTGATTAAAGTTTTTACAGTCTCAACTTATGCAGGAAAACAGTATTCAAAAGATGCAGGATGCCGATATCCTGTACAAAAAAATTGTGGCCATGTCGTCACCATTTTTTGTGGATGATGATATTGGCGAAATTGAACGCTTCAGAAAAGAAGCCAACCTTTTGCTGAACGGAATAAGGAGTACCGATACCGTAATCGGGATATTTGATCACCGCAACTACAAACCCGTGCTGGAAGTGGGCGAAAAAGAATTTTGGGGTAATCTTCCGCATGTGCCACAGGAGGAAAGAATCCAACAAATCATGAGCCTGCTGGAAAAAGATTACCTCTCCTTTTTTACAGATTCGGTTGTCTGGTTTACCAGCGTGCTGGACAAAATGCCTTTTGAACAAAGCCTGAACATCCAGATATTTCACTGCGGCATCCGTTACCGGTTGCCGGATGACAAGCCCATCTGCCTTCTTTCCAAAGGATTGCCCATTCATTACAATGCCAATCGTAAATTCAGTTACACTTTCAATTACGTGCAGAACATCCATCACCTGGTAAAAAAAGATTTCCGCCATTACTGGATAAGAATTTCTCATGGCGAAAACAGCGAGCATGTACACACTTTTCATTCGCTGGACAAGCAGCATTCAAACAAGGATTTACTTTCTGCAAGAGAAAAAGAAATTTTAAAGCTGATAGCAGATGACTGCGACAGCAAAAAAATTGCTGAACGGCTTTTTATCAGCACCGCCACTGTGGGCAACCACCGCAGCAATATGATTGAAAGACTGGGCGCAAGGGATACAACAGCAATGGTGCAATTAGCGAAGATGACAGATATGATTTAGGGCCATAGAGTAACAAATAATCCGGCGCTTTTTGCAAACATTTTTTATTAATGTTGCCCTAATGTTTATTAGTGTTACCTTACTGTTCTTCCTCTTAAGGCTGCTAAGCCAGCTATATAAACCTGCAATTGATGGCAAATGTTTTAGACAATGAAATGCTGATTGGCCTCAAAAAAAGCGAAGCCATCTACAATACAGTTGCAGAACTGTCGCAGCATATTTTTACGGATGACAGCCTTGCAGGCCGGAATGCTTACCTAAAAGAGCTGGAATTCCTTTTGCAGGGAATCAGGGGAACCGACACCCACCTCACCATTTTCAATCATGTAACATTTGCGCCTGAACTGGAAGTGGGCCATATTGAATTTTGGGGGCCATTACCCGGCGGAACCATGCAGGAACGGATGATCACTATTCTTGGTTTGCTCAATAA
>JANNSN010000069.1:0-28664 GCA_031402615.1 Chitinophagaceae bacterium
TGCCCCAGCATCAATAACTACATTATCTGTTGAAACCGGTACAGCATCTGATCCCCAATTGGAAGTTGTGGTCCAGTCGGTACTGGTATTGCCTGTCCAGGTATTATATTGTTTACCTTTAACAAAATTGGATGTTGTACCCACTAAGGCAAATTTATTATATAAAGTGGGATCCATACCTACGATGTACCTGCCCAGGGCACCATCGTTTTTGTTAGTGGTTAAATCTGAGACAGACTCTATATTTACATTATTTCCTGCCGCAATTCCTTCGTCAAAACGATAATAGCCGACTAAATTCGAAGATGCAGGATCTACGGTAGTAAACTGTTTAGCTCTTATTTGAGCAGGGGTAAGGGCAACATCCCAAAACCTGAGCTCATCTATCATACCATTAAAAAAATGGCTGCCGTTAGTAAAAGAGCCAACAAAACACAGTCCTGAGGCCTTTGGTACATCCTCGGTGACGGTGATACTAAATGACTGTTTTCCGCCATTAGTATATGCGAAAAGTTGATTCTGTACACGATCATATACTACACTAATATCGGTCCACTCATCCTGTGGTATTTCCAGTCCTGTATTGATCCAACCAAATGGAGCGTGATTCCATATCAGAATTCTAAGCTTGTTAGATGGATCCCTTGCGATAAGATATTCACTTTCTCTGCTGACTATTGCGCCACCGTCGCCAGGATGTGACCCGGGGCCGGTTGGATACACGGTGGCCTGGATGGTAAATGATTGGGTGGGAAAATAATAATGATCATATAAAACAACATAGTCGCCATAATCAGGTCCGTTATTACCTGCAGTATGAGCCGGGTCAAAATGTAAAGCATTACCCGGATTCGCTACAGTAATATTAACACTGGATGCAATCCACAATGGTCCATTAACCAATGTACCATTGGGGCCTGTCTTTGAATCAGTTAGCGTAGTACCCGTACCATCATTACATTTATAGTAAGCCACCAAACCTGTTGAAAATAAACTGGTTTCTTTATACATGGTTGAAATTAACTCACCAGCAGTTCTGGCAACATTCCAGACTTTTAACTCTTCTATATTACCAAAGAAAAAATCATTTGGGACTCCGGAAGCATGCTGGGCACCAATTAGAACATTAGTGCTTGTTGCAACAGTTGTATTAACCAAAGGAGTTGTAACATCCAAAACTCCATTGATATATAATTTTACGTTGGCACCATCATAAGTGGCCGCAACATGTGTATAAACATATTTTAATGGTGGGCTGCTGAGAAAATGTGGGATGGTACCTATTGAAGTAACGGTAACCGGAGATAATGCATTACGGGTTAACTGTACATGATTACCATTGTCTATACCAAAAGAATAAGATCCTCCAACACCAACATCATATTTACTCAAAATGATCAGGGGTGTGGAGCCGCCTGTTTTCTTCACCCATGCTTCTATGGTAAAGGGACTCGTACCGCTGAATTCCATATCACTACGGTTGCCACATACCACATAATCATCAGTTCCGTCAAAGCTCAAATCTGTTTTACTTTGTGCGTTAGTTTGTAATCCCGACAATAAGAATACAAAACATAAAATTGAGTAAAAAATTGTTTTCATAATTTCTATTTTTTTTTGCTTGCGAAATTTAAACGAAGGAATCCCTGTTTAACTGTTTATGGTTTATTCAGCATATTGGGGGTTTAAAGAGAAATACGGAATTTTTAATACTACTGTTTGCCATTATCAAAAATACTGTCAACCACCACTAATATTCACTTACAGCCGTATGAACGTGACAGGCAGTAAAGTTATTATTAAAAAATGGCAGATTCGAATATTTTTTATCATTTTTCAAACCAGATACACTTTTTATTTAATCTTATTTTTATTTACAGTAATTAAATTTTGACTATGCTATAAAATATGACCATTTTATTACAAATTCTAATATGAACCAGGCTTTATTTATATCATTTTTATTCCTGGCTTGCTATGCTTACCACCTGATTCCAGGCTATTCTGCTATGGCAACGGTTTTTGTTATCTTATAATTACCCGGCCCGTTAACTTCAAGCTGGTAATTACCTTTTGCCATTCCCTTTTTTAATTCCAGTTTTTGAGTTACACCGGAACCGTTATGGTTTATGGATCCTGCCATTACCACCTGGCCCAGTTTATTGATCAGTCTCCATTGGTACAAACCCTTTTCCAAATTGTTAAACTGTACATGAATTGTTTGATCAACTACCGGGTTAGGGTAAATACTGATTTCGGGTTTTCCCTCACTGATATTTACCAATACTTGCCGGCTTAATTTTACTACGGCATCCGATCCAATACTCCGAATGCGGTAGTAATTATCTCCTAAAACCGCATCTACGTCCAACCAGTTGTATGCGGCGTCACTGCCGTTGGCACCAATAGCTGGTTTTGTTTCAACCTTTTCAAAATGTATACCGTCTGTAGATTTTTCCACTTCATAGCTTTGCATATTTACCTGGTTACTTACTTTCCACTCTACAGCAATGTCCTTTCCCTGTTGTATTGCACTCAGCTTTGTAAAACTTACGTTCGAAGGTGTCTTTAATGCAAATATTATTCTAAACCTGTCTTCACTGGCCGAAGCCGGATCTGAAGTGATATTGAAATCAATGGCATTATCGGCACCGCTAAGGTTTAATGGAACATTGGTATTCAGATAAGTATCCTGCAGGAAAGCAGTCGCGTTGGTTTGTGTAAAGTCAATCGTTGTTATCTGGTAACGATAGTTCCTGATACCCGTTTTATTCAGCTTAATAAAAACGGTATCCGCATCTTTCAGCATGGGTCTTTTCTCCACGATAAGTCTTTTTCCGGCGCTGAATGAAGCTATGTTTTCATTAAAACTGCTCATTTTCTGTACGTCATCGCTGATGCCTTCCTCATTGTCCTTATCAAACCTAACCCTGAATCCATCAATAATCGGCGTTTCGGTTGATCCGGACTGAACCACCTGCAGGTGTACTAAAAGCTGCTGTTCGCCCGGTTTTGTCACAATTGGACTGATTGGCCCGCTGATATTCGATTTTGAATTTTGATTAAACCCTACCGACGCATTCCCGCCATCGGCTTTTAAGAAAAAAGCCGTTCCGGCATTGATGTACCGCAGCAATGCATCCTGCGCCACGCCAAGGCTTGGTGTTGCCTGGTAAACGCCTCCGGCAGTTCTTTCAACGGTTCTGTATCCGCCCAGTCCGTGACTACCGGTTAACAGGGGATCCCAGATAATAAAATTCTGCCGGAGGTTTGTTATGGTATAAATACTTTCAAAATCAATGGGCGAAGCATAGGGATTACCCACCAGCGTGTATCCAGGTCCGATAGCTTTAACAGTAACCGGAAGTTGTTCACGATAAGGTTGCCAAAATATTCCTGTATGTGTCAGCGTGGTTGCACTGGTTCCCGGTGTGCTGGCGGTATAGCTTCTGTCGCCACGTATGTACAACATATAACCCTGCTTTAAGGAACCATCTGCCAAGGTGGTGGGAAAATTATAACTCCAGGTAGGTGGGTCATTATCGCCCTGGTTATAAGTTAAGATAGACGCAGAATTTGAAGCCATATCAAAGCCATTGCTGCCATTATACAGATCAGAGGTAATTAAAGTACCCCTGCCTGGTACGTTGGTCCCTTTTTCCTGCCAGCTGGTAAATAATGATGAATGGCAATGAGAAGAATAAGTTACTAAATGCCAGGCCCTTTTGCCGATATTGGGAAAATACCGTTCAATAGCTACTGAATCAAGAATTCTTCCAGGCGAATTACCTGCTCTTGCAGTTCCGTTAATATCCGATTTCATTGTAAGATATCTTCCTGTCCATATCGTTGCATCCGTGTTGGCAATAATCTGCCCTGTTAAAACGGTACTGTCGTACAAGGTGGCAACAAAGAAAGGAGGGTTATTGGCCGTAAGGTTTACAATGGAACCTTTACCAAATATTTTTTGATCAATTGTACCATTTAAAAACAAAGTGCCTGTTCCGGTAAAGGGTCCGTTCTTATAAAGGTCGCCGGCAACATTAAAAGAAGCATTATTTAGGTTTATGGATACATTCGGGCCCATGATCAACGCATTTACAGATTGTGTACTGGTGATCACCGGTGAATTGGGTGTGCCGGCAGGTATATATATATTGGTTGAAGATCCGGGGAAAGCGTCGATCTCCCAGTTTCCGGCATTTGTCCAATCACTATTCGCCGTACCAGCCCATTGATAATATTTAATGCTGGAAACCCAGTTTGACGTGGCACCATTTAATGCGAAATTATTAAGTGTGCCATGAAATTTGTTAACCGAAACATCCAATAGCTTGTCGTTTCCTGTATTATTGCCTCCTGCGAGCCCCTCATCAAAACGATAATAGGCCAGCAACCCGGTTGCAGCGGGATTTGTTGGAAGGTTAACCTCGCCCTTTATCTGTGCGGCTGTTTTAGCATAGTTCCATACTTTAACTTCGTCAATACTGCCGTTAAAATTATGGGTAACCTTCTGCCTTCCGCCAATTATGATATCATTCTCTGCGGGATAAAGATCGCCCGAAATTCCCGGAATTACCCTGGCATAACGTCTTGGATTACCGATTTCGTTCAAGGAGGTTTCTCCGCCGTCAACGTATGCTAATAAGGTTCCCGATATATGGTCATAAACCACCGTTACTTCTGTCCACTCATCCTGCGGAAGATAAAGGATAGTTCGGATATCATCACCATAACCGAATCCTGTAGTATACAGATTAACAAATAGTTCATTATTTGCGTCGCGTCCAATTTGATACCGACCCTCATTACTAATGATGATTCCCTGGCTACCGTTAGAACCCGGTCCTGTGGGATACACCCTGGCCTGTAATGTAAATGAAGCATTCGAAAAATCCAATAAAGGTTGCGGGCCAACGTTTACTTCATGATCAACAATCCCGTCAAAATGTAAGGCATTGCCATAGAAACAGGTTTCGGAAATATTAGCACCCGAAGCCACCCATGCCGGGCTGTTTTGTAAAGTACCATTGGGCCCGGTTTTTAAATCCGTTAATGTAGTACCAGTGCCATTGTTACAGGTATAGTAAGCAACAAGTCCCGGAGAGGATACCCTGGTTTCCTTTAACATATTCGCAATAATTTCAGCCTGGGTACGGGCATTGTTCCATACTTTTATTTCGTCAATAGTACCACTGAAATAATTACTTAAAGTATTGGAAATATAATTTCCCGCAACGACAACATCCACACCGGTTGCTGTTGAAGGTGCGCTGCTTGTGGAAGTTATGTCTAACTGACCGTTAATGTATAATGTAACATTACTGCCATCATAAGAAGCCGCTATATGGGTAAAAACATCAACGGGAATTGAAGCAAGCGAAGTAGTCGTTGTGGGAGAGGCCCCACGGCCCAGGTATAATTTATTGCTGTTGTCAACACCCAAAATATAGCTCCCTCCAATGCCGGCATTGTATTTACTTAAAATAGTTCTGAAGCCCGAACCTGTTATTTTTATCCAGGCTTCCAAAGTAAAAGCCGAGGTTCCGATAAATGCCATATCACTCCGGTTTCCGCATAACACATGTTGATTTGTCCCGTTAAAACTCAGGGCGTATTTGCTTTGGGCGTAGGTTTGTTCAGCACAAAAAAAACCTGAACAAAATATGATTGCGTAAAAAATCTTTTTCATATTTCTTGCGATTAAAGATGGCTGATTTGCTTATTAATTTTAATAAGTTTAAATACACATCTTAATTAGTTTATTAGTTAAAACAAACAAGGTTATACATTGGAGGGTGGGTAAACATGACTAAAAAAATTTAAATCAGAGGACAAATGTACGCTACATTTTTCAAATAGTAATTGCTTACATCAAAAAAGTATGCTTAAAAAATGTGATTTAGATTTATTGTATTATTATTTTATGTTATTAATAAATTTACATGAAAAAACACTTACGCGTAATATTATGTAAATCATGTTCATAATACCAACGTAAAAAATAACTACGCAGATTGGCAATAAAAAAATTTTCCTGTTTTACTAAATCATGCTCAGCAAATCTCCTGATCATGAATAATGAAATAAAGTATGTGTTATAACGATTATACCAATATGTAGCCCAAAGCCATACGCCATCGATATAATACCATATCAGATTTCAACGTAATGCTTTGGATACTACTTATTAAATCAAGTTGGTATTACACTCTAAAAAAAAGGCCGTTTCCATTATAAAAATTATAAATGAAACGGCCCCTGTCTTTTAGTTCCTGTTATCTTAAGCTTTGTATTGTGTTGTTAAACTCTTTGCAAGTTCGGTCACTTTATTAATTCCGTCGTCAGACAAATTTCCTTTTTTAAATTCAGCCAGAGTTTCAGGATGTTTGTTCTCGAGTTCTGTCAAAAAATGCTCTTCAAATGCCTTTACATTTTTCACCGCAACATCTCTTAATAAACCCTGAGTACCCAAATAGATCATGGCTACCTGCTTTTCAACCGACATTGGCGAATACTGCAACTGCTTCAAAATTTCCACGTTCCTGGCACCCTTGTCAATAACGTTTTTTGTTGCCGCATCCAGATCACCACCAAATTTACTGAAGGCTTCCAGCTCCCGGTAAAGTGCCTGGTCTAATTTTAACGTACCAGCTACTTTTTTCATTGATTTAATCTGCGCATTACCGCCCACGCGGCTTACAGATATACCCACGTTAATGGCTGGTCTGATACCGGCGTTAAATAAGTTACCTTCCAAAAATATCTGCCCGTCGGTGATAGAAATTACGTTTGTAGGAATATAAGCTGATACGTCGCCAGCCTGTGTTTCAATAATTGGCAAAGCGGTTAAAGAACCTCCTCCTTTCACCAAATGCCTGATAGACTCCGGTAAATCATTCATCTGGGATGCAATCTCATCTTTGGAAACCAATTTGGCAGCTCTTTCCAATAAACGGCTATGCAGGTAAAATACGTCACCCGGATAAGCTTCACGCCCCGGTGGCCTTCTTAACAATAAAGAAACCTCACGATATGCAACTGCCTGCTTACTCAGGTCATCATAAATGATCAAAGCCGGGCGACCGGTATCACGAAAGAATTCCCCGATGGCTGCTCCGGCAAATGGTGCGTAGAACTGTAAAGGAGCCGGATCGGAAGCTGATGCCGCTACGATGGTAGTATAAGCCATGGCACCATACTCTTCGAAGGTTTTCATGATACCTGCAATGGTAGATGCTTTTTGACCGATTGCCACGTATATACAATAAACAGGTTTTCCTGCTTCAAAAAATTCTTTTTGATTGATAATGGTATCCACAGCGATGGCTGTTTTACCTGTCTGGCGGTCCCCAATGATCAACTCACGTTGTCCGCGACCGATCGGGATCATCGCATCAATTGCCTTGATACCGGTTTGCAATGGTTCTTTTACCGGCTCCCGGAAAATTACCCCCGGTGCTTTACGCTCCAGCGGCATTTCATATAACTCACCTTGTATTGGCCCTTTACCATCAATGGGTTCGCCCAAAGTATTAATTACACGGCCACTCATACCTTCGCCTACTTTAATAGAAGCGATCTGGCCGGTACGCTTTACTTTATCACCTTCTTTAATTTCGCTGCTATCACCCATCAATACCACACCCACGTTATCTTCTTCCAGATTAAGCGCAATGGCTTTTACGCCATTGTCAAATTCTACCAGCTCACCTGAACGAACATTGTTCAACCCATAAACACGGGCAATACCATCACCCACCTGTAAAACGGTTCCTACTTCTTCCAAACTTGCGCCTGCATTAAAATTGCTTAATTGCTGGCGAAGAATTGCGGAGATCTCGTCTGGTTTAATTTCTAACATAATTGTTATTTGATATTTATTAAAGACCTGTTTTTTTCAAGGCTGCAAAGGTAGGGGAAGACAGGCGGAATGGCAAAAAAAGGGGAAGCAAATTGAAAAATAAGTTGATTTGCTACAACAGAACATTAATGTAAAAGAAATGGATACAAAAAAACTCCCTTTTACCTAAAGGGAGCCAACATAAAAATGATATTGATTCTTTTTTATTGTCTTCTTCTGATATTCGGTCTCTGTTGATCGTTTCTTTTTGTTTGAACTCTGTCCACGAGTTTTCTTTTAAACTCGCTATCCATTCTAAAAAATCGTTCGCAACGGTTGTTACCAATTATTTTATTGAAATCTTCCTGGTACCTTTTTTTGATGTCCAAACGGGCCTGCTGTTTTTGTAGTTCCGGCAAGTCTTTTTTTACACCCAATAGTTCTGTTTCAAACTGGGAATGGACAGGCCAAAACTTTTGAGCTTCTTCCGGCGTGAAGTTTAATTGTTTGGAAACATAGGCCACGTAAAGCGCCTTAATTCTTTCCTGCTTGGTTAAATCATCACCGAATTGGTTTTCCTGGGCAAATGCCATTGAAAAACTGCCAAGCAAAAAGGTTAACAGGAGTATATATTTTTTCATCTTCTTTATTTAATTTTTTTGATCATCCAGGTTGATACTGTTCAAATATTTTTCCAGTGCCTCATCATCCAGGAAATAATCTTCCTGTGCTGGCAATTCGTTATTATCGATACTGCTGGCAACAAAAGCAGCATTTACGTCGGTACCACTGGCTTCGAGGTATTTTACAATTTCAACATCGGAAATTTTAGCCAGTTCCTGGTCAACATTCTGTACCTGCAAACCGGCACTGACGTATTCTGGTAATTGTATGTTATCCTTCGTGTTTGCGGTAAATTTAAAAACACCCAATGCCATTACCCCGGTAAAAGCTGCTGCCACGGCATATTTAAAGAAACTGCTTGTGTGGCGCTGTATGTTAATCACTTTGGGCTGTGGTTTTACTTTATTTAAAACATCCTCACTTAAATTTTCAAAATAACCCTGTGGTACTTCAAATACATGCTCGTTTTGGATATTGTACAACATGGGTGATAATGCTTTTATTTCAGTTGCAGCATCTTCTATTTCATCTGCTTTTATTTTCTCCAAAACAGCATCAGCCAATAATTCAAAGTACCCGGCTGGTACATGTGTATCAGAAACAAAAACCGCCGGATCTGCAACCAACCCATATTCGATTTCAACCCCCTTCAAAATATCGGCGCCCAGGTATTCAAAATACCCACCAGGAACTGTAAAAACATTCACATTTCCGATAGCTGCTAAAGTGGGACTCAACTCCTTCATTTCATCCAATATGTCATTTCTATTTTCCATGTACAGAATTCAGACTGCTTTTATTGATAAAAGTTTAACTATTCAATATAAAATCTTCTATTTTTTTTACTGCGTGATGATAACTGGCCTTTAGAGCACCTTCGCTGGTTTCTAATACCTTACTCATTTTTTCGTATGGCATTTCATCGTAATACCGCAAATTAAAAACAACACGCTGTTTTTCAGGTAGCTTTTGTATGGCTGCCTGTAATTTCCATTCCAGTTTATTGGCGTCAAAATGTTTGTCGGCCTTTAACTTATTACTCAGTCCGGTTTCCACATCGCTAAATGACACAGCCGATCTTTTTTTCTCTTTTTCTAAAAAGGTGAGACTTTCATTGGTTGCGATCCGGTAAAGCCAGGTATACAGCTGACTGTCTTCCCGAAAATTATCCAATGCTTTCCACACTTTAATAAACATATTCTGCAATACATCATTGGCATCATCATGCGAAACCACCATACGCCGGATATGCCAGTAAAGTTTTTCCTGGTATTTTTTCAGAATTAGAGTAAAACTGCTCTCTTTGGTAGCAGGTTCCCTGAACTGAATTAACAGTTCCTGATCGTCTAAGTGTTCAGTCATAGCGGTTAAATCATAGTGGTTGAGCGAAAAATAAAAAACCAATCTTCGTTCTTCGCATAGCAATTTAATTATTCCTAATTATATCACTAATGATTTGCGAAGCACAAACATGATTGGCTTTTTCACAAAAGGTTTAATATGTTTTATTTTCTGGATATGGCTTTCTCAGCAGCTGCAACAATATTGTCTGTATCCAGGCCATATTTTTTTAGCAACTCCAAAGGCTTGCCGCTTTCCCCAAAAGTATCATTGGTACCAATATATTCTATGGGAACGGGGCAATGTTTGGCAGCCGTTTGAGCGATCGCATCTCCAAGGCCTCCAATAATGTTATGCTCTTCGGCAGTTACGGCACATTTTGTTTTGCGGATAGATGCAATAATGGCTTCTGTATCCAATGGTTTAATAGTATGTATATTGATTACTTCAACACCTATTCCTTTTTCTTCCAGAATTATTCCGGCTTCAACAGCTTTCCAAACCATATGGCCGCAGGCAAAGATCGAAACATCTGTTCCTGCTGATAATTGTTGTGCTTTACCAATAACAAAGTCGGCTTCTTTTGTAAAGATTGGCCATACCGGCCTGCCAAAACGCAGGTAAACAGGGCCCTCGTGATCCGCAATAGCCATGGTAGCGGCTTTGGTTTGGTTATAATCTGCCGGTACGATCACGGTCATGCCGGGTAACATCTTCATTAATCCGATATCTTCTAAAATTTGGTGTGTTGCGCCATCTTCACCTAAAGTAAGCCCGGCGTGCGATGCACAGATCTTCACATTTTTACTGCTATAGGCTATACTTTGCCTGATCTGATCGTAAACCCTGCCGGTAGCAAAATTCGCGAAAGTTGTAGCAAATGGAATTTTACCGCCAATGGTTAACCCGGCGGCAATGCCCATCATATTGGCCTCGGCAATACCACATTGTATAAATCTTTCGGGAAATTCTTTAATAAATCCATTTAATTTTAGTGAGCCTGCCAGGTCTGCTGTGAGCGCAACAATGTTTGTATTTTTACGGGCCGCCTCTAAAATGCCATCCCCAAAACCACTACGGGTGTCTTTATTGCCTGTTACCAGAATTTCCTTGAGCATACAATGAAAATGTTTTAAACTGCTATCTGCAATTGCCGCAAAGTAAAAGAAAGATTTGCAGGGTGGCAAATGTGTTTGAAAAAGTTGCCCACCATGTTATAACGCACAGCTAACCGGGACTGTAACAGCGTTTAATTCAATTCTGGATTGGTTGATTTAAATATGTCTGCATTCTCTTTCAGTTTCAATTCCCATTTCCAGGCCGTATCCATCATATCCTGCAGTTTATATTTTGGATTCCAGCCCAGGAGTTTGCGTGCTTTGTCATTATTGGCATATATAGCGATCACATCACCGGGGCGTCGCTGGCCTATTTCGTAATTAAGTTTTACACCGCTTGATCTTTCGAATTCATTAATGATCTCCAATACCGTGTGGCCATCTCCTGTACCCAAATTAAACACATCGCAGTTGCTTTCATTCCTGTTTTCCAACATGTAGTTTAAAGCTAGCGTATGAGCATGGGCGATATCGCAAACATGGATATAATCCCGCACACAGCTACCGTCCCTGGTTTCATAATCATTACCCCAGACTTTCATCATGGGTAATTTACCAATGGCAGTTTGCGTAATTGCGGGTACCAGGTTTTCGGGTTTACCCAGGGGCAATTCGCCCATTAAGGCCGATGGATGAGCACCTACCGGGTTAAAATATCTTAATAAGATGGCATTGTTATGATTTGCGTTTACCGCATCTTTTACAATCTGCTCTCCCATTTGTTTGGTTGCACCATAGGCCGATTCAGCAGCTTTCATAGCTGTTTCTTCAGTAACGGGAATTTTGTCGGGGTTACCATAAACGGTGCAGGAAGAAGAGAAAACAAAATTTGGTATCGCAAACTCATCGGCACATTTCAGAATATTGATGAGTGAGTTTAAATTATTTTCAAAATAGAGTAATGGCTTTTTAACCGACTCGCCTACTGATTTGTATGCTGCAAAATGTATGATACCATGAATGCCCGGATTCTCCTGGAATATGGCGACCGTATCATCATACACACAAAGATCAACCTTATAATTCTTAACTATTTTGCCGGTAATTTTTTCAACGGCGTCTAAAATGTTTTCGTTGCTGCGTGAATTATTATCTGCAGAGATAACTTCAAAACCATTCTCAATCAGATCAACAATGGTGTGCGCACCTATATAACCACATCCGCCGGTAACCAGAATTTTGTTCATATGCAAAGAAAACAAAAAAATCACGCAATACATGCATGATTTTGTATTAAAATATGATGGAGTGTAAATTTACAGTATTCTGCTGGCTATCACATAAACCAAAGCTGCCAGTAATCCGCTTACCGGTATCGTAATTATCCATGCCCACAAGAGGTTTACAGTAACTCCCCAACGAACAGCTGAAAGACGTTTTGTTGCGCCCACGCCAATAATGGAACCTGCTATGGTATGTGTGGTACTTACCGGGATTTTTAAAGCTTCTGTTACAAATAATGTGATGGCGCCTGCTGTTTCTGCAGCCACCCCTTCAAAAGGAGTAACTTTTGTAATTTTAGTTCCCATTGTTTTTACAATCTTCCAGCCACCGCTCATGGTACCCAGTGCTATTGCAGAATAACAGGCCAGCGGAACCCAATCAACCATATTATCCAGGCTGTAGATAGCAGGATTATAAGCTATCAACGCGGCCATAATAATACCCATTACTTTTTGTGCATCATTACCACCATGCCCGATACTGAATGCGGCAGAAGAAACCAATTGTAATCTTTTAAACCATTTGTTGGCACGGGATGCATTTAAAGTATTTAAAAATAGCGTAAAAACCGCCATGATAGCCAGAATTGAACAAAGCAGGATCCATTTAAAATTCTTTGCGTAAAAAATTACTTTTACCAAATAAGAATCATAATGTACTTGTTTTAGCTTTTCAGGATTAAACTCCATATTATAATAAAGAAAAACGACTACTCCGGCTAAAATGGAGAAAGCAATAATTTTTGGGATCCATCCTTTTTTAAAGGAATGAATAAACCAAAGCGAAATAATGAAAGCCGTGATCATACCAATTACCGGTGCTATTAAAATAAAAGCAGCGGTTTTATAAACTACCGCGGAGTTAACCACCGTAAAACCGCCATACGCAATTGCGGCACCGGAAAACGCGCCTACCAGCGCATGAGAAGATGAAGAAGGAATACCAAACCACCAGGTTAGCAGGTTCCAGAAGATAGCTGCAACTAATCCGGAGAAAATGACAACCAGCATTTGATGCCCGAAGACGAATTCGGTTTTTACTGTTTTGGCTATCGTGTTGGCCACCCCGTGATCTTTAAAAATAAAATAGGCAACAAAATTAAACAAGGCAGCCCAAACTACAGCCTGTGTAGGTGTTAACACTTTAGTAGAAACCACTGTTGCAATTGAATTGGCAGCATCGTGAAAGCCATTGATGTAATCAAATATGAGTGCTAAGGCAATAATGATTATAAGAAAAGTCATAATTTAAATGTGCAAATTAAAAATAGGCAAACAGGCAAATGTGATCATACAGGCAGTTTTATTTTTTTGGATTTTCAAAATGCAAATTTACAACCCGACCACTATCGGGAGTAGCATGCAAATTGATTTTAAGCGTACTTAACAATGATGGATTCAATAACATTTGCCGCATCCTCACATTTATCCGTGACGATTTCCATTACCTGGTAAATTTCCCTTTTCTTGATCACTTCCTTGGCGTCGGGTTCGGTGGCAAACAGGCGCTCAATGCTCATGTCGAAAATATCGTCTGCCTGGTTCTCTATACTATTGATAGAAACCAATGCATCTGTGATCAAACGCATGTTTTTCATGTTGCGTAATTCCTTAACTGCAATTTCTACCTGGCGGCAACCCAATGCAATCAGGTCGGCCATTTTATTAAAGCCCATCTCATTGGGATTAACCCGGTAAAAATTTATTTTCTTGGCAGACGCATATATATAGTCAGCGATATCATCTAAAGAGGTAGCCAGGTAATGAATATCTTCCCGATCGAATGGGGTAATGAAGTTTTTTCCCAGTTCGGTAAAAATGGTATGGGTATAATCATCATTGATGTGCTCCATATCCTCAATTTCCTGGATGAGTTGGCCCCGTTTATCAAAGTCGGGTTCGTTAACCACATCCTGCAATTTGTCGCCCATTTTAACCAGTACCTCAGATACGTTTTCAAACAGTTGATAAAACACTTTGTCTTTAGGTAAAAAGATCTTCATGATCGTATTTATGCCGGCCATAGCTATTTATTTTTTGAAGCAAAAGTATAAATATTGAACCCATTGCTGACATAGCGCGAATTGGTAACGTTAACTTAACATTGATCAATAAAAAATAGTCATGTTGGATATGGTTAAGACTTCAGCATCACCATATTGTTTCCTTTGATTTCGTTATACATAGAAACAAATCCGCATATTGTAACCCCAAATATACTGCCTCCGTTACATAACATTACCGTAACATTCAATTCATGTTGGCTTAACATACAAGTCGTCTTTTTGCATCAGCAAAAAACAACTCATAATAAACGTGGTTATGTATTTAAAAAGACTTTTTCTATCATTATTTACGCTGTTAGCAGTTTCTGCGGCACATGCGCAAACACTGAAACTATCAGGTAAGGTAATAAACGATAAAAATGAACCCATAAGCGGCGTTTCTGTGATACTGGGAGGAGGTACGGGTACGTCAACCAATATTGAAGGACGTTTCACGCTAAACCTTATTCCAGGGAAAAAATATGATGTCGATTTTTCAACGATCGGTTATGTAACCAAATCACTTTCAGATGTGGAGGTTTTGCAAGGACAGTTTAATGAACTTAACGTAGTAATGGCAGCACAAGCGACTACCGTTGGAGAAGTAATTGTAAGAGCACAACGTTCTTCGGCCCGTCTAGAGTCTGTAAATTCAGTAATCGCATTTCAAAGAAATACCAATACGGTTGCTTCGGTAATTTCATCAGAAAGTATCCGTCGTTCACCGGATAAAAATACCGGAGAAGTAATTAAGCGTACACCGGGCGCCAGTATCCAGGATGGCAAATTTATTATCGTTCGTGGTCTTGCCGACCGTTACAACCAGGCCATGTTAAATGGTATATTACTGACCAGTACGGAGCCTGACAGAAAGACCTTTTCTTTTGACCTGATTCCTTCGGCCATGATTGATAACATCATTATCAATAAGGCATTTGTTCCGGAATATCCTGGTGAGTGGGCAGGTGGCTTAATTCAGGTAAATACTAAAGATATCCCGACCAAAAATTTTCTAAATGTGCAAGTTGGTACTGGTTTTAATACCGCTACCGTCGGGTCAGATTTTTACAAAGAGAGGCGTGGTAAACTGGACTGGTTAGGAATAGACGATGGTGCCAGGGGATTACCACAGGGCTATACCACAAAATCTGAATTTGACAATTCAACACGTGCGCAAAAAACAGAAATTGGTAAGCAGTTCGAAAATATCTGGACGGCTCCAAAAGGAAATGCTCCCATTAATGCTTCATTTCAAACCAATGGTGGTTTTTCTTCCAAACTTTTTGGTAAAAAAATTGGTGGGTCATTTGGTGTCAGCTATTCAAGCAGTTCAAATTTTTACAAGAGCAGAAATGCACTGAGTGCATTGGATCAACAAACCCGGGTGGTAAGTTCTTTGTATGATTATGAAGACGATATATCATCACAGGAAATTTCGGTTGGGGCATTAGGAAGTTTGAGTATGCAAATAAACTCCCTAAACAAAGTCTCTGTTAAGTCGATCATCAATGTAAATACAGATAACCGTACTACGCAAAGAACCGGAACTGATAATACCAGAATTGACCAATACATTAAAGGTTCTGAAATTAACTTCAAACAAAATACTTTTTTTACTACGCAGGTAAGCGGCGAACACAGCATTATTAAACCTTTGAAATTAAAGTGGTACGGTGCGTTTAATATTCTTGATGGGTATATTCCTGACCAACGCAGAATTACCTACTCGAGAGAAAATACAACTGACCCTTATCGGGCTGTTATTTCAAGTACTTTATCTCAACAATCCGGAAGCCGTATTTACCAGGCTCTGAGTGACTATATCTACACGGCAGGTGGCGATCTTACTTATGATCTTGGAAAAAATCAAACCATAAAAGGTGGTTATATGCTGCAGATTAAGGACCGTTTGTATGATGCAAAATTATTTGCGATCAATTTACCCGTTGATAATGACGCATTGCGCCAGTTACCTGCCGACCAGATTTTTGCAGCTCAAAACTTTGGAGATGGCAGCGGTAATAAATTTGGTTTTGATGCGATCAAGGGAAATACGTTCCGATACCTGGCTAATACCATCCTAAATGCAGGATACCTGCAGTTTGATAACCAGATTGCAAAAAAATTAAGGGTGGTATGGGGCTTGCGTGTTGAAAATTTTGATCAACTGGTGGGTAGCGTTAAAACCTATGACCCCCGACACACTTACACAAAAGTTACCGACTTTTTACCAGGAGTAAACGCAACTTATAAACTTAATCCTAAAACCAATATCAGGTTATCGGGTTCACAAACAGTTATCCGACCGGAGTTGAGAGAGCTAACGCAATTGAATATTTACGACTTTGAATTAAACGCTTCGATACAGGGAAATCCCGCACTTAAAAGAACGAAAATAACCAATCTCGATTTACGATATGAGTTATACCCCAGGGCTGGTGAAACTTTTTCTGCAGGTGTTTTTTATAAGAATTTTGAAGACCCGATTGAGCAGATATTCAATGCGAGCAGTGGTGGTGCCAGCTCATTTAATTTTCAAAACCCTGCAAAAGCAACTGCTTTTGGTGTGGAGCTGGAAATGCGCAAGAAGCTTGATTTTATACCTGCCTTTAAAAACTTTACGCTACAGGGAAACCTTTCTTTAATCAAAAGCAAGTTAGAAGATAAAACACTTAAAATTGACAGGCCTTTGCAAGGACAAAGTCCTTATGTGATAAACCTTGGTTTGTTATACGATTGGCAGGAGAAAGGTTTAAATGCTACCCTTTTGTTTAACCAGATCGGTCAAAGAATTGCCTTTGTTGGAAATGCATTTGACGGTTTCCCGGATATTTATGAAGCTAAAAGGCCATTACTTGATTTTCAACTTGCACAAAAAGTACTAAAACGTAAAGGGGAAGTTAGATTAAGCGTATCGGATATACTTAACCAGACCAGGTATTTCTATATGAACAACAGCGATAAAAAAACTTTCCAAACCACTGTTGACCCTCAACGTTTTAACCGGGTGTTTGGAACCACATTCAGCGTATCATTCAATTACTCAATTTTATAAATAAAAAAATAAATCTTTAAAAAAATAAAAAATGAAAAAGTACATTTTAGGATTCATTGCACTTTCTGCGGTAACTTTTGTAAGCTGCCGAAAAATTGAAACAGACGGCGAAAAGGAAGTTATCATTATTAATGGTGGTGGTGGCGGTACTACTACCGGCTCCACGATTACGCTTACAGGACGCATTAACGCCGATACTGTTTTAAGGAAAGGAAATAACTATATCCTCAAGGGGTTGGTTTATATGGTTGGTAACCACACCATGACCGTTGAGGCCGGTACTACTGTCAAAGGTTCTTTCAGCGGCGCCGATGTGGCGGCTTTAATTATTACACGTGGCAGTAAGTTAATAGCAAATGGTACACCAACAGAGCCAATCATATTCACTTCTGCATCTCCTAATCCACAATCCGGCGACTGGGGCGGGATTGTACTTTGCGGAAAAGCAAGTGTTAATACGGCATTCAATGGCACAGTTAACACTTACCAGGTTGAAGGTGGTGTAGATAATGCACAAGGTGATGGCCTTGCAGGTGGTGGAACAACTCCTGATGATAATGACAACTCTGGCTCGCTGCAGTATGTAAGGATTGAATTTGCAGGATATGCTTATCAGCCTGATAAAGAAATCAATAGTTTAACCCTGGCTGCAGTTGGTCGTGGAACTACTATCGAATATATACAGGTAACCTATGCCAAAGATGATGCGTATGAGTTTTTTGGTGGAACTGTTAATTGTAAATACCTGATTGCGTTAAAAACCCAGGATGATGATTTTGATACAGATAATGGTTACAGCGGTAAAGTTCAGTTTGGGATCATTATACGTGATTCGTTAATTGCTGATATTTCAAATTCGGAAGCATTTGAAAGTGATAATAATCCTACCGGCACCACAGCTACACCTAAAACCTCTGCGATTTTCAGTAACATAACGGCCATAGGCCCAAGGGCCACTTTAAACAATATTGGAAGTTCACTCTTTAGAGGTGGTACTCATATTAGAAGAAACAGTGCGATTTCAATTTTTAATACCATCATCATGGGATGGCCCAGGGGTATTGAACTGGATGGCGGAACGGGTAATACGGTTGCCACGAATATTGAAGACAGCTCACTACGTTTAAGAAACATTACCATTGCAGGTTGTGCTACCAATACCCGATTTTCCGGAACCGCGGGTGTTACTATCACTAATGACGCTCAATTCGCATCATGGTTTACCAATCCATTTTATGGTAATGATATTTTAGCCAATACTTCAGACACAAAATTGATTCAGCCTTTTAACTACATCACGCCGGATCCAACTCCTTTTGGTGGCAGCGGTGGTAATCAGAAAATATTATCGGGTGGTAACTTTACTGATGCCAAGTTTGCAGGAGATACTTTCTTCGATCGGACGGTAACTTTCCGTGGTGGTGTAGCCCCTGCAGGAGTTTTAGCCAGTTGGTGGAAAGGATGGACCAAGTGGAATTACTAATTATTTATTTGACAGTGTTTTAAATATTTTTACAGCCTTCTTTAAATGGGAGGCTGTATTTTTTTATGTATCAGTTGGTTATTGCATCTTGATTTAAGAAGCAGTCCAAAGCACTACGTTGAAATCTTAGAGGGTATTGTACCGATAGCAAATGGCTTTGGACTACATACTGGTATAACCGGTATAAAATAAAAAGTACGGGAGCTTACCAAATTCGTTTTTTTGTTGACCCTTTGGAAACCTATAACGAAAAGGGGGAAATAATCATGCTTGAAATTTACGACAGCAGCGTAGGATTAACGAAAACTGAACAGTACTGAGCAATAAAAAAACCGGATAATTGCTTTATTTGACCGGATTATAGGCGTAAACAACTTCGTAAGGTGTTTTCCGGAGTTCGGGCAATAATTGTCCAAGTTTTAAATCCCGGCTTTGCGGCGTGGGTTCACAAACCGAGTATTGCTTCCCGTTATAGCTTATGGTATTCCCAAAAGGCCTGTCGAAGTTCACGCCAATGGTTACATGCTTTGGATACATCATTACAATCATCGGGAGGTTGTACATTTCTTTTACCAAATAAAAGAACAATGCCGCCCTGTCTTCGCAATCGCTCTGGTTATATAACAAGGTTTCTTCGGGTGTAAACCGTTTCTCCTGGCCAAAAACCTGTATATCCGGTTGAAACAGAAAGGCATACCGGGTAAACCGCATCAGGAAATCTATCCCTTCTTTGGTAGGCATGCCTGCTGTATATTTTTTTAGTGAGGGGATGAGTGATGCGTAGGTTTCGTTACTTAGCGGCGTGTTGACGTAATAACTGTAATCCAGTACCGGATAGTTAATAAACAATGATTGCACCTGTGGATTAACCTTAACTTTAAATGAATAGGTCTGTTGATAAAAATCAAATTGCAGATCTTTTTCCTGGTAGGCAGATGCTTCCAATTCGGGTATCCTGGTAACTTTGTAGGTAAATGCCTTATTCGCTTTTAAATTCGTGAGCGGTACTTCTGCAAAAAAATTCTTCTCAAAATCAATATTTCCATAATCGTGATAATTCAGGCAAACAAACTGCCTGCCATCTTTCATGTGATAAGGAATATTAAAAATTTCTTCATCGCTTTGCACATACAAAAGCAACATTTTTCCGGAAATTGATAAACTCGAATTATACCCCGACTCATTTAACAAAAACCATTTGTATAAGGTATATCGATAGTAATTTTTGGCCTTGGGACTTAATTTTTGGGCAGTTTGCCGTATTAATTGGTAGTATAACCAATCATCAAGTTTTAGCCTTTCTTTTGCGGCCAGTAGCGTATCAATAAGTGGAGAATAACTATCGGTATGAATAGCAACATTAAATTGCTGAACAGTTTGGTTGTTTAGAACAGAGTCAAACGGAACAGGTAAAGATTCATCAAGCGGCAACGATATGGTTTCGCCAAAAAATTTAAACCCACGATCAATAGATTCTTGTGCAATAGCCGGCAATATAGCAAGCTGAAAGACACCGCAGAGCGTATATGTATAAATTAATTTTTTCATTTTTTGGCCTGAAGCCTGTTTGAAGTTACGAAAACTTAACAATAATTTAATATTAGAAACGACCAATTGCAAGATTTAATATGCGGACTTTAAAAAAATTGAGAAAACAGGTTACTCCAGGCAATTAAGTAACCACAATTTTAATCACCATTTTAATATCCAATATGATGATATTCATAACCTTATGTTAATCATTTCTTGTGTTTAGCATAACATGGTGGCTGTAATTTGTGGCCTTCAAGCGTTTGAACAAGTATTTTCTCAGCAATTAGCAAGTTTTCTCATGCACCACCCGTTATTCTTATCTGGGTGGTTTTTTTGCGCATAAACAGATTGTTATGAAATTGTTACTATGCACATTTAGTCAACATTTTTTTCCACAGCACCTATTTAACCCGATTTGAAATTACATTCACTTTCTTTTTACCAAATACGATCTATATGAAATGGGTACGGGCAAATAACGATAACCCAACTGAAAATTTTGAGTTGTGGGAAGAAAATAAGAAGCTTGTTCAAATAACGTTCAGCAAGTACACCCGGTTTGCCAGAACTGTAAGCAAACTGGGCAGGAGGATATTTGCTTTTGAAAAAAGTGGATTATTCTCTCCAAAAAAATATATAGAAAACGAATATGGCGTAAAAATGGGGAAGGTTGAAGAAATTAAACCAGGCGCCGGAAAAGGTTTTATTGAGTTGGATGATATTAAGTATTATTTTGAGCTTGACCAGCATCAATCAGGTGAGGTTAAAATTTATGATGAATTGAAGCATAACAAACTGCTCAACTGCAGTTTCGGCGTGTTGGCAAAAGGATTCACCGAAACAAAATCATTGGTAGACTCCAGATTTACCAGCCTGTTACTGGTACTTTGCTGGTATGCATTTCAGCCCCACAATGCGTCATCTTTTTCCGGCAGCGTCAGGGCGACTGATTTAATGTTACCATAATATTTACTTAATCAGATGTTTATATTGATAGAGTTTATTTGTAAAACTCCGTCAATGAAAAATATCATTTTACTGTTAACTACTTTTTTTTCCTTCACCTCATTCTCACAGTCGGCAACAGCTCCGAATATTTTTATTATTACTACAGATGGGTTTCGTTGGCGTGAAATTTTTAACGGGGCCGATTCATTACTCATCAGCAATCCCCATTTTGTGAATGATACCGCATTACTTAAAGAGATGTATTGGAACAATGACCTACATGAAAGAAGAAAGCTACTCATGCCGTTTGTTTGGAAAACCATCGAAAAAAACGGGTCGCTATATGGCAACAGGAATTACGAAAACAAGGTATCGGTTGCCAATGCCTACCGGTTTTCATACGCAGGTTATAACGAAATCTTAACCGGCTTTGCCAACCCCGCCGTAATCGCAAACAGCAAAAAATGGAACCAAAACGAAAATCTGCTGGAATTTTTAAACGTTCAGCCGGAATACAATAACGCTGTAGCTGCATTCGCCAGTTGGAATTTATTTGACTATATACTCAATAAGCCAAAGAGTTCTATTTATCAAAACAACGGTTACCAGAAAATAAAGCACGATTCCCTTACCTGTACAGAGGTACTAACGAACTTAGTTCAACAATACGCTGTTTACAATTTACAAGCTACCAGAAATGATATGCTAACCTTTGTTGCTGCAAAAGAATATATACATGCCAAACACCCAAAAGTTGTTTTTATAGGCTTTGGAGAAACTGATGAATACGCCCATAGCGGCAAATATGATGAATATTTACAGGCAGCAAATCTTTTCGATAATTACCTGGCTCAGCTTTGGTACCTGGTTAACCGGGATCCATTTTATAAAAACAATACCAGTTTCATCATCACCACCGATCATGGCCGTGGCGAGAAAACCAAAAACTGGACACGGCACGGGCCACTTACATCAGGCAGCAGCGATAGCTGGTTGATGACAATCGGGCCCGGGTTTAAAAACGAGGGAGAATTAAAAACCCAATCGGAAATTTTTAATGATCAACTGGCGCAAACTGTTGCTGCTGTACTCGGATTAAATTTTACAACAACGCATCCCGTAGCATCTCCGCTGCAAATTACTGCGGCATCGGCCAAATAGTAACCTTCACTTTACAATCAGTTTATAATTTAGTAAGCCCGGCGTTTTAATTTTCCGAAAAACAAACTGCTTATGCAAAAGAAGGATACTATACTAAGCCGGCATCACCTATGGATCATTGCATGGCCATGCCCCTAAAAAATAATTAGTTGCCATTGGTGATACAAGCGACACACACCAATATGCCTGGATAAATAATGAACGAAGAAGACTGCCGACCGGTGATGATGCTTATTGTATTGTTCCTGGCAACAAGGATGTGGATGCAAATACAATTTATGCCTCGTATTTTAAAATAATACAGCCTCCGGAAATTATTCACCAATGGAGAAGGGGAAAGATATGCCTTCGTTTTTTTATATGGCACATGAAGCGCTTTTTTTCAAAACAAAAACCCCGCATTCAATAAACGGAGGTTTTGTTTCACTAACCCGAAGTAACAATACTGTTCTGTAAAAATATAAACAGAATTCCAAAACATGGCAAACTAATCGTTAAGCAATTATTATATCACGGCCGTTGCCGGCCCCTCCCAAACTTCCCTTGAAGCTGCCAATGTATTTTCTAAAAACTGGCTGTACCACCTTCCGGAGTTTTTTACTGTTCTTATTTGTGTTTTGAAATCTACATTCACCAGGCCAAATTTTGGATAAAAACCCTCCGCCCATTCAAAATTGTCCATCAGCGTCCATACAAAATAACCATTCACTTTTACACCTTCCCGTTTTGCCCGTAAAACCTGTGCAATGTAGTCCTGCAAAAAACGTACTCTTTTATAGTCTTCTATTCTGTCTTCCTCATAGCTATCGTTAAATGCAGCACCATTCTCCGTAATAATAATTTCTTTTACCTGCTTGTAATTATTCAACCGCTTTAATGCATTGTAAATGCCAGGTGGATAAACTTCCCAATCCATCAACGTATGTTCAACATTTCTTTTACTTGCTTTAATAATTTTTGCTTTTACAAAGGGCATCAGCGGGGCATGTGTTACAAATTCACGGGTATAATTCTGCAGGCCAATAAAGTCCATATCAAATGCCAGTTTCTTCCCATCATCCGGATACATAAAGCGCTCCATGCGCTCCAGTATTTTTAAATCGTCTGTGGGATAACCAAGTCCCAGCAATGGCTCCAGGAACATCCGGTTTAAAAGCGCATCTACTTTAACAGCTGCTTTCAGATCCCGCTCTTCATGATGCCGGTACGGTTCAATATGCGAATAAGAAAATGTTGTTCCCACTTTACAATCCGGTAGCAACGATTTGATAATTCTTCCCCCTTCGGCCTGGCACAAAGCCGCATGATGAGCGGCAGCCAAAAAACTGCTTAAGCCTTTTTTACCAGGTGCATGTACTCCCAAAAAATATCCAGCTCCGGTAAAAACCATCGGCTCATTAAGTACCATCCAGTTTGTAACCCTGTCGCCAAAATTTTTTATACAGCAACCAACAAAATAGCTGAACCATTGAATTATTTCTCTGTTGGCCCAGCCTCCTTTTTTTTGTAAAGCTTCCGGTAAATCCCAATGGTATAAAGTTATCCAGGGCTCAATACCAAGTTCAAGGCAAAAATCAATTACCCGGTTGTAAAAATCAATACCCTTATGGTTTACGGCACCAATACCCAGTGGCAAAATTCGGCTCCACGAAATTGAAAAGCGATGATTGGGAATATTTAATTTATAGATGAGTGCAATATCTTCTGCATAGTGTTTATAATAGTCGCAGGCAATATTTCCGTTATCGTTATTGAATATTTTTTTCTTTTTTTGGGTAAACGTATCCCAGATTGATGGACCCTTGCCATCCATATTGTGTGCCCCTTCTATCTGGTAAGCAGCGGTAGATACACCCCATTTAAAATCATCCCCAAAATCGTTCTTTGTAAAAAGCATATCCCCTATTCAGCAATTTGATTTAATATTTTTTCCAGGCTTTTATCCCTCAATTTTTTTAAGGAGGGTATCCCATCTCCTAACTTAACAGGTTTTTTATCACTATTCACTCCATGCTTTTTCATAACCATATTAATGATCCGTTGGCTGGTATCGGGATAATTTACGACGAGGTTTTGCTTTCCCTCTATCCAGGCTTTTATTTTATCCAGGTGTTTTATTTTTAAACTCTTTATAACAGGCACACACATTGTTTCCAATGCTGCTGCATTACATTGCTGTTCATACTGGCCCTTCATTGGTATCACCAGCAGTTTCTTTTTTAAATACAAGGCTTCCGCCGGTGTTTCAAATCCTGCGCCGCACAAAATACCGGTACAGTTAATAAAGCTTTCAATAAATAAATCGTTATTGATTGGCCGGATGTGCATGTTTTTTTCTCGGTATTCCTTTTTTGTGTGCTTACTGAATACTTCCCATTGAATATTTTTTATTTCTCCCAGAATTTTAATAATTCTTTCATCGCTGTAGGCAGGTAAATACACCGTATAATGTCCTTTATTTTCGGGTTTGCATGCTCTCATTTGGTTTCGAATTACCGGTGTAAAAATATTTTTATCGTAGGCTCCAAAATGAAAACCATAAGCTGCGGTAACCGGCGCATAATTATTAAGCACTGCCTTCCCCACCGGGTCCTTCTTTTTCGGTTTGGGAGATCTTTTATTGATCACTGCTGCCTGGTGGCTAAGCCCGATGCACGCTTTATGTTTCATCTTACAGGCCCACGCACTTACGGGTTCAAAATCGTTTATCACCAGGTCGTATTCTTCAATAGGCAGGCTTTTAATTTCTTTGTACAGTTGCCGTAAATTGCTTTTTTTATAGGTGGCTATAATATCAATACCGCCCTTCTTACCAAAAATAAAACTGAGGCCTTTGAATCTATATTTTACCGGGTAGGGCAATTCCACATCGGCCTGTATACCACTAACCAAAATATCCAGTTCGCCTTTTTGTTGCAGGATGGGTATAATATCTCTTGCCCTGCTCAAATGCCCGTTGCCGGTTCCCTGTATGGCGTACAATATTTTCATTACGGCTTCAACAAATTAAATTCTTCTACCAGGTTATCAAATAACTGATTGTTATTCAACTCCTCCTCTTCCGGCGTGTTTACAACCATATTCAGCATTTCGTTTTCGTCAAAACGGTAGATTTTCCAGTCGCCATCTACATATTCAAGCGAAGTTAGATTCTCGATCCAGTCGCCGCTGTTCATGTATATTATCCTTCCGTTATCGTTTTCAATCTCACGCATTTCGGGCTGATGAATATGGCCGCAAATCACGTAATCATAATGATTGCTGATGGCGATATCAGCCGCTGTCTGTTCAAAATTGTTTATGAATTTTACTGCACTCTTTACACTGTTCTTTATTTTTTTGGAGAGGGAAAGTTTTCCCCGCTTGAATATTTTTTCCGAAATAAAATTGGCAAAACTGTTAATATGAATCAAAGTATCATAGCCGACAGCCCCAAGTTTTGCCAGCCATTTACTGTGCTGCATGGTTACATCAAATACATCGCCGTGAAAAAACCAGGCAGATTTTCCATTATCAAGTTCAAGAATAACCTTGTTCACAATCTTTAGCGAGCCCATTTTGAAGCCAACGAATTTCCGAAGCATTTCATCATGGTTTCCGGTTACGTAATAAATCTTTATACCCTTGCTCATCCACCCCATTAAATGCTTCACCACGCTCATGTGGCTTTTGGGCCAGTATCTTTTATTAAACTGCCAGATATCAATAATGTCGCCGTTAAGGATCACCGTTTTTGGTTTTACGGTCTTCAGGTAATGTAACAATTCTTTGGCGTGACAACCGTACGTGCCCAGATGTATATCAGACAACACCAGGATATCGAGCTTCTTTCTTTTTAGTTTATCCATTAATGGATTTTATAAAATTTGAGAGGCGGGTAAAAAGCGGAGAGCATTGGTAGAAATATTCTCACGGAAAGCTCAAGAAAAAAGTATTTAACATTTTTCATAAAAAAAATTGAGTTTAGTATTATTCGCAAAGGGATGCAAATACTTTAAACAAATCTTTACGGTAATGTTATGTGAGTGTTAAGCAAATAAGTTTAATACTTGAGTACATATTCCAAAATCGGGAACCAGAACAGGGACAATTGCAGAATTAATAGGATGTTTTTTAAGGAAATAATCCGGCCTCGAAGGCCAATGAAAATAACTCCGACAGTTGGGAATAATAAAAATTAACATTGAAATTGTCAATCTTATATTAATTTTGTGTTATCATTTAATTAAAATAAAGATGTCAACAGCAAAAAAAGCAGCAAAAAAAGTTACCCCTCCGGCTGAAAACGTACGAAAAACAGTAACAGAACAGTTAAACACTTCGCTTACCTCGTTAAAAGTGCAGCTTGGCGAAAAGTTATTTAAAAAGAGGATTAAAAAAGCAGCTAAGAAGTTGGTTGCAGGTATTAAAAAAAATCCGCTGAAGAAAGCAGTCAAAAAGTCTGTTAAAGCAATCCCTGTAAAGAAAAAAGCTGCAAAAACTGTTCTGAAGAAATAAAGCTGGAAAATTATTGCAGAGGATCCCGGTTAGTATAATGCTGTGCAAAACTTAGCAGGAGGAACGTGAATATTTTTTAATAGGATGCCCGCCCTTACGTATTAAAATATCCCACTGGGTTTCTGGTACTTACAAGGCATAGTTTCCTTTTTAATTAAAACACATTCTGCCATGTCAGCATGTGTCATCCCGGTAATTTATATGCGGCTTGCCATTCCGGATTTGTTCTATGTTTCCAGTACCCGTGTTGCAAAAACTACCGGTACATAAACAGCTTTGCCAGTATACAGCATTTCCTCCTGAATTTCTCCTATGCCATCAAATTCAATCTCCACGGCCGGGTAAACGTATATGCAGCGTATCCTGCAGGGAACGGATGTCTTGCTTTCTCAATACTACATAATGAATTGGGGGATTCGCTGCAGCCAATTGCAGCTGATGAACACTTTAAAATTGCCAGTAATGTTTTTTGATTTCAGGCAGCATCTTATTCCCAGCTTCATCAAAAGCTGCTGTATTTTCTTAGTGGCTCAGGCTTCATCAGAAAATGATGATCTGTTTTATTGATATCACGAAAATAAAGTTGTACCATTTTGATTTCAACGTAGTCCTATGGACTACTAATTAAATCAAGATGGTGTTACACTTTTTTACTCTGCAATGTAAACCCAAATGTACTACCCACATCTATTTTACTACGAACATGTATAGATTGTTCGTGGGCTTCGATGATATGTTTGCAAATGGATAACCCCAAACCACTTCCACCCACTTTGCGGCTTCTGGCAAGATCGGTTCGGTAAAACCTTTCAAATATGCGAAGTACATGCTCTTCAGCTATGCCATAGCCATCGTCGCTGATCTCAATCAAAACCCTGGCTCCGTCTACCTTATAAAAACTGGCCTCGATGGTGCCCAGTTGTTTACCATACTTGATAGCATTATCAACCAGGTTAATAAACACCTGTCGTATTTTTTCTTTATCAGCAAAAACAATGAGCGGTAATTCACAACCTTTTTTAACGATATACTTTATCTGTTTTTCATCCGCTTTATAAGACAAAGTCTCATACACTTCTTTTAAAAGATCCTGAATAATAAAACTATCTTTCAGCAAAAACTGCTCTCCGCTTTCCAGTTTCGAAATCGCATCGAGGTCATCAACCAGGTTAACAAGCCGATCAATATTACGGGAAGTGCTTTGTAAAAATTTCTGATTTACCTCGGGCCTATCCAAAGCCCCATTAAGCAAAGTATCAACATAACCCTGTATGGCAAAAATTGGCGTCTTCAATTCATGGCTCAGGTTTTGCAAAAATTCTTTGCGGTAGGCTTCATTTTGCTGCAGCAGTTCAATCTCTTCCTTTCTTTGCTCTGCCCATTTTTCCACATCTTCCCTTACTTCATCAATACCTTTTTGAGGTAAGATATTTTTGTAATAAAACTCTTCCCGTTTACTGGCTTTGGTTTGATAAATGAATTTATAGATGAGTTTTATTTTACGATAGATGAAAGTCTGCAGGGTGTAAACGATCAAACCATAGGCACCGAGAAAGATGACAACGAATGACAATAAAGCGATCCACCAGACAGGTTTAAAAACAAAAATACCCAGGGCTATTGGTATAGATAAACCCAATGCAGTTAAAGCAGATAATTGTTGGGGTGAAAAATTTTTTGATGTGGGCATTCCTTAGTTGATAGTTAATAGTTGATTGTTCATAGTGAACCCGGTACGAAAGTAAACAACAATTAACTATGAACCATTAACCATGAACCTGTCGCTTACAAAT
>JANNSN010000070.1:0-23475 GCA_031402615.1 Chitinophagaceae bacterium
TGTCCTGCGCGACTTCACGGCGCAGGTCACCTTCGACGGTGATGTTGGCCTCGACCCACACTCGGATCTGGTTCACTTCGTCTTCGGTGAGGTTGCGCACACGCTCTTCTTTCAATCCTAATCCTGTTAATTCTTTAACGATTTTAACGATCGCTAATTTGTTGGCACCTGCAGCTTTTAGGATAACATCAAAAGATGTTTTCTCTTCAGCAGCAGCCGGGCCATCGCTACCTGAACTCATTACAACTGCAGCAGCAGCTGGTTCAATACCATACTCTGATTTTAAGAATTCTGCTAATTCCTGTACTTCCTTTACTGTTAAGCCTACTAAGTTTTCAGCTAATGATTTTACGTCTGCCATAATGTTTGTTTTTTTTCCGGCTTCACACCCTGTATCGGATCCGTCGGAGCGTTTTAAAAAAATTGTTGTTTTATCAATGAGTTGAATTTGTTATTAACTTATCAACTTATTTTACTTTTTTACAAGCTTCGTAAATACTAAGCCTGTGGTGTTTCATCTTCAGCGGCCGGTGCTTCGGGTGCTGCTTCTGCTGCTGGTGTTTCTGTAGCCGGTGCTTCTGCAAGCGGGGCAGCTTCATCAGCCGGAGCTTCTACTTCTGGAGAAGCTTCAGCTACTGGTGCTTCCGCTACAACTTCTGCAACCGGTGCAGCAGCTTCTTCAGCTACTGCTTCTTTTACTGCATCTTTTACTGCATCTTTGTTTTGTAAAGCGCCCAATACACGTTGTATTGGCGATTGCAATAAACCAATCACTTCACCAATCAATTCATTCTTGGTTTTGATCTGCGTTAATGCTTTCAGTTGATCGTTACCAACAAATACATCTCCGTTAATGAAAGCTGCTTTCAGTAAAGGCCTTTCGTTGTTGTTTTCTTTACGGAAACTGCTGATGATCATCGCTGGCTCTTTCGGATTTTCGCTGAACATCAGGGCTGTTACCTGATGCAGTGAATCAAAAACGCCGCTGTATTTTTCAGCATCTAAGCTTTCCAATGCTTTGCGGATAAGTGTGTTCTTAGCCACTTTCATTTCTACCTGCTTATCAAAGCAATGGTTGCGCAATTTGCCAACCTGTGCTACTGTTAAGCTTTCTGTATCGGTAATGTAGAAGTTGTTGTACTGGGCAAACTTGCCTTTCAGTACCTCAATCACTTCATTTTTTTCCTGCTTTGTCATGTTAATTATTTTTTTGTCTCCCGATAAATATCGGGATTAGTTTTGAACAGATTTTGTGTCAATTGAAATACCCGGGCTCATTGTGCTGGCCATGCTAACACCTCTCAGGTAAGTTCCTTTAGATGAAGATGGTTTTAATTTAACCACAGCATTAATAAGTTCCTGGCTGTTTTCAGCGATTTTTTCCGGAGCAAAACTTACCCTGCCGATAGAAGCGTGGATGATACCCACTTTATCTACCTTAAAAGCAATTTTACCGCCTTTTAAATCATTGATGGCACCTGCCACATCATTGGTAACTGTACCTGTTTTAGGATTCGGCATCAGGTTACGTGGGCCTAACACTTTACCCAGTTTACCAATCTTTGGCATAACCGATGGAGTGGCAACAATTACATCAATATCTGTCCAACCGCCTTCAATTTTGGTAATAAATTCATCCAAACCAACATAATCAGCACCTGCTGCAGTAGCTTCGGCTTCTTTATCAGGCGTACATAAAACCAATACCCGTTTTGTTTTACCGGTTCCATGAGGCAGGGATACTGTTCCACGAACGGCCTGATCAGCTTTCTTGGGGTCAACGCCCAATTTAATATGCAGATCAACAGAACTATCGAATTTTGTTGTATTTACTTCTTTAACTAAAGTTGAAGCCTCCTTTAGGGAATAAGCTTTATTAATATCAACCTTAGTATTTGCTACTTTTCTTTTTTTCGTAATCATTTTTTACAAATTTTTAGCTCCCGATAAGATCGGGATAGATTGATATTAATTTTCCCAGGGGGCTTTACCGTCTACTGTAATACCCATACTCCGTGCTGTACCTGCAATCATGCTCATGGCACTGTTTACGGTAAAAGCATTCAGATCCTCCATTTTGTCTTTGGCGATCTCTTCTACCTGGGCCCAGGTAACTTTTGCTACTTTAATACGGTTGGGTTCTTTACTGCCGCTGGTAATTTTAGCAGCGTCCATTAATTGAACAGCGGCGGGAGGGGTTTTAATGATGAAGTCGAATGACTTATCAGCATAAACGGTGATTAAAACAGGAAGCACTTTTCCCTGTTTGTCCTGGGTTCTGCCATTGAATGCTTTACAGAACTCCATGATATTAATACCTTTGGAACCTAAGGCCGGTCCTATTGGTGGTGCCGGATTGGCCTGTCCTCCTTTACACTGGAGCTTAACATAGGCGGTGATTTCTTTTGCCATTTTTTTACTTTTTTTGGTGATAGCGTCCCAACAACATATCGAGACTCCCAATGCTCCCGATTTCTACCGGGATTTTACTAAAGAACTATTTGGGGCGGCAAAGGTAGGGGATATTTTAATAAAACAGGTGATTATATCAAAAAAAATCTGTCGTTCCCTGTCTTCAGGTTGTTATTTGGTTATTGCCGCATAAACAGCTTTAACTGTATTTCTATCCAGCTGCCTGGCTTTTTCTGATTATTGTTCATAGGGTACCATCAACTGTTAACCATCCTCAGATTTTTGGGAAAAGGTACCTTTGGCTTTTTTTTTATTCCTTCCAGGCCTTGGTGCACTTTTGATGATGCTTGCACTATTACCGGTAATACCATCAGCTTAACTTACTTAGCCTGAATATCTCTTTCAAAAAAAATCCCCCATAACCGGGGGATAAAAATATTAAAAGTCTTTATTATATAACTAAAATACCTTTTGCTTCCATGGTAACTTCTTTTTTAGGTTCTTTAATGGCATCAATCTCAGCTTTGCTTTTACCGGCATCTTCGGCATAATGTTTCAGCATTTTAACTGAGGTCTCTTTTAACGTGGCTATTCCGTCTGCGACGATAGTTTTGCCATTCATTGAAAGCGGAACTAAAAATGCATGATCCTTCATTTTTATCAACATACTGCCGTTGGCTGTTTCCATACGTAACCAGCAGCCTTCCATTTTACAAACTTCCGTCACTTTACCGGTTATCTTTATTTCAATGGGTTCGGTGCCTTTTAATAAAATTGCCAATTCAGTTGCTGCAATAGCTCCTTCAGCAGTAGTTTTTTCACCAAACGTCATACCTGCATTGGCGTCTCCTTCAGGAGGTTGGGCCAATAATGTAAATCCAAAGATTAAAACAGTGGTAAGTATTAATAATTTTTTCATTTTACAAATTTTAATATTAAAAAAAGTCACCAACCTGACTTCCCAATTTAAACAATTTTTTCAACCTGCATATAGTTAAGTTCAACCGGTGTGGCCCTGCCAAATATTTTCACCTGAACTTTCAGTTTTTTCTTTTCGTCGTTGACTTCCTCTATCACACCGTTGAAATCATTAAATGGCCCGTCAATAATTTTAATGGTTTCGCCAATGATAAAAGGCTCACTCATTGTCATTCCACCGGCATCACTCATTTCATCAACCTTACCCAGCATTTTATTAACTTCTGCTTTACGTAATGATATGATATTTCCTTTAGATCCTTTACCATCCGTTAAAAAGTGCATCACATTGCTGATATTGCTCATCGACTGAATCATATCATCGTTTAGTTTGCCATCAGCTACTTCAATCATGATATATCCGGGATAAAAGTTACGCTCACGCATTACTTTTTTACCATTTACTACCTTGTACACTTTTTCAACGGGTAAAAAAACCTGTTTTACAATGTTGGTCCAGCCATTACGAACGATATCCTTATCCAGATATTCTTTAATTTTCCGCTCTTTACCGCTTACTACACGGAGCACATACCACTTGCTTTCTTTTTCAGCATTAGCCGCTTTTTCTACTACCGGAGTTGTGCCTTCCTCCATTTCCTCTTTTTCTACTACCGGAGTTGCGCCTTCCTCCATTTCTTCCTTTTCTTCCATAATCGGTTATTTAAATAAAGAATAAATAAATTTCATGGCGTTATTGGCTACCAGGTCCATAACCCAAACCACTGCTGTAATCAATAAGGTAGCGCCCAAAACGATCATTGTAGATTGTTGTAGTTGATCCCAATTAGGCCAGGTTACCTTATGCACCAATTCTTTGTAAGAATCTTTAAGATATAATGTGAATTTATTCATGTTGTTGTTAATTAGTTAATCAGTTAATCAGTTAACACGTTTAAACGGATTAACGTTCAAACGGATCAACCCTAAAATAAGCACGGGCACTAGGATTCGAACCCAGATCAAAGGTTTTGGAGACCCGTATGCTACCGTTGCACCATGCCCGTAGAAAGCAGCCTCCTCAAGCCCCCTGGAGGAGGCTTTTCAGAGACTGATTATATAAAGAACTTTTAATTTTATCAGCAGTTTCCCAGAGTCCCTCTTCGAGAGATTCAGTAGTCCACAGACCTCTAAAAAAAGCAAAGTACCTAAGCTTTTGGCCTAAGTACTCTGCAAAGATATAAAAAAGGATCCATAAACTCACCACTAATTGGCGGAGGATTTAGGAGGCTTTATTTTACAATTTCAGTTACCTGGCCGGCACCAACTGTACGGCCACCTTCACGAATCGCAAATTTCAAACCTTTTTCCATGGCGATCGGCTGAATCAATACCACATTTAATGAAGTATTATCACCTGGCATAACCATTTCTGTTCCTGGATTCAACGTAACCTCACCAGTTACGTCTGTAGTACGGAAATAGAACTGAGGACGGTATTTGTTAAAAAACGGTGTATGACGACCACCTTCTTCTTTGCTTAATACGTAAACTTCGCCTTTAAATTCAGTGTGGGGAGTAATAGAACCAGGTTTACAAAGAACCATACCACGACGGATTTGAGTTTTCTCAATACCACGTAATAAAAGGCCCGCGTTATCACCGGCTTCTCCTTCGTCCAATAATTTTTTGAACATCTCAACACCTGTACAGGTAGAAGATAATGGCTTTTCCATTAAACCTACGATTTCAACAGGCTCACCAACTTTGATGCGGCCTCTTTCAATACGACCGGTAGCTACAGTACCACGGCCGGTGATGGAGAACACGTCCTCAACGCTCATCAGGAACGGAAGATCAACCAATCTTGGAGGTAAAGGAATATAGCTGTCAACAGCATCCATCAAATCATTGATTTTAGCAGTCCATTTTTCGTCACCAGCTAAAGCGCCGGTAGCCGAACCCTGGATGATCGGTGTATTATCACCATCAAAACCATATGACGTTAATAATTCACGGATTTCCATCTCCACCAATTCAAGTAATTCAGGATCGTCAACCAAATCAACTTTGTTCATAAAAACAACAATTTGAGGTACACCTACCTGGCGTGCCAGCAAAATGTGCTCTTTAGTTTGAGGCATTGGACCATCAGTAGCCGCAACTACAAGAATAGCACCATCCATCTGGGCAGCACCTGTGATCATATTCTTCACATAATCGGCGTGACCCGGACAGTCAACGTGAGCATAGTGACGAGCCTCGGTAGCATACTCCACGTGAGCCGTATTAATGGTGATACCTCTTTCCTTCTCCTCAGGAGCTCCATCGATATCATCGTAATTTTTTTTCTCCGCTAAACCTCTTTTTGACAAAACATCGGTTATAGCGGCTGTAAGTGTTGTTTTACCATGATCTACGTGACCGATAGTTCCAACGTTTAAATGGGGTTTATCCCTTTTGAATGATTCTTTTGCCATTGTTTATATTTTAATAATTGTTTTGAAAATTGGTTGTCATTTTAAAGTCTGTAAACCATGGACTTACTGTTTAATTTTTTACAAGTTAATAAGTTGACAGGTTACCCTTTTTAAACTTATAAACTTTTAACCTTAGAGCCATCAGTGAGAATCGAACTCACGACCCCTTCCCTACCAAGGAAGTGCTCTACCCCTGAGCTACGACGGCGACTCAGTTGGCAGTTACCAGTTAGCAGTCGGCAGTTTGCAATTGTGCAAACGCTGCAGACTGCAAACTGCAGGCTGCAAACTGAAATAGAGCGGAAGACCAGGCTCGAACTGGCCACCTATAGCTTGGAAGGCTATCGCTCTACCAAATGAGCTACTTCCGCTTTTAATAAACAGGCAGTTTGCAACGAGCAATTGCCAAGGTAAAGAACTAACATTTGAATTGCAAATTGCTCCCGAAATCATTCGGGACAAATTGCTTACTACAATACGTGGGCAGAGTAGGGTTCGAACCTACGTACACTTACGTGAACAGATTTACAGTCTGTCGCCTTTAACCACTCGGCCATCTGCCCATTCAGTTGATCGGTTAATTTGTTTATTTGTTAACAGTTTTTTCCAATTAACTAATTTAACTATTCAACCTTTACACTAATTCCGAGCCGAAGACTGGAGTCGAACCAGCGACCTGCTGATTACAAATCAGCTGCTCTACCAACTGAGCTACTTCGGCATTTTATTGCTCTATCCCGAAATACTTCGGGACCTTGATTTTCTACTAATTAAACTGAAGCAAACAGCGAACCACCAATCCTGGTTGATTAATTTACTTCGGCGTAACTATAAAGAACTGATTTTCAAAAAATTTGGGCAATAATATTGTACCCCATTTTTTGGGAAGGCAAAGGTAAGAGAAAATGGTTAATACCAAAACTTTGAAATCATTTTTTTTATAGCTATTTCCCAAATTTTGAATAAAGGAATAAAAAAAGCCCCCCGATCTACCGGGAGGCTCTATCATAAAGGCTTTTTTTAAGCTGCCAGTTTTTCTTTTTTTCTTTTTATTTGGGTGATAATTGATTCCATGGCCGCATCAAAACTTTCTTCAAATGATTTAGAAGATTGTTTTGCAAAAAATTCGTGCCTTGGAATAAGAATTTTAATCTCTGCAACTTTATCTTTTATTGTGTGTACAACATTATCCAACTTTAAATAAACATCAACTTTAGTTATTCGGTCGTGATACTGCGTGAGTTTTGAGACTTTTTTCTCGATATACGATACAAGTTTAGTGTCTGCATCAAAGTGCACTGTCTGAATGTTTACGTTCATAACATCTGGTTTTAATCTGTGAAAAATAATGTAAGCGAATTGGGTAAAATATTAGGTCATAGGCAATTTTAAAAGATAGCAATAATTAAGCTTTTGATTGCAAAATGAAGTTAATGATATAAACCCGTTTATCAAAAAAAAAATTGCAAAATATCCTGTAAAAAGATAAACGGATTTTATGTTGATTTATTACTACTTAATTAAGTAAACTTTACAGGGCTAAGCCTTTGGATGGGCCTTTTTATGAATATCTTGCAGCTTTTCTATCGTGTTATGGGTGTATACCTGGGTAGCCGCCAGGCTGCTATGTCCCAACAGTTCTTTAACGGCATTTAGATCAGCTCCGTTGTTCATTAAATGGGTGGCAAAACTGTGTCGCAATACGTGCGGGCTTTTTTTATCAATGGTTGTAACCATGCCCAGGTATTTGTTAACTACATTATAAACATACCGGGGATATAATTTTTTACCTGCAGTGGTTACCAACAGGAAGATTTTGTCACGTACTTCAAACGATCTTTTTTTATCTGCCATATACGCCTGCATCCGGTGCATGAGTTGATTACTTACCGGTATCAGGCGTTCTTTATTTCCTTTACCTAAAACCTTAATGGTTCCGTTGTTTTTTGAAATGTCAATCTCCTTTAATCCAACCAATTCGGCCTGGCGCATTCCGGTATTGTAAAAAAGCTCCAGGATCAGCTGCCCGGTTTTACCTTCCCAGCTATCGGGAAATGCTACCTGTTGTAACAAAGTGGCCATGTCATTTTTGTCTACAAACTGGGGTAATCTTCTGTTCAGTTTTGGAGAAATAATAGCATTCATAGGACTCACTAAAATAGTTTGCTGCCTGAGCTGGTATTTAAAAAACGATTTGAGGGTAGATATTTTGCGGTTGATCGTTTTCGATTCCAAACCTTTTTCTTTAAGTTCGGCCAGCCATGATCTTATAAAAACAGTTTTTATATCAGCCAGTGCCGTAGGACCAAATTGCTGGTTTAAAAAACTGAAAAAAGAGCCCAGGTCATTATGGTAAGAAGTAATGGTATGCGGTGAGTACCTTTTTTGATAAGTAAGGTATTCCAGGAACTGCTTTATGGTGTATTCTTCGCTTTGTTGCATAAAAAAACTGATAACCAAAGTTAAGATAACCGGATATCAGTTTAATACATAGTTTATTTAAAAAATATTAGTCGAATTTACCTGCAGATACCTGCTCTTTGTAAATAGCTTTTAAAACTTCTTTACGACGACGGATGGATGGCTTGATAAAAGCCTGTCTTTCCCTTAATTGCAACAACACTTTGCTTTTCTCAAATTTCTTTTTGTACTTCTTGAGTGCTTTGTCGATGTTTTCGCAGTCTTTTGAATCAATAATTAACATATGATATATACCTCTTTTAGGTGATTTTTTGCCTGCCAATAAGGTAAGCAGGGGCGCAAAGATAGCAGAAATATTTAAAAAATGAAATTCTTAGTTACAAAATCCGAAATTTGTTCCATGTTTACAGGAATAATTGAAAAAACAGGCATCATTAAAGAGATAATCAGCCGGGGAACCAATACCAGTTTTTGGATAGAATCGGCTTTGGCAGGAGCATTAAAGGTTGACCAGAGTCTTAGCCATAATGGTGTTTGTCTTACTGTTGAAGAAGTTAACGCGGATATGCACCGGGTTACGGCTATTGCGGAAACACTTTCCAAAACCAATTTGGGGAGTTGGAAAGCAGGAGCCCTGATTAACCTGGAACGTTGTTTGCAACTTAACGGGCGCCTCGACGGGCATATAGTTCAGGGGCATGTGGATTGTACGGCCGAATGTATTGAAGTTGTTGAGCGGGCAGGAAGCTGGGAATTTACATTTGTTTTTCCTGAAAAATTTGCTGCTTTTGTAATTGAAAAGGGTTCGATAACAGTAAATGGTATTAGCCTGACCTGTTTTAAAGTTACCCAAAGTAACTTTACAGTTGCAATTATTCCTTATACTTTTGAGCATACTAATATGCATGCTGTAAAAACCGGCCATCAGGTAAATATTGAGTGGGATGTGATTGGAAAATATGTGGCCAGGATCATGAAAAACAATAATTAACGCTAAGGTATTTTCAACAATCCCATCATGGTTCCAGTTACAGGATCGATCACGAAAAAGGATTATTAGGTGCCTGATGCTCAACTGCGATCGTCAGGACATCGAAAAATAGCAGACCTGTTGAACACACTAATTTTTAATACCGGTTTTCACAAACAGAATCAGTTCATATTCCGGATACTTTTTTCTTAACATGTGCTGATACATTTAAAAATCCTCCTGCAGCCAATATCAATATACATGGAAAAGCCGGGCTGATAAACCGGTTGCTCCATTCATCGCATGTGAAAAATATACCCGCAGATGTAAACAACAAATAAATGATGGCCAACAACCTGGCCCAATAAAACGATTTAGCCGGTTTAGAAAAAACAGCGATCAATGCAAACGGGTATAACACGGTGAAGCAGATAAGCAGTACATTATGTGGCCAACTGTAATAGTTACGGTACATGCCAAAAAAGTAACCCAGCTTTTTGAACCCGGTTTTAAAGAAATTTTCAAAACCTATCTCGTTTTTTATTACGGTAAATACACTGTATAAACCTTCCCGGTTATACTCCCGGTAAACAGCGGTATGATTAGCTTCCGGAACCTGGCAAATGATCTCCATTCTGCGTATCGAATCCGGATTTACAAAAGCAGTATATGGAGAATTAAGTATAAAGATCAACGAAACGATACCGAAGCCCGATAATACATAAAACGGGATCTTCTGTTGATTTTGGTAAAGTCTGATCATCAAAACTATCAGGACAGACAGCAAAAACAAAACTCCAACCGGCCTGGAAAACAAAATAAGTAGTAATACAATAATCAAAACAGCAACGGGAATAATTTTTTTATCATTCAGCCATTTATTAAAAATGTAAATGCCTGCTACCAAAAAACTGGTGTGAAAACTTTCGGAATATAAAAAGAAATTCCATTTTTGAATGGGATAACATACCAGGTAAACAATAAAAAACAAAAAAGCAATTTTGGGACTGTCCAAAACATCCGTGATCAGCCTGTATAAGCAAAAAGCTGCGAAAAAAGAAGACACGATCTGCAATACGCCAATAAAAACCAGGTTCACGGATAGTTTCAAAAACAGCGCGATCAGTAAAGTACAGGCAAAATAAAAGTACCCGTAACCGCCATTAAAAAATTCCTGCCGGTTTAAAAACCGGTTAGCATTTTCGATAAATTTTTCGGCCTCTCCACCTGATTGAATACCAAACTTTAATAATAAAAAAAAACTTATTGAAAGATAAATGACTGCAACTGCTGCAAATTTTTTATCAAGAAACAATTTACCCGGTATCATGGAAGCAGTTTAATTATTTAAAGATCATATTTTTTTACCGGCCATCGCCTTACTTACCGCGTCGTCCATAATCCTTTCGGCATATGGACGCGAAATGTCATTTAGTTCTTCCTTTTTAGTTTGTACCAGGTTTTTGTCATTCATATCAAGCGATAGCTGCAAAGCCTGCATGGCAAGGGATGTTGCGGTCAGTTCAGACCCGGTTAAGTCATCGATATGCTTTTGCAAAAACTTTTCTGTCGTTTGCAATAGCTGTTCGGCCTCAGTTTTAGCTTCAGTTAGTGCACGCAGGTCCATATCTTCCTTGGCATGCTGCATCGAATCCAGCAACATTTTTTCAACATCTTCGTCCCGTAATCCGTACTGTGGTTTTACTTCAATAGACTGCTCTATCCCGCTGCGCAATTCTTTTGCATGTACAACCAGTATACCATCAGCGTTAATTAAAAAACTAATTTCCACCTTGGGCATACCTGCCGGCATACCCGGGATGCCGGTCAAATTAAACTCAGCGAGCCGTCGGTTGTCTTTTACCATATCTCTTTCGCCCTGGTAAACAGCGATCTTCATTCCACTTTGGCCGTCTTTATAAGTTGTATACTGCCGGCTGGCTTTGGTTGGTATCTTTGCGTTGCGGGGTAATAATACATCCATTAGTCCACCCATGGTTTCCAGCCCAAGCGATAAAGATGTAACATCCAGCAATAGCAGATCCGTTGTATTACCAGCCAGGATATCGGCCTGGATGGCCGCACCCAAAGCGACTACTTCATCGGGATTAACCGTATCGTTTAATTCCTTTTCAAAAAAATCACTGACCATCTTTTTTACCAGGGGCACCCTGGTACTGCCTCCAACCATCACTATTTCATCAATGGCATTCTTTTTAACTCCTGCATCTTTTAATGCATGATTACATAAAGCGATGGTCTTATTGATAATGCGTCTTATTAAATCTTCAAATTTATTTTTAGTGATTGAGAGCGTTATCCCCTCATGGTTTGTTTCAAAAAAATCGGTCACAGACAACTGTTTTTTTGCGGCTTCAGCCTTCAAACGCAATGCCTGCCTGTGTATAAACTGATCTCCACTGAAATTATTTTCGGTTACCCAATAATCAACAAGCGCAGCATCAAAATCATCGCCACCTAAATAAGTATCCCCATTGGTTGATAGAACTTCGAATATGCCTCCGGCAATATTCAAAATGGAAATATCAAAAGTTCCGCCCCCCAGGTCGTATACAGCAATCATTTTTGTATGTGATTTATCCAAACCAAATCCATAAGCCAGGCTGGCAGCTGTAGGTTCATTGATAATACGCAAAACATCCAGGCCTGCCAGTTTTCCTGCATCCCGGGTTCCCTGCCTTTGTGCATCATTAAAATATGCCGGCACGGTGATTACCGCTTTGCTTACGGTTGTTTTTAAGATATGCTCTGCCTGTTTTTTTAATTCTTTTAATATTAATGACGACAGGTCAACGGGCGAATAAAAAACATTCCCCACCTGCACTTTTACCAGTTTGTTTTCATCATCAATTATTTTATACGCCAACGCATCAGCATGTTGTTTTACATCACCGTAAGTTTTACCCATTAAACGTTTTGCAGAAAAAATGGTATTGGAAGGCTGGGTAACTAAATATTTCTTAGCCTCTTCACCAACAATCACATTTGCATGTTCATCAAAATAAATTACAGAAGGTACCAATGATTTGCTGTTATGCTCTTTTAAAGCAACCGGTTTTTTACTCTCCGGATGAATGATGGCAACCAGGCTGTTGGTTGTACCCAAATCAATTCCAACTATTATTTCTTCTTTTTGTAAACTGCCGGTGGCTATATTGATAGCTATCTTAGCCATATTATTTATAATTTTATTGGCAAAGGTAATACCGATATACCATAAATGGATAACGGCATGAACCTGCCGGCGTTTACATCAGGATAAAACACAGGACTGGCATCAATTTCAGCAATTGCTCTGAATCACAAAAAATGAGATCCTGTTTTAGCATAATCAAAAAAAGGCTGCCCTTTTGTGGCAGCCTTCCATAATTTATAAACCAGTTTTTACCTGAGTATCACCATCTTTCCATAACCTTTGTTAAAGTACTTGTCTGTTTTATCTCCTTCGGCTTTATACTTGTCGAGCGACTTTCCATTTAAATTCGTAAGCACCCTGTACAGGTAAACGCCGTTTGCCAGTTTTGCACCGTAGGTATCGGTTCCGTCCCATTTATAATCTGTAATGTTTCTACCCACATGCAACGGGCCCAGTTCGTCCATCGTAATCTCTCTTACCACTTTACCCGTTATGGTTAAAATTTGTATCCGCATATTTTGCGGCACTTCGCTGCCGGTTACGGTAAATACAAAAGCTGTTGACGTGGTAAACGGATTTGGATAATTCAACAGGTTAGATATCATGGCCTTGGTGATTACATTGAAGGTAACATGATATTCAATGGCACCGGCTGTGTTACCTACCACATCCCTTCCCGACACGATCATTTCATACTCGCCCTCTTCGGGGAAATAGGGTAGAAAATCGATGGTAGCGGTATTATTGCCTGTTGATAAATTAGCCGGCGTAAAACGCATGCTGTCACCAAAACTATAACTACGCAATGTACCATTGGGGAAACGTACCTGCACTTTAATATAGGCTGTATCACTCAATGCCAGGAACCTGCTTTCGTCTTTAAGGTTTACCAGGATATGTGGCTTTGCTGAAACAATATCTTTATTCAGAATATGCACCCCGTCGAATGTTACATCAAGCAATGGATTAAAATTATCTGCTTTAACAAACAGGCTTTTAAAAAGTACATTATTAAAATGGTATTGTTCCTTCTGATCGTTATTTGGATTAACATCAACAAAAACGGTATTTAAGCCCGGGAAATTGCGGGTATCAATTTTGTAATTGATGACCATCGTATCTCCTGAAACCAGTATTTTTCCCTTGGGAATAGTCAACAGTGTAGGATTATTATTGCTGTTGGTGATGGTTAGATTTATTTTCATACTGTCGGTGAAAGTTGTCTGGCTTATATTCTTAAATGCAAGTCTTAAATCAACCAGTTCGCCCTGTTCGGCAGTATCCTTCATAGAAAACAAAATGTTTGGGGCAACTGCACCTTCGGGTACATATGCTCCGTTCACCCTCCAGTAGCTGAGTTGGTAGGGCGTTCCCTGGATGGTATCCCTGGTAAACATGATAAGTTTGATGTAAGGATATTGAGCGGCATTTACGGCAGAGATATCAAAATCCCTGGTGGTAGAATCAACCGTGTACAAAGTTGTTTCCACACCCGCTAATGATACGCCAATTACTTTAAAAGATACAGAATCGCCGGCACCAACTTCCTCCCTGGCACCTCTCCAATGAAACTCGCTCCAGCTTGTGGCCGGACCAAATAAAGGAGATGTGATGCTACCCGAACTTTTTATGGTATGTGCCACGGTATTCAAAACAATTTTATCATTTATTCCTTCCGAAAATATAAAGGATGGTGTAAATGAAGCATCTTGCTTTTTGTAAATAAAATTAAATGCTCTTGGTCTGTTAAAAGAATCAATATCAATAAAACCTGCATTTTTTAAACGGTGATACAAAGAATTGCCGCTTCCCATGGCAAGCGTATCGCCCAACCAATCGCTTGCATACGTATTGGTTGAAGATACTGTGCCTGATGTATATCTCGCAGTTACATAATATCCTGCCGGTATCTGATCTAAAAAGTTAACCGCTGCGATTCGCTTCGCCTGTGTTAATACCGTGAATTGAAAATTCCATTTACGTGATGGGCCACATACATTATCGCTGCCATATAGTGGCGTACCCGGATATACATTACGCCAGGGCACCATATCAAAAGGACTGAAGACGTTGAATATAATAGCCGACACACCACACACACTTTGTATATCATTAGCGCCATCAATTTCAACTGAAAAATCCTGTGATTGACTGGCTGCCGTAGGGAAAACACCGTTCTTTATTTTAATGGCTTTATTGGAGGAATTAAATTGCCATTTATTATTTAACGTGTAATGCATGTCGGTGGTCAACGACCGTAAATGCTGATAGGTATGTGATTGATTATAACCGGCTGTACTGTTTGATAAATAGATGAATGAATGACTATTCCAGATATAGTTACTTCCCGCCGCCGGAACCGTTGCTGTTCTCCAGTAATAAACCGTACCGTTGGTAAAACTGATATTTGTCGGTTTAAATTCTACAATTCCTCCTAATCCCGAAACATTATACGCTTTTTTAAACGATGAGTTATACAGTTCGGTTGTATCCATTTCCATCACGTACTGCCGTTGGCTGCTCAGTGGATTTGCTGTACTGGCATAGTAGGATATGTTTTGTTGATTTACAATAGAATAGTCATAAGGAGTAATTGGGCGTAATTCATCTTCAAAAATGTAAAACTCTTTCGTCAGATCATTATTGGTTTCAGACAGTTCACCAACCCGGCTGTCTACATCCAGCGACACCAATAATCTGTTAAGCCCCTTATCTGTTATCGGGTTAATAGGTACAGTAAGGCTGACCGAATCCATATGCATAATAGCCGGAATAACCCGGTTATATAAAACCTTGATGGAATCATTGGGTAATTTTTGTTTTATGGTTACCCTGATCGAATCCCTGATGGCCCTACCGATATTCATCATTTTCACATCCACTTTAAAATTCTGGTTTGCTACGGTGATGATGTTGGGTGTAAACTTCACCAGCTGATCTTCTATCACATAATCTGGTTTTGAAAAACTATTTAATCGTAACGCCGGATCACCATGCAGGTTAATTTCTTCCAGGTGTAACCTCGTATAATAATCTAAACTTGATGGATTTCCTCCTAAATACTGCAACGTGGCCTTCAATTGGTTGCCGATCGTATTGCCATACATCAGCCGGCTGATGTTTTGGTAATTCCTATTGTTATAAAAATTCAAAAATGGAGCAATCCCAAAATGCGTACTGCCTAAAAACCCAATGGCCCCTTTTTGATTAAGGAGTACATATTTTTCTGATAAAGACATACCCGGATAACCATTTACACGATTTGCATTAAAAGCGAAAAAATTGCCCACCGTACAGCCGCTCACATGCATAAAAGGATACTTTCCTGCATTTTGATAATTTTCGGGATAATTTAAATTGATGGCCAGTTCATTAGCAGAGGAGTGCCCGAAATATTTTACATAACTAAGTCCTTCGGCAAACATTTCACTGATCCGCTGGCTTTGTTGTTGCTCAATGGTTGCAACAGATGTTTTTGAAAAAGTTTCAACACGTGCGCCGAATAATGTATCCTCAACAATACTTTTATACCCGTTCATATAAACACTAAATTGCGCATTTTCTACACTGTCTGATCCGCCAATGGTATGCAGCATATTTTTCATCCAGCCCTTATCGTTAATGGTTTGACTGGAAGACACCTGCGCCTGTTCATATTGTTTCATCTTATCGAGGTAAAATCCAACCTCCGTTCCATTAATAGCACCCAACCGTCCGATGGGCACCAGGGGAACATTGGTACCCGGTGCGCAAGAAAGCAGCACATCAGATGCCGGCCATCCAAATGTTTGTACCAGGTCTAATTGTTCCGAAACAGGGTTGGAAATATTTGCCGCATAATCCACATAACTTAATCCACGGCCCATAATAAATACATATTGTGGTTTGGAAGCAAATTGCTGATCGGCATATTGTATAAAGTCGCGAATAGCTGAAGGATGTTTATTAATACCAAACGCAAACTGGTCATTTAGCTCATCAATATTAAAAATCTTTGCATTATAGCCACCACCTGTTGCAGAACTACGATACTGCCGGTATAACTCTACATTATTTACACCCGATCCATTGTTAAACAAAACCGGGTTACTGATAATGATATAATTAGCCTGGTTGGACGTAGTGGCATAATTGGTAAAAGATTTGGAAATTAATGCAGTTACCATATTCATGTTGGTAACATCGCCACTCATCAGGTTAAATTTACGTATGGTATCGGAAGAAGCTGCCAGGGCGAATTTTACCTGGCCCGGCGTACTGATATCGCCAATTATCCTTTTTGAGTTATTATAATCATATAAAATGGGAGCGATATTGCCTGTGTTAAAATTGTTGATCACCAGGTAATTCCCAAGGTTGTTGTTTTTTAATTCAAAATAAAAATTCTTTAGATTATTAAAATTAAAAATTGCAGGGTAAGTTATTGACACACAGCTAACTACAATACGGTCGTTTACATTGGATGAATTGCCGTTAATACTGATGGGGACGCCATCCGGACTGGCCAAAAGTGACAACGGCAGGTTTCTAACCGTATCTTTCAAATAATTGAAATAAGGCATGGGTTTAAGCAAAACCTGTGTACTATAAAACCTGGCAGAGAGTTCTCTCGGATTTAATGCGTTACCTACAGCCGTAACTGTAAAGGTTACACTGTTTGCGGGGCCTGCTGCATACCTGTTCATACCGGCAAAACCGGATGCAAGCGCACAACATGGAAAAATATTATTGGTAGACCAACTCTCGCCGATATCATAAGATGACGAATAAACATATTCACCAATGACCGCAGCATAACCCCTGTTGATCTGTTGCCGGTAATGGGTTTCTATTCTTCGCATAAAATACAAATCGGCAGGTAAAGTATTACCGGCTGTATTGTTTGCTGCTGACACATACCGCAGGTTACCCCCCGCAGGATTTACCGTTAAGAAATACGTTACCGTATCCGTATTCAAACTATGTTTATCACACAACTGGTAATCTGGATTTCTGTATAAATTCTTATCCGGCTTGCCATCATTCATTTCACCCCAAAACTCCAGGAAATCACCGGCGCTTAATGGTCCTGTTGGTACCGACGTAAACATACGAACCTGCTTGCCATTGCGCCAAAGCTGAAAATTTTCTGCCGGTACTGATCCTAAACCCGCAGCGGCCAATACCGGTTGAGGAATGCGGGTTAAAGTATCTTTTGCCAATTTAAATTTAAAGTAGGTTTTGCTATAATCGATCCAACTGTTGTTTAACTGTGCATACCCGGCAAAAACCAGTAATGATAAGATGGGGGTTATTAAAAATTTCTTCATACAGATTTTAAATTGTTATTTATTCAGCGTCTCTTCTTCCGGCTATATTAAAACGTAAAGAAAAGATATGGGTGTATAATGGATTGGTCTGGTTGGCAAGATTTGTAAATGCATAATCAATCATGATATTTTTGATCTTAAATCCTGCACCAGCACTGGGTTGGAAAATCCAAACCCTTTTTTGATTGGTTGTGTCGCCATCTTGTAATGCTTTTTGAAAATTAGTAATACCCGCTCTAACGAAAAACACATCCTTAATGGTTGCTTCTATACCAACGCGGGGATCAATACTTACCGTTTTACCGCTAACCACAGTATTTCTTTTACCATCAAAAGTAACATCCAGGTTGGCTTCTGCCATCAGGCTTACCGCATCGCTCAGCCAAAAATCGTAACCACCGCCAATAACCAGGCGGGGGGCTGTTAGTTCAGTTGATTTTACAGGTATATCATTTTTAGTAAGGTACAAAACTTCCTTCTCCCTTTCCGTAAATTTAAAAGACCAGGCATTGAACGTGGTGGTTACATCACGCGCTACGATACCGGCGTGCCATTTTTCACCATGCATCTGTAAACCGGCATCTAAACCAAAACCCCAGGCTGAGGCAAACTTACCCACTTTACGGTAAATGACTTTAGCATTTAAACCAAAACTAATTTGTTGATTTTCGGTTTCTTTCAGTTTTTGTGCAAAGGAAAAAAGAAAGGCATAATCGGCCGATGAAAAGGTCTGTATATTTCCATAATTAATACTTCCATCAGGCTCCACTAAAAACAGGGTATTGGGAATATCGTCCACGGCAAACCGCAATAAAGATACCCCTATGGCTCTTTTATTATCCTGAATGGGTAATGCTGCACTCACGTAATCATATTTTGCAATTCCCCCAAAATAGTCGGCATGCATAAGTCCAACATTAGGAAACTCTTTAATCCCTGTTAATCCCGCCGGATTCCAGTAACCGGCAGTTGCATCCCTGGCAGATGCAACCTGTGCTCCTCCCATCGCCAATCCACGTGCACCCGCTCCAATATTCAAAAATTCATTAGAATATTTTCTAAATTGTGAGAACCCGGAAAAGGGCAGTGACAATAGAATAAATAAGGAAATTTGAAAGTAAAATCTCATAAAAACGTTAGGTTAATAATTGAATTTAAAAGGTAGACCAAATCAAAACGTATATGCACTTGGTAAATTGTGTTGTTACATTAATATAAAATTAAGCTTTAATAAACAATAACAGTCTCGCATGTTGAATTATTTTTATACATCGAATATTAACTAAATCTGTATATGGAGATGCCATAAATGGTGATAAGGACGCCTGTTAATGTACGCCAAATTCTGTACAGCAGTTTTTTGCCCCAATCTTATATTTTTCAATAAAATGCCACGGTTTAATCCGGAATCTCACACTTTTATCAACTTTTATCGGCACTTTTGCCAAAAAACAGTTTTTTAAACCGATTTTTTAACACAGCATATGAAGCCATTACTGGAAGAATTACAATGGAGAGGAATGATCCAGGACATGATGCCCGGAACAAAGGAACAATTGGATAAGGAAATGACCATAGCCTATATTGGCTTTGACCCCACTGCTGACAGTCTCCATATTGGGAGCCTGGTGCCTATCCTATTGTTGGTGCATTTGCAAAAAGCAGGACATAAACCCATCGCACTCATCGGCGGGGCTACCGGAATGGTAGGCGACCCAAGCGGCAAAAGTGAAGAGAGAAATTTATTGAGTGAAGATGTTTTACATTACAATGTTGCCGGAGTAAAAGCACAGCTTGAAAAGTTTTTAGACTTTGATAAAAGCAAACCCAATGCTGCCGAACTGGCTAATAATTACGATTGGTTTAAAGAGATCAGTTTTTTAGATTTCATCAGGGATACCGGCAAGCATATTACAGTAAATTACATGATGGCAAAAGACAGTGTAAAAAAAAGGCTGGAAGGTGAAACCGGAATGAGTTTTACTGAATTTACTTACCAGCTGGTGCAGGGCTATGATTTTTACTGGCTTTATCAAAATAAAAATTGCAAACTGCAAATGGGCGGCAGCGATCAGTGGGGAAATATCGTAACAGGCACCGAACTGATCAGAAAAAAATGCGGCGGCGAAGCTTTTGCATTTACCTGTCCGTTGATAAAAAAAGCCGATGGGGGCAAATTCGGCAAATCTGAGCAGGGAAATATCTGGTTGAATGCCAATAAAACAACGCCTTACCAGTTTTACCAGTTTTGGCTAAACGCCAATGATTCGGATGCCGAAAGCTGGATCAGGATATTTACTTTTTTAGATCAATCAACCATCGGTGTTTTAATCGCCGATCACCAAAAAGATGCCTCAAGAAGAGTTTTACAAAAGGCCCTGGCTAAAGAAGTGACCATTTTTGTACACGGCGAAGAAGCTTATCAACTTGCTGTTGAAACAACAGAGAAATTATTTACCAATCAAAACACATCGGCCGAAAACTTTAGTGTGGAAGACCTGGAGGGGATGGAAGGAATTGTGAAAATTAACTTTGACAAAGAAAAAATTTCGCCCGGCATTGATGTAATTTCCTTTTTAGCCGAAACAAATATTTTTCCAAGTAAAGGAGAAGCCAGGAAAATGGTTCTGGGAGGTGGCGTAAGTATAAACCGTAAAAAAGTGGAAGGTATTGAGTTACAAGTTGACAAAGCTTTACTGCTTCATAACAAATATATCCTGGTACAGAAGGGAAAGAAAAATTATTTTTTAGTCTGCATAAATTTATAAAAACAACTGTATAATAATGCATCCGGGTTAAACCGGATGCATTTTTATGAAAAGAATTATCTTATGCCGATTATACCAGAATTTAGTCCAAACCCAATTGTTATCGGTATAATACCATCTAATATTTCTACGTAGTGCTTTGGACTACCTATAAGATCATGATGGTATTATTGTTTTTTAGGTTCTACCGGTTTACCGGAAAGGTATTTATCAAAAAATACGTCCATCGCCCTGTAAAAATCCAGGCGGTTATTTTCATTGGCAAAGCCATGGCCTTCATCATTCTTTACCATATAATCCACAGCTACTCCCCTTTTTTTTAAAGCTTCCACCATTTGATCGCTTTCGGCTTTGTTAACCCGGGGATCGTTTGCCCCCTGTGCCACAAACAACGGGGTTGTAATATTTCCGGCATGCAATGCTGGTGAAACGGCTGCCAGTAAAACACTGTCTTTTACCGGGTCGCCTACCATTTCATAAAACATAGCTTTGTAAGGCTCCCAATAGGGTGGTATGGTTTTCATGAAAGTAAACATATTTGAAACACCCACATAATCCACTGCGCAGGCATACAGATCGGGGGTAAACGCAACACCGGCCAGTGTTGCATAACCTCCATAGCTGCCTCCGTAAATGGCTACCCGCTTCGGGTCTGCGATGCCTTCCTTAATTAACCACTGTACGCCATCGGTAATATCATCCTGCATGGTTTTTCCCCATTGCTTCTGGCTCTTTAACCAAAATTCTTTACCGTAGCCTGTTGAGCCCCTGAAATTCATTTGCAAAACAGCATAACCCCGGTTGGCAAACATTTGAGCTTCGTTATTAAAACCCCAGCCATCTCTTGCCCATGGGCCGCCGTGGGGATTAATTACTACCGGTAAATTTTTAGCTTCGTATCCCTTGGGCAAAGTCAGGTACCCATGAATGGTTAAGCCATCCCTGGATTTATATTCCATAGGTTTCATGGTCGCCATATCCCCTTCTTTCAGCCAGGGAAATGCATCTGCCAGGAATTTCGTATCGCCTGTTTTTTTATCATAGAAATAATATTTCGCGGCAACTTTATCATTACCCGTCCAAACGATAAACTTGTCTTCTTCTGTGTTATTTCCATAAATGCCAATTTCGTACCCTTTGAATTTATCCTCCATTTTCTTATACTCAGCCTCTGTTTCCTTGTCTAAAAAATGCCGCTCGTTTTTCCAGGATGTATAATTGGCAGATGTTAACAGCTTTTTCTTTTCAGAATAGCTCAGGCCATCCACGTCATAATCCGGGCTGGCAAAAATCTCCTGCACTTCTTTCCCCGATGCCAGGTCATATTCCACAATGCTGGTTTTATCTCTTCCAATATTACTGGCAACATAAATATTCTTATTATCAAAAGTGAAAAACTGGATGGCAAACTGGTCTTTATACGTCGTTGTAAGAAAAGAATCGAAAGCAGCAGCCTCTGCAGCACGATGAAAATAAGTTGTATTTACGCCATCGGTTTTTCCGGCAATCCTGATGATTCCGGAATGATCAGTAAACCAGGTGTCGTAGTTTTTGTCGTTTTGAAACAATACTTTTAACTCCCCGGTTTCAATATTTATACTATACGGATCGAAAAAACGGTTATCCCGCTTGTTTAATAAAATCATCACTTCTTTTTCTTTTCCGGCAACATCACGCCAGTCGTCCTGAATTTCGGTACGTACTTTCGGAAATGGCGTTAAGGCTTTCAAATCGCTACCATCGTTGGCCACCGAAAAAAGCTGAAAATTCTCGTCGCCACCTACATCCTGCAGGTAAATAATCTTATTGCCCTTCCACTGATACCGATAGATATTACGTATCGTATCATTGGTAACCGGAATAGCAACACTGTCAGCAATTTTTCTTACAAAAACATTGGTATGCCCGTTATGCGGACTCAGGTATGAAATATATTCCCCGTCCGGCGAAATACGCCAACCGAATTTTTCGGGATTCTTAAAGAAATCCTCTACAGCGATCCTTGGTGCTTTTTCTTCGGGTTTGGTTCCACAGGCAGCAAAAAGTAATGGCCATGCTGCAACTGCCAGCAAAAGTTGTTTCTGAAATAAACGCTTCATAAATAAATAAGTTTAGCAGTTAAAAAAATAAAGGACCGGACAAAAACAATGTGGCAGTTAGCAAGCAAGGTGCGGCAAGATAATATCTTTTATTACAAAACAAAAATCCCCGGCAGCGGGGAAACATAAATTTTTGATAAACGGCAGCCCGGTAACTATTCAACATCAACCTTTTTTATAATTAGGGAATTTGGGTTGGCTTCCATTAAAAATTTTCGTTCTTTAACGAGATAACCGTTACCGTGCTCGCAAAAATGAACCTTAAGGTTCTGCAAGCTGATGGGGTTACCAACCGGTATATCAGCAATATTCGAATGCAGGATATCATGCCCGTCGATGATCATAACCAACCCGCTGCCGATGGCTTCCATTTTATTACCTTCAGTTACAATCATACCGGTGTCTTCTCCCAATCCAATTCCGATACACGACGGATTGGCAGCAACGGCCTGGGCGAGTCGGCCAAACCGGCCGCGTTTTTCAAAATGGGAATCAAAAATCACATCACGCATAAAACCAAGACCCGTAGTGATCTTTACCTCACCCTTTAAATGGGCACGGGTGGCATTGCCCTCATAGATCATGGTATTGCTCATGGCCATTGCACCGGCTGATGTGCCTGCTACCAAAAAATTACTTTCTTCTCTGTATCTTTTCAACAATAAGCTTAGAAATTCTGTTCCCCCAAAAATACTGGTAAGCCTTAATTGATTTCCTCCGCTGAACATAACTGCATCGCAACGACGCAATCTTTCTATGTATTCAGGAGTACCTACGTCTGCCCTGTTGCGGATATTCATAACACCTATATCGGTGCAGCCGATCTTACCAAAGGCATTCAGGTAATTATCTCCCACCTCTATTGGAATCATACTGGCAGTGGTAATTACTTCAATTCTTGTTGACGGGCCTCCTGTTTCTTCCACTATACGACGAAGAAT
>JANNSN010000071.1:0-12338 GCA_031402615.1 Chitinophagaceae bacterium
GCCCACTGCTAACTGCACTTACTTCACTTCCTCAAATTCAATATAATCTTCCTTAGCAGGCCTGGCAGCTTTTTCCGAAGAATTATTTGTGTTTGATTGGTGCTCATTTAAATGATCATTCATCTTTGTCTGCATTTCACCCATTTTTTTGTTCACCTGTTTAGTGGTACGATAAACAGGAATAATGAAATCAAAAATCAGCTTATAAACCAGATACAGTACAAGAAGCTCAACGATTACTCTTATTATACCCATAACACAAAGTTATAAATCTATTAAATTTTAGCGGGTTAAATTTTTGAAACGGCAAAAAATACAGGCAAACAACATACATTTTGGCAATTAAAGGGGCTTTATGTATATTTGCACCAGACAAAGATGTAACGGAAGGGAACGGTGGCGTTCCCTTCTTCTTTTATCATGACTCAGGACACACAAATACAGGCGGTTGAAAAGTTGATAGGGCCATTACTAAAGGACGATATTTTTTTGGTTTCCATAAAAATAAAGCCTACCAACAACTTTAAAATATACTTGGATGCGGATAACGGACTGGGTATTGAGAAATGTATTAAAATAAACCGGGCACTGTATAAGATTATGGAAGAAATGGGTATGTATCCCGACGGTGATTTTTCACTGGAAGTTAGCAGCCCGGGACTGGATGAGCCGTTAAAACTGCTTCGTCAATATAAGAAGAATATTGGCAGGGAAGTGGAGATCATAAAAAATGACGAGACAAAAAAAGAAGGGAAATTAGCTGCTGTATCCGACGAAAAAGTTACCATGGAATACACAGAGGGAAAAGCGAAAAAAGCGGTTTTGGTAACGGAAGAAATTTTCTTTAGCGATATTAAACAGACAAAAATTCAGATCAAGTTTTAATTAATAAATAAAACCCCAAATCCGGCGGGGATTCCTGGTAGCTACCGGGAGCGAGATCGGAACGGAATATGGCAAGTATTAACTTAATTGATTCCTTTCAGGAATTTAAAGATGCTGAAAACATTGATCGGCCTACGCTGATGAAAGTGATGGAAGATGTGTTTAAAACGCTCATCCGTAAAAAATATGGCAGCGACGAATGTTTTGATGTTATCGTGAACGATCAAAAAGGTGATCTGGAGATATTCCGTCGCCGAACCATTGTAGATGACGATGATCTGTATAACTCACTTACAGAAATTGAACATAAAAACGCCGTATTAATTGAACCCGATTACCAGGTTGGTGAAGAGTTGTATGAAGAAGTGGATATACAAAAGGAGTTTGGCCGCCGTGCTATTTTAGCAGGTAAACAAACGCTGGCAGCGCGTATCAACGATCTGAAGAAAAACATCCTGATCAAAAAATATGAAGAACGCGTTGGCGAAATTGTAAGTGGTGAAGTTTACCAGGTATGGAAAAAAGAAGTATTGTTACTGGATGAAGAGGGCAATGAAATGCTGCTTCCCAAATCCGAGCAGATACCAACCGACTATTTTAAAAAAGGCGAAAGTGTAAGGGGTGTAGTAAAAAAAGTTGAACTTAAGAACAGCCAGGCTGTTATTATCATATCAAGAACCAGTCCTTCATTCCTCGAAAAATTATTGGAAATTGAAGTACCTGAAATTTTTGATGGCCTTATTGTTGTAAAGAAAATTGTGCGGGATCCGGGAGAAAGGGCCAAAGTAGCCGTGGAAAGCTACGACGACAGGATTGACCCTGTTGGAGCCTGTGTGGGTATGAAAGGCAGCCGTATTCATGGTATTGTACGGGAATTGAAGAATGAAAATATTGATGTGATCAACTGGACCAGCAATACCCAGTTAATGATCCAGCGTTCGTTAACCCCGGCAAAGATCACCAGTATGGAACTGGATAATGAGAAAATGCATGCCAATGTATATTTAAAACCCGACCAGGTATCTTTGGCCATTGGCCGCAGGGGTGTTAACATTAAACTGGCGTGCGAATTAACCGGTTATGAAATAGATGTATTCCGTGATAATGAAGGCGAGGTGGAAGAATTCGATATTGACCTCGATGAATTTACAGATGAAATTGAATCATGGATAATTGACGAACTGAAAAGAGTGGGTTGCGATACCGGCCGTTCCGTGCTGGCATTAACGGCTGAAGAACTGGAACGCAGAACAGATCTGGAAAAAGAAACTATTGAAGACGTTAGAAGAATATTGAACGAAGAATTTGGAAAAGAATAAGAACAGGATTTTTGATTACGGCGAAGGGTTCCTTAGCAAACTAAAAAACAAAATTGGTCCGTATTTTGAAATCGGGCTGACAAAAAAAAGAATGGCAGAAGTAACAACACCCAGGTTGATGGCGGCAGCCAAAGAGTTTAACATAGGTAAAGATACCTTGGTGGACTTTCTTGTGTCCAAGGGATTCGAAGATGCGGACATGAAACCCTCTTCCAAACTAACGGAACAGATGTACCGTGCTTTACAAAGTGAGTTTCAGCAGGATAAGGCGGCGCACGAAAAAGCCATGCAGATCGATCTGCCTAAAGGGGCCAATGTTAGCGAGCCCAAAAAGAAAAAGGACGAACAAGACCTTTCTTTTATTAAAAAAGAAGCCAAAACAAAAGCAATACCGGTTGAGGAAGAAAAAGAAATTCCGGTAGAAGCAGTGTTTCCGGAAACAGAAGTGAAAGAACCGGTAAAAGAAATGGTGAAAGAAGAAATACCAGCTCTGATTAAAGAAGAGGAAACTGAGGCAAAAACAATAACGAAGGTTAAAGCTCCTGCCCTGGAAACGCTAAAAGTTATTGATAAAATTGATCTTGATAAAATAGATTCATCTACCAGGCCAAAAAAATCAGATAAGAAAATAACGGCTAAAGAAAAGGATAAAGTTAAAGAAGGGAAAGAAAATGAAGCCGTTGAAATTAGTCAAAAAGCCGAAATAAAAGCTGAAGAAAAAGAAGTAGAAGCGATTGAGGAAATAACAGATGAGCTAACCAAAATAGCGGCTTCACCACTGATTGAAAATATACAGGCAAAAAAATTATCAGGTCCTAAAATAATGGGTAAAATTGAATTACCTTTTGATAATGATACCCGTCCTAAAAAAGGAAACGACGAAAAGCGTAAGCGCAAGCGTATTCCCATGGAGAAGAAACCGGGCGCAGCACCGGCACCGGGAGCATTTAGAAGACCGGGCGGCAGTACAACCGGAACAGGTGCTTCAAACAGGGCCGGGGTTGGCAAATACAGCCGTCCGGGTACAGGTACCGGCCGAAGGGAAGATAAGGTAATTGACGCAAAAGAGATCCAGGATAAACTTAAAGAAACACAGGCTAAATTAGCCGGTGCAGGTGGCAGGGGAAAAAGTTTAAAAGCCAAATACCGTAAAGCCAAAAGAGATGAGCATGCTGAACTGGCTGGCGTAGGAAATGAGGAGGGAAACAAACTGCAGGTTACAGAATATATATCGGTGAGTGAGTTGGCAGGTTTGATGGAAGTGAGTTTTGCAGATATTATCAGTAAGTGTATGAACCTGGGCATTATGGTTTCCATTAACCAGCGCCTGGAAGCAGATGTGATTGAACTGGTGGCCAGCGAATTTAATTTTGAAGTTGAATTTATCGGCGTAGAAGATGCCAGCGAACTGGATATCGAAGAAGAAGAAGATAATGAAGAAGACCTGAAACCAAGGGCACCCATTGTAACCATCATGGGCCACGTAGACCATGGTAAAACATCTTTGCTGGATTATATCCGGAATACCAATGTAATAGCCGGTGAGGCGGGTGGTATTACACAGCATATCGGTGCTTATGAAGTAACCTTAAAAGACGGCAGAAACATTGCCTTTTTGGATACACCGGGTCACGAAGCCTTTACGGCCATGCGTGCACGTGGTGCTAAAGTAACAGATATTGCGGTGATCGTTGTTGCGGCAGATGATGCGGTTATGCCGCAAACCAAAGAAGCGATCTCGCATGCACAGGCAGCCAACGTGCCGATGATCTTTGCCATTAATAAAATGGATAAGGATGGCGCCAATCCCGAAAAAATTAAAGAACAACTTTCCGGAATGAATGTGTTGGTGGAGAGCTGGGGTGGTAAATACCAGAGTCAGGAAATAAGTGCCAAGACCGGTCAGAATATTGACCTGCTGATGGAAAAAATATTGCTGGAAACAGACATCCTGGAACTAAAAGCCAATCCCAACCGTGAGGCCAGTGGAACAATTATTGAAGCTACGCTGGATAAAGGACGGGGTTATGTGGCTACCATCCTGGTACAGAATGGTACATTAAAGGTTGGAGATATGATCGTATCGGGTCAGAATTTTGGTAAAGTAAAGGCCATGTACAATGAGCGTAATCAACGCGAAGAGGAAGCTCCTCCCTCAACGCCGGTATTAATTTTAGGATTAAATGGAGCCCCACAGGCAGGTGAAACTTTTAAAGTGTATGCAAACGAAAGCGACGCCAGGTCGGTGGCCTATAAGCGTGGACAAATTTTACGCGAACAGGGTATGCGGGCTAAAAAACATATTACGCTTGATGAGATCGGACGTCGGTTGGCCCTGGGAAGTTTTAAAGAACTGAATGTGATCATTAAAGGCGATGTGGATGGTTCGGTAGAAGCCTTAAGTGACTCTTTACAGAAATTAAGTACCGAAGAGATCGTAATTAAAGTTATTCATAAAGCCGTAGGTGCCATTACTGAAAGTGATGTTACCCTGGCCAATGCATCGGATGCCATCATCATTGGTTTTAATGTTCGCCCGGCCTTACAGGCGGCCAAACTGGCCGAGCAGGAAGCCATCCAAATCAAATTGTATTCCATTATTTATAACGCCATTGAAGAGATCAGGAGTGCGATGGAGGGTATGCTGGAGCCAAGTGTTGAAGAGAAAATACTGGCCAATGTGGAGATCAGGGAAGTGTATAAGTTTGACAAAGCCAGTGTGGCAGGATGCTTTGTGCTGGATGGTAAAATGGCAAGAAACAACCGCATCCGGCTGATACGCGACGGTATTGTAATTTATACAGGCGACCTGGGCAGCCTGAAGCGTTTTAAAGATGACGCCAAAGAAGTAACGTCCAGCATGGAATGTGGTTTAACGATTAAAAATTATAACGACATAAAAGTTGGGGATATCGTGGAAGCCTTTGAAGAAATTGAAGTTAAACGTACTTTGTAATTGTATAATATCAGCTGCTTTGATATCACCTGCGGCTATTCTTCTGAATCTTTTGTTAAATGAACCGCCGCAACAGCCGGTGTATAGAACATAGTTTTATTTTTGATCACCTGCTGACCGTGGAAAAGCCACTGGTAGTAAAGGATGAATAAATATTAATGGATGAAAAAGTATCTACTGATTTTTATAGCCAGTTTTGGATCTATAGCCGTGTCTATTGCTCAAAACAGCCAGCCCAAAGCCGTCATTGCGGATAAGATATTAGCGGTTGTTGGTGACAAGGTCATTCTGAAAAGCGATATCGATAACAGTGTTATAGATATGCAGCGCCAGAATATTGAAGTACCGGCAAATGGGCGGTGCATGATGCTTGAACAAGCCATGGGTATTAAAGCCCTGGTATTACAGGCCGAAAAAGATTCACTACCGGTTACCGATGAAGAAGTGGAAACCATCATCGATAATAAAATACGGGAATTTATAGGCCGGTTTGGTTCAAAAGAGGAATTGGAAAAGGTTGCGGGAAAAACCATCTACCAGCTCAAGGAAGATTTCAGGGAACCCATACGCGACCAGGAATTGGCAAAGGCCATGCGTAATAAAGTAGTGAGCAATGTGCGCATTACCCCTAAGGAAGTGAATGAATACTACCGCAATATCCCCAAAGACAGTTTGTATTTGTACGAAAGTGAAGTGGAGATCAGCCAAATTATTATGTACCCCAAGGCGCAAAGGGATGCAGAGCAATATTGTATACAGCAATTAAATGAGTTTAAGGAACAGATCGAATCTGGTAATAAAGATTTTCCAACCCTCGCCAGTATATACACGATGGACCCGGGCAGTAAAGAAACAGGTGGGCAATATGACGTAAACCGTTATTCAAAAGAACTGGATCCCATTTGGCTGGGTAAGGCATTTACGCTAAAACCGGGGCAGGTTTCCAACCCTTTTAAAACAAGATTTGGTTATCATATTATGCAATTGGTGAGCCGTGCCGGGGATGATGCATCCGTAAGGCATTTATTGCTCATACCCCAGGTTACTTCTTATGAAATAAAAGAAGGTATTGATAAATTAGATTCCATTCGTTCTTCATTAATGGCGGGTACCCTGGAATTTGGTGCTGCAGTAGCCAAGTACAGCGATGATGAAGCCAGCAAATTTACCGCCGGACAGATCACCGGCAGGGATGGAAGCACCTATGTTACCATTGACCAGCTGGATAAAGATATGGTGGTGATGCTAAAAGATCTAAAAGTTGGGCAATACTCGCAACCCAAAGAGTATGTAGACGAAAGAGGAAAAAAAGGCGTTCGTGTGGCGTATTTAAAAACAAGGACCGAGCCACATCGTGAAAATTTGAAAGACGACTATAACCGTATTTCCCAGAGAGCTTTGGAAGAAAAAAAGAACAATGAACTGGAGATATGGTTTAATAAGAAACTGGTTACTTATTATATTTTGGTGGATGATGAGTACAAATCCTGCGCTGAAATGCAAAAATGGATGGCAGGTTCATCAGCCAAAATAAATTGATAAACTGATTGTAATGATACCAACCAGGCGTTCCGGATAATTCATGGAGCGCTTTGTTTTTTAAGCGGTATGCCAAGATCTGCCATCTTGGTCTGATAAGCATTGCAAAGAACTGCGGTGATCCCGATTGTTCCGGCACTTACCCTATCGAGTGGGTATATTTTTTTCAAAAAAAACATGGGTAACACAGATTTGACGGATAATATCAGATCTGTTTTGGAAATGGTTATTTACATACGTAGATAAACCTGTGGCTTAAATAAATATGGATGACCATGTTTTCGTCCATAGCAATTTTTACGGATTTTTTGCTTCGCAGAATTGGATCAACCGTATTGTCTGTGAGGCCTGGGATTTAAAATATTTTTGTGTCCACCCGAAAGATCACTTTCCGGGAGGTACGATGCTGTGATGCCTACCCGCACCGGATTTTTCGGCATAGCAAATTGCATTGGACCAAATACTGGTATAATCGGTATAACTTTGCCGCAAAGTAAAATAACAGACTATTGATTGAAACAAAAAAAATAATCAGGCAGGAAGAAAGGGCCATTTTGGTAGGATTGATCTACAAGGAACAAACCGAACCAATGGTGAATGAATACCTCGATGAACTTACCTTCCTGGCCGAAACGGCCGGAGCGGTTACCTTAAAAAGGTTTACCCAAAAACTGCCGCATCCCGACAGTAAGATATTTGTAGGCAAAGGCAAACTGGAAGAGATAAAACAATACATCCTGCTTAAAGGAAATATCAGCCTCGTTATTTTTGACGATGAATTAACCGGCTCGCAGATTCAGAACATTGAAAAAGTGCTGAATGTTAAAACCATCGACCGTAGCGATCTGATACTCGATATCTTTGCCAGCCGGGCAAAAACCGCACAGGCAAAAACCCAGGTTGAGCTGGCCCAGTATCAATATATTTTACCCAGATTAAAAGGTATGTGGAAACACCTCGAACGTCAGGGTGGCGGTGTGGGAACCAGGGGCCCCGGTGAAACCGAAATTGAAACGGATCGCCGGATCGTAAAAGACAAGATCGGCTTACTTCGCAAACGCCTGGCCGAAATAGACAAGCAATCAGTTACGCAACGTAAAGACCGCGGCGAGTTTATCCGGGTGGCACTGGTAGGTTATACCAATGTGGGTAAATCAACACTGATGAATATTTTAAGCAAAAGTGATGTGTTTGCCGAAAATAAATTATTTGCTACACTGGATACTACTACCCGTAAAGTGGTTTTTGAACAAACGCCTTTTTTGCTGAGCGATACCGTAGGATTTATCCGTAAGCTGCCGCACCACCTTGTTGAAAGTTTTAAAAGCACGCTGGATGAAATACGGGAAGCAGATGTGTTACTGCATGTGGTTGACATTGCCCATTCGCAATACGAAGAACAGTTGACTGTGGTTAATAAAACCCTGGCCGATTTGGGAGCCGGCGATAAACCGGTGATCACCATTTTTAATAAGATGGACAAATACGAAGAGCAGGCATTTGATCAATGGCTGGAGCCTGCTGTGAAAGTTGAAATACTTGATGATTTAAAACAGCGCTGGCAAAATGAGACCAAGGGTAACTGTGTATTTATTTCCGCCACAGAACGTACCAACCTGGATGGGCTGCGCCAAACAATACTTAACGAAGTGAGGGAAATGTACAGGATACGCTATCCGTACAGGGCCGAGTTTTTTTATTAATGAAATACTTTTTTGATTTTGCATGCGGAAGAAACAGGTTTGCCACAGAGGCACTAAAAACACGGAAAAATACAAATTACATTTCTGTGATTCTGCGTCTCTCTGGCAAACAAAAAATTCCCGAGGGGAATTTAAAATAAATCAATGGCAACAATTCCAAACCAAACCTGGCATAAAATTGCCGATAATATCTCCGAAATTAACTTCAATGCCAACAGCCTTGCTGAAATTGATATTAGTGGCAAAGTGATATGTGTTGCCAAACACAACAATCAGCTTTTTGCCTGCACTCAAAAATGCCCGCATGCCGGCGGAATACTTGCCGATGGCCACCTGGATGCACTCGGAAACCTGGTTTGCACCCTACATAAATACAAATTCAGCTTAAAAAACGGAAGAAATATTAGCGGAGAAGGATATTATTTAAAAACGTTTAAAATAGAAGAAAGGCAAAACGGGGTTTTTGTTTGTATTAAAGCACCGCCTTTTTAGTAGTATTAAATTTTTTTATTAATACTGAAAAAAATTAATTCTAAAAGAGCTGAAGAAAAGTATAACACAAAACAAAGTGTTTTAATAAATCAAAAGACAATCTTTTCAAGTTGTCTTTTTTTTAAACTAAAATATAATTGTTATAAAAAAAATAATTTTCCAATTTGTTTCGCATTAAAGTAATAAACCTAAACGCTTTTAGTTTTTGGCAAAACTTAAGGGTAATTTGATAATGTGCCAGGTATCTTGCCACAACAAAAAATGAACATAATATTATCATACAGGCTTATTTACCAAAGTGGCTGCAGACATACAAAAGCCACACAGTACCTAAATATCAGATGCGAAGGATGAATACGTAAACATGGATTTACGGTAATAAAAAGGCAGGCACTTGTAATTAAAGAGCCTTGTACCGTTTAATGCTGCAATTGAATAAGCTTTACATTTTAAGTTTAACCATTTCAGAAATATATTTTTTTACGTTCATGAAAATTAATTAACTTACTCGCTCCGACTAAATATCTATTAATCTCTCTTACACTAAATCTGCTTTTTATGAGAAAATTACTACTACTTCCAATTACCATTTTTTTTCTTCTTTTAACACAAATCAGCTTTGGCCAGAGCGATCCGGATATACCTGACTTTGCCAAATACAAACAAAACAAAGAGGAATTTATGATCCGCAGAGCTGAAGCAATTGCCAGGCTCAGAGGTATAGAAAAAGATAAACCACTTGACCCAAAATTACGTGAACAGGCTATTCGTATCATGGAACAGCAGAAAGCCAGCATGCAGGCTTCTAAAGATCCGAACCAGGTAAATCTGGTACAGGCAGTTTGGACCCCTATTGGTCCGGCTCCGATTCCGAATGGCCAGGTGGCTGGAGGGCCATCTACTCCTGTTTCAGGTAGGGTAAGTGCTATAGCAGTTCATCCAACAAATGTCAATATTGCCTATGTGGGTACTGCGCAAGGCGGTGTATATCGCACCACCGATGGAGGTACAAACTGGGTTCCTATATTAGATGGAGCTGCCAGTCTTGCAATTGGTGCAATTGCTATTGCGCCATCTTCGCCCGAAATTATATATGTAGGAACTGGAGAGGCAACTTTCTCTGGAAGCAGTTTTTTTGGTGTTGGCGTTTATCGCATTAACAATGCCAGTACAACAGCAAACGTGAGTGGGCCGTTCAGGCTGAATGCTGCCAGTGCCGATATTTTTTCCGGCCGTGCTATTGGCAAAATCATTGTTCATCCAACCAATGCTGATATTATTTTTGTTGCTTCTACCTCCGGAATTGGAGGTATTTTAGGGACTACCGCTGGTCTTACATTACCTTCCCGGGGTATTTATCGTTGTAACAATGCCACTTCGGCATCCCCGGTCTTTGCAAAATTAACCGGCCTACTTGCCGATTTAAATGTTAGTGTAAGAGATATAGCCATAGATCCTACTAATCCTAATATTCTGATTGCAAATCCTATTGCTTCAGGAGCTAACCAGGGTGGCATTTACAGAACTACCAATGCTTTGGCGGCGGACCCAACTACGGTTACCTTTACCCAAACCCATATTGTTAACGGCACTTCAACCAGTGAACTGGTAATTGAATTTGCAGCAATACATCCTGCAGGTCCTGACGCAACTTTTTATGCAGCCAGTGGTCAGGGAGGAGGACGAATCCAAAAATCAACAGATGGTGGGGTAACCTGGACACAAACAATTGCGAATAATTTTTGTAATCCCCAGTGTTTTTATGATGTTGCCATAGCGGTGGATCCAACCAACGCCAATACAGTTTATCTGGGCGGAAGCCCCACGCTTGTTTCTGCAAAATCAATTGATGGTGCAGTAACCTTTACCGATAATAAAACAAGTGTGCATGTTGATACTCATGTAATGACTGTTTCTCCTTCAAATTCAACACAAGTTTGGTTGGGTACTGATGGCGGTATTTATAAATCACTCGATGCCGGAATTACCTGGACCAATTTAAATAATTCTACCTTCAGTGCCACTCAGTTTATGAGCTTGGCACTGCACCCCACCGACCCAGTTTTTTCAATAGGTGGTACACAGGATAATGGTACCAATTTTTTTAATCCATCCTCAGTTTGGACCAGGGTTGACGGCGGCGACGGCGGATACACACAAATTGACCAAAATGCCGTGAATACAACAAACGTACGGCAGTACCATACTTATTTTAATGCAACCAATCTTCAGGGATATGGTACCATTGCAACAGTAGGAAGTGGCTGGAGTTTCAGGGGATGCCAAACAACCGGAGCTACTGTAAACGGAATTACCTGTAACGGCTCTATAAATTTTTACGCTCCGCTTGAACGTGGGCCGGGAAATCCCAATACAATTTATTATGGTTCAGACAGGTTGTACCGCTCGGCAGATGAAGGGCTTAACCATACCGTTGTTAGCCAAAACCCAATTGCAGCAGGTGTACCCATCAGCGCAATTGGTATTTCACCTCAAAATGATGATGTGCGTATAGTAGGGCTTAATAACGGCGGCTTATTTGGAACAAGTACCGGGTCCTCAACGCTTGTTGATCTTGATCCGGGTAATACCGTTCCCAACAATCTCATAGCCCGTGCGGTTATTGATCCTAATTCACAGACAACAGCCTATGTAACCCTTTCAGCTTTCACTGCTGCCGGTGTTTGGAAAACAACTAATTTAAATGCTGCTACGCCAACCTGGACTGCAGTGGCAACTGGTTTACCGATGGTACCGGTTGATGCCATTGTTATAGACCCGGCCAACTCAAATAATGTATATGTGGGAACTGATATTGGAGTTTATGCTTCAACAAATGGCGGGGCTTCATGGGCTCCTTTTGGCACCGGTTTACCTGCTGTTGCAGTTTTTGGTATTGGTATTACAGCCTCTCCAAAAAAACTTAGAATTGCAACACATGGTCGTGGAATGTGGGACAACCCACTTACAACAGCTGCACCCACAGTAACCATTAACCAGGCGGCAGCCCAGCCAGATCCTACTTCAACATCTCCCATTAACTTTACCGTTGTATTTGATCAGCCGATTATTGGATTTACAACAGGAGATGTTACATTATCGGGCACTGCAGGTGCTACAGCCGGTACAGTTAGCGGGGGACCTACCACCTTTAATGTGGCCGTGTCTGGTATGACGGCAAGCGGAACCGTTATCGCTACAATTGCTGCCGGTGTTTGTACAAACGCGGCTTTAGAGAATAACCTGGCTTCAACCAGTACGGACAATTCGGTAACATTTAATTTGGTGGCATCGCCAAATGTTACGATTAACCAGGCGGCAGCCCAGCCAGATCCTACTTCAACATCTCCCATTAACTTTACCGTTGTATTTGATCAGCCGGTTATTGGATTTACAACGGGAGATGTTACATTAGCGGGTACTGCAGGTGCTACAACCGGTGCA